>JAHHHW010000107.1 GCA_019359115.1 Pelatocladus maniniholoensis HA4357-MV3
GATAAAATTCTGGCATCATTATTATTAGATAGGTCTTCTTGACATAACTAGACCTATCTTTTCTTACCATGAATCGCTACACTCTTTATAAAATAAGCTTTTCCAGTTATTTTGTCGCCCCGTCAGAGCTAGGGTATACGAACAGGTTAGCAATGTCCGTCAAGACTACCTACACAAACTGTCTAGAAAGATAGTTGATAACAATCAAGTAGTTGTAGTCGAAAACTTAAACGTCAAGGGCATGGTACGTAACCACAAACTAGCTGCATCTATATCTGATACTGGATGGGGAGCCTTCGTCAACTTCTTGAGCTGCAAATTAGAGCGTAGTGGCGGGAAGTTGATAGAAATAAATCGATGGTTTCCTAGTTCCAAGCTTTGCTCTGATTGCCATTATCAAATCAACGAGTTACCGCTAGATATCAGGACTTGGACTTGTCCAAGTTGCGGGACACATCACGACAGAGATGGTAATGCTGCTATGAATATTAGAGCAGAAGGTATCAGAATGCTGTCCTCCTCTGGGACGGGGGAGGCTAACGCCAATGGAGAGGATGTAAGACCAATTCGCGGACGTAAATCCAAGATGAGGCATTCCTCCGTGAAGTTGGAAGCCCACACCATACCCAGTAGGGTTGGTGTTGGGTAGTTCACAAAACGTCTGTAACTCGGAAAGCGATCGCACTTAATAATCAATCTTGATTTCAACAATTCCTGTTGAGAGCAAAGAGTAGAGCTATTTTATTCAAAAACAATACCGCGATAAATTTCCGCCATTGGTAATTCAATTCCAACTGAAATGCGATAACGGTTTTGCTCCAAGGAGCTTTCCCTTGCGGGAGTAATGTTAGCATAATCCCAATAACTAACTCGATAGGTGTATGAAAATTAAAGCAATCATTCATCCAGCAGAAGAAGGGGGCTATTGGGCAGAGGTTCCTGCACTTCCCGGTTGTATTACTGAAGGAGATACGATAGAAGAGGTGATGGCTAATTTAAAGGACGCTATTGAAGGCTGGCTCGATGTTGCTAATAGTCGTCACGCAATTGACTCAACAGATCAGGTTGTCGAAATTGCTGTATGAAATCTATTTCTGGAAAGCGACTGTGCAAGATTGTGGAACAAAAAGGTTGGGTTTTGCGAAGAATTACTGGCAGTCATCATATCTATGAAAACCTCGAAGTAGAGCAAATTCTGTCAATTCCTGTTCATCGAAATCAAGATTTGAAAGTTGGAACCTTGAGAGCTTTGATGAAAATAGCCCAATTAACTGAGGAAGATATACTCTGATTTTGATGTTGAAGGATTTTAAAATTTGGCAAACTTACCCAAATTTTCCTGACGCCATTTGGTGTCTAGTTTGCGATTTGTTCGTAACTCTAACACCCTAATGCCATTGTTAGGTAGAGGATTTAATTCTGTTTGCAATTGTTTCCAGTTAGTAATCAATTCATATTCCACACCATAGGTAGCACATAATTGAGCAAAATCAATATCTTGGGGTGTGGCAAAAAATTCTTCAAATGGTGGTTCAAACTTGGCAATAGGCAACATTTCAAAAATGCCGCCACCATTATTGTTCACTAATACAATTGTTAAATGTCCAACGAATTTATTTCTAATTAAAAAGCCATTTGTATCGTGCAATAGTGCCAAATCTCCAGTTAACATAACGCTGCTTTGATGACGATGAGCAATTCCTAAAGCAGTAGATAATGTCCCATCTATACCATTTGCGCCTCGGTTAAAAAAGGGTTGTATACCAGAGTGATTGGGTTGCCAGAAATATTCTACATCTCGCACGGGCATACTATTGGCAATAAATAGAGGTGTTTCTGGCGGTAAACTTTGGGAAAGTAACCAAGCAATTTTACTTTCTAATAAATCGTCTATATTTTTAAAAGTATGATCAACTGTAGTTCTAACTTTTGCTTCGATTTGAGTCCATAATTCGAGATAAGAGGACACGGAGAGATGGGGATGCGGTGATATGGGGAATGAGTTAAATATTTCAGTCAGTTGTTCTACACTTAGACGTAGATGAACTGTCCTACCGTGGAGAGGATCAAGATTTTGGTCACTGGTGTCTATCACCCAACGCCTAGCAGCAGTGGTTTTTAACCAATTACGTAGTACTGGACTAGTGGACATTTCACCGATTTGAATTACTATTTCTGGTGTTAGCTGTTTTGCTAATTGCTGATTCCGCAATATCAGGTCATAAGTGGAAATAATGTGAGGATTAATACTAGCATGATTTCTGATTGGGGATAATCCTTCGGCTAAAACTGGAAATTGTAAGGTTTTAGCAAGTTGGGCGATCGCTTGACAATATTCCTGTTGCTGTTGTGGTTGGGCAACTCCAGCTATAATTATTCCACGTTCAGAGTTTTGCCAATCATCAAGGGGAAGAGATGGGGTGATAGAGAAATTGGCTGGCGGAGATAATTTTGTGACGTTAGCAAAAAATTCTTCTAGGTGAAATTGTGACTGTAAAGATGCAAAGTTTTGCGTCTCTACATTTGCGTCAGGAATCGGTGCGAGGGGGTCGCGAAACGGTATATTTAGGTGTACGGGGCCAGGAACAGGGTAGAGCGATCGCTCCCAAGCATAAATCATTGTTTGCCGTAGATAGGCTAGCATCTCCATATCTGCTACGGGTACAGCTAATTCTGTTTGCCAATTGGGGTAATTGCCATATAGTTTTAACTGGTCTATGGTTTGTCCAGAGTGACAATCTCGCAATTCTGGTGGTCTATCGGCGGTTAAAAGTAGCAACGGTACACGAGTTTGTTTCGCTTCAATGACTGCTGGATAAAAATTCGCCCCCGCAGTCCCCGAAGTACAAATGATAGCTGTGGGTAATCCTGTTGCTTTCGCCCTTCCCAACGCAAAAAAAGCTGCGGAACGTTCATCGAGAATCGAAATTATATCAATTTCTGGTGCTTGTTGGGCAAAAGCGACTGCTAATGGTGTAGAACGGGAACCAGGACAAATGACAGCAGTTGTTAACCCTAAGTGCTGCAATGTCTGTGTCAATACCGAAGTCCAAAGTTCATTTGTATTTCTGAAACCAATTAGCATGGAATTTTGTGGAATGGAGGATTGAGGATTAGGGATCGTGTGAGGAGAATAAATTATAACTATTAACCACTAATTACTAACAACCAAGCAACAACAATTATGGACTGTATTGATGTTACGGGAATTCGTGCTTATGGCTACACTGGATATCTAGCAGAGGAGCAGGTGCTAGGACAATGGTTTGAGGTGGATGTGAAGTTATGGTTGGATCTCACCTCAGCAGCCAAAACTGATGCGATCGCAGATACTGTAGACTACCGTCGGGTGATTAATTTGGTTCAACATCTGATTAAGACCTCAAAGTTTGCTTTGATTGAAAGATTGGTTGCTGTAATTGGAGATTCTATTTTGCAAGAGTGCGATCGCCTCACGCAAGTTCAAGTTACCCTCAGTAAACCTGCTGCACCCATCCCAGATTTTGGTGGCAAAATTAGTATTTGTGTGACTAGAACCAGGTAAATTTTTGTAGTGACAACCAACCATTAACTATTGATTCTTAACATTAAGATCATAAGATGATATTTATACCAAAATACGTCTTAATACAAATCCCCAATCTTAAGAAGTTGGGGATTTGTGTGTTTAAAATTTCGTAAATCAAATAGGATGGTTATATACTGCTAATACTTATAAATCTTAATTTACAAAAATTTTTCTTCCATATCATTATATAAACTTGATATCAAATGCATGGCTTGATTCTTTCTGGTTAATTAAAATTTAAAATAATGGTAACTTTATACATAAATAAAAAGAATAGTAACTATTTTAGTTAATTAAGACACGGTAATAAGTAGGTAGGTGTAATTAAAGATAAAATAAAACCTCACCCTGCCTCCGGCTTCCCTCTCCTTAGTAAGGAGAGGGATTGAGGGTGAGGTTTTATATTTAATTTGACCCACTTACTTATAGGAGGTTTATTATGATAGGATTGCGGTCTTCCAAGCTTATCTAATATCGACAATAAATTCGCTCCTATAGAACTGGTAATCCTAGCATGAACGCTCAAAAAATCCTAGTTATTGAGGACAAAGAAATTCTTGCTGTAGATATTATAAATAGTTTGAAAAAGCTAGGATATGATGTTCACACAATCGCTAATTCTGTCGAACCAGCTATACAAAAAATTGCAGATGTTCAACCACAATTAGTACTAATTGATATCTGTTTAGCAGGAGAAAAAGATGGTGTAGAAATAGTAGATATTATTCAAAATATTTTTAAAATATCAGTACTATACATAACAGATTTTTTAGACTCAAAAACATTAAATAAAAATAAATTTCAAGAGCCTTTTAGCTATATTGCTAAATCTTTTACTGAGAGAGATTTATATAATACAGTTGAAATGGCTCTTTATAAAGATAAAATTAAAAAACAGTTGCAACGGCAAAATCAAAGACTACTGACGGTGATTAATAGTATGGGCTGTGCAGTAGTGATGACAGATATTAATGCTTGTATCCAAATGATGAATCCCGTAGCAGAAATCCTTACTGGTTGGGAGCAAAAAGCAGCGTTTGGAAAATATTTGGGAGATGTTTTAAATTTAGTTGACAAAGACACTGGAGAAGAGATTGTTCATATTGCGATGCAAGCAATGAAAGCAGGTGTGGTTTTGCAACTACCAGAAAACTGTATTCTCGTAAATAGGGATGGAAGAAAAATTCCGATTGGGGATACTGTGTCACCGATTCGGGATGATATGGGCGTGATTACAGGTGCTGTGATAGTTTTTCAAGATATTACTGAACGCAAGCAAAAAGAAGCACAACTAGTTCGCAATGCTTTCTATGATGGATTGACAGCACTACCTAATCGAGTATTATTTTTGGATAGACTAAAACAAGCATCAGAACGTTGCAAAAGACGCCTGAATTATCATTTTGCCGTTTTGTTTTTAGATTTAGATAGTTTCAAAATTATTAACGATCGCTTTGGGCATGGGATGGGTGATGATTTATTAGTAGCGATCGCTCGACGTTTAGAGTCGTGCTTGCGTAGTGGTGACACTGTTGCGAGATTTGGTGGCGATGAATTTGCAGTGTTGTTAGAGGATATTAAAGACGTTAGCGACGCTATTAATATTGCTAAACGCATTCAAGAAACTTTAAGTTTACCTGTTCACCTCAATGAACATGAAATATTTACAACAGCTAGCATTGGGATTGCTTTAAGTTGCAATGGTTATGAAGAACCGACAAATCTATTGCGAGATGCAGATATAGCAATGTATCGCGCAAAGGGAAAAGGAGAAAATAATTATCTTGTTTTTGAGAAAAATTTTACAGATTTATAAATTACTTTTGATGTGGATTGAGAGACTCAGATCCCCGACTTCTTCAAGAAGTAGGGGATCTTGAATGCTTGAATACTATATTAACTAAATAATAAATAAAATTACGTTTTTTGATAATTCTCTACTAAGCACTTAACATTCAATTAAATTACCTGCTTTTTAAGAGTAAAGTAGATATCTGACCGTCAGCCAGCATAGCTAATGGTAAAAGTTCTAACAAAGTTTAAATGGTTAACAGTAATTTTTGTTTTGGTATTGTTGAGTGTTCTTTTCATATCTGTTCCTTCAGCTCAAACCAAACAAACAGTAGTCCTCAACTTGTTGATGACAGCACCTGATGCTCAACCTTGGAAAGAGGGGATCATCAAAGACTTTGAGAGTAAAAATCCTGGTATTCGCATCAATATTATTGAGGGACCAAACGCCACCAATTTACTTGAAGACCTGTATACTTCAGCCTTTATTTTGGGTGATTCTCCATACGACCTCATCAATATGGATGTAATTTGGACACCTAAATTTGCTGCGGCTGGGTGGCTGTTAGATTTAACAGATAAGGTTACAAAATCAGAATTGACAGCATTTTCACCCAGAGATGTAGAAGGAGGACGTTACAAAGGTAAATTGTATAGAATTCCCATGCGGAGTGATGTGGGAATGCTTTACTACCGAGAAGATTTACTCAAGCAAGCGGGGTTTAATCCACCAGAAACTTTTACGGATTTAATCAAGATTTCCCAAACTTTAAAACAGCAAGATCAGATAAATTGGGGATATCTTTGGCAAGGTCGTCAATATGAAGGTTTAGCGGCGATGTTTGTCGAAGTTCTCGAAGGTTTCGGCGGATTTTGGGTGAATCCTAATACCTTAGAAGTAGGATTAGATAGACCGCAAACCTTAAAAGCGATCGCCTTTCTCAAAGAAACAATTCAAACAGGTATTTCTCCACCTGGTGTCACCACATACCAAGAAGAAGAAACCAGACGCATTTTTCAAAGTGGACAAGCGGCTTTTTTACGTAGCTGGCCTTATGTTTGGCCTTTGGCTAATGCCAAGGATTCTCCGATTAAAGGTAAAATAGCTATCAAACCAATGGTTAGCACCTCTGGTGAAAATGCAGGAGCTTGCTTAGGTGGATGGGGTTTGGGAATTTCTAAAACCACCAAGCATCCCCAAGAAGCTTGGAAAGCAATTCAATACTTTACCAGTGAAGAAGCACAGCGTCAATTTGTTCTCAAAGCTGGTTTTGTACCCAGCAGACGTTCATTATTTACAGATCCGCAAATCGTCGCCACCTATCCCCACTATCCGCAATTATTAGAAGTAGTAGAACAAGCCGTCTTGCGTCCACCCATTGCCCAATATGCCCAAACATCAGATATTTTACAACGTTACCTGAGTGCAGCATTAACAAATCGCATGTCACCTGAAGCAGCGATGAAAGCAGCAGCACAGGAGACAAGACGGTTATTGGGAGATGTGTGATTCAGTTATCAGTTATCAAATTCTATAGCAGTTCTCGGTTGTGTCCAATACGTACCCCACCCCTTAATCCCCTCCCCGCAAGCGGGGAGGGGAGGTTTTGCGTCAGCAAAGCCGGGGTGGGGTTCCGACTGTATTGCAATCGAGTGAGAAGTGCTATATTACTAACTATTTCCTGTTCCCTGTTCCCTGTTCCCTATTCCCTTTTCCCTATTCCCCAATCCCCGTTCCCCGATCCCTCCATTGACAAATGACCAATTTAAGTAAAATCCGTAGTAGAGAACAGAGAACAGCGTGGCTTTTCTTATTGCCTGCGCTGCTGTTGTTGTTGTTAGTATTTGGTTATCCGATTCTGCGGGCTTTTTGGTTGAGTTTGTTTGCGAAGAATTTGGGAACTCAGCTAGAGGCGAATTTTGCTGGTTTGGATAATTATGTGCGGATGGCTGGAGATGGGCGTTTTTGGCAAAGTTTCTGGATTTCATCTGTATTTACAACTGCATCGGTGATTTTTGAGTTGCTGTTAGGGTTGGGAATTGCTTTGGTTCTCAATCAACGATTTTTTGGACGAGGTGCGGTACGAACGATCGCGATCATACCTTGGGCTTTGCCTACTGCTTTGATAGGTTTGGCGTGGGCGTGGATTTTTAATGACCAATTTGGGGTGGTAAATGATATCTTGCTGAGGTTGGGTGTGATTCAAACTGGTATAAATTGGCTGGGAGAACCAACCCTAGCAATGGTTGCAGTCGTATTTGCAGATGTGTGGAAGACTACACCATTTATTAGTATTTTGTTGCTGGCTGGTTTGCAGTCAATTTCCTCAGATTTATATGAAGCTCATGCAATTGATGGGGCTAAACCTTGGCAAAGTTTCTATCAAATTACCTTACCACTGTTGATGCCGCAAATTTTGATCGCCATGTTGTTTCGGTTTGCCCAAGCTTTCGGGATTTTTGATTTAATTGCTGTGATGACTGGCGGTGGGCCTGGTGGTGCTACGGAAGTTGTGTCTTTATATATCTATTCGACAATCATGCGCTACTTAGATTTCGGTTATGGAGCGGCGCTGGTAGTAGTGACATTTTTATTATTGATTGCAGCTGTCGCGATCGCAAGTTGGTTGTTGAAAAAATCTCGTTTAACGGTGTGAGGGATTGGGGAACAGGGATTGGGGATTGGGGGGAGCATCCCAAATGTTCAAAAAACTTGAGAATTCAAACCTCTTAATTATGAGGATTTCCCTGTTAAGAGGATGTTTGAAAAGTCATGATTGATGTATCAAATATTTTTTACCCCACCCTAACCCTCCCCTTGTAAAGCATCTGTACCGCCTCGGAATAAATTCCGAGGCGGGATACTTTTCAAACAACCTCTAAGAGTTCCCCGTTAACAATTTATTTTTATTATTTACCAATACAAAACCGACTAAAAATCCTATCCAAGACAGATTCTGTTACTTCTTCTCCTGTAATTTCACTTAAAGCATAAATTGCTCCGCGTAGGTCAATTGTCCAAAAATCAAGAGGTAATTGTTCAGCGATCGTTGTTTGCACTTGTTCTAATGATGTTTTAGCTTTTACAAGTGCAGCGGCTTGTCTTTGATTAATTGCCAAATCCATGTCAGCAGCTTGGATTTTCCCGGCTTGTACTTGCTCTAAAATCGCAGTTTCTAGAGCTTCAATTCCTTGATTTTGGGCTACTGCTGTTTTCACGACTTGGTTAATTTCTCTGGGATACTCTACTGTTTCTGCTGATGCTAGGTCAATTTTATTAATCACTAAAATTAAGGGACGATGTTTTACCTGTGCGTAAATTTCTTGGTCGTCTGCTGTCCATCCTCCTGAAGCATCAATGGTGAGCAGAACTAAATCAGCAGCTTGAGCAGCACTGCGGGAACGCTCGACACCGATTTTTTCCACTTGGTCTTCTGTGGCTCGAATACCTGCCGTATCTAAAACCTGTACAGGAATTCCACCTACAACTAATTGTGATTCCACAACATCACGAGTTGTACCAGGTAAATCGGTGACAATGGCGCGATCGCTTCTACTCCAAGCGTTCAACAAACTTGATTTTCCTACATTCGGACGCCCAACAATCGCGACTTTTAGACCTGTGCGTAACAGTTCACCCTGATCAGCAGTTGTCAGTAACTTAGTTATTTGTGTTGAAATTTTCTCAATTTCTGATATAGTACTTTTATAATCCAAAGGTGCCAAATCTTCTTCAAAATCAATCCGCGCTTCAATTTCCGCTAAGATATCCAAACATTGACCGCGTAATAACCTAATTGGTTGAGCTAATTTGCCTTGTAAACCAGCTAAAGCAGTTTGTGCTGCTTGGGGCGATCGCGCTCCGACCAGATCAGCTATACTTTCAGCTTGAGTTAAATCTAACCGTCCGTTTAAAAACGCCCGTAAGGTAAATTCTCCAGGCTGTGCGAGTCTAGCGCCATTTTCCAAACATAATTGCAACACCTGTTGTACTGCCATAATTCCTCCGTGACAATGGAACTCAACAACATCTTCACGGGTATAGGAACGAGGCGCTTGCATAATCAGTAGTAGTGCTTCATCCACTAATTGTCGTGTTTGGGGATGACGGATATAACCATAGAGAATGTGGTGACTTTCCCAAACTTGAAGCCCAGGTGCATGAAAAAGAGTTTTGGCAATGGGTATTGCTTCTAAACCAGATACACGCACAATTCCAACGCTACCTTGTTGGGGAACAATAGCAGTTGCGATCGCAGCAATGGTTCCAGTTGTGGCAAAAGTTTCCGACATCGGCGCCTTTTTCAGGAATGATGATTGAATCTATAAGTTGATTGTAGTGAGTTTATGTAGTCGCCCGTCTTGGAAATGGGGATTGGGGATGCACTCATAATAGACCTCTTGCAAAAGTCGAATGAACCCCCCTCAATCCCCCCGTGAACGGGCTGCGGTGTACACAGAAGTCTTATAAAGTTGCCTAGTAGCGTTTTGATCCCCCCTAAATCCCCGCGCTGGCGCGGGGATTTAGGGGGATCAGAGGATTTATGTGTACACCGCAGGTGAACGGGGGGAAGATTTAGTTCCCTAAGCGTTTACGCTTAGGGTGGGGTAAAAATATTTTTGCAAGAGGTCTAATCATCCAAAATCCTGTTATAGGATGAGTTTGCACAACGCTCATGATTTTAGAAATGTTACATCAATGTTTCGAGAAGCAGTCACAAGGTTAAGATTTATGAGAATAGTTCAAGTATTCTTGCCTAACAGCAATTACTAGTCTAATTAAGGAGGTCAGCGTGGAAGAGGGTAAAACAAACAATCCCCAAGCCAGCGACAAAGAGAATATTAAAGATAAAAAATCTTATGTAGAGGAAGCTTCTAAGTTTATCGAAGAAACTTCTTTAGACAAGATGCATGAGATTGCTGAAGCTGCAAGACTCAAAAAACTAATGGAACCACCAAAATGGGTATTTCCAGAAGATCCATAATCATGAATTTTTAAAACACAATTTTACGATCTGCACCCCCGAATTCGGGGGATTTTAAATTTTTGATTTCAAACTGAAGTTAAGTTTTACTGACGCGATCGCACCCAATTGCAAACCGCAGTATTATCATTCGGCATTTCTAGCAGATAAATCTTAAATTACAAAGAATCTGGGTCTACACCTAATTCTCGCAGTTTTGCCGCCAAGCGATCGCTTCTTTGTTTTTCTTGTTCTGCGCGTTGCATTTCTTGTTCAGCACGTTGCATTTCCTGTTCCGCAACTTCTTCTGGTGTGGGAACTAGTTCACCTGCTGATGTAAAAAAGCGTAATTTTTCCTCATAGACTCCCAAGAATAAATCTAGCTGTTGACTCCATAACCAGCCTTGAGGATTTGATTCAATGGGTTGATAAGTTCCACCAACCAAAATAAATCCAGCAAATTCTAAATTATTCGGATCAAACCAAAAATATTCAGGTGTGCGAAAGATATCTTGATAAATCTGTTTTTTTAAACCTTTATCAGTCGCTGCTGTTGAACTTGAGAGTAGTTCAATAATTAAGTTCGGATATTTTCCGTCTTCTTCCCAAACCACCCAGCTTTTACGCGGTTTGCGTTCAGTCCCCAGCACCATGAAAAAATCAGGTCCCCGGAAGTCTTCAGATTTGCGTTGACGGGGACTATAGTAGACGGTGAGATTTCCAGCACAGTAAAAGTCGGTGCGGTTTCGCCACCATAATTCTAAGCATTGAAGCAGCAGAATTATTTGCCGCAGATGTAAATCAGATTCCAAAGGCGGTTCATCACTGTCTAAATCACCAGGAGGAAATATAATAACATCTTCTGGCGCTTCTAATTCTAGGGCTTCTATCTCTTTGGCAACAGACATGGCTGCAAGTATATAGGTGATATAAGTTTAGGGTAGCAGTTGTAGCAGATGCGATCGCTGATCTCTCAAAAACTGCTGGGGTTGATAATCAAATAACTTTGTATGCCTAAGTTATGCCCAAACAACCGAAAATTAAAATTAATGACCGCATTCGCCGCCGCACTGATGACGGTCATGTTTACTACGGTGTATGTATTAAACTGACTGAGAAGGGTATTCGTTGCAAGTGGGATAAATTGCCAGAAGAGTATACAACCGTATTGTTGTACAAAAATTATGGGGAATTTTGGGAGAAGTATCTTGCACCTAACTAATATCCCGCCAAGAAATAAATTTCTTGGCTAATAGCACAAGTCCGTTGAAAACGGACTCAAAGACTTAAGTAAATCAAGATAAATATCTATGACCAATAACAATAATATCCAACATCCTTACCAGCAAGAGGCTGTGATTCGCCACAGCTTACGTATATTACGTAGTTTTGAGTATTGAACAGGACGTTCTCTACTAGATGTTAATGGTTCTGCACAAGAAATAGCCCAAGCACTATTTGCAGCACCTTTTGCTTTAGTTTCTCATGGTACTGAATCAGATCCAATTTTTAACTACGGGAATCAAAGAGCCTTGGAATTATGGGAGCTTTCGTGGCAGGATTTTACTAAAATGCCTTCACGGAAAACGGCTGAAGAGGTTGTACAAGAGGAACGTAGTCGATTGTTAGCGAAAACGACAACTAAAGGCTTTAGTAATTTTTCTGGTGTTCGGATTACCAGCACTGGTAAACGTTTTTCGATTAAAGATGGTATTTTGTGGAATTTATTGGATGAGAATGATCGCTATTGCGGTCAAGCTGCTGTTTATTCTAATTATGAATTGATCCTCTAAGAAGAAAAATACTTTATATAACACCTAATTTTGCATAGTCCCAGCAGATACTTCTGCTTTTTCTTTTGATTCTTCCGCAGATGAAGAGACTGATTTTGCAAGTTGAGGTTGAGGAACGAAGATATCAGCACCGTTAATCACCGCTCCCACTAATCCTAATTCTGATTCCACCAATTCATCTATAACTTCACCGAGCATGTTTTCTTGTGTATAGTGTGGTCGAGTGACTAGGATGATACCATCGCTATAAGGTTGAATTAATAAGGCGTCGTTAGATAAACTGATGGAGTTGGTGTCTATAATTACTAAATCATAGCGCTCACGGGCATCTTCGATTAAACGCCGAAATTCACTCGATTCAAGGATGGCGGCAGGTTGATGTACAGCCCCGGCACTAGGAACAATGTATAAATTTTCGACATCAGGAACTAAGCGGATACACTCGCTCAAGCTGCCGTAATAGCGCAGAGGTTCAATATTTGCCTTGGGGTCAATACTCACTTTCAGCGATGGACTACGAGAAGGCGATCGCAAATCTGTTTCAATAATTAAAGTACGTTTGCCAGCACGAGCGGAAGCTATACCCAAGTTGTAAGCACTTGTGGTTTTACCTTCGCTGCTGCTCACACTAGTAACTAATATGACTTTTAAATTCTTGCTGCTGAAGCGACGTAAATTACTACGCAACTTCTCATAGTATTCTAAATACGGGGAATAAACAGAAAGTATGGTTGGTACTTCGTCTGGTGATAAGTCATCTACTGGCATTAAAGGTAACTCACCCAATAATGCGACTTCTCGCTGTTTGAGATGATTGCGAATATCCTCTTTGGTTTTAAAAGTACCTTCGAGTGAGCCTAATAAAAATATCACCCCACCACCAACGATTAATCCGAAAACACCACCAAGCGCCAGAGTAGCTGGTACACTCTTCGGAGGTTTAACATCAGCAGTCACTAAAGGAACTCTAGCTATACTCAGACTACTCACGGTTTCTGCTTCTGCTGCTTGAGCATCAATCAGTTTCGCTTGCATTTTGTCGTAGATGGCTTTTTTGAGTGCAACTTCTTGTTCTAAACGCGATCGCTCTAGTTGCTTATTAGGTATCAAAGCATATGCTTGTCGCAGTCGTTCTTCGTCTTGTGACAAAGAAACTAGCTGCTGTCGTAATGTTTCGTACTGAGTTTGTAAAGTTACTAATTGATTGGCAAGTTGCTGACGAGCGGGGTCTAAATTACTTTGGGAACGAATATCTGTAACTAAACCAGCAAGAGGAGCCGTCGCACCTCCACCACCGACAACTTCAACGGCTCGTTGTTGTATCAATTGTTCATAAGCATCTTTTTGACGCTGCAATTGTACCATCTGCGGTAATTCGGGACGCGCACCTTGTTTGGCGAGGACTCCCATTTGGCTTTCGACTTGATAGATTTGCGATCGCAAGCTGGCAATAATTGGATCAGCACTTAAAGCTGATGAAACATAAGCTTGGTTAACATTCAACCCCAATTTTTTTTGTAAACTGCCAACTTGAGCATCGACTCCAGTTAGCGTCAATTTAATTTGTCGTTGCTGATTTTGACTGCTGGTAATTGCACTCAACAAACTACCATTTTCCGCAGCTATTAATGCTGGACCTTCAATGCGATCGTATTGTTCTAGTTTTTTCTCCGCTAATTGCAAATCTTGTTTAATTTGTGGAGAGCGTTCGTTGATTTTCTTGATAATTGCGTTTAATCGCGTGGTATTGATCTCACCACTCAACTTAATCATGGCTTCCATCAATAGCTGTACTGTTTGTTTAGCACGTTTTTCGTTAGAGTCTTGATATTTAATTTCAATGAGTGTGGATGCTGGTGCTTCTCCTGGCTTACTTTTTTCCGGTACAGTCAGAGCAATATTTTTACCAATTTGTTTTGGTTTGACATTGACTTTCGTTGCCACAGCCTCAATGATTTGATCTGAGAGCAAAATTTCTTGAGTTAATTCTTGACCTTGCTGCTGAATTTCACCCCCAGTCACAGAAAATAAAACCGGAGGACTAGAGTAAGTAAGTGCAGCATCTGCAATATAACTAGCTGGTCGTTCTGGTTGTATGGCTACCACCGTTGAACCAACTACAACTAAAGTGAAACTGGCTAAACCAATCCACTTATACTTCTCAAAAGCTATTAAGTAGCGCTTAACAATCGGTGGGGTCATTCGATTTTGGATAGGGAATCGGGGATCGGGGAATCGGGGATCTGGGAAAGGGGAAAGGGGAATCGGGGAAAGGGAACAAAGAGGATACACAAATGTGCTTGGTGTGGGAAGACAACAGAGAAATATTTCCCCCTTGTTCCCGATCCCCGTACTCTGTGAGAAGCCGCTTGCGCGTCTACGCGTAGCGTCTCCTCTGGAGAATCCCCGATCCCCTTTCCCTACTTTCCTCCACCACCGATGAAACTATCGAAGAAGTTGAGGAAATTCTGAAAACTGAAGAAGGGTTGGGTAATGGTAGATATTAGGTTCGTAATTTTACCGATGAGGTTTCGACCAATCACGATAACATCATTATCTTGAAGTGGCACGTTTTGAGTTGTATCTCCAGCTAAAGCCTTTTTACCGTTTAATCTCTGAGTGATGGCTTTACCTCGTTCTGGATCGAAGCGAACTAGGGCAATGTCCCGGATGTTAGTAAAATTAGGGTTGACTCCTGACAAAACATCTACAAAGTTACTACCATTCGACAATGTTTGCGTTACGATTCCGCCAGTGGCGTAGTTTAATACTCTGACTCGAATTTGAGGTTGAGCTAAAGAAGAACGAGCAACAAGATTGCGATCGTAATTATCATCATTAGCTAAGTCACGACGCATGACAACGATCGCATCTCCATCTTGCAAACGGAAGTTAGGTGCAGTGTCGCCATTGAGTACAGGACTATACAAGTCAATATTTTTGGTAATAATTGAACCATCAATTAATTTACGCCGTAGTTGCACTTGTCGCAAATCTGCCATCGTAGTAGAACCACCTGCTAATAACAAAGCATCAGCGATCCGAGGTGTTGGCGAATTCATGGGATAAATTCCGGGTTTTGGTACTTCACCACTAATAGTGATTTGTACTGTTCGCGGTGATGCTAATGATACAGTAATAACTTGATTTGGTGTAATGCGATCGCGTAGTAAGCGAATTTTTTCTTGAGCTTCTTCCAAACTCAAGCCTTTTAAAGATACTGTTCCCAATTGAGGCAAAACAACATTACCTTCAGGGTTGATTGTGACTGAAAAATTTAACTCCGGGCGCTGCGACACCAGAGATAAAGTCACTCTTGGATCAATGACATAGGTATTAAATAAAGAGCGAATCTGATTTTGTGCCTCTGCTAAAGTTAAATTTTGCAGTGATACAGTTCCCAATAGAGGAACAATGACCTTTCCTTCGGGATTGACAACAGCTTGAAAACCTAAATCAGGAAAACGCTCAATCACAACGCCAATAACATCTCCTGGCCCTAGACGATAGGGGCCAAAAGGGCGTTGAATTTGGATGGTAATTGTATCTCCTGACCCCAAAATATAACGGTCAATATTATTAACACCCAACTGAGTAAATTCACTGTCCGTCACAGAAGCAGGAAATGGCGCTTGAGCAACAGCAGGTATTGAAGCCGTTACGAATAAAATACTGACTGGAACACTCAAACAGTAAACTATGCTGAATGCACGCATATCAACAAATAGAAGTTATAAACAATTTAATTTAAGCTGTGAAGCCATTTTCAGACTGCAAAGCTGCAAGCGGCTATTTTAACTTAAGATACACGTAATGGTAAGTGTAATAATTTTTCTTTAAAATTCAAGAAGCAAATTTAAGATATGAATATTATCTCAATGTGCAAATTCAATGCCTAACAGTTTAGTAGGAGTTCAGCACCGAGTTAAATGAATCTGGGTTTGCTCCCGATGAATGAAGCCTTATACCTGAAAGCTGTGCAACCATCTCTGCACGGGACGAAACCTCAAGCTTACGGAACATTCGCTTTAAAGCTTGCTTCACAGAATTTTCAGTAATCCAAAGTTGATTGCCAATTTCTGCGTTAGTTCGCCCCAACGCCACTAATTCTGCAATTTGCAACTCACGAGGCGTTAAACGTTTGGCTTTGCCGTCCCGAAAGAAATCGCTGTTGAACAGTTGGTGCTGCGAATTTTCTGCAAAAATGCCTTGTGAACCCACTGTTGCCACCCAAACCGATAAGTGCAAGCAGATGGCACTTAAATCGACTAGATTTTCGCTATCAAAGGCAGGCATTGCCTTTTCACGTGTACAACCAACTACGCCCAGAATTTGACCATGATTGATGATCGGTCCCGCCATTACATGCCAGTGATCCGGACGAGGACAGATTAATTTCCAAGCCTTGGGGGTTGTTACTAATGCTTCATGAACCGGAGCATGGCGCTCCGCTAAATAACGCACCACGGGATTATGCTCAATTGAGAGTGCAATTTTCAGGATTTTCTGAAGATTGCGATCATTTAAGGGCAGTTGATCAAAGAAAAAAATCGCCCATCGTTTTGCTCCAAAATATTCACCAATTTTTGGCGCAACTTGCGATCGCAGATCGGATTTGCTACAGGTTTGGCGAATAGCTTCAAACAGATCTAAGGAACTTGTCATTAAGTGAAGGGGTCTAAAGTGTACTCGCTCGACGTCTAGAAGCATGAAGGCGCTCAACCTAATATTAGCGTTAATCTCTACCATCACTTGACATGACCCTCAATTCGGAAATTGATCGCACTCCTACCCACTAGATGCAGATCGATTCGGTTGTTTAAACAAAGTCGGGAGAATTGTCCCAATCCCTGATCCCCGATCCCTTCATAATTTATTTGTCATTAAAGTATCTTGCACTGTTTTACCAAGAGACTTAACCTCAGACCACACTGTATCAATCTTTCCTAAAGGCTCCATCGGTATAAGGATACTGACAGCAACCCAAGCAGCACGTTGCTTTTGTAATTGAGCTATCTGATCTGCCAACAACCACTGCAAAGTTGATGGATCGCCACCATCGCGCCAAGCGTACCATTGCAGAACCGCAAAAGTTTGCTCTGTTGTTGCGGCACGAAAGAACCTAGCTTTTACCTTTGCTTGTGGCTGCTTGACAGTAAATTCGACTACGCGACTTTGAGCAATATCCCACTGTCCCCAACGTGAACGACCCCAACCATTAATCTCTGTCCATTCTACTTGTGGCTGCTTTTTTGGCCCATTTTGTGGTAATAACAATAACACAGCTTCGGTTTCGGTTTTGGAATCTTGTTTTTTAATTAACTGCAAAGACCACTTTTGTTCGCCAATGGGTTGTTCTGCTTGTTCAATCGTTTGCCAACCAGGAAGAGCCAATCCAGTTTGGCGTATCTGTTTTAACTTTTTGAGATTAGTGATAGGTGGTGGTTCTTGCCATTGCCAGTTACCTTTGAGATATCCCGGAACCGCTCCTATTACCAGTATCAGTAACAATAACAATAGCGTTACAACCTGAGCAAAGTAACGCTCTTTGAAGAGTTTGGCAGAAATCATCGGTAAAATACGTAGAGCATGAAAAAATTTTAGACTCAGATTTACCGAAATGAGTTCAGTAATATTATTGACTGATCTCCTCACCCTACCTTCAGTACTCTTGGAAGAGCGATCGCTCTACTAAACCTTGAAATCAAATAATCAAGGATGGACAATAAGACTAAATGAAACCAACTGTCGAACAAGCAATTGAATTATTCAAGGTGTGTCAGGATTTAACTCAGATGTACCTGCCGATTTATTTAGTGAGATTAGATGAACGGACAACACGTATTTACATTCTGGCAGGACAAGAATTTGAAGTAGAGATATTTCAAAACGGAAGAGTGAGATACTTATGAGTAAGCCAAATTTTCAGGCAATGACTAAACAAGAGTTAAGAGCTTATGTTTTGGCACATCGAGACGACCAAGAAGCTTTTTATGCATTAGCAGACAAACTTAGAGAACAGCCAGGAGTTGAAATCACCTCAACAAAGCAATTGCATGAGCTAGTTGAGGCAAAGTTAGATGATGCTGATGCAAGAGATGCTTATGCAGCACTAGAAGAGGTTGCTATTCTTGGAGCAACGCCCCTTGAGGAACTCAAAAAGGAGCTAGGGATATGAGCTATCAAGTAGCACTAGCACCATCAGCTGTGCAGGAAATTACAAAATTAGATTCTCAATTACAACGACAGCTAGCGCACAAACTAGAACAACTAGCATTTAACCCACGTCCAGAAGATGCTCTAATACTGAAGGGGACAGAAAATTTATATAGAATTCGCTTGGGCGAATACCGAGTTATTTACCATATTGAGGAGCAATCTTTGCTAGTAACGGTGATCAAAATTGCACATCCAAAAGACTACTAGATCCAAAATCTAAAATTGAATGACGGACGAAATATCTAAGATGGGGTCTGAGACTAATCATTTGTGGCTAACCGCACCGACAAATTTAACCTTGTTACCTGATGATGTGCATGTTTGGCGAATCTCGCTAGAGCGACCAAAATCAGAAATGCAAGCTTTACAAACAACTCTTTCTAGTGACGAAATTGCTCGCGCTCAAAGGTTTTACTTTGAACAACATCGACAGCGTTTTATTGCAGGTCGGGGTATCCTCCGCACAATCTTGGGTCGCTACTTGGATGTGGAACCGCAGGCGGTACAATTTACCTATGAAGTGCGGGGAAAGCCATTATTAGCTGATAGCTTTGCTGATGGTGGATTGTCATTTAACTTGTCTCACTCAGAAGATTTGGCTCTATGTGGTGTCAGTAGAAATCGCAAAATTGGTATAGATGTAGAACACATGCGGTCAGTCAGTGATGTCGAAGCTCTTGCGGAAAGATTCTTTGCACCTAGAGAATATGAAGTAGTGCGATCGCTCCCCCTAAACCAACAACAACAAGTGTTTTTTCGCTACTGGACTTGTAAAGAAGCTTATTTAAAAGCAATAGGAGTAGGAATAGTTCAGTTGGAAAAAGTAGAGATTTCTTTGACTCTAGAACAACCAGCAAAACTCATCACTGACCAAGAGTGGAGTTTAATTGAACTCGCACCTGGTAAGAATTACCTTGGTGCAGTCGCAATAGCAGGTCAAAGTTTAGATTTAAAGTACTGGCAGTATTAAAAATGTTAGTGCTTATTTATAATTGGAAATAAGCTGGTGTTTTTTGGATGATGTTGTCAACTAAACCGTAAGCTTTTGCTTCTTCAGCACTCATAACAAAATCTCTTTCAGAATCAAGTTTAATTATCTGTTCTGGTTGACCAGTGTTAGCAGCTATTATCCTATTCATGGATTCTCTGAGGTACACAATTTCTCTAGCTGCTACCTCAATTTCAGTTGCTTTTCCCTCAGCGTTTCCTGATGGTTGGCGAATGGTTATTCGCGCATTAGGAAGAGTGTATCTTTTACCTTTAGTACCAGAACAAAGTAAGAATACTGCTGTAGCAGCAGCAGTACCAATGCATACAGTACATATGTCTGTACGAAGCTGAGTCATAGTGTCATATATAGTCAATGCCGCTGTTAAGGAACCTCCAGAACTATTGATATACAATGTAATATCTTTATCTGGATCTTTTGCATCAAGGAATAGCATTTGTGCCACGATTAAATTAGCTATTTCTTCTGTTAATTCTCCACGCAAAAATATAATTCTTTCGGCAAGCAATCGGGAATAAATATCAAACTGTATTTCTCCTTGCTGGGATGGTTGAATAATTGTTGCAAAGCCAATTTGAAAAGAAGAGTTCATGGCTACTATCTCCAAAAGGTAAGATTTAATTTTTAACTAACCGCACTAGGATGCAGAGAATGTGGACTAAGAGTATGACTATTTGCTAGGTTGATGCTTCCTCAAAGATTCCCATTGCTCCAAGGCGAATGGTAATGATTTCTACGTCTGTAATTGCTTTGTGGGGGCCATTTTTGGTATTGGCTGGTGTAAACCAAAATGCTCCCGATGTACATTCCCGTCCACCAGTTTCGATTATTCCTTTGAGGACATAGACATATTCATCACAAGGATGGTAATGAATGGGAATTACTGTGTTAGCAGTCATCCGTAATTTATGAATTGAGCCTTGCGCTACTGGTTCAGCTAGTGGGAGTATTTGTGTTCCCGGAAATTGCTCAATTTCTAGCCATTGTTTATTGTTTGTAGAAATAAAACTTTGTTCAACCATATTTGATTGCCTAAATATAAAATTTATCCGACCATAGTTTGTAATCCTGCCAAGCTTGTGTTGTATCCAGCTCTGGCATATGCTTTTCCACGAGGGTAAATGTTTCCTCTATCAATTCACCAAGGTGGTTAACCGCTAACTGAGGTTCTTCATAAAAAATCTGCTTGAGACGAAATGAAAGATTATTGGGAGCGATCGCCATTTTATTGATGAACTTATCTATCCCTTTAAATGGAACAGAATCTACAGGATGGTAGAAGCAATTTAAACCCAACAGCACCCCAATGATGTTCTTCACTCCCTTCAATAATTCCTCATGAAGAAAAAGCACATCATTTCTTTCTATTCCATAAAGTTGTAGCACCCACAAACCGCGAAAATGCAAATGCTTTTTCACCATTGCTTGAGCTAATTTTTCAGGATAGTTTGCTAACTTTGTCTGCCATTGTTTAATTAGTTCAGTATTATGCAACGGCAGCATATCAACAATACCAGCTAGCACATTCAGCAGAGGATCGTCAGGGTTGCATTGCTCCAGCATCTTGTCTATGTCACTGTCACAACACTCGATAGTGATATGACCAAAATCGCACTTAGCACCTTGAACAAAATATTGTTCAACTATGTATCCTGCTTGGCGATCGCTAGCATAAAGTCTATAGTCTGATCCTTGATTGTGTTCATACGCTGTTTTCAGTTCTTCATCTGATGGTAGTTCCCAGTAATAAATACTCATGTCAATATCTGAGTAGGTATCAGCTTGTCCACGAGCAACAGAACCAGCAACACCGATAGCCCTAACTTTCGGATTAACTAGGTAGCTGGCTGCGTTTCTTCGCGCCAAAGCAAGCAGTTGTTTGCTGGCGTCGTTCATTTTTCTCTCCCTGTTAATCTGCTATTTAATTGTTACTGGCAAAACTAACTAAGACTTGTGGTATTCTTTCACTTAGCCTGAAGTCCCAGCCTCCATCAAGGAAGGAACTGAGAATTACACTATCTAACGCTTCATACCTGCCAACAGGTATTGGCGATAACACAGTACTGTGAGCAGTTAGTCCTGTAGACTCATGCATAAATCGACCTTGCCACGGTTGGGAAAGGCGCATTGGTTCATTTATTCGAGTTGCTTGTTGACTCAATCCTTTATGCTCAAGTTGCAGTTGAGTACCTCCATCCACAGGTTTTAACGTCCAAGTCACAATTGAAGGGCGATGCATCATACTATCCTGCCAAGTGAAGGAAAGACGCTTTGGCTCATCGAGTTCAATTACCTCACAATCAATGTTTTCACTTAGTCCTGGTATTGATGAGTACAGAAATCGGAATTTGTGTCCCACACGTGGCTCAAAGTCGTTTTCCATCAGCCATGCAGCAAGAGTGTGGCGGTTGGTGAGTACCTGCCAAACTTGTTGGGGGGGATAGGGATAGAAAACTTTCTTCTTCAAGTCTCGGAGCATTGATTTTCCTCCAAATAGTTGCCAAGGGCATCTAGTTTTTCTTGCCAGAACTGCTCGTAATCAGCGATCCACTCAGATATCTGCTTCAGTGGCTCCGGGTTCAGCCGATACAGGCGCTGTCGCCCTGCTTTCCGCATTTTTACTAAGCCTGCTTCGCAAAGAATCTGTAAGTGCTGAGAAATAGCTGGTAAGCTCATCGCAAATGGTTCAGCCAGTTGTTTTACTGGTTGCTCGCCACTACGTAACAGATCCAATAGCGCCCTGCGTGTGGGATCTGCGATCGCCACAAACACATCAGCACTAGCAGCAGGTCTACTCATCAGACATACTCGGTAAGTGGGAAACTCAGATGTTGTCTAAGTCTTAGGCGCTTTAGCCCAGAGTCTACCCTTCGGGAACGCCAAAGGCGAACAGACATGGGTCGTTGACTTAGATTAACCTTATATTTAAGCAAATGCTTAACTATATTAATTATATATAAGCAATTGCTTAAATGTCAACTACCCCAGTAGATATTCAGGAATTGGTAAAATTGGGAACTACTGTATACAACTAAGCAACCTGTGAGAAAAAGCTCAAATAAACTCTTTCGTTGAGCAGATATCTAAATTTAACATCACCTTCCATTAGCTAGAGGCAAAAGAATTGTGAGCTTTCTAGGATCAGTGAATACATTCATCACTGAACTACTAATACCAATTTTCTGTGAAGCTGCACATTATTTTAACCCCTCCCAACCTCTGTCCCCCCTCTTGGCAAGCAGAGACAGGGTGGTTTCATACAAGCAGAGAAAAATTAAAATCTTCTTTTAAAGCCTCTCCCCTTATTAAGGGGAGAGGTTTGGAGAGGGGTAAAAATCTATGCTTCAAAACGAGAAATACAGACTTCCATATTTTTCTTTTTTTGTATGAAACCACCCTGCCCTCTTGGCAAGCAGAGGGGGGTTGCCGCAGGCGATGGGGTTCTTTATATGCGTCTTCATAAAGAAATGGTATAACCACTTTGTTACGCAGTACGTTCATAAAATAGATATGAAGATTCCACCAGAAATTACTTATCGCAACGTAGAAAAAACAAATGCCATTGATGCTCTAATTAATGAAAAAATAACCAAGCTGGAACAAGTTTGCAACTACCTGAGTAGCTGCCATATTGTAATTGAAAAAGTTCACGATCGCCCGCGTTCTGGCTCACCGCATCGAGTGCGAATTGATATGACAATACCCCCTGGTCATGAACTTGTGGCAGAAAGTAATCCACCGGATGTTAACCAATATCCACCTTTAGAGGCGGTAATCCGAGATGCTTTTCAAGCGGCTATTCGCCAGCTACGAGACTTGACTGAACAACAGCGTGAAAGTGACAAAGCCAAAACTAACGATAGCGCCGAACAGACAACTGCACTTGTCACTAAGCTATTTTCACAACAGGGTTATGGCTTTATTAAAACCTTAGATGGTGAGGAAGTCTACTTTCACCGTAACAGCGTACTTCATGATGAGTTTGATCGCTTAGAAATTGGTACAGGTGTGCATTGCTTTGTAGAACTTGGTGAAGAAGGGCCTCAAGCCAGTACGGTAAAGATTGTTGATAAACCTGGTGTTAGTGCTGGTAAAGCAGGACAGACGATTGTTGAACCGCCATTGGGATGGCAGCAGTAATAAATTTAACAACAAATTAAACTAAAACACCATAAATCCCGGCGCTGAACAGGAAGTATTTAGCGTCGGGATTTATGATTTAAAGTTTAAAAACGCATTTCTTATTCAAATCATCCGAAAAACTAAAAACCTAATTTGTAGATGAGAGTAATCAAACATCAGGAGCCATTGTGAACAGTATTACTCACAAACAAAGCAAATCTTTGTCTTTTGCGTTAGGGATCGCTTGTGGTGCAGCTTCATTAGTCGGCGGAACATTAGGTATATCTTCATCTGCTAATGCTGCTCAACCAACATTATTTTCATGTAGTGCGAAGAATGTCATTGTTGAGGTTAAACGTTTAAACAATGGCACGCTTCGTTATGAAGCTTATAATATTCCTACTAATCTTAAACGCCCGGATCTCGTAATGAATAATGGTACAATTCGGCGTGGTCAGAATGGAGAAACTTTGTACAGCTTTAGAAATAATGTTTTCCAATATGTTGCGGTTAAGGATAGTGGTTACGGTAAAGTATTAGTTTATAAAAATGCTAAACTCATTGGCACAAATTATTGTGGAGACCTTTAAGAGTTGTGGAATTTAGCAATTTAATTTAATAGACAAAGGAAGGGAGACAAGGAGGAGATATTTCATAGTCCTTGATCCAAATAATTAGTACTTCCTTTAGTTATTTGATGTTTGGATGTCTGTATTTTCCAGCCATTCTCTTATATATTCCATACCTTTTTCTAGAGTTATTTTTGGCTGATATCCTAGCTGGGTTTGTGCTTTTTTGATCGAATAAGCATGAGGACTGGTGGAAAAGTCTACAGCTGCTGGTAAAATAACAGGCTTTAAACCCAAAATTCTCATTCTTAACAACTCCAATAAAATCAAAAACTTAACAATTGGTGCTGGTAGAGAAAAGGGTGCTGGTACATTTCCAACTTCAGCTAAACGCGTGTAGTATTCTTTCCAAGAAGTTTCCTGTCCATCAGAAAGATTGAAAGCTTCTCCATACGCTTCTTTTTCGATAGCAAGGAAAATTCCATCAATTAAATTATCTATATATAAATGGTTCATAACTCCCCTTCCCGCATCAGGTATGACAAATCTTTTTTGGCGCATCAGCGAAAGGGGACGAACAACCCAAGGATTACTCCTTGGACCATAAACAGCCGTCGGTCTAATAATAATTACACCAAAATTTGGTGGTGCATTTAGTTTTAAGATTTCTTGTTCACTTTCTATTTTTGTCAAAGAGTAAGGATTATTTTCGCTACGGAATGGGCCTTCTTCTGTAACTTGATTAGGATAGATAAAGCCGTATACTATGACGCTTGAGAGATGAACAAAAATCTTGACTCCAGCATTCATAGCTGCTTTGGCGATGTTGAGAGTACCACCAACATTGACATTACGAAACTCCTCTAGAGATCCCCCTTCTTTGACGAGGGCGGCTGTGTGTAGCACAATGTCTACTCCTTGACAAGCTTCTTGTACTACAATTGGATCGCAGATACAACCAACAAACACTTTTGCGCCTAGACTCTGGGCTATTTTAGCGTTATTGGGATCATTTTCTATTCCTCGAACATACATTCCTTGTGCGATCGCTAATTCGGTAGTGCGTAAGCCAATAAATCCACCTATTCCTGTGATCAGGATGGTTTTATTTTTAAGGTTCATAAGCTTCTTATTTAGCTAAACACAAAAAGCCGCTTAAGCGGTCTGGAAAAATTAAGTTATACCTGATGTGGTTAACTATAGCGGTTCTCATTTGAATCAAATACACCGCCATGAACAATTTAGAGACGTTACATGTAACGTCTGGGCGCAGCGTATTGCACACAACCGAGAAGCGCTATATGACAAAATTATTGTTGGGAAATCGACCACAGATGCACACAGATAAACACGATAGACACCGATAGATTATCCGTATGCATTTGTAGATATAGTTCTAAACTACATTTAGGAAACCATTTTGCAGCAAGTAGGTAGAGTAGGTCATAAACAGTTGTGTATCCATCGCTGGACAAACAATACCACTACCAGCTAGTGCATTTAGTGTTGCTTCACAATTAATGATTGGTCTTCTACTTTGCAGGTACAAATCGGGAATAGTGATTTGTTCTTCTGACCAACGTTCTAATAAGAAAGGTCTGAGGGTATATAAAGGATTCTCTGCTGAAGAGATATCATTAATTAATTTTGTTTGCCATTCTTGATAAGGAATTGGTTGAATAGCAAAACCAAGAGAATCCATCCATGCAAGTAAATCAGAGAAAGGAACAGGTGCAGGATGCTGTAAGTGAAATGCTTTTCCTAAAGATGCTTCTTGTTTTGAGAGATAAACAATAGATTTGCTGACATAATCAACAGGTGATGCATCCAACCGATAATCTACATCAGGGAAGTATCCCATCTGGATACAACCTTTAATTACCAAGTTGATAAAATCATCTGTATTACAAACACCTGTTTGGCTATCTCCTGCAATTAAAGGTGGTCTGTGGATAGTTACAGGAAGTCCGCGATCGTGAGCAATTGTGACTAGTTTTTCTGCTACCCATTTTGTTTGTGAGTAACCCAGAAAAATACCTTGCCAATGCTCAAAGCTATCGTCTTCTTTGACAATTTTACCAGCATAGAATGGTGATTCAAATACAGCCACACTAGAAACATAATGTACTGGCTTGACTTTAAAAAGACACGCCAAACGTAATACTTCTTGTGTACCTAAAACATTTGGTGTTTTGAGTGCAGAATAAGGATAAACATAATTGAGTGTTGCAGCACTATGATAAATACTATCAAGATTAGCAGCTAACATTTCAAAGGCTTCTTTGCTAATTCCTAATAGCGGCTGAGATAAATCACCAATTACTGGTATAATTCGAGGACGGAATATTTCATTCCAAAGTCCATAACTTTGCAAGTTTTTCGTGAGTTTTTGCTTACCTGCTTCTGGATGAGCAGCACGTACTAAACAATAAATATCAGCATTGGTTTGCTGTAGCAATTCGTAGATTAAAAAAGCTCCTAAAAATCCTGTTCCACCTGTAATAAACACATTATTTGGTTCACTTGTGAACACAAAAGAACCAGATGCAGGATGAATATTAGGATCAAGAACAACTTCAGCACTTAAATCCAAAACAGGAGCGACATTTTTAACTGCAACAGTTTCTTGTATATCTGATGCTAATTCTTGTGATTCTTCGGCTAAACGTTGAGAAAGTAAAGCAATAGTTGGGTAATGCCATAATAATGTCGGAGCTATTTTAAATCCGAGCATTTTTTCGGCTTTTGTGACAATTAACATCGCCTGAGTAGAATCCAAACCATAAGTATCTAATGGTTGTTCGGTATCAACTTGCTCTGCTTCTACTTGGAGAGTTTCGGCAAGATTAGATAACAACCAAGCTTGAATTTCTGCTGCTGATAAAGATTTTTTTGTTGTCATCATATTTAGACTTCCAATGTAGAATTCACAGGTATGTACTGGCTGTAGTAATTTGGAATTTGCAGCCCTTGAGTTTTCAAACTTTGAATTCGGTATAAATAGGTAGAACCGATCATTAGATGATTAGCAACATCCACGACGCGGCGATGATTTGGATCTGCTAGATAAGAACCACGTACCCAGTCATTAAAGCTACCTATTGCTGGGCCACACCAAATTTGATAATCAACTTCTCGACCTTTTTCTCCAGCATGAGACCAGCGAGAAGATAATCCTAAATACCAACGGAAAATTAGCGCCATTTTCAATTTAGGATTATTCACAGCTTTCCCCAATTTCTCTGGATTTTTCTGGGATAAATAAGAAGCTGTTTCTTCCCAAACTTGAGCAAGTGGCTTACGAAAAACTTGTTTTTCTAGTTTCTCTCTTTCTTGAGTCGGAATCTCATCAATTGAGTTATAATTTCTGTATATTTCATATAACTTTTGAGCGCGGAGAGGAAACATTGTACCGCGTTTGAGAACTTGCAGTTTTACCCCCATTTCAAACATATCTGCGGCTGGGGCCATCATCACATCAGCCATATCTGCTTGTGCTAACAATTGTTTGGTATGCTGACAACTTCCTGCTTCAATACATGATTGGTTAATTGAACCTGTCACCACATATGCAGCACCCATCATAAAAGCAGCTAAAGCAGATTGTGGTGTAGCAATTCCACCTGCAATTCCGACTCGGATAGGTTTTTCATATTTATATTGTGCCTGAATTTCATCCCGCAAAGACACAATCGAAGGTAGCAAGCAAACCAGTGGACGATTATCAGTATGACCACCAGAATCTGCTTCTGCTGTAATATCATCAGCAAGGGGAATTTTAGCTGCTAAATTTGCTTGTAATTCACTAATTAATCCTTGTGTAACCAATTCTTGCAGCATTTTTTGCGGCGCTGGTTGCATAAATTTAGTTGCAACTTCACGGCGGGAAATTTTAGCAATGATTTTGTTTTTTATTTCAATTTCATTAGCTGAATTGACACCCAATCCTGCGGCACGGTAATAAACTATGTTGGGAGTAATATCTAAAAAAGCCGAAGCTTCTATAGTTCTTACGCCATAATTGAGATATAAATCTACAGCACCGCGTTCTAGTGCAGGCTCATTAGGACTATGAATTAAATTAAAAGCGTAAGGCCCATTGGGTAAGGCGTATTGGATGCGGTTAATAGCTATTTCCAAGCGATTTGGCGGTAAACCACCTGCACCAAAGGAAGCCAAAATTCCCTCTTTTCCTAAAGCAATGATCATTTCTTCTGAGGCGATTCCACCAGCCATTGCACCAGTGGTATAGGCATATTTCACACCATGAAAAGCGAGAAAATTGGGGTCTCCTAATTGTTGTAATCTGATCGGTGGAATCACCATCAACAGTTCAATTTGTCCTGTTTTCCCATTATCAAGCGGAGACAAATAACCGTCGTTGGTGACACCAATTTTATTGTCAAGTTTAACGATATAACAAGGTTGATCTAATGCCAGGAGTTTTTCTTTGATTGTAGTAGGATCAAAAGCTACGCAATCTAAGGAACCTTTCCATACTTGATTAAAGTTGTAAGGAGAACCATAAAATTCAAGACCATTTTCTAGTACCACATCTATTGTTTTCACCGTAGTGATTCCTCAAGATAATTATTAGGAGTTGATTTATATTGCAATCCTAGTTGAAAGTATTTTTGAATTAATCGCAGAGTACGCAGAGGAACGAGGAGAGAAGGAGTTGTTATATGGCTTACGCATTCTCCTATTCCTCTGTCTGTCTTCTCTGCGGTTTTTTACTCACTCAGTAAATTTTCAACACAAGCGATTTGTAATTGAATCAGTTCGCTGATTTGCTGGCTAAATTCCTGACGAGATTGTAAGAAAGCGTCATGGGTTTTATGAACTTGGAAATTATTGGTGTTTAGTTGTTGGTAATGAGATTGATTGAGGAGGGTAATGGGTTGGATAATGATCTCAGGATTTGCTGTTGACTCAACAAATTGTACTTCTGCTTTTGGCTCTAAGCTGTTATCCATGATATTTTGTAGCGGCATTTTTTCCGGTTGAGTCGCAGGAGGATTGATGGGTTGAGGTTTTTTGGTAGTTATGGAGATGTTGCGGAAGAGTTGTTTGTTTTCTTCTGTTAAAATTTTGTCAGTTATGCTTTGTCCACCCAGGGTGACTTTTTTGAGTGTGAGTTTGGATTTTTTACTAGTTTCTGTTATCTGGGTGTAGAGTGGTAACAGGTCAACAGAAACTTGATGGCTGACGAGTTTTGCTAAAGCTCTGACAATACCAGAATGATCGTCTAAACCTCTGCGATTCAGGGATATGGTAATGTGTTGTTTGCTGTCGAGAATTTTATCTATCCAGCGTGAACAAATATTACCTGCACCAGTTTCGATAAAGATTCTCGCGCCATCATCATAGACTCGGTTGACTAGGCGGGGAAAATCTAGTTGTTGGGATAAACCTGTGGCGATACTGTTGGCGATCACACTACTTTCTATTCTCACTGGACCATACTCAGCAGCAGAGTAGAGGGTAACATCTGGTAGGTTTTTCTGGATGGGTAGGGTGTTGACTCTGGCGATTTCACTATACTCGGAACCCATCGCCTCACAATGGATCACGTGATCGAAGGGGGCGCGGAAAGCGTTACAGCCTAATATTTGAATGATTCTTTCACAAGCTGCTGGTTGACCGGCGATGACAACTTCTTCTGGTGTGTTGATTTGGGTTAAGAAGACGCGCTTCTCATATTTGAGGTATTCTCTGACTTGCGATGGGGTTGTCATGAGAACATAGTTAGCCCAGAAATTATTATCCTGAGTTGGTGGTAATTGCCAATACTGGCGAACGGCTGTTTTTGCACCAGATAATCTGTCGGCGAATAGGGATGAGTCGTGGAGAGCGCGGATTCCTTGGGTGAAGTTATCCCAGACACCCGTTGCAGACATCATACTGGTTTCACCCAAGCTGTAACCAAAGACAAATTCGGGTTTGACTTGGAATTGATCGCGAATGATTTGGGTGATGAATCTGGTAAACAGCATGTCTACATCGAAAATGGCTAGAGGATCATCGAGAAATTGCTGTTCTTTGGTTTCAAGTTGGCGAGATGAAAGTTTATTTAAGCTTCGGGGAAAGACGATGGGGGAGATATCGGCGACAAGGTTTTGTAGTTCTTTAATGGCGATGTCGTCGAGGATATTCGGGAATAGACGGAACAGATTACGCCCAATACCTAGATAAGAGTTGACTGCTGCTGGATAGACATAAGCAATTCCCCCACGTTTACCCAATGGTTTGGCTGTGAAGTAACTACCTAGTGGTGTTTGCCAATCTTGTTGTTTGGTAAAGGCGTTATCTATACCTTTTCTGGCGGCTGCAATTTCTCTGGTGAGTTCGTTTTGGTTGTGTGCCAGAATTACTAGGATGTAGTTTGCACTTAAATCTAGTTTATAGTTGGCAAAAGCTAAATTAGCAGCGTTGGCGAGAGAAGTACCGTTGCTGACGGTGTTTTCCAGGGCGTCAAGTTGGGTAAGTAAATCTGTGCGATCGCGTCCAGTGATTGGGAATAAATAAAAGGGTGTTTGCTGCAAAAATTTGCTGCTGCGTTCTTGTTGTTCTGGTTCTTCTGATAAGATGGCATGAGCATAACTGCCATCTATTCCTATACTATTGATAGCAGCAATTCTTTTTGTCGCTTGTTTGTCGAGAAACCAAGGTCTTGATTCTGTTGCAACGTAGAAGGGAGTGTGGGGAGAATTCACTCCCGCTTGTACCTGATCTTTAACTCCACTCCAATTTGGTGTACCTGGAATATATCTATAGTAAAGACACAAAGCAGTCTTGATTAAACTAGCAATTCCTGATGCAGTGTATGTATGACCAATATTAGCTTTAACACTGCCAATTGCATAGTTTAAATCATTTGCACTTCCTGGATAAGCCCTAAGTAAACCTGTGATTTCGGCTTCGTCTTCTTGTTTATTACCACTACCGTAAACTTCTAAATAGTTAACGTCAGATGGTTTGATACCCGCCATTAACAAAGCTTGTTGGCTAACTTGGTGAACGGCTTGAGAATTACTCTCACCCAGACGATCTTGCACAAAACTGATTGCATCAACGGCTGCGTAAATGCGATCGCGCTCTTTTTTGGCAGTTTCATGCAGTTTTAAAACTACTGCACCTGCACCTTCTCCAACCATCCAGCCATTGACTTTTTGATCATAACTGAGGGTATTTGCACCAGAATTAATTGCTGTTCTTTGATTACGCAATAATACATTTTCCATCCCACCAGCTAAATCAATTGCACCCACAAGTACAGCATCTGCTTCCCCGGTTATGAGTAAATGTTGGGCAACTTCCAAAACTTTGAAAGTGGAATTTTCACCCGCCGTTATGGTAAATGCAGGCGCTGTGAAATCCCACAGCGAAGAAATGCGACTCGCCATAATATTGGCGATGTAACTTACATATTCGCTGCTTTCAACGGGATGGTGAATACCATCTTTAACAATAGTTTCTAACTGCTTAACTTTATCGGTTGGTAGAGAAATTTCTCCGGCAATTAAACCTTCTTTAATCTGCCAATCTAAATTCCATCTTTGCTGTAAATGATGTGCAGAAAATTCTGTTTCTGCGGCAATTATTACTGATACATTTGCACCTTCTTTAATGCCTGCATCTTTTAAGGCACGTTCGGCAACTTTCAATAATAATAATTGTTGTTGATTGAGTTTTTCTAGTTCGTTCGGTGGAATTTTGCTGGAAACTGTATCGATTTCAAAATCTGTAATGTACGCGCCTAATGGTGGTTTACCGTCAGCTAAACCGTATTTTTTCAGTAACTCTGCTTGGTTTTCTATTCCGTACCATCTCTGGGGTGGTAGAGGAATAAAATGTTGTTTACCTTCGTAAATACTGCGTTCAAAAGCATCTAAACCATCGCAGCCACCAAAAAAGGCATCCATGCCGATAATAGCGAGTTTAGCGGGGTGCAGAGATTTTTCTGGTGTGACTGATTCTGTTGTATTTCCTTCTTCCAAAATCATATGGGCATTAGTTCCACCCAAACCAAACGCACTGATAGCAGCGCGTTTTATCGGTTGATTTTCCGGCCAATTGCTGGTGTTGGTAACAATGCGTTGCGGTGAGACAACATTGTTGTCTGTACCCATCGGTTCTGTAATATTGATTGTGCCTGGAATTACGCCATTAGACATGCTCATCAGCACTTTCATTAAGCTAACGCTGCCAGCAGCTGTCAGCAAGTGACCAACGTTAGATTTTACAGAACCGAGTAAAGGTGTGGCTTGATATTTACCAAAGAATGATTCTATAGATTGAAATTCGGTAGTATCGCCTAACAATGTGCCAGTCGCATGGCATTCCATGTAATCTATATTGTTAGGATTGATTTGTGCTTCTTGGTAGGCGCGTTCAAAAGCCAAGGTTTGTCCTTTGGAATTGGGGCTGAGTAAGTGTTTACCCCGACCATCATTAGAAAGACCGTTACCCGTAATGGTAGCATAAATGCGATCGCCATCTCTAACAGCATCACTATATCGCTTCAGCACCACCATCCCCACACCTTCCGCAGTCAGCATCCCCCGCGATAATTTATCTAAGGGACGGCTGATATCATCGTTTTCGGGATATCCTTGAATACCAGAAAACAACATTCTAATAAATAGCGGATCTGCACAGCTGATACCACCTGCTAACATCAAATCAGCTTTATTTGTCCACAGATAATGCGATGCTAACTTGATAGAATATTGTGGTGATGAACAAGCAGCATCTAAACAAAAGTGAATATTTGATAATGAGAAAGCTTGGGCGATGATTGCTGCTGGTAAGCCTGAGATCATCGCATTGTAAAATGAGGCTTGAGCAGATGAATTTAAAGTAGCTAAATCGAAGTCTTGCTGTTGTAATAGTTCTCTGATCGCTGGTGTAAGAATTTGTTGATAAATTGGTGCGAATAATTGATTAGATGCTTTGGTAGGGAGAGAGAGTGTACCTAATATGACTCCGCATTGAGAGAGAATAGATTCTTGATTTAGATAACCGCTATGTTGTAAAGCTTGTTTGGCAACAAGCAGTGACCATTTAAAGGTATTATCTAGTTTTTCTAGTAATTCGGCTGGTAGTTTATAGCCTGTAGGATCAAATTGAAAATCACGGATGAATCCACCTTTGAGTGAGTAGATTTTATCTGCTTTTCCTTTACTTGGTTCGTAAAATGTTTGGGGATTGACTCCGATTTCTTGGGAGGTGAGAGATGATGTCGAATCTTTTTTTTTAATCAGGTCTTGCCAAAATTCTTCTGGATTTTTGGCATTGGGAAATAGGCATGAAAATCCAATAATTGCTATTTTTTCCACGGGGGAACTCCTAAGTCTTAATGCTTTAAACGCAGAGTGTTACAGAGGGTATGCAGGGTTTTTATGAGTGAATATTTAATATCAAGTTCGGCTAATTGCTTACAATAAACTGCTAGGCTGTTGGTCATTTATTTTTCCCATTACCAATTACCAATTACCAGCCTATGCGACAGTATAAGTAATAAAAGCAAACATGATATAATTGGTGTTTAGGATTTTGGCTGCATTAATTTTGCTGGGAAAATTATACCTTTACCTCCGAGAAGTTGGGAGTAAATTTTTCCTTGTTTGTCGTGTACGAAGAAGTCAGCAATAACACCTGTTTGGGTTTTACTTTTGACTTCACAGGAGACGTAGAAAGATTGGTTATAAGGAGTTTTGGCAAATTGTTCGTATTTTTCTTGTTGTCCTGGTAAGCAAATTTCTTGATGGTAATGGTTTAGCCAAATCCACAAAGGATGGGTGCTTAGATCGGTTGTGAATCCATTGATCCAATATGCTGGAAATTGTCCTTGTTTGGTTTTGTCGATTTCTTGCCAACAACATTCGACGGTTATTTTTTCGGAGTTAATATTTATGATTCTTCTAAGTTGTTGAAATGCTGGACCATGAAATAATGCTGATTCTCCTGTTTGATAAAAGTCTTTACCTGTGGTGGTAATGATATTATCTTCTGTGAGGTTCAGTTTCTCATAAATAGGGGCTGGCGGAATATCACGCAGGAGTTTAACTTGTGTGCTGAAATGATATATGGTTTTACCTTCGGGATTTTTACTCCAGATTTTGCACAATATATTTACTTCGTGATTATCAATATTTTTGGATGTTTCTTGTAAGTCGAGAATGTATTCATCAGCTAGGGTTTCATTAAAGGTGATTCCTTTAAAAATACGGAAATCTGTGCTACTGAATGCTTTATAGCCTGGATATAATTTTTCACAGACATCAGACATCCATGAAACTGCACAGGTAGCTGGTAAAACCGGATTCCCAGCGATGACATGATCCTGTAAAAAGGGATTTGCTGCAAGTGTCAGTTTGCGACGGATACGATAGGTGTGGAGTTCAGTATCTAAAGGCGCAGCTGGTGTAGGCATGGGGCTACCAATCACAACTTGTGTGGTATTGTGATTAGCATTATGCAGTTCTCTAACTAACATTTGTGTCCCAGCTTCTATTGGGATAATATCAATACCCCGACGCGCAAATTCTTTTTTCAATTGTGGTGTCACCATCCCACTATCCCAACCTCCCCAGTTAATTGCAACAACGTGAGATTGGGGATATTGTTGTTTGAATAAATGGGCTGATTTGTTAAGAATTTCGTTAGCGATCGCATAATCAGATTGTCCGATGTTACCGTAAAAACCAGTTACGGAAGAAAACAAAACTAAATGCTCAATCTGATTGGGTTTGACACAAGCTAAAATATTTTCTAGTCCTTGAACTTTGGCTGTATAAACTTTTTCAAAGTCTTGTTCGGTTTTCTTTTCGATTAATTTATCGGCTAAATTACCAGCACCGTGAATGATACCTGTAATTTCACCTATGCGTTCAACAGTCGCTGTAAGTTTTTGATTTAAAGCTGAAGTATCGGTGACATCTACACTAATATATTCAGCTTGTCCACCTGCTTGTTGAATTGCTGCTAATGTTTCTTGAATTTCTCGACTCGATGCTAGTTGATTATATAATTTCTGCACACTCATGGGTGTGGGCTTCTCTCCAGTGGAAAGAAGATATTCCATGATGCGTTTTTTTAATGTTGCTTCATCAAAACAATTTTGAGCAAAATCAGGTTCTGTTTCTAAAACTTCCGAACGTCCCAGCAAAATAAATTTACAAGGATGCTGCTGTGCTAATCTAATTGTACACTTAGCCGTAATTCCTTTAGCCCCACCACTAACCAAAAAAACAGATGTAGGGCGAATCTGAGTTGCTGTAATCATAATTTATCCTCTCGCAGAGACTAACTAACTACAAAATATGAATGATTAGTAAAATTTGCTTCTTAACTACTCACCAATAAACAAACTAGTAATACTGCTCAAGCATCTGTTTGTATCGGTTTTATAAAAAAATCGAAATACTAGTAGTTATAATTAACTGGATTACGTTGATTTGTAGGAGATTTTTGAGGCGGATTTTTGAAAGCGATCGCCATTATTAAAAACATCACCATCATGACAGCAATTATTATTGGTAAAGGAACAAAACTGTTTTCTTGAGATTCTGAATTAGAACTTGCACTTAATTTATTCCTAGTAGAGGAACTAGAACCTGAGCTTGATTTACTAGTAGAACTAGAACTAGATTTAATATTAGAAGATGAACTCAAATTAGAATTAGGATCAACTAATCGAATATCACCAAGGTCTTTTTGTTTTGGTGATAATTTTATTGAAGAGTTATAATTTTTGTAGCCATTGGCTTGAATAGATAATTGTGCCTGCAAATAATTGCTGTTATTAAAGTTAATTTTTAGTCGATATATCCCTTCCAAATCTGTGTAGGTAATCACTGAATTACCTGCATATGTTAGTAAAACTTTCGCCCTACTAATGGGGGCTTGTTTTTTTTGGTCAACAACGCGACCGAGAAAAGTAATTGTTTGATGCTTGGACATATCTTCTGTCGCATATGAGAAATGGAAGTAGATTTTGAAGATGGGGAGACAAGGGAGAAATGATCTCAAACTTTCTCCCTTCTATGTCTTTATGTCCCTGTTTCCTATTTATCAAGTACGCTAACCAAGGTTACTCTTCCTTGTGAACCATAGGCTACTTCAGTAAGATAACGATTGGGGTCGTGAAGTTCAGCAAATATGTGTTGTGCTGAAGTTTCGGCGTTAAGATCAGGACTAAGGTCTATTGCCCGACAATATACTTTTGGCCATTCCCAAATCATGGTTTTGGTTAATCCAAATAAACCTGCACCGATCGCCCCAAAGTTGATTTTGTGTTCAACTCCAAAAGCCCCATCTAGACGTGCTACGGTACAGAAACAACTGCGTCCGTAACTGGCTGCTGCATTGAGGGATTTTTTCAGGTGTTTCGCCATGAAGAAGACTTGCTTAATCATCGCTTTTTCTTCTGGGAAATAAGCAATCTTATCGTTGTGGGTAGCCTGAAAGACTGGGTGAATGTGAATAAATGCGCCAACGTTACCGTAATTAGTGGCGATCGCTGCTAGTTGCTGTTGTAGATGTTCCTCTGTTGAGTCTTGTAAAATAACACGATTCACACCTGCTGGTAAGGGCGATTTTTCGGGAACTAGGGACGGAGGTAAGTTTAAAATTACTACTTTCCATCCCCGTTGGCTGAGTAATTCTGCAACTTTGGTAGTAGTCAGGGAACCATCGTCGGTAATTAAGGCGATGTGTCCCTCTGGTATGGGAAATTCCCAAAAGTCGGGAGGTGGGAGAATTTGCAGCTTGGCTGGACGACGTTGGACGTTGGGTACTAACTCATCTGGCTGGTTAACAGGTTCATGTTGCTGCTTTTTTTTTTCAGCTCCAGCTAGTTTCTGGAGGTACTCAACTATTTGACCGATGGTGCGTAGTTCTGCTAATTCTTCCACATTACTCGGTTTTGGTAGGTCGGGGTACTGTTCTTGTAACGCCCCCATAATTTCTACCCGTTTAATCGAGTCAATCCCCAAGTCTGCTTCCATATCCATGTCGAGTTCTAGCATTTCGACTGGATAACCTGTTTTTTCGCTAGTAATATTTAACAGGGTTTCAGCTAAGTTACTTAAGTCAATCTCTATTGCGGGAGTCGCTGTTTCAGTAACACTGATGATTGGTTCGGCGACTGCAACACTTGTGCGAACTGCGAAAGAGTCATTACTGAATTCAGGTACAGCTTCTGAAGACACTTCTGAAGACGCGGAGAGAGGGAGATGCGGTGACTCTTCAGAAGACTCGGTGAGCGGAAGACGCAAAGACGCGGAGAGTATTTCACCTGTATTCTCCGTGTCCCCCTTCTCCTCTACCAACGCGGGGGTAAAAACTAACGATTGTAGATACTGGACGATTTGACCAATGGTACGTAGTTCCGCCAGTTCTTCTACATTACTTGGCTTGGGTAAGTCGGGGTATTTTTCTTGCAATGCACCCATGATTTCTACTCGTTTGATCGAGTCAATCCCTAAGTCTGCTTCCATGTCCATATCGAGTTCTAACATCTCGATGGGATAACCAGTTTTTTCACTGGTAATGGCTAGCAGGGTTTGATCTAACTCAGATAAATCAATAGTTGGTGCTGATGTTGCTGGTGGTAGTGGTTCTTGAGTAATTACTGGTTGCGGTGGTGCGCTGATGGTCGGAGGAATTTCTGGTTTTACGGTTGTTGTACCGTTTGGAATTACAGTTTCAGTTACAGCTTGGGGCTTACTTTCTGATATCTTGACACTAGCTGGAACTGAACTTTCTTCTTTAACAGCAGGAGTTTGAGTTTCTTGGATTTTAGTAACGGGGGGAACAGGAATTTCTACTTTAGCAGGTACACTTACCTGAGCAGAAATTACTGGTTGAGTAGTTCCACCCTCGCTGATGAGTTGAGAGTATTCTTGCTGAACGAGTTGGAAGAAGTTTTTGGTGTATTCTATCTGATCTTTGAGATATTGTTGATGAATGCGTAGGGTTTCACCTTGTTGGGCGTGAAACTGCATCATGCTACGGTCTAAGCTTTCAATGATGCTTGGTTTTAGCTGGGCTGCATCTGGTGAATGTTTACCGTTAGCAAGCAGAGAATTCTGCTGCTGCATGAGTTGGAAAAAGGTTTTGGCATATTCTATCTGATGGTTCAGATAGTGGGAATGAACTTGTAAATTCTCGCCTTGATTTTGTTGAAATTGTGTCAGGACGTACTCTAAGCTTTCTAAAACTCTTTGGTAATTTACAAGTTTATCTGGGATTTCTGGCATTTTTGACTCCAGAACTGACTTAGGTGAGAGGGGGGAAGTGTGGGGAGTGTGAGAGGTGGAGATTAGAGATTGGGAATTACTGTTGCTTTTTACCCCTTCTGTTTTAACCTTTTGAACTGTGTCTTGTAGCAAGTGGGGTTGTTTGCTGTGTCCGTTAGTACCGTTAGTACCCTTAGTACCGTTAGTTTGTGGCAATGCGATCGCACTTGTGGGAGCAAAATTAGAATTATGTGGCAATTTCACTGTTTGCCCATTCTGCAATGCTTGCTCAAATGCCATTTTCGTTTTGTCTGATACGTAGTTACTACCGCATAATTTCACGTTCAAACCTTTGTTTTTCGGCGCTTCGGCAATTACTGGCGGTAGTTGGTAAGGGTCGAGGTTTTTCAGAGACATACCTGCAACCCGCAGTTGTACGGCGGCTTCGCGGACAGAACGATCGCTATTCTTTTGGGCGCTGGGGTTGAGTGCGATCGCCATATGGGGGCGATCGCCTAAGATATCTTTAATTAAGTTGGTAAGAATATTTCTCGGCCCAAATTCTACGAAGCAGTAACCCCCAGCAGCATAAATATTTTCGATTTCCTGCTTGAATAGTACAGAGTTAGAAAGGTGGGTTTCGAGGGTTTTTTGAATGACTGCTGGTTCTTGGGGATATTCCTTACCTGTGACGTTGGTGAAAACAGGGATTTGGGGAATTTGGAAGTTGGCATTTTTGATTGCGATCGCAAAGGATTTTTGAGCAAAAGCAATTAGCGGTGTGTGGAAAGCTGCGGATACTGGTAAAGAAACGGCTGCATATCCTTGTTTTTGCAGTGCATCCTTGACTTGGGTGATCGCGTTGGTCGGGCCTGCTAATACGACTTGGCGGGGTGAATTGAAGTTGGCGATCGCTACCTGGGGATAATTCCTGATTACAGCTTCTACCTTACTCAGGTCTTCTTTGACCGCCAGCATCGCTCCTGTATCATAATTGGGATCTTGGGGCGCTGCCATTGCCTGTCCTCGTGCTTTCACAAGCAAGCAATAATCTGCATCACTCAACACTCCCGCCGCCCACAATGCTGTTAGTTCACCAAAACTGTGTCCGGCGATAAAATCTGCCTTAAATCCAGATTTTTGCAGGATTTTATACATCCCTGCGCTCAACATCCCAATTGCTGGTTGAGCATATTGTGTCCTTTGTAATGCTGCAACTTGAGCATTCTTTTCAGTCTCTTCAAATACGGGATGGGGAAAAACTATCTCAGATAGTGGCTGCAAGTTATCTTTGCATAACAAGCTATCCATGTAGCCATACAGATTCCGCATTTCCGGGAAATTCATGACTAATTCCCGACCCATATTCAAGTATTGCGAACCCTGCCCTGAAAATAAAGCTACTACCTTTCCGGCTAATTCCATACCAGAAGCACGGTAGTAAACACCTTGGGGATGTTCCCAGGATGTCGCAGTGGGTTTGTTTTTCAGCAAGTCGATACAAATTTGCAGTAACTTGCAAGCTTCAGCGCTATTCTCAGCGACAAAACCAACCCTAGCAGCACTCTGGGGAATTTCTTTGATTTTGCAAGCTTCGAGCAATTCTATATAATTCTTATTACCTGTCTCAGACTGCAATTGAACTAAAGTTTCCTGACAGCTGCTTAATAACTCCGCCGGAGTTTGAGCAAACAGGACTACTTCACTAGGTGCAGTGTGCAAGCGGTAAGCTTGGTTGTGTTCGCCTTCGTATTCTTCCAGAACGACATGGTAATTTGTACCACCAAAGCCAAAGGAACTGACACCCGCGCGTCTTGGCGCTTCTCCTTGTGAGCGAATCCAGGGTCTTGTTTCTGTATTTAAATAGAAGGGAGAATTCTTGATCTGAAGTTTGGGGTTGGGTTCAGTGACGTTTATTGTAGCTGGTAGGATCTTGTGATGGAGTGCCAAAACAGTTTTGATCAAACTCGCCGCACCAGCCGCCGCTTTTGTATGTCCGATCTGGGATTTGACTGTACCAAGGGCGATGTGATGTCTTTTAGAGCTATGTTCTCCGAAAAATTCTCGTAAAGATCCGAATTCGGTTGGATCACCCGCCATAGTCCCTGTACCGTGGGCTTCAATCAGGGAAACAGTTTCGGGTGTAAAGCCTGCATCTTCGTAGGCGCGGCGCAATGCTTGTACCTGTCCGGCTTGGCGAGGGGCGTAAATACTTTTATAACGTCCATCGCTGGATGTACCGATACCCTTGATGACTGCATAGATTTTATCGTTGTCTCGAACCGCATCTTCTAAGCGTTTGAGAACAACCATACCGATACCTTCACCCAACATCATGCCATCAGACTGGGTATCGAAGGGTCTAACGACGCCGCTAGGAGTTACCGCCGGTGTTTTGCTAAAACTGATATAAGCTGTGATCGAGTTGTCAGTGTCAACGCCACCAGTCAGCATCATGTCACAACGATGCTCGACTAATTCACTAACTGCCATTTTCAAGGCTGCGAAGGAACTAGCACAAGCAGCGTCAACTGTACAATTTATTCCGCCTAAATTCAAACGGTTAGCAATCCGTCCAGAGATGACGTTCGCTAACATTCCGGGGAAGGCGTTTTCATCCCACTTGACATAAGCGCTTTTGATTTTCTCAATGATTTTTTGGGTATCTTCATCAGATAAGCCGCTACTTTTGAGGGCTTTTTCCCAAATTGGATATTGCAAACGCGAAGCCAGGGGAATCCCTAATTTTAGGGCTGCTGATCCTAAGATGACACCGACAGTCTCGCGACTAAATTCCCGGTTTTCGCTGTAACCAGCATCTTCCATCGCCTGTTTGGCAATTAGCAAACCCAACAGTTGTGAGACATCTGTAACTTCTAAAATATTTGGTGGAATCCCAAAATCCATGGGGTTAAAATCAATATGAGGTAGAAATCCGCCTTTTTTGCAATAAGTTTTGTCTTGTGGTGTTCTGGGGTTTGGATCGTAGTAATCTTCCACACTCCAATGGGTGGGTGGAATGTCGGTTATACAGTCAAGTTTATTAACAATATTTTGCCAATATTCCCGCAAGTTTTTCGCTTGGGGGAATAAAGAAGCCATACCAATAATAGCAATAGGATTATGCTGCAATTTTCTGTTTATTTTTTCGATTCCCATAGACTTATCCGACATCCTTTTTTTGACCTCAAGAAACCTCACCACTGCCTTTTCACAATTGTTTATCTGTTCTTCCAATTGCGCTAAGGCAATCTCAATTGAATGAGCAGACATAGAAAATGATTAATTTTGGTAATGTGGATGATATAACTGCTACAGTTTCTGTAGCGAATTAATGCAGCAGTTATCTTATGCACAAGGGCTAAATACTTGTATTGACATCAGCACCTAATAGGCAAATGTCACCCTGGCAATTTTGGATTTTGGATTTTGGATTAATAGTTTTTGGAACTTCAATTCTAAAACCGCAAATCGCAAATCTCAAATCGGTTCACTCGATGAAAATAATTTTGCTTGTGTCTGTTACAATTAGATCAAAAATATTACACAACGCTTGACTCATGAGATTGTGGTAATAAGTCGATGACGTTGTTGTAACTAGTAAAGTAGTCTTGCAGTGCGTTAGCTGCCTGACCCGTAAACTCTATCCATTCGTAATTATGGAGATTGGGGGAGATGCTTTCACACTGGAATATTGAAAACTTAGGAGTAACTAACAGAACAGAAACGCTTTTTACTTCTGAGCCAGTTTGATTATCTAGCTTAACTGCGGCAATGTAGCTGGTGTTAAGAATAACATTCTGAATCTTGATAAATGCCATAGCAGTTTCGACTTCCAAGATAATATATTCTATGAATTATGTCAAACAATGTTTGACAAATTCGCTACCGAAAAATATCTCCTTTCATTTGAATTCATAAGCAATTAGAAAAATAATTGAACTAACTAGAAGGTAGAAAGCTAAAGGTGCTTTTTGATTGAATTCCAATAGTTAGCATTTTACGTTTAATACTGTTCGCTTACTGAATCATTAATGATGGCATAGGGACTTTTTTTAGTGCGTAGTTATGTACTCTCAATTAATTATTCACTAACTAATAAGCCTTGTTGCCTAAAAGAACGACAATTAATACCAAGATTAGCATAGCCAGCATTAACTGGATTGTTCGTAGGAGGCAATTTTAGAAAAAATATAATTACAAACTTGAACAATTATTAAAAAGTAGCATTTCTTACTATTACCTCAAGTGAAAAAGTAGAAAAGGGAACTCTTAACTGAGAATAGGAAGTGTACTAACTTTTCTCCAAATCAAATAGCAATCCTATATTTCGTAATTATATTAATAAATACTCTCAATCAATTATTAATTTTGGAATTAAATTAACAATGTCATCAAAAAAATTGTGCAATAAGTAAACATCAGTATATTTTTCATGACAAGCTGATGATTCAGCTATTAATGATGCTGATTTTTTAATAAAACTAAACTAGACATATTAAGAGGTTATTAAAGTCAATATTTATTTACATTTTGTTGTTAGTCATTGGTCATTAGTCATTCTCCCTTATCCCCCAAATCTCCTTCCCTCATTACCCCATCCCCACAGCGATGTTGGCTTTTTTCCCAGTCCACTTTTCCCAACGGATAATTTCGCGACTGACTAATTCTGGGTTATGATCTCCGATAAAGCAGATACGCCCCATCTTTTCACTAGCACTCAAAATTTCACCATTTCCCATAAATGGAGCAATGACAAATTGATCTTGATGACTTGTATAAAAGTTGATCAGGTAATTAATTATTCCCTCTATACCTTCAATATGAATTGGTGTTTGCGGTTTAGGTATAGATTGATGAGAAAAAATGCCAATATACAGGTTACTAATAATTAATTCATACTGATAAGGCATCCGAGTCTGGCTGCAAAACTCATAAATTTGATCTTGGGAACGTAATACTGCAACAATTCTTGCTTCATCAACCAAGTAATCATGGTTCCAAGTGGGCGATAGAGTGGCGATCGCCAAAGCTGCATTCGATGGTAATAGTTGTCTAAAATCTTTACTACTGGTATCACCACAATAAACTAAATGCCTACCCAGCACTAATTCATCACCAAATTTGACTTGCGGTTCTTTGAAAATAACGGTTGTTTTGGGATCTGGCTGTTCTAAACGATTTGGCACTTTTTTAACAGCTGACTTTGCTTGTTTTTGAGCGATCGCACTTTTGAAGGCTAATAACTGTAACTCCTTTTGCTTGGCTCGTGATTCTGCTGCTAATTGTGCTTGTCGTTCAGCTTCTTGTTCTTCTCCCTTGGCTTTGGCTAATTGTGCAGCTTCTTCAGCTTGTTCTGCTAAAGTACGTTCAGCAGTAGCTGTTCTGGCTATTTCTAACTGAGCCGTAGTACTTTTGGTTAATGGTGTTTCTTTAATGAGCTGTTTTACTTCCGGATGAATAGCCTTAGCTATCTGTAAGCCTTGCTGCAAAGTACGTTCAGAGAAACCTGTTTTTTTGGCGATATCCTTGGTAGTCTTGGCAGGTGGTGAAATGGTTGCACTACCTTTGAGAGTATATTGGTTATCTCCTGCTTTTGCTCTGAGTCCCATCCGTTGAAGAATTTGCTCCCGTTCCAGCCAAAGTTCATTACGTTCGAGAGGTTCTAACTCATTGCGGATCAAATTTTCGTCTATTTCCGCTAGACGAGATTGTTCAGCATCTTCATAATTAACAACATTGCACTCAATTTCTTCTAAACCCAGCATCTGACAAGCCGTCAAACGGTGCAATCCAGCAACTAAGTTGTAATGTTGATCTAAGGTGATTGGGTTTAAAAGACCATTTGCTTGAATAGATTCTTTTAAATCCTTAACTTTCTCGCCATTTAATGGACGACGATTCACACCAATTTTAATTTTGTCTATAGATATCTTAGGCATAATTACTGTTTTTCTAAGTCGTCAGTCAGAATACCCGCAAGACGATAAACCCGATTTTATTTCACCAGTGCGATCAAAAACATTAATTTTATGAAAACTCTGATGAAAATGTCTTAATGCTTTACGGCCATTCGATTTGAGATTGATTCCACAAATAAATTTGCTTGCTCTTACTTTTTTTCCTACAGCCTTATTGAAGCCAATGCTCTTAAAAAAGTTCCCCATAGCGATAGGAGGTGTGGGGAGTGTGGGGAGTGAAAAAGTGAGAAAGAATAATAAATAATAAATAAATGACTAGTCCTCATCCCCAATCCCTTATCCCAAATCCCTATTACCTCTTCGCCCCCAATCCCCGATCTCCAATCCCCTGCTTGACAACATTAAAGTTTTTTGCCATATTGGAAGGCGAGTTTTTGGATATCCATATCATTGCCGCTTCGTTTTAATCTCAGATTCTTTTTCGACGTAAAAGTTTTCCAAATTAGTAGTGTTATTGTTCAGGGCCTACTTTACCAGATATCTACCAAGAGTAAAATTGAGAAAATTTTGGTGTAAGGCTGCTGTTGATTGTGCAATCAATTACATTTAATTAGGTCGGCACAAATGAAGCTAATTGACGAGGGTCGTCATTTGTCATTTGTCATTAGTAAGGATTTCTATTAATCAGTGAACAGTTAGAAAAACAGGTGTAATTCCCAGAATCGATTAATAACTGATAACTGATAACTGTAATTTCTCGCAGTCATTGTTAGTCTTTTATTGTTTGTTGTTTGGTATTTCAAGCACCAACAACTAAGAATCAACTATCAACAATCAACTATCAATATCAACCAACAAAAATATGACAGCAGACAAGAAAAACTTGTTCTTCGCAAAACCTTTAACTAGGTGGGGAATTTTTTTGGCGGTTTCCATTGCTTTTGCTACGGGCTTAGTGTCTTTCTTCAGTTTGTTATTGCTTCGCTCCCAAGTTCAAAACGAACCACAAAAGCCTGTGAAAGCTGCGCCTGCAAGAGTTGCTGTGACTGCTTTAGGGCGGATTGTACCTGATGGCGAAATCACTCAATTGTCTGCTCCAAGTTCACTAACTGGCGTACGAGTAGAAAAGCTGTTGGTAAAAGAAGGAGATCAAGTCAAAGCAGGTCAAGTAGTGGCGTTGTTGGAAGGATACACGCGTACTCTTGTGGCTGTACAACAAGCCTTAGACAGCGTGACAGTGGCTCAAGCTAAACTAGCACAGGTGAAAGCTGGCGCAAAAACAGGCGATATTGATGCTCAAAAAGCAGCGATCGCTCAGGTAGAATGGCAATTACAAGGAGAGATCGCCACTCAGCAAGCAGCGATCGCCAGTCTCCAAGCCCAAGTACAAAATGCCGAAACCGAAAACAACCGCTATCAACAACTATATAGAGAAGGTGCAATTTCCGCATCAACAGCAGAGAGCAAAGCGTTGCAACTGAAGACCTTGCAACAGCAACTAACTGAAGGTCAAGCAGCCCTTACACGCACTGTTGATACTCTCCAACAACAACTCAGAGAATCTAAAGCCAAACTAGGAAGTATAAAAGAGGTGCGTCCCACAGATGTGCGCCTAGCACAAGCCGAACTCAAGAGTGCGATGTCTGCTGTGAAACAAGCACAAGCCCAGCATGAATTAACTTACGTAAAATCTCCAGTCAGTGGTAAAGTTTTGAAAACTCATGCCAAATCAGGAGAAGTAGTCGCCACTAACGGTATTGTAGAGATTGGTAAAATTTCTCAAATGTACGCGATCGCAGAAGTTTACCAAACAGATATTCAAAAAGTACGTATAGGTCAAAAAGCGATCATTACTAGCACCGCCTTTCCTGGCAAAAAATTACAAGGAACCGTGAGCGAAATCGGTTTACTCGTTGACAGACAAAATATTTTAAGTGTCAACCCTGGTGCAGATACAGATCGCAGAGTCGTTGAAGTCAAAATCCGCCTCGATAACCCAGCAGATAGCCAACAAATCTCAGGTTTAACCAACTTACAAGTAGATGTAGCTATTAAAATTTAGCCACCCACAAAACAAAGTAGTTAGGCTAGTTTTTTACTACTAATTACTAACCACTAACTACCAATTACCAATTACCAATTACCAAATCATGGTGTTTAAAATTCCTCTGGCATGGTTGCAACTAGTCAGAAACAAAATTCGTTCTCTAGTAGCTGTAGCTGGCATTGGTTTTATTGTAATTTTGATGTTTATGCAACTTGGATTTCAAGATGCTCTCTACTCCAGTGCTACCCAGGTGCATCGCAATCTCCGAGGCGATTTATTTTTAGTCAGCGCTCAATACAAATCTTTGACTGCAATTCAAAGCTTCTTTCGGACTAGATTGTATCAAGCTTTGGGGTTTGATGGTGTAGAATCAGTTAGTCCTATATATTTGGGATTTGCTAAATTTAAGAACCCCGAAAACGGCGAGAAATATTCAATCTATGTGATTGGTTTTGAACCAGGAAGACCAATCATGAATATGCCAGAGGTTGAGAAGAATATAGATAAAATTAAAATTCCTGATGTCGTACTTTTTGACCGCAATTCTCGCCCAGAATTTGGGCCAGTTGCCAAGAAATTTGTTCAGGAAAATACCGAACAAATACTAGAAATATTTCCCTTTGATTCCTTAAGAGGTTATAGAGTTAGATTAGGTGGTTTATTTAGTTTAGGGCCATCTTTTGGTGTGGATGGAAACTTGATAGTCAGTGACACAACTTTCTTAAGGATATTTCCTGACAGCCGTCCTTCAGAAATGATCGATGTCGGTGTGATTTCTCTACAACCAGGTGCTAATCCTCAAAAAGTAATAGCAGAATTGCGAGCTAATTTACCCAACGACGTGAAACTTTTTACTCACCAAGAGTTTATTGATTTTGAGAAAGAATATTGGGCTACGAGAACACCCATTGGTTTCATACTCAATCTCATGCTTTCAATGGCTTCAGTTGTTGGTGTGGTAATTGTTTATCAAATTCTTTACAGTAATATCTCCACTCAACTCGTCGCTTATGCAACCTTAAAAGCCATAGGTTATGAAAACAATTACTTATTAAATGTTGTGTTTCAACAGGCTTTTATATTGTCAGTTTTAGGTTATATTCCAGGGTTTTTTCTATCTATATTCATATATGATTTCGCTATGGAAGCCACTAAACTACCCATCATGATGACTCCTCAAAATGCAGTAATTGTTTTCATCTCAACAATATTAATGTGTATGACCTCTGGTGCATTAGCTATCAATAAACTGCGCTCCACAGACCCCGCAGATATTTTTTAGTCATTAGTAGAGACGCAATTATACTCTTACGAGAAGCCGCTCTTACGAGCGTCTACACGTCTATACAATAGTCATTGGTAATTGGTATTTCATCCCTCACACTCCTCAAATAATTTGTATCCAAATATGAACTTGCAAAATAAAACTATCCTCATCACTGGAATTGGCGAATTTATCGGTTTGCGTACTGCTCAATTAGCGATCGCCAACGGGATGAAAGTCTGTGGAATGCAAAGTACCACAGATAAAGCCAAAAAAGCACAGAATTTAGGCACAAAAGTCATCATTGGCAATATCACCGATTCTACTACTGCCGAATTAGCTTGTCAGGGAGTAGATATAGTTGTACATACAGATGAAATTGCCAAAGAAGGTGGTTCTCTAGAAGAATTTCGCAAAGTCAATGTTGATGGAACTATCAACATTGCTAAAGCAGCTAAAAATGCTGGTGTTAAAACCTTTGTTTATATCTCCAGTGGATTAGTTTATGGCTTTAATTATCCTAAACACATCACAGAAGAAGGACCACTTTCAGGAGATAATAATCCCTATTGTCAGACAAAAATAGAAGCTGAAAAAGCACTTTTACAACTGAATAATCCACCAGATTTTGGCATCATTATTCTTAGAGCAGGTGATGTTTACGGGCCAGGTAGTATTCCTTGGATAGTCCGACCATTAATCATGATGCGGCAAAAATTATTTGCCTATGCTGGTGATGGAATGGGAATCATCAATCACGTATATATTGATAACCTAGTTACAGCTATATTTTTAGCAATAGAAAAAGAAACCTACGGCGAAACTTTCAACATCACCGACGGACAAGAAACTACTTGGAAGGAATATTTTACTTGCTTGGCAGAAATGTCAGGTTTGCCAGCACCTTTTTCACTACCAAAAGACGAACTCAAACTATTTCTTAAGCTGCGCTACCAAGGACAAAAGCTCTTTCGTAAACAAGCTGATATCTTACCAGAAGCCGTAGATTTTATGACTCGTCCCTATGCTTATTCAATTGAAAAAGCACGCACAAATTTAAGCTATGAACCCAAAGTTAATTTAGAGGAAGGAATGCGTTTAACGCAGGAATGGGTGAAAAAAACAGACCTCAAGAAAATTGTGAATGGTTAGGTGAAAATAATGCTAACGAGAGCTTCTAAATTTTTGACATTTCTACTTCTGAGTTTGGTAAGTATAGGTTTGTCTAATACAGTGCAGGCAGAACCTACAACCACACTAACTGTAGTAGTAAATGGTATCAAACACCAAAAAGGTCAGATTTGTCTGAAAGTATATGCGAGTGAAAAAGGATTTCCTATGAGTGAGACTAGTGGTGTAAAAAGCGGCTGTACCAAAATCACAGGAAGTTCCGTAAAGAAAGAATTTATTGGTTTAAAACCAGGAAAGTATGCAGTTGCTGTTGTTGATGATCAAAACGGAGATTATAAACTCAATCAAGATTTTTTAGGCATTCCACAAGAAGGTTTTGGAGTTTCTAATAACCCAACCGTATCAATCATAACTGGCACACCAAAATTCAATAAAGCAAGTTTCCCATTACAAAAAAATACAACCATCAACATTGAAATGAAATATGGATTAGAGCAATAATAATTTTTTTGTTATATATCTTGTACTTGACTATAAGTATGCCTAGAAATAAAGTTCCAGGCTTCTAGTAAAAGTCATCTCAATATGACTGAGTAATTCGATGAAGTGGCTCTTAGCTAAGAAATAAATTTCTTGGCGTTCAAAAAAATCTCTCTATCTCTCACTCCTCACACACACTCCTCACCAATGAAAGAATTGGCGATATCTCTGTCTAGAATGTTGCTAAGTTGGTTGGCAATTCAAACATTTGTGACTTTAGCTTTTTTATGGACATTAAGAACGCATCGCAGAAATTCCTTACCAGATGAACAGCTTCCGAAAACAGCAGTTATTATTTGTTTGCGGGGAAGCGATCCGTTTCTACCCAATTGTTTAGAATCACTTCTGCAACAAAACTATCCACAATATGATTTAAAGATAATTATCGATCATCGTGAAGATCCAGCTTGGAAAATTGCTACCGAAACTATAGCCTCACTTGATGCAACTAATGTCCAAATTAGCCCTTTGAGTATCAGACGATATAACTGTAGCCTCAAATGCAGTTCTATTGTCCAAGCTGTCTCAGAATTGGATGAATCCTACAAAGTAGTTGCATTTGTAGATGCTGATGCGATAGTTCATCCCAACTGGTTACGCGAATTAGTTAGCCCTCTAGCCGATCCGAAAGTAGGAGCGACTACTGGTAATCGCTGGTACTTACCCACAGGTAAATATTGGGGTTCACTGGTGCGGTATTTCTGGAATTCCTCTGCTGTTGTGCAGATGAGTTTGTACCGCATTCCTTGGGGGGGTAGTTTAGCACTCAAAACAGAAGTGATTCACGAAACCGAACTACTAGAGAGATGGGCAAGAGCCTATACTGACGATACTATGATCCGCAGAGTTCTGGCAAATTATGGATTTCAGGTAAAGTTTGTACCATCTCTGTTGATTCTCAATCGTGAAGAGTGTGATTTACCGAGATTATTTGACTGGACAAAGCGTCAGATGTTGTCTTCGCGCCTTTATCATCCCCAGTGGTGGGCGGTAATTGCTGATGCATTGCAAACAGTACTACTTCCGAATCTGCTGTTGGTGTTGTCTGTAGCAGCGTTATGGATGCAACAATGGGATGCTGCGGCTTTAGCTTTCATTAGCTATGGTAGCTATATAGTGGCATTGTTGTTACTGGCGATCGCCCTAGAAATCGGAGTCAGACCGATAATTCGCGACAACACAACAATCAAAACCAAATTGTCACCAGCCACGGTAGTCAAAATGTTAATTGGCATACCCCTAACACACTGGTTTTATGGGTTTGCACTTACATTATCTTTTTGGATGTCAAAAGTTACCTGGCGCGGCGTCACCTACCAAATCAAAGGGCCTTGGCACATTCGTCTGATTGAATATCGCCCCTATCAAATCTTAGACCAACCCATTGACAGCAAAGTATCTTTGTAAACATCTAAACTCAAATAAATCAAGCAGTCAGCTTCAACAGACTTGAGCGATGAGACTGCGATTTCAATTGCAGGCGGGTTTTTTAAACATTTAGGATGCTTCCCCCATCTCCTCATCTCCACAAATCCTTAACTATGAAAAAACAACCTCTTCGCATAGCGTTAATTACAGGATTGTATGCGCCATTTTTGACAGGGGTTTCCATCGCAGTACACCAACGAGTGCGCTGGTTACTACAACAGGGACACGAAGTATTTCTCATCCATCCAGAAATCAACGATCAATATCCAGAAGAAGTTGGTAATCGTCCGATGGAGGGACTCAAAGAACTCCAAACTTTTCCCAAATTTTCTTCCTATGCATTTCCCACTCAACCCTTGATCTTTTATAAATCTCTTCCCCAACCATTACATAATCGTCATTGGAGCGATACCAAATTACTGGAGAACTATAAACCAGACATTGTGATTGTTGAAGAAGCACCACAAATGCGAGGCTTTTATTCACTTTATTTGCAAGGTTACGGTCGTCCTGTAGGTATTGAATACGCTAAGAAAACTGGCACACCAATCATATCGCTATTCCACACTGATATCGTTGCTTATATTCGCTATTACATGGGCAATCAATTTTTTAGCTTTATTCGTCCCATGTTACCCATGTTAATCAAGCAATTCAGCGAAGCTTACGACCATAACTTTTTTTCTTCACGCGAACAACTTGAAAAATATCAAAGCTTGAAATCCCAACGCAGCGAATATCTACCCTATCAAGGTATAGATTGCCAAAAATTTAATCCTGCCAATATCTCCTACAACCCCATTCCCAACGATAATCGTCCCACACTTTTGTTTGTTGGACGCATTGCTCCCGAAAAGAGTGTTATTCAACTTTTAGATATATACCCAATCGTCGCTGCCAAAATCCCTGATGTACATCTAGTTATTGTTGGTAGTGGTCCCCAACAAGAAGAAATCCGTCAACGTGCAGCTCAATTTGGCAAAGGTGTAACCGTCTGGGGAGAATCTCATGGTACAGAACTATTGGGATGGTATGCACGAGCCGATGTTTTTGTCAATGCATCTGTTACCGAAAACTTCTGCACTTCCACCAACGAAGCTTTAGCATCGGGAACTCCTGTAATTGCAGTCAAAGCACCCTCAACCTCAGAACAAGTAGTTCCTGGTCGCAATGGCTTTTTAGCTCAACCAAATAGTCCTTGGGATTTTGCAAATAAAGTAATTAGAATTCTCGAAAATCCCGAACTTAAAGAAGAAATGTCTCTCCACGCTCGTTTTTCTGTTCTTGAATATGATTGGTCTGTATGTATGCAAAAGTTTGAACAGAGACTACATCAAATAGTGGAAAAATCAAACAATTTAGCAGCAACACCTATTCCCGCTTTGGAATGAATTCCAAAGCTTATAGCGAAAGTCTTCTTTAGAAGACTTATCAAGAATTTTAGTCCACTTAAGTGGACTTGAGCTATTAGCCAGAGAATTTATTCTCTGGCGGTAAATTAGGAAAGTGCAATCTCGTAATGCCTGTAAAATAGTTGGTAAGTTTTCTTTAAATTTTTCTATAGCCTGCCGAAAATCTTTAACTTCCGGACGAACATAATTAATAAAAGTGGTGATTTATCCTTTCTAACAGGTGTTCTCCCACTCGCAATGCATTTGCCATAATTGTCAATGACGGATTCACAGCAGAACTAGAAGGGAAAAAGCTACCATCAACAACATAAAGATTATCGACATCGTGGGTACGACAATTAAGATCGAGTACAGACTTTCTGGGATGTTCGCCAAAACGACAAGTACCACATTGATGTCCAACTTCTTTCACAGTTAAATTTTGAGGAAAGACAACTGAAACATGTCCTTTGTGAGATGGTAGTTTCATTGATTGTAAAACTGAAACCCAGCGTTTCATCAAACGATTAAAGCCTTGTTCATTATTCTTGGTATAATCAACAATAATTTGCTCTCCTTTAAGATAAACACGGTTGTTAGGATTTGGTAAATCTTCAGTGATCAGTAACCAAGAAACAGAATGGTTTGCTACTGCTTCTGCAATAAATTTAGGTGTCAAAGGTGGTGCATAAGCAGCAACTTTATTTGTGGTGAGATTACCTAGCAATTGAATGCTTCCCATAGGAAAGGGAAAACCTTTTTCACCCCAATAAAAATCATTGACAGCTATTGTTTTGTGAAAAACTGTAGGATTAAATTTTGTAGATAAAGCCATGACTACTCCAAATTTATGAGCCATGTAATTTCGCCCTACCAGATGAGAACTATTGGCTAATCCATTTGGATGTCGATCATTAGCAGACTGAAGTAATAATACTGCTGAATTGACAGCACCACAAGCCAGAACAACAATATCTGCCGAAAAAATATGCCGTTTTCCTGCGATTTCTGCTACTACTCCGGTAACTTCTCGACCAGATGCACTTGTGTGTAGACGTAGAACTTTGGCTTGAGTAATTAAAGTCACGTTTGGATTAGCTATAGCTGGACGCACACAGTTAATATCAGCATCAGATTTTGCATTCACAAAACATGGAAAACCATCACAAGTATCACAACGAATACAAGTACTTAAAAAACGATTAGTTTCATTTAATTTAATCCCAAGTGGTAAATAAAATGGATGTAAGCCTTTGTTTTTTAAACCATCATTAATTTCTTTAATATATGGTTCGTGGCTGATAGGAAGAAAAGGGTAATCTTCACTAATTTGAGGTTCAGTAGGATCTAAATTTCGCTGACCATGTACTTCATATAGTTTTTCTGCTTCCGTATAGTATGGTGCAAAATCTTGATATCTTAATGGCCATTCCGGAGAGATACCGTCTCGATGAAAAACTTTATTAAAGTCTTGTTCACGAAATCTAAATAATGCTCCACCATAAAATTTAGTGTTACCACCAACATAATAGTGTGTGACTGGACGAATTACTTGACCATGTTTGTCGTACCAAACTTCTTGGGGACGATAACATTTTTTTTGAAAAATTAGCCGAGAATCCCAATTTGCTTTTTCTTGAGGTACGAAAGAACCTCTTTCTAGCAGCAAAATTTTCTTTCCACTTGGTGCTAATTTATATGCTAGTGTTCCTCCACCAGCACCCGTACCAATGATGATTACATCATAATGACAATCAGCCATTTTTTCTCCGTTGGTTGAGTTTGTGGTCATGCACCAGGTGTGAGGAAAAAAGAATGATACTAAATACAAAACATCACGACGAGTATAAATAGCAGCTATATAAATGGCAAGCTGCTATTTATCTTTTTCAATGGTTATCTATTAAGGTAAGTAAAATTATCAAAAATCAAATCATGATATTTTTTAGTGATGATTATTGCAGTTTTAATGTAACAAATATAATTTTTATGCAATTTTTATCGAATACATTTATTAACTTGTTGAAAACTTGATATCAAATATAAGTTAAAGTTTGTAGTAAGATGTTTAGGGCTAATTTAAGCACTAAACATCTTACTACAAACAATTTGAAGTTAATCTAAAAGATTACTACTGATGTGAACGTCTTTCGGCTAGCATTTGATTTTCTGCACAGGTTTGATTTAGATTGGTCAAACCAATCCAACGGTAAATCGCATCTCCAAATTCTGGAAAAAGTTGTACATTAGAAAATAGAAGCCTTGTTAGTAAGCCATCAAGTATTACTTCTGCTTTGTTGTTTTTGATGGCATCTATAACTGCGATCGCAACAGTTTTTGGTTCAGAAACACGTGCTAATTTCGGTGCTGGTAAACCAAATTTCAAAAACATCCCCGCTTTTGTGTATCCCGGACAAATTACAGATACCCCTATATTAGTATCAACTAATTCTTGACGCATCGCATCTGTCCACATAATTAAACCAGCTTTACTGGCAGAATAAATACTATTGTAAGGCGCTCCCTTTTTCCCAGAGCCTGAAGAAATATTGACAATGTTACCATGATTACGCTCTAACATACTCGGCAATACTAACCGAGCTAGCTCCATTCCTGCTAATAAATTAGTTCCCAGTATTGATTGGATATCTTTGAGAGAGTAATTTTGAAAAGGTCGATACTTTTCAATCGCAGCATTATTAATCAAAATATCAATTCGACCCGCCATTTGATTAATTTGCTGTACAAGTAATGGTAATTCTTCCAATTGGCTGATATCAAAAGGAACGCTGATGTATCTACCACCTGTAGCTTCGATGTCAGCACGAATTTTTTCTAACTTTTCTTGGGAACGAGAAACACCAACTACAGTTGCTTTTTCTTTTGCTAGCGCGCGAGCAATAAATACTCCGATTCCACCCGCAGCGCCAGTCAAAACTACTGTCTTACCTGCAAGATTTTTCATGATTAGATTAGTTGATAATTGTTGATTGTTGGTTGTTGATTGTTGGTTGTTCTCATCCAAACAACAAGTAACCATGAACAAACAGTAAATTCATGGTCTGTTACTAATAGCTAAAGATTAAAGACGAAAAACAACCTCTGCTCTACTTCACTTTAGTAGAACATTCATAATTACTAATTATCTACACTCTGAGAGCAAATACAATTAATAACCAATCTAGCGTCTTCTTACGCTTAATTCCCCTAAACGCTCTCAGCATACTCTATTAACTTGACACTTTTCTAGCTATTAATTGCCAATTTAATTTAATTAAAACACAAGTCTCATTATTTTTAACATTTTTGAATTATCAAACATTCCATACAATAGATTATAAAAGTATAAATCTAAAGGTTTATATAGCATTCCTAGATTGTTCGTAAAAGACAAGAACCCCGACTTCTTATAAAAGTCGGGGTTCTGAGCTTTGCGATTTTTACAAATCATATAGGATTGCTATATAATTTTAATTGCTGAAAATAATCATTAATTCATGACAAAAGCCGAGAAAAAATAAACTAGCAAACCTAGTAACTAGATTCCAGTAAGGTTACATTACTTCACATAGTTTGTTTTTTTCAAATCATTCTACTTATTAAACAACATCGGCAAAAAGAGATAGTTTTTAGGTATAGCTACGCGTCTCTACTTTATTGTGGGTTTTGTCCAGAAAGTTTTTGAATTTGTCCAGAAAAGTAATCTTCCTCGTACTTTAATTGTTGTGCTACTTCCAACCCTTTTTGAAAAGCTTGTAGTGCTTGCGGATAGTCTTTACGTTCCAAGTGCATTTTGCCGATTTGATCGTAAGCATTCATTAAACCATAAAAATTGGAAGCTAATTGTTGAGTCTGTACAAGAATTTCACTAGCTTGCAATGCTTCTTGTATTTGTCCTTGAGAACGGTAGAGTGTGATTAATTTTTGCAAAGCTTCACCTGCACGTACGTACTGTTGTGATTGCCAAGCAATTGTGTAAGCTTGTTGATAGTTATTAAAAGCTTCTTGAAGAAGATTAGGATTTTTCTTAGCTAGAGATTCATAATCTGAACCGATCGCTAGTTTTAAAGCTGGTAGTTGAGTTGGATTATTCTGTCTTTGATATATTTGTGCGAGTCGATTCTGTATTTCTATTGCTTGCTGGGGTTGTTTCCCGTGTTCATAAATATAAGCTAATCTTTGTAAGTATACTAACTCGTTGACACTATCACCCTTAGCAGTAGCTAGTTTTAACAACTCCTGATACGTATCTGCTGCTTTGCTGTAATCAAACCAACTCAAATGCACTTGTGCGATCGCCTGTAAAATTTCTACCTCTTTGGCTGTATTTTGCTGTTGTCGCACCGCAGTTAGAACTTGCTGATACGCTTCCACGGCATTTTCAGGCGATCGCACTTGTTGATAAGCTTGTCCTAGTGCTTGGAGTAACTCTAAATCAGGAGTTTTTTGTGATTGTGCTTGTTTTTGAATGGCTTGCAATCGCTGAGTAATGTATCGTATCTGTGGACGATTGCTTTTTTGATAGGCTACAGCACCCACTCTTCCTAGTGCTTGCACCTCTTTGAGAGAACCCAAATAGCGACGCAACCGCAGTTCTCGGTTCCAGATATCAAATGCTCCCAACTCATCACCAGCTTGTAGTTTTGCGGTAGCTTGTTGATTCAACTTATCCAATTCTGTCTCCAGCTTTTGCTGTTCAATCACAGATAACGGCTGTTTGTCTTTGTCTGGATTCCGTGGCAACAGTGGATCAGGTGTGGTAATCTCTAACGGTGATGGCGGAAACTCATCTGGTGGTTGAGGCTTTTTAGTAGCCGCCATAGTCAAGGAAGCACCAAGTAACCACAAAGCAGTAGTAGCAGTAATTGTCACACTTAAGCATTTGAACATAATTGTTGGTTGTTGGTCAATATTAAGAGGGAAAAGGGAATAAAGAACTCGTCAATTGTCAAATTAGGTATACTGACGATAGTCATTCAAAAATTCTCCTGCAAATTCAACAACTTTGCTTTTTTTGAAAAACCATAGACTGACTTTAGCCAAAAAGCATTTGTTCTGCGAGGGTGAACATCATGACAGGTAAATTAGAAGGCAAAGTTGCAATTGTTACCGGGGCTTCTGCTGGTATTGGTGAAGCAACTGCGATCGCTCTTGCATTAGAAGGTGCAAAAGTGGTTTTGGCTGCTCGACGTGGCGATCGCTTAGAGAAGCTAACACGACGTATTGGTGATAGTGGTGGTGAAGCACTACCCATAATTACTGATGTGACAGACGAAAACCAAGTTCAGAATCTTGTTCAAAAGACCAATGCAGAATTCGGTCGGATCGATATCCTCGTTAACAATGCAGGTGTCGCCTTTTCAGGGCCGATTGATGGTGCTAAAACTTCAGATTGGCGGCGCATGATTGATATCAATATTGTGGGACTGTTGTACGCAACTCACGCGGTGTTACCAATCCTCAAAACTCAGGGTACAGGACATATCGTCAATATTTCATCCGTCGCAGGTCGGACAGCCAGAGAAGATATTGCTGTATATAATGCGACCAAATGGGCTGTGAATGGTTTTTCAGAAGCTTTACGCAAAGAAGTCTACAAACATAATATCCGTGTAACTATCATCGAACCTGGTTTAGTAAATACAGAAATAAATCAAGACGTTAGTGATCCTGTTGTCAAAAAACGCAGCGAAGAACGCCGTCAATCAGTTACACCTCTAGAAAGCGAGGATATCGCAGCTGCAATTGTTTATGCGGTGACACAACCACAGCGCGTCAATGTTAACGAAATTCTGATTCGACCTACACAGCAAGGGTGGTAGTGCGATAGCATGATAATAAGCACGATTAGGCAACTTGATAAACTGTTGGCTGTGGAAGCGGTTCATTTGTGGCTTCATAAGCCATAATTAGGGATTCTAACGCTTCAATACCGTTCGCCACAGCCTCTTCATAAGTATCGCCATGAGTCCGCCAACGCTGTCCGGGAAAATCAGGAAATCCAACTAAGAAGCAGTTGTCTTCAAGAGACCATTGAATCAACATTTGGTACTTAAATTTACTCATCTTCCTGCTTCTCCTGCTGTTGTTTCTCCTCTACCTCTTTTATAGCTTGTTGCACATCCTTTTCTTGGTAGGGTTTAGCGTCGGAACTATCTTTCCCTGAAACCGTTAGCTTCCCAGCATACAAGGGATGTATCCAGTTAGTGTGGCTTCCTTTTCCTGGGAGTTCACTAAAACCTACTTGACGTAGCCATTGTTTTAACTCCCTAATTTTCTTGGGCATTAATGAGATATTGACTATCAACTACAGCATAGTAACCTTAATCTCACCTAAAAAAGCGAGCCTCTAAGTGTGTGGTTAGATGATCGCTCCACCATTTCCCTTATTAGTAAACTATAATTTGGCAATCGACAATCGACAAAATAATTTGGCAAACGACAAAAGAAGAATTAATCATAAAATCAAAAAGCCCGTGGCGAGGATTGAACTCGCGACCTCACCCTTACCAAGGGTGTGCTCTACCACTGAGCTACACGGGCAAAATTAACGCATTCATAAAATTAAAAATGTAAAACTAAAACTTTGAAATTTTAATTTTACACTTTTAACTTTAGCAGGTGGGCCGGGCTGGATTTGAACCAGCGTAGGCGCTAGCCAACGGATTTACAGTCCGTCTCCATTAACCACTCGGACACCGACCCGTGAGACCCACGATTAAGAATAATAGCACAAGGTTTTAAAATTTCCAACCTTTTTTTCAAAAAAAATTTATTGGGGAACGGGGAAAGAGGACAAGGGGGACAAGGGGGACAAGAGAGAGATGAGAATACCAATCCCCGATCCCCGTACTCTGTGAGAAGCCGCTTGCGCGTCTACGCGTAGCGTCTCCTCTGGAGAATCCCCAATCCCTAACTCAGTAATTCACCTGTTTCTTGCAGTGCGTGCAAGCGATGGTAAATACCGCCATGACGTAGAAGTTGTTCGTGACTACCAACTTCTATGATTTTGCCTTGGTCTAGAACCACAATCTGATCTGCTTCTCTGACTGTACTCAGGCGGTGAGCAATGACAATTGTGGTACGAGTTCCTTGGAGCGATCGCATGGCTAATTGAATGGAACGCTCAGACTCATAATCTAAGCTAGAAGTCGCTTCGTCAAAAACCAGCACATCTGGTTCTACTAATAATGCTCTAGCAATTCCCAGGCGCTGTCTTTGTCCACCAGACAACCTCACACCCCTTTCTCCTACCACTGTGTAATAACCATGAGTTAAATTCTGAATCACTTCATCAAGTCTGGCGATTCTACAGGCTTCTTCAACTTGGTCAAAGGTAACATCTGATCGACCATACTTGAGATTATCCAAAACAGTTCCGTTAAAAACATCTACTTCTTGGTGAACTATTGCCAGTCTGCGGCGATAATTCCCCACATCTAAAGTGCGAATATCTTGACCATCAATCAGAATTTGACCTTCATTCGGTTCAAAATAGCGCAATAGTAATTTTACCAAAGTAGATTTACCAGAACCTGATCGCCCGACTAACGCGACTGTTTGATATGGTTCAATCAAGAGATTGATATCCTGCAAAACTGGGCGTTGAGGTTCGTAGCCAAAGCTCACGTGGGAAAACTCTACTTTTCCTGTAAATTGATAAGCAGCATCTGGTTGCGGTTTCTCCAAAAGACCAACCGAATCAACTCCAGATGGTTCTTGCAGAAATTCGTTAAACCGCACCATAGAACTATAGCGACGAGCAAACATCTCTGCCAATACGCTAATTGGTTCCAACTCCGCATAAGCCATGCTGGAAAGAGTTAAGGTCATGATAAAATGACCAAGAGAAATCCTGCCAGCTACTGTTTCTACGAGCGTCAAACCTAAAATCGCAAACACGCAAAACTGAATGACAGTTCTTTGCTTGGTGTTGAGCTTGACGTAACCCTTGTGGATACGATAATCCACCACAGTGAATTCACGTTCTAAACGGACTCTTTGCCGTTCTAGTTCTTTGGCTTCTGTCGCAAATGCTTTTACTGTTTTAATGTTGCTAATAATTTCCGAAGTCCGACTTTCTGTCCCTTCTCCATATTTATCCAAGCGGTTATCATGCCAAACTAGGCGCTTTAAGTTTTTCAAGGTAAAGCCTAGAATAACCACAAAGGAAATTAAGTACAAAATCGCGATTCGCCACTCCACAAACCAGATAAATACAAAAATTCCCAAGACGCGAAACAGCTTCGGAATCATCTGTCCAGCGATTTCGGGATAAGTCCAAGTGTGGTTGGCGACACCTCTTGCTACTCTCCCAGCAATGCGTCCGGGGTTATTTTCGTCATAAAATTCTAGGGGTAAGGTGAGAATCTTTTCAATCGCTTTTTGATGTTGATCTCGACGCGATCTTAGGGCAATATCCCAATGAAACCAACTAGTTAACCAAGGTTGTGTCGGCGCTCTCACCACAGTCACAAGAAAAATTAAACCCAGCAATACACCTAAAGATAGAAGCTGATTAACTGGGTAATTGATAATGTTTGCTAATGTGGCGATCGCTACCGTCAATGGCTGATCTAATGGTTGATTAGACAACACATTCAAAATCTGCCCGATCGCATACGGTACGACCAAATCGATAATCTCGTAAACACTGGTAGCAGCAATACTTAAAATACTCAGCTTCCAGTATGGACGAAAATAATTGAGAATATCTCTAAAGTTTGCCATGATGCACACTGTCCAAGAGCATGAGTCTGTAGCTCTGGAAGTATTATACTACATATATATTACATTGTAGTCAAGAGGCAAATTGCTAAATTAGTCTTTGGGAAGAGATGAACAGTTATTATACAGTTTCACAAAAATCGTTTCATCCTTACTTAACTATCGAAAAAATTCCAGTCGATATCGATACAAAGCAACTGGACGAGAACCAGCTTGAAAATAATCTGGGTCTTGGGGTGAAAGGTAAATAGCAGTAACTTGATCCGCTTCTATGGCTGGATTGGAAGTAGATAATTTACGGTAAGCAGTCGTAGATTCAACTAAATTGAAATAAGGACGTCCACCACCTTTAAATAATTGTTGAAAAACTTCTGTTGTAATAAACCTACCATCAGGTGTAGTTTCTGTAGCCCGTGCAGAAACTATCGAAATTAATTGGCGTTCATGACGTAAAAACGTGATCTGACGATTAGGCGAATTTGGATCTACTTTGACAGCAATCACAGTCGCATCGCCTAAATAAGCCCTTGCCAAATTTAAGCCGTTAAATGCTCGATCCGCAACTACTGCTGATTTTCTATCTACACTAGAATAAATTTTTAATCCAGCAACAGGTGTAGTTTGCTTGACAAATCGCACTTGACACTCAATAGGCTGATTGAGATATTGGCTATTTCCCTCAAATCCAGGGGTGATAATCTCAGGCGCTAAAGGTGCAATCATATCTACAAGTGTGCTGCTAAGTTGCCACTCACCCATCATCCATTCAGGATATACTAAGTCTCCCGTAGCGGTTTGGGCAGAAGTGATTTTTTCCCAAATAGGAAAGCTATCTAAACGTTTGGCTAACTCTCCTGCTTTTGCTTCTCCACTCCACAGCAGCAATAAAAAAATCAAACACAAACTCCAAATTCTCACCATATTAATTATCAACACTATTATTTTCAAAATTTAAAATTTATAGGATTAAAAGCTCATCCAATTAGAAATTATGTTGCACTTTCGTTACTAAATTTAACTTTTACAGCACTAATTTCAATAAAAACATTAGTGTATTCTGAAAAGACTGAGAACCACGTAATAATAAAAGTCTATTTTCTTAGTTAGAGGAGGTTATTAGCCATAAATACTCATAATTTGGCTAAATATGTATATTTTATTTGCGTTTTGTCTAAAAAAGATATTAATTGCCGCTTTTTAACTTGATAATAAGATTGCGAGGTGGTTTATTGCTCTCATAAAATCATGTTTATTAGTTTTTATTTATACTTGTATTTAAATTTTATAAGTGTTATTACTTAATTTAGACAATTAGAAAGAGATACATTAGTAAAATTACCCATTCTAAGAAAGGAAATCTGTATTTTATGCTTCTGAAATGATGTGATGCAAAAAAGGTAATTTTTTCAAAATAGCAAGTATAAGCCTTGTATATTAGCAAAAGATGGTTAAATTAGTATGACAATTAAATTAGGAATTTATAAGTGTAAATTATTTTTATGTGAATATTAATCGATACTTGTAAATTTAAATTTGTAAGTATTTGACTCTGTTGAAGAGTAATAATTTAAAACTGACAAAATATTCAATCAGTTATTAGGGTGTAATCTTTGCTGATTACTTTATTTATGCTTGGATGAGCTAATGAACCTATCTAGTTCTTTCACGGATTTTTCTTTAGCTGAATTGTTTCAACTAATTGACCAAGGCAGAAAATCTGGTTGTTTAAGTGTATGTACTCTACCAGATATTCACACTCCTGATTCTAAATCACAATACTATTACATTTGGTTTCGACAAGGGCGTGTAGTTGCAGCAGCACATCGCTTAAACGGTCAAGGTTTAGTCCATAAAATTACTCAACGAAATTGGGTCAATCAGCAACTTATAGAAAAATCTTGTCAAATATTTTCCCCAGAAAAACCCCTTGGTTTATCTCTAAAAGCTGAAGGTTTACTCAACACCGAGCAATTAAATTTATTATTTGCTAGTCAAATGCATCAGGTACGACAGTTGTTTGAAATTCAAACAGGTGTATTTAAACTTGACAGCAAAGCATCATTACCTGTTAAAGAAATGACAGGATTAAGTCTTAGAGCAATAGAAATAGCTTTAGTGGCTTTAAGAACATTAAAAAGCTGGAAAATATTAGCTGATGCACTCCCAGATCCCAATTCGGCTATAAACAGCATTGCTCAAGGTAAACCACAAATTCATTTACATGCTTTAGAGTGGCAGGTATGGGAATTTGCCAATGGTAGCGTCAGCTTAAGTGCGATCGCCAATCAACTCAATCAAGCAATAGCTTTAGTTCAACAAGCAGCTTTTCGGCTCATGTTGGCTTGTTTAATAGAAGAAGTTCCCTTGAACGAATCAACACCAGAACTGAGTACTTATCCTGTAGATTTAAACTTAGTTCATTCTTCTCAAGCAAACCAATCTTCAGTCGGGACAACCATCAAAATCAGTACTTTATTTCTACAAAATATAGTTGGCTTTTTGAGGAGTAATAATTAATGGAAATCCTACGCGTTGTGATCACTGGAGGCGTAGGTGCAGGTAAAACCAGTTTTATTCGTACCATCAGTGAAATCGAAATGGTAGATACTGATAGAAAAGCAACTGATGACATCGCACTTTTGAAAGAAAAAACTACAGTTGCATTAGATTTTGGGCGATTGACTATTGCACCCAATCAATCACTACATCTTTATGGCACACCTGGACAAGCACGATTTGATTTTATGTGGGATATCTTAATCCAAAAAGCCCACGCCTACATCTTACTAATAGATGCACACCGTCCAGAACATCTGCGCTATAGTCGAAAAATCCTTCAATTTATGAAGCATCGGGTAAAAATACCATGTTTAATTGGGCTAACTCATACTGATTGTCCGGATGCTTGGCAAATGGAAGATATTGCATTAGCTTTGGGATTATTGGATGAAAAGAACAGACTACCGATCATGTCTGTTAATGCGACAGAACCTGCTTCTGTCAAAGAAAGTTTAATTGCATTGATCGAAGAAATTACTAAGTATTACCAGGATTTTAGTGAGTAAACTGATACTTTTTACCTGGCGATTAGAAGTCGCGGCTACACATACATGACGCGTAGCGTCTTCCTTTTAGGAAGACACCTACGTGGGTTCTCTCATGTCGCATAAAATTTAGTGCCAGTAGAAAATCCTAGAATATTACGCAAGTCTGAGAAGTCATTCACTCCGCCACATTAATTTATCTGCCATTTTGGCAACTTTTTATCATCAAGATAAGTACATTGTAAACATATGCCGTCCTTTAGCAAATTGCGAAAACCTCCTCCCCCGGTAGCCAACTAATTACCGGGGTTTTTCATCTCTAAAACGGTGGTAATTCTCCCAAAATTGTGAATCGAATGTGATTAATTGCTAACTCACCAATAGAAATTTCTTCTTTTGTCAGCCTCGCACCTTTACTAGTTAAAGTTTCAAAGGGGATACCTTTACCAATTTCAATGTGATACCAGCACAAACCCATAAAAAAGCGTGTGGGATAAGGCCCATTATTACCAATATCATCAGGATTCGATTCCATTGGCAACCAGCCAAAACCAGGTATGTAAAATTCCAACCACACATGGTTGTAGTCTGGTTGTAGGGGGACATGTTGGTGTTCTGCGTAGGTGGGACATTTATAGCGTCCGACAGTACGACAAGCTATGCCATTTAAGCGACACAAAGCCAGTAACACACCTACATACTCACCGCAAGAACCTACGCCTCTTTCTAAAACTCGATCTGGAGTATCTATGTGAGGTTTAATACCATAAGCTAGTTGGTCATAAACATAATTACGGATGCTGTACATTTTCCGAAGCAAATTGGTTTCTGTGCCAATTGCTTCTTCAGCAGCACGACGAACAATGGTAGTATCCATCGCCAATTCATCATCATCCACAAGATAGCGAGTTTGATATTCTGGCGATAGTTCAGGAATATCTTCTACATCTGCTGGAGTGAGACGATATTTTATACCTCTGACTTCCACAACTGCTTTCCAGCCAAACATGTGCCGTTCGCCTGGGGTAAGGGTATCAAATTTAAATACCGCCACACGTTGCCCATCTATAATTTCTTCTTTAAAAGGTAGTCCCACAGGTTCAACGTATTTGACTTTTTGGCGATCTGTGTCACTGGGTAGGGCAATACGCCATTCTAGGTCTTGTAAGTAAACCTCTTCAATTGGGGCAATTTCCTCCACATAAGACATTTCGAGCAGATAGCCATTAGAAAGAGCGTAGCGCTTGTCTGGGAAATAACGATAGTGGAGTGGGTGAATAAACGTGCGATCGCGATATGCTAATTCGTGGTTAGGGTCAGCATTCGGGTTATCGCGCACATAAGGTTCTTCGGAAGCGTAGGCGACGTAGAGAGCTTGTTGACCTGTGTTTGTATTTGTTTGTACTGCTATGCCTGTAGGAGACTCAAACGGTGTTAGTACACTAAATTGCACTTCTCCTGTCGCCCTGTCCATACAGTAAACAGTTTGTTCTGTAGCATCGCAAGCCCAAAGAATTTCATCAGTTACAGCCAAATTTTCTATTCCTACGCCAGGAGCATAAAATCTGGTAATTTCTTTACGGGTATCGCGATTAAAAATTAGAATATCTCCCAATTTTTGGCAACTGATATAAACTGTTGATTCCCAAACAGCAATACCATCAGCAGGGTAAGGCAAGGTGACAAAATGTTCTAGCCCTAAAGAATTTAATTTACACAAATAAACACTATTATCCCTTGTCACCCAGAGGGTATCTTCCCAAATTGCCAAACCAGTGACGTCTGTAAATTCTCTGCTTTGATGAGCATTGAGAATTTTTGTATTGTCAGTGGCAGGATCTATTTGCAGCAGATACCCTTTAGGAGAGTCAATAGCAATCAGAGTATCCTGGAAGAAAGTAATACCACCCAAAACGGCGGCACCAATTGGTCGAATTGTTTTTTGCCCGAACATCTGGTTAGCGGTCAAACTGGAAAGAGCAAAATTCATATTAAACTAATGTACTTAAAGATTTAGCACGCCTGGAATTTATTTTGGTATGTTTTGTGCAATTCAACTCCCAAATTTTATTGATCGCGCGTAAAACCCCATCCCCTTGTTTAGTAACAATTATCAAGGATGATGTGCTACAAAAGGCAATTACTTTAGCAATAACAACATTTTCAATGCCGTGTTTGAGTATCTCATGGGTTTTCACTTTTGAATACTGTTACTTTAGTTGATGGTTTTTATAGCTATCACTAAATTATGATCGAATTCTGTAACCATTTCCTGTAACTTACACGATGTCTGCTCATTCTCTGCCTGATTCAACTACCGCTTGGCATAGTTTAGAAGTTGATAAAGCAATAGAACTGCTCTCCACTAATGCAGACACTGGCTTATCACCTCAAGAAGTGCAACAGCGCTTGGAAAAATATGGCCCGAACGAACTTGAGGAAACCGGTGGTCGCAGCACCTGGGAAATTTTGGTAGATCAGTTCAAAAATATTATGTTGTTGATGCTGATCGCCGTGGCAATTGTTTCCGGGGTTTTAGACCTGCTGGCTTTGCAAAGAGGCGAGTTGAAACCGGGTGAAGTACCATTCAAAGATACGATCGCCATCTTAGCCATTGTCGTTCTCAACGGTATTCTAGGCTATGTTCAAGAAAGCCGTGCCGAAAAAGCCCTCGCAGCACTGAAAAAACTCTCCTCTCCCAACGTCCGCATTATTCGTGACCGTAAACCATCAGAAGTGGCTGCTAAAGATTTAGTGCCGGGAGATATAATGCTGCTAGAAGCAGGAGTGCAAGTGGCAGCAGATGGACTTTTACTAGAAACATCGAACTTGCAAATCCGAGAATCGGCACTTACGGGCGAAGCCGAAGCAGTTAACAAACAGACAGCAACTACATTACCTGAAGATACAGGAATCGGCGATCGCATCAATTCGGTCTTCCAGGGTACAGAAGTTGTCCAAGGACGGGGCAAAGTTCTGGTAACAAACACTGGTATGACAACCGAACTCGGAAAAATTGCTACCATGTTGCAGTCCGTGGAAAGTGAACCCACGCCTCTACAACAACGCATGACCCAGCTTGGCAATGTCCTAGTCACAGGTTCTTTAGTGTTGGTAGCCATTGTTGTAATTGTAGGTTTGCTGCGTGGTGGCAATTTAACAGAACTATTGGAAGTTTCTTTGAGTATGGCGGTGGCGGTAGTACCAGAAGGCTTACCCGCAGTGATCACTGTCACCCTGGCTTTGGGAACTCAACGGATGGTACGTCGCAAAGCTTTAATTCGCAAATTACCAGCCGTAGAAACCTTGGGTTCTGTCACCACCATCTGTTCTGATAAAACCGGGACTCTGACTCAGAACAAGATGGTAGTACAAGCTGCCTACACACATGCTTCTAGCCCAAATCAAGATCAAGCAACTTCTCTTCACCAAGAATTTCGCGTTACAGGAGAAGGTTACGCTCCTACAGGCGAGTTTCAACTAGAAAATAATCCTATTGAGGTACAAGATAACCCAGAACTACAAGCCTTGTTAGTTGCCTGTGCTGTTTGTAATGATGCACATTTGCAACAGCAGCAAGGACAGTGGACTATTTTAGGAGACCCAACAGAGGGTGCTTTGGTGACACTGGCTGGCAAAGGAGGAATAGAAAAAGACCAGTGGGATAGTAAATTGCCGCGCGTGAGCGAGTTTCCGTTTTCTTCGGAACGGAAACGAATGAGTGTGATTTCTAAGGTTGAGCAAGTAGAAACAGGTGTTTCACCTTTAAATGATGTTGACCCAACTATCAGCAATTTGGTGAACTCCCATGACTATTTAATGTTTACCAAAGGCTCACCAGAATTAATTTTGGCTCGTTGTACTCAACTTTATATAGGTAATGGCGCTGTTTGTCTGACTCAAGAACAGCGAGATGAGATTTTAGCACAAAACGATCGCATGGCTTCTAATGGTCTGCGAGTACTGGGTTTTGCCTATAAACCACTTACAAAAATCCCACCCGAAGGTTCAGATGAGACATTTGAGCAAGAATTAGTCTGGCTGGGTTTAGTCGGAATGCTTGATGCACCTCGTCCCGAAGTCAGGGCGGCGGTACAAGAATGTCGAGAAGCAGGCATTCGACCGATTATGATTACTGGTGATCATCAGTTAACAGCACGAGCGATCGCCACTGATCTAGGAATTGCTCAAGCAGGCGATCGCGTCCTCACTGGTCAAGAACTGCAACGAATGAGCAAAGAAGACCTAGAGCAAAATGTAGACTTGGTAAGTATTTATGCCAGAGTTGCCCCAGAACACAAACTGCGAATTGTCCAAGCTTTACAGCGTAGAGGCAGATTTGTTGCGATGACTGGTGATGGCGTTAACGACGCCCCAGCCCTCAAACAAGCTGATATCGGTATTGCTATGGGTATTACTGGTACTGATGTCAGTAAAGAAGCCAGCGACATGGTGCTACTAGATGACAACTTTGCTACCATTGTTGCTGCCACCGAAGAAGGGCGAGTTGTTTACACCAATATCCGCCGTTTTATCAAATATATTTTGGGAAGTAATATCGGTGAAGTTCTCACAATCGCAGCTGCGCCGATCTTAGGATTAGGAGGAGTACCCCTGACACCCCTACAAATTTTGTGGATGAACTTGGTGACAGATGGTTTACCAGCCTTAGCATTAGCTGTAGAACCTCCCGAACCCGACGTAATGAAACGTCCCCCCTTTAGTCCCCGTGAAAGCATTTTCGCTAGAGGGTTGGGTTCTTACATGATTCGCATCGGGATTATTTTCGCGATCATTACCATTATTTTGATGGAGTGGGCATACTTTCACTCCCAAACATACACTAACGGATTGAGTCCAGATCGCTGGAAAACAATGGTATTTACTTCCCTGTGTCTTGCTCAAATGGGTCATGCGATCGCGATTCGCTCTAACAACCGACTGACAATAGAAATGAATCCTTTGTCAAATCCTTATGTGTTAGGGGCAGTTATTGTAACCACAATCTTACAACTGATGCTGGTTTATGTTCAGCCTCTGCGTAATTTCTTCGGCACTCATTATCTTCCCTTGTCGGAATTGGGAGTTTGTCTTGGCTTTAGTGCCTTAATGTTTGTGTGGATTGAAATTGAAAAGATTGTCTTCCGATTGATGGGCAAAAAAACAGTTTAGAGATCGGGGAAAGGGGAAAGGGGACAAGGGAAGGGGACAAGGAGGACAAGGGAGAATTTATTCCAATTCCCGATCCCCGATCCCCGATCCCTGATCCCCGAACGCGAGTGCGTCTCCTCTGGAGAATCCCCTTTCCCCTTTCCCCGATTCCCTATGTATTTAAAAACTCTCTACCTCCGACACTTTCGTAACTATAAAGAACAGCAGGTTGAGTTTACTGCTCCCAAAACGATTTTGGTGGGCGATAATGCTCAGGGTAAATCTAATTTATTGGAAGCAGTGGAGTTATTAGCAACATTGCGATCGCATCGTACTTTCCGCGATCGCGAATTAGTCCAAGAAGCAGAAGAACTCGCGCAAATTAGTGCTTCTCTCAAACGAGAAACTGGCACTAGTACTCTAAACTTAATTTTGCGTCGTAATGGTCGCCGGACTGTGAATCTCAACGGCGAAAACCTGCGGCGTCAAATGGATTTTCTTGGTGTTCTTAATGGCGTACAGTTTTCTAGCTTGGACTTAGAATTAGTACGCGGAGGCCCGGAAGGCCGTCGTCACTGGCTAGATACTCTGTTGATTCAACTAGAACCAGTATACGCCCACATTTTACAGCAATATCATCAGGTGTTGCGCCAGCGAAATGCCTTTTTGAAACGCAATATCGAGAGTTCGTATACAACGTCTCTACAATCTGAATTAGCTATATGGGATGCACAGTTGGCGATCGCAGGTACGCGAGTTATTAGGCGCAGAGAACGAGCCATACAAAGACTCGCCCCCATTGCCAAAATGTGGCACGCTAGTATTAGTGGCAGTAAAGAAATTTTGCAAATTAAATACTTACCCAACGTTCCTTTAGAGCAAAATTATCCAGAAAAAGTGCAGCAAGCCTTTCTAGAAAAACTACAACAAAGAACTGTTGCTGAATTGCACCAAGGCACTACTTTGGTTGGGCCACATCGGGACGAAGTAGAATTAATCATTAATCAAACGCCAGCCCGTCAATATGGTTCTCAAGGTCAGCAACGAACCCTAGTATTAGCTTTGAAACTAGCAGAATTAAAATTAATTGAAGAAGTTGTGGGAGAACCACCACTACTACTTCTTGATGATGTTTTAGCTGAATTAGATCCATCTCGTCAAAATCAATTGCTTGATACAATTCAAGACCGTTTTCAAACAATAATTACTACTACTCATTTGGGTGCTTTTGATTCACAATGGTTGAATTCTTCCCAAATTTTTTATGTTAAAAGTGGTGAAATATCAACAGAGAAAGTAGGAATTTAAAAATAATAAACATAAATAAATTTAACCAAGCTCTTCGGGCAAGGAACAGGGAATAAGAAACATTTTGATTGTGGCTGCGATCGCCTCCGGTTTTTTGGGTGACTACAAAGATGCAGTCGGTATTATTGCAATTGTGGTACTGATTGCTGTTTTAGGTTTTAGTCAGGAATACCAAGCTCAAAAAGCGATCGGGTCTTTGATACTCGACGACGGGTCTTTGATACTCGACGACGAGTGTTTGATACTCGACGACGAGTGTTTGATACTCGACGACGAGTGTTTGATACTCGACGACGGGTCTTTGATACTCGACGACGGGTCTTTGATACTCGACGACGGGTCTTTGATACTCGACGACGAGTGTTTGATACTCGCTGACCAAGCCCCTTCAGGGCGGGAACTCTTAACAGGCAACAGAGGAGGAATTAGCCTTCGATTCAATGAACTTAATGCAGAAGGGGCTACCAAGCTCCCGTTATTTTTACGTGTCCCCGTGTCCCCCTTCCCTTGTCTTTAATCCCACCAGATCCTCAAGCCCTATTCCTTGGCTGAACCAATAGGTTTTTGTCCTGCTGAAATGCTCTTTCCACCTTGAGGTAAACCAGCCGTAATACCACGGAAATATAAACCTCCAATAGTTAGTAAAAATACTACGTATCCAACTGCCTGTACAACATAAAGATGTTCTCTGTAGCCAAACAGGGCTTTAATTACAATGCCAGGGAATTTTTCTTCTGGCAGAATATTGGCTGTATTCCAAACCATTGGCCCTAGTATACAAGAATGAATTTTAGTAAATCTTTCGTAGTAAAAACAAAGGCTTTCGGAAGCGCGATTACTAAGAGCATAATTAGCAGCAGCTTCATCAAAATTATGTAATGCAGAAATGACTAATCCACCAACAATTAATACCAGCAAAACACCCATTACCTGGAAAAATTGGCGGATGTTAATTTTCACTCCCCATTTAAATAAAAGCACACCAATTGCTGCTGCAACTGCAATCCCGCCAATAGCACCAAGTGCAGGAATTAGTCCTTGTTGAAAATTAGCAGCAATGAATAAAACTGTTTCAAAGCCTTCACGGACAACGGCAATTAAAATTAAGCTAAAAACACCCCAACCAGCATTAGTATTATCTTTTAAAGCATCTGTCACCGCTCCCTCTACTTGAGCTTTCATAAATCTGGCTTGTTTGGTCATCCAGATTAGCATCCAACTGAGCATAGCGATCGCCAGTAAACTGAAGACAGCTTCCATTAATGGTTCAACTACAGATGTGTACTGGGGATTAATTGCTCCCAATACTTGTATTACCCAACTAAATAGCAAACCAATCAGCGCACTTAAGGCAATACCAACACCGACACCAGCATACACCCAAGGGTTGAGTCGGGATTGTTTAGCTTTTTTCAACAAAGCCAAGACAATACCAACGACTAAGGCTGCTTCCACTCCTTCTCGGAGTGTAATTACAAAAGTAGGTAGAGCAGTACTAAAGTTCATCATTTGTCCTTTGTCATTTGTCCTTTGTCATTGTGTCATTAGTCACTAGCTAATAACTAATGACTAATGACCAATGACCATTGACTACTAACTAAAATCGCGTAACATTTTCTTCAGTTCAAGATTATGCATCTCTTCCTGACCGATCATAGTTCGAGCAAATTCTTCAAGATAAATGCTGGCATCTCTGACTGTATCAAGCAAGTTTTTATACAGGTCTAGTGCTTTCTTCTCGTGTGACAAGCTTTCTTCCAAAATATGTTTTACTGAATGCTTGTAACTTTCTTCGATTGGTGTAATTTTCAGGGTTGGATGTCCTTCTAAACCTGTGAGAATTTCTCCTACTTGTTGAGCATGAAGTAAAGATTCACTGGCTTGGGCCTTAAAAAAGGTAACAATCGGAATACGATTCGGACCAGTTACCATCAAAGAGTAATGAGTGTAACGCACAACTCCTGCCAATTCAAACTCCATGATGGCGTTGAGCAGGTCGATAGTCTTCTTTTGGTCAAGTTCTTGCATCAGTATCTTAAGTCTACGCTAGAAGTCAGAAGTTTTTGGTGATGACTAAATTTTAAGCTCTGACCTTGGAACAAAAAGTCAAGGGTAAGCGACTCTAGTCCTGATTTTGAGGACTAAAGTCCTTACTACGAACTTACTACGAACTTACTATCGCTGTGCTTGGGTTTTGGAATTGTCAATCACTTTTTGAGATTCTGATTCGATCGCTTTTATTTCTTTGGTGACTTCTTCTGGGGTATTAATTGGCTTGGCTGGTGGAATCACGGTAGGCCAAGTTTTTTTCAGTTGAGTCATACTCGCCTGAATTGCTTTGTCTGCGTCTGGATGATCTTTTGCCATTTGGCTAGAGATATCTTGATACAATTCGTCGGCGTAGAGTACAAAACCACGGGAATCTTGATATTCAATGGCTGCGGCTATTTTACCATCGGCGATCGCTGCACCATATTCTGAGTTTGCAGAATCTAACAAACCGTTAATTACCTGGAGTACAAATGAAGGTTGAGTGCGTTGTCCTTCTGGTAATGCTGCGATCGCTCCATCTACTGACTCCATAGAAGTAGTAAAATTAGTTTTGACTTTGGCATCTTTGGGGTTAGATTTCACCAAATCTTGCAAACTCACCAAAGTTGTCTTGAATTCTTTGACTTTGCGATCATTTAATTGATCTTCTACATCAACATAAATTTCTTCTACTGGGTGTCCAATATGAGGTTCTGCTTGTTTTGGTTGATTTTGATCCAAAAGTTCTTGGGCGACAAGTAAATGTCCTTTCATCAATCCTAGCTTGGTCATGTAATCTACATCTTTGGCTTCCCCAGTCAAAACCACTTCCTGAACAGTTACTTGATCCTTTATTTTGTCAAACTGTTCTTGGCTAATAACTTTCTTGCTAACTAATTCCTCTGGACTAGCATAAGGGCGATTTGCCTGAATTTTATTCGATAATGCTGGTACACCTAGCTGCGCCTCAAATTTATCCAACTCAGACAAGATAGCTGTATTGATGTTAATTTGTTTTTTGCTACCATGACCGCTATGACTTACTGCTTCTGTTGTTTGTGCAACAGAGTTGGGAGTGCTAGCTGCTGGTGAATTTTCTGTGGTTGAAGTACCACCATCATTACAAGAACTCAGAGTCACAATCGCACAAGCAGCGACAGCCAAACATACGTAACGAAAATTTTTCATCTTTGCTCCTGGGGATCTGTAAAAGCAAGTAAGTAAAAGCGTTTTTTAGCTATATCAGCAGTTGCATATGTCAAACTGCTATGGTGATATTTGACATCTTGTCTTAGATTTTGCTAAGTTATTCTTGCATCTAGTAAGAGTTTTTATCAACTATTTGACTATTTGATCAGGTGAAATTTAATAATTAGTTTCAAATTAATTGTGATAAAACTAAGATTAATTATCAATAATTCTTCAGATACAAAGGGTAAACGTTGCTAATTTCCCTGTTAGGCTACTTTGAGTCATGGTTTGGCTAGAAACACAACGTCTTATCCTCAGAGACTTCCAGCAAAAAGACGTCTATCAACTTGCACCAATTCTTGCAAATTCACGAGTCATGGAATTTTCTGTTAGTGGGATTCTCTCAGTTTCCCAAACGCAAGCGAAAATAGACAGTTTCATCACTTCATACAAAGCATTTGGATTCGGGAAGTGGGCTATCATTTTCAAACAAACTAACGAATTGATTGGTTACTGTGGAATTACAATCGACCAAATTGATAATGTAGCTGAACCAGAGATTGGATATCGATTAGACCCAGAGTTTTGGGGTAGGGGGTTAGCAACTGAAGCAGCATCAGCAACCATTCAATATGGATTTGAGGAAATCAAGTTTCCATACATTTTTGGAATTGTCGAGCGAGCAAATACAGCATCAGTGAGAGTGCTTGAAAAGTTGGGGATGAGATACGAAAGGAAAACAATTTTTCATGGTATTGAGATGGATGTTTATCGGTTAGATGTCGCAACTTAACAAATCGCTGGAGTAGAGACGCGAAATTTCGCGTCTCTACTTGGTCAATATTGCAATTTTGCTTAAGTATTCTTCGCTATATTTTGGGAATTTTTATCAGCAACGACTTCAAATAAACCCATACATCCGTTTTCTGCGATCGCATCTTGATGGGGATGAAACATATACTTACCTGGATAACGAAAAGCAAATTCTAAGATGTGACGTTCTGCTACACCCATCGTCACTACATCGCTTTTTTGGCTGGGAGTCAAAGTCATTCCAGTCGGATAAACATCAAAAAAATTAGCGTGCAAGTGAAATGTCACTGCGGGATCAAATTCAATAATGTTGAGAACATATAATCGAATCAACTGATTTTGGTAAATGGGAATCGGATTATCCATGTAGTAATGAGGTAAACCATTAAAGGCGTAATACTCATTGTGGTTATCGTCATTGACGTCATACCCAGCCATTATTAATACAATTTCATCTGCGCTTGGACGAGGCTTGGGCGGATCAACTATAAACATGCCGTATAATCCTTTGGCAATATGTCGAGTCACGGGTTCAATGTGACAGTGATAGAGATGAACACCAAAGGGTTCAGCATCAAATTCGTAAATTGTGGCGCTACCATTGCTTACTGGACGAACACCGTCCATTTCTGCGGGGTGAATACCATGAAAATGTAAAGAGTGGGAATGTCCAGCTTGGTTGAGGAACAATATCCGTACGCGATCGCCTTGTTTTGCTCTCAGTGTCGGCCCAGGGATACGACCATTCAAATCCCAGATATTGTACGATACAGCACTATTAAGTTGAATCTCGGAAGTACCAGCAGTTAAGCGAAATTCTCGGATTGTCCGCCCATTTTCTCGCTTCAGCGTCCCATAATCAAAATTTCGCAATACTTGTACTGGGTTGACAGCGCTGTTGGTATTTTCCTCTGTCTCTAAAGGTGGTACTCTCACCAATTGCTTTTGTGCTGCTAACCTATCCCATACCACAGCTGCACCAGTAACGCCTGCACCTGCTAATCCTAGTTTTAACAGTTGACGGCGATTTAACAATTTTTCTTGATTAAGAGCAAAGTAGTCAGGCATGATACTATCAGTAATAATTTGCAGCAAAAAGCAAACTGCAAATTTTTTGCAACTAATTTATATTCATATAGGAATTAAAAATTATTGTCAATAATTCTTTTTTGTCTTCAACCGAATATACATCCCCGACAATTTTTGCGAAGTCGGGGATCTGAACACCCGTGACACTAAAACAAAAGGACGGAAATCAAGCTACTATTCCCAACCTGCGAAAAGCCTATAAATATTTATTTCGGAAAATTATGATAATGATAATCATGATATAAATAGTTGAAGAATAAAAGTTACCAATATAAACTAAATCCTTATATATCTTCAAGGGATGGCTGATTTTGAGAATTATTTTGAAGGTAAAAGGTGTATTATCAATCCTGCTAGGGATTTTCAGCTTTTATATAGTTGTGAGTGCAGCAGCACCAGCCTATGCGATGCACATCATGGAAGGCTTTTTACCTGTAAAATGGGCAGTTTTTTGGTGGATAGTTGCTTTGCCATTTTTTGTGTTGGGGTTGCGGCGAATATCACACATTACCCAAGCAAACCCGCAATTAAAATTACTCTTAGCATTGGCGGGAGCATTTACGTTTGTGCTATCTGCCTTAAAAATGCCATCGGTGACAGGTAGTTGTTCTCATCCTACAGGTACAGGATTAGGAGCAATACTATTTGGCCCTTTAGCCATGTCTGTACTTGGTAGTTTGGTACTTTTATTTCAAGCATTGCTCTTGGCTCACGGTGGTTTGACGACATTGGGAGCGAATGCATTTTCGATGGCGATCGCCGGGCCGTTTGTTGCTTATTGGATTTATCGCTTAGTGATGACAACAGGTAAACAAAGATTAGCAATATTTCTGGCTGCTGCGATCGCAGATTTGGTCACTTATATCGTGACTTCGATCCAATTAGCTTTAGCATTTCCCGCACCAGTCGGTGGGATCGTCGCTTCCTTTGTCAAATTTGCCAGCATCTTTGCTGTCACACAAGTCCCTTTAGCAATTAGTGAAGGCTTGTTAACCGTACTAGTATGGAACTGGCTGGCTAATTATGGTCGTCAAGAATTAGAAATGTTGCAGCTAATCAAGCAAGATGAATAACATCAGGTATGGCTAATCACTGATCACCAACTTGTAATGACTTCAGACGATGGGTTAGGATGTCACACAATACATGAACATGTATTCATATATTATTTAGCAGAATAGACATTTTCCTCCCATAGCTATGTCCATCCATCATCACCACGACCACCACCATCAGCTCACTTACAATCGTGCCTTTATGATTGGTATTATCCTGAATATGGGATTTGTGATCGTTGAAGCAGTATTTGGTTTTCTGACGAACTCTTTAGCTTTAACTGCGGATGCTGGTCACAATCTTAGTGATGTGCTGGGGTTAATACTGGCTTGGGGTGCAACTTGGCTGGCTCGTCGTCGCCCAACGAAGCGTTATACTTACGGATTACGTCGTTCTTCGATCTTAGCTGCTCTTCTCAACGCTTGTTTACTGTTGGTCGCGATGGGAGCGATCGCCATAGAAGCGATTCAACGCTTGAGTAACCCCATACCAGTGACTGGAAACACTATCATTACTGTAGCCCTTGTCGGGATTGTGATTAATGGCATTACAGCTGCAATGTTCATGTCTGGTAAAGAGCGAGATTTAAACATTAAAGCAGCATTTTTACATATGGTGGCTGATGCCTTAGTATCTTTAGGTGTGGTTTTAGCTGGTATCGCCATTATCACAACTAACTGGCTATGGTTCGATCCAGTGATCAGCTTAATTATTGTTGTGGTAATTTTAGTTGGCACTTGGAAGTTGTTATCTCAGTCATTAGATTTGGTACTTGATGCTGTTCCTCAAGGAATAGATTTGTCAGCAGTACGTACTTACTTAGCGGAACTTTCTGGTGTGGTTGCTGTGCATGATTTGCATATTTGGGCCATGAGTACCACCGAGTCAGCATTAACAGCACACTTGGTTATGCTTACTGGTAATCCTGGTGATGCTTTCTTATCTCGAATCAGGATGGATTTACATGATAAGTTTGGCATTGAACACACCACAATTCAGATAGAAACTGGTAATTTCTTATTACCCTGCGCTCAGAAGAATTGCTGTGATTAATACTCTGTCAAGCTAAGTTTTAAAAGGTTCGTAGTGAGCGATTTATCGCTCTATTAAGCAATAAAGTGCTTACTACAAACTAGATAAATTTGATTGGTTGGACTACCAGAGAGTTACACATAATTATGGACTATTAATTGTATGACTCATTCAAAATCAAAAAATCAAAAACATAAATGGAATAATTGGTTATTACTATTAGCTGTAGTTGCATTGTCAGCAACACCATTGGTGGTACTCAAAGATGCAGAATTTGGTGGTGCAGATGGCAAAGCTCAAGAAGCTATTAAAGAGATACAGCCTAAATATGAACCTTGGTTTAATTCATTAATTCAAATATCTAGTTCTGAAGTACAAAGCCTCTTATTTGCCGTGCAAGCGGCTGCGGGCGCTGGTGTCATTGGTTATGTAATTGGACTTTATAAAGGGCGTTCAGAACAACAAAATCATCATAATGAAAATTCAGATTGATACCCTAGCTTATACTAATCGCTTGTGTTGGTTGCCACCTGAACAAAAATTACTGTTTGCAACTGTTATGTTGATAGTTGCTGCCTTTGCTCATCCTTTTGTACAAATCCTGATTGCAGTTTGGATGAGTATTTGGACAGTAATTTATGCGGGTATTCCTAGCAAAATATATTTTAAATTAATTTACGTAGCAACTTTTTTTTGGTTAACCAGTCTACCTGCTTTAGTTATTAATGTAATAGAAATATCTCATCTCAATTTAGTAGAAAATGACTCAATTATAGGATTAGCCTTTGGCAACTATTACTTATATATCAGTCATCATGGTGCTGTACAGGGTTTAACAATTTTAACGCGAGCTTTAGCTTCTCTTTGTTGTTTGTATTTTATTGTTCTGACTATTCCTTTTACTGCACTCTTGCAAACTCTAAGACATATAGGTTGTCCAGTAATAATTACAGAATTGTTATTACTGATGTATCGCTTTATTTTTGTATTGTTAAACACAGCTTCTGAGTTATGGGTTGCTCAACAAGCCCGTGGAGGATACTGTAATTTTGCTACAGGGATGAGAAGTTTAGCACTATTAATTGGACAACTTCTCAAACGCACAATAGAAAACTATCGTCAAGTTTGCTTGAGTTTAGAATCCAGGGGTTTTAATGGAGAATTGCGAGTTTGGCATCCCCATCGTTATCATCAATCAAAGCGTTATACAATAGAAGCTATTTTTGGTTGCGCTTTATTAATAGTATTAGAATGGGGGCAGAATGCAGGAATGGTTACTCGAATTTGAACAAGTAGATTATACTTATTCAGGCGCTAAAGAATCGGCAATTAATAATCTCAATTTCAAAATTCCAGCGAAAAAAAGATGTGCATTAATTGGTCAAAATGGTTGTGGAAAAACTACTCTTTTTTTATTAGCTAATGGTTTATACAAACCAGATAGAGGTAAAATTATTTGGCAAAGAATGCCTCTACAATATAACCGCAAATCTTTAGTAAAATTGCGTCAGAAAGTTGGCGTTGTTTTTCAAGACCCAGAACAACAACTAGTTGCTTCTACAGTGGAAGAAGATATTTCTTATGGATTATGTAATTTGGGTTTGCCAGAGATTGAAATTCAACAACTAGTTGAGCAATCATTAATTGAATTTGATTTAATAGAACTTGCTCAAAGACCTGTACATCATTTAAGTTTAGGTCAAAAAAAGCGAGTATCGATCGCAGATGTGATGGTTCTCAAACCAGAGTTATTATTGTTAGATGAACCCACAGCATATTTAGATAGATTGCATACTCGTAAGTTGATGACGACTTTACAAAATATCCATGCTGCTGGCACAACAATAGTTATGGCAAGCCATGATCTTGATTTAGTTTATCGTTGGGCAGATTGGATATTTGTGATGGATCGAGGAAGGCTGGTGCTGGAAGGAAAACCAGAGGATGTGTTTACTCAACGCGAAATTCTTGAGGAATTGCAGCTAGGAGTGCCTTTAATTTGTGAAATGTTAGGTGCTTTTAATGAACTGACTAAAGATAAAGCTATTTTAGAGCAATTACAACAGCGAATCTTCAATGAATTTCTTTATTTTTAGAAATCTTCCTTGCTTTATCCAAAAATCAGAAGCGATCGCGCTCTCAAGATATCGGCAAAGATGGGCTTCATGGATTGTGTTTCGGTGTGCCATAGATGTAGTGATCGTGCTTTTCGGCACTATGCTATCGGTACATTACGGCCGAGTCGTTTAGCTAGAATTACTGTATATGTCATACAAGTACTAATTGTTTACTTATAATTTTTAACAATCAAAAGCATAAGTAAATCATTTTATACAAATTTTCTTGTCAATAATCCGGAAGTAAGAGTATAAAATCCCCTAAGAGGGCATTGCAGAAAAGGGGTAAATTTTGTTTTTTTAAGAATTAGTTTGAACTGCGGCTATTAAGAATTTATTTGTGCAAATAAAAACAAAAACAGGGGAACCTAATGCATATTCCTGATGGTTTTATTTCTCCGCCAGTAGCAGCAGTTACTGGTGTGGTAAGTGTGGCGATGTTGGGTATTTCATTAACGCGATCGCGAGATGCTTTTGGAATTAAACACGCACCCATTTTGGGTTTAACTACTGCCTTTATTTTTGCTGCTCAGATGATTAATTTTCCTGTTGCAGGCGGTACTAGTGGTCACTTACTAGGAGGAACTCTCGCAGCAATTATCCTTGGTAATCCTTGGGCAGGTACAATATGCATCGCCACGGTTTTAATTATTCAGGCTGTGCTGTTTGCTGACGGGGGAATCACTGCTTTGGGAGCAAATATTTTTAACATGGCAATAGTGGGAGTCTGGGTTGGTTGGAGTTTAACCCAAACTTTACAGCGATTATTTGGGGGTTACAAAAGCCGCTTACCATTAGCAGCTGGAATCGCTGCTGCTGTGAGTGTGGTTGTGGCTGCGATCGCCTGCGCGCTTGAGTTGGCTATTTCGGGAACAGCACCTTTAGGATTAGCTTTACCAGCGATGACTGGTGTACACATTTTGATTGGAATTGGCGAGGGTTTGATTACCGGAGGCGTATTGACTTACCTAGCCACAGTTCGACCAGATTTGTTACCTGGAGAAGAACGACAATTAAGAGGGTGGGTAATACCAGTAGTAAGTATTCTTTTGATTTCTGGTTTAGTTTCCTTGGTTGCTTCCGCATGGCCAGATGGTTTAGAAAGAGTTGCTGAAAACTTAGGCTTTATTAACCTCGCCGATCAGGTGAGAGTGATAGTACCAACACCTCTAGCCGATTATGGCATAGAAGGATTGGGTTCACTCGGTACAAGTATTGCTGGGATTATTGGATCAATCGTTTGCTTTGGTGTTGCTTTTGGTATTGCTCAGGTAGTGAAACCAAAGAATGCTTAAACTTTCCTTACCCTTACCTTTACGCTTGCAGCTATCTCTAGTTATTGTAATTGGAGCAGCTTTATTAAAGTATGAAGCTTGGGAATGGCTAGCTGCATATGCTTCTATTGCACTGATTTGGGCTGTCTTATTAAGCGCCCCCATTCCTCAACTCACAGGTTTGTTGGGTACAGAATTAATATTTCTGTCATTAGTGGCTTTGCCTTTAGGATGGGAACGAGCCAGTTTTTTGTTGGTTCGTTCTCTGGTTTGCTTGCTGACAATGAATAGTTTTTTGCTAACTTTACCACCACACAGTTTTGGTATTGCTCTTAAAGCTCTACCTGTTCCGAGTGGTTTGAAACAAAGTTTATTGTTAGCAGGACAATACTTAGAAATTTTATTGTCAGAAGTCCAGAGAATGCAGCGTGCTGCTCAATTGCGAGGTATTAATGGCCCTGGTGGATGGTTACGTTACGCTAGTGCAGCAATGATTGGTAGTTTGTATCTCCGCAGTTTAGCAAGAGCAGAGCGAGTTTATGCAGCAATGGTAGCTCGTGGTTATACAGGAGAACTACCTGTAGATTCAAGATTAACAGCAAAAGAAAGATTAATCTTATTAGTTGCTTGTGCGATCGCGACTAGTTTAACCGTAGCTTCTTATTTGTAAAAGATAAAAGACGCAAAGAACTATATTTCTTTGCGTCTGGTGTGCATTCAAACTCCTACCAAACTATGAGCGATCGCTCATGTAGCACTCGCTCATACACCTGTTCTGTTTGCTTACCTAATTTTGGCCAGCTAAAGCGCCGTTCCAAATCTTCGTAAGCATTATCAGTCAACCATTGCCGATATCCGGGGTTTTTTAGCACTTCCAAAATTCCCCACGCCAGAGAATTAGGATTATTAGTATACGTGATAATACCTGTTTTTGTATGTTGTACTACTTCAGGAAACCCACCAGTGTCAGATACAACTACGGGTACACGAGAAGCAAAGCTTTCTAACGCCACAATGCCAAAGGGTTCGTAAAGACTAGGGAAAACAGCACAGTCAGCGATAGTTTGAAATTTATCTAAGTAGTCATCAGACATAAAGCCTGTAAAATAACATTTATCCCAAATGCCTGTATCCCAAGCTTGTTTTTTGAGATGATCAGTATTTCCACCACCAATAATTACAAACTTAACATAACCACCCATTTCCCACAAAACTCTAGGAGCCGCAGCTAGCAGTGAGGATACACCCTTTTCATAGGTCATGCGACCGACATAGTAAACAATTTTTTCGCCATCTTCAGCAAATTGCCGACGGAAGTCTAAGGCGTGAAAATCTTCGTGGTGGCGTTTCTTTTCTGGACGGATACCGTTATAAATAACGTCAATTTTATCCCAAGGACTGTGTAACGCCCGTTCTACTTCCCGGCGCATGTAGTCGGTGCAGACGATCACTCGCCAAGCGTTGTAGGCTAATAGTTCTTCTTTACTACTTATATAACATTGAGTAGCAGTATAAATACCGTTGTAGCGTCCGTATTCAGTAGCGTGGATTGTGGCAATCAGAGGAACTTTAAAAGTATGCTTGAGAGCGATCGCCGCATCTGCCACTAACCAATCATGAGCATGGATAATATCAAAAGGCCCTTCCTCCGAGATCAATTTTCCGCCATGACTACCCATACTTTGGTTCATGTTTACTACCCAGTGGAAAAAGTCATTTCCACCAGCTACAGGAATCCGATGCACACACACCCCTTCCACTAATTCATACATGGGTGCATGACCAAATTCAGGTGTGATCAGATGAACTTCATGTCCTAACTTAACGAGTTCTGGGTACAACTCTGAGACATGACGCGCAATTCCTCCAACAATACGGGGTGGAAATTCCCAACTCAGCACTAGTATTTTCATTGGATGCAATCCCCCAAGCCTTTACATTTCTCTAAAATTGGTCATTGGTCATTGGTCATTAATCATTAGTCATTAGTCATTAGGTAGGTAGGATGAGATATATATTTTTCTCCCTTCCCCGATCCCCAATCCCCGAACGCGAGTGCGTCTCCTCTGGAGAATCCCCGATCCTTTTCCACCAACTCTTGCCGGAATTGTAACCAAGCTGCTGCTGCTTTTGTGTCCGAACTGGCAGCTTTTTTTAAGAGAATGACGCCATCTTGAAAGCTGATGATTCCATATTCGCGATTATTGGTGAGCTGGTCAATCTGTGGTACTAAATCTTTTAATAAACGGCGATCGCTTTTAAATGCAGCTTGATACTTTTGTAACTGCCAAAGATCAGCGATCGCATAATCTACTTTGATCACTTTTTGAGCATCATCACGTAGTTCTAAAGCAGGTAAACGTAGGATTTCTCGCCGACTAGAAAGATGGGGAACCAAATAAGTTGTTGCAGATACACTAGCATCAGAGGGAATTTGTGCTAGCAAGGAACGCATCTGATTTACATGCTGCCATTGTTGTGGCAATGACACATATACTAGTGGTTTTACGGAATCAGGAATCAGAAAGTAAAAAGTGCGATTTGGGTTAGATGTGAAGCTAAAAAACAAAGATAGACAAATACAACCTATCCACAAGCGGCGAAATGAAGGTTTATATTTTTGCTGACGCTGCGACCACCAGAGAATAGACCCGTAAAATAATCCTGGAACTACAGTTAAGGCATAACGAATCGTAATCGAAAGAACAGATTCGCCCCGGCTGATGAATAATTGTAATAATGGAAACCCAGCTATCATCCAAGAACCAGGCGCAACAGCAGGTACAAATGCTAAGGGCAACCATTGACCAAGTAAATACTTAATTGTTCCATCTATTGGTGTGACTAATTCTACCAAAAACTGCACAGGATTAGTTATCATGCCCCGAATAATATCTAAAGTCGAGCCTTGATCACCATCAATATATTGTCCAAATCGTTCGATCGCAAATCGGCGTGAAGCATCTTCAGAAAACAGAGGCATGATTTTATTAGTCAACACCAATATGTAACCAAAACTGAGGATACACACAGCAACGCCAGCGCGGGGGAAGCGTTGACTCAAAATCATGTAAACTCCCACCCCAAATAATCCTATACCAGCATCTTCCCGCACAGCTAAAATCAAAACTGCCATCAACCAAAATAACCACCACCAGCGTTTTTCCATTGCTAGCAGCAGGGTAAATACAAACAAGGGAATCTGGCAAATGTCGTGAAAGTTACTTAAAGTCGGGCCGATCACCGCATTCGCAGCGTAAAAGCTGGCGGTAATCATGACTGCTAATCGTGGTTGGAGATATTGCCTAGCTAGTACGTATAGCACTAAACCCGCCGCCGTGATCAGCGTGACTTGCAAAACAGTCAAAGTTGCAGGAGAAGGAAACAAGGCGTAAATTGGTAGCCACAGCAACAACGCTGGTGTGAAGTGTTGCCCAAGCCGATGATAATATACTGTGGCAATTTCACCAGCATGAACTACATTTGTAGAAAGACTAGAAGAAAGAGAACTCTCAAAAAAGCGACCATGCAGATTATTCCAAAAAACTTGGTTAAAAATGCCTTGGTCGAAGGAAGCGTAAAAACTATAGTAGCGGTGCAGGGTAAATAACAGACACAGGAAAAAAAAGATTCCTGCCAACAGCAAAACATTTTTACTGGCATTACCTGCCTCTAACTTAAAGATTTTTGGCAGCTTTTCTTGCATTTTTAAGCACATCAAGGATAAATAATCAAGGCTTTCTGTACGCTCTATGGCGATCGCATTAAAAAAGAATACAGGATAAACGATCAAAAAATATCTACTTCTGTGTTCTCCCTTGTGTGATCACACTTTATCGGAGAATAAATTCAAGTCGTCGTTGTTCCTAGCAGCCAAATGCCTAGCTTACTTGTGGATGTGCAAAATTTAATTTCTGATTTACTAGAACGCTATTCATCGAAGGTAGATTATTTAATGATTCGCCTAGAAGAAGCTGAAGGTACAGATATATTTTTGCGTGGCGAAAAAGTCGAAACCCTCAGCGAAGCTATCTCCATCGGTGGACATGTTCGTGCTGCTTATAAAGGTGGATGGGGATTCAGCAGTTTCAACCGCTTGACAACAATTGCTGAACGCATCGAAGAAGCAATTGCTGCGGCGCGAATGGTTGGTGATGAAGAAACTGTACTTGCTCCCATTGAACCAGTGCAAGCTGTCTGTCAATTACCTTTGACAGGTACTAATCCGCGATATATTTCCTTGACTCGCAAAAAAGAATTGTGCGATCGCTATTGTAATCTCCTCGAAAGTGTAGACTATCGCATCAGCACCACATCTGTACGCTACAGTGATATCAGTCAAAGAGTAATAATTGCTACCAATGAAGGTACTTTCATTGAACAATCTTGGGTAGATATGGAAATGCGCTTTGCTGCCACAGCCAGAGATGGTGATACTGTCCAAACTGGTAGAGAAACCATCGGTTCTCGCCAAGCTTTTGAAGATTTAACCAACTTAGACACCCAAGTCAAAAGCGCCGCTCAAAGAGCAGTAGCAGCCTTAGCACTACCATCAGTCAAAGGTAATACCTACACTGTAGTTATTGATCCCATTCTCACTGGTTTATTTGTCCACGAAGCTTTTGGACATCTTTCAGAAGCAGATATGGCTTACGAAAACCCAGATTTGCTGGAAATTATGACGATTGGACGCAGGTTTGGCCCAAAAGAATTGCAAATTTTTGATGGTGCAGCCCCCACTGGACACAGAGGTAGTTATTTATATGATGATGAGGGAACACCTGCGACAACTACGCAGTTAATTCAAGATGGAGTATTAGTCGGAAGATTGCATTCTCGCGAAACCGCAGGGAAATTAGGAGAAGCGGCAACAGGTAATGCTAGATGTCTTAATTATCACTATGCACCCATTGTCCGCATGACTAACACATGGATAGAAAAAGGTAAAACACCTGTAGCTGATTTATTTAGTGGTATCAAAGAAGGAGTTTATGCCCGTAACTGGTTGGGTGGAATGACTAACGGCGAAATGTTCACCTTTAGTGCTGGGGAAGCTTGGATGATTAGAAATGGGAAAATAGCCGAACCAGTAAAAGATGTCACTCTTTCAGGAAACGTATTTCAAACCCTCACAGATATAGAAGCAATCGGTGACGACTTTTACTGGGACGAATCCGGTGGTTGTGGCAAAGGTGGACAAAATGGTTTATCTGTAGGTTGTGGCGGCCCAAGTCTGCGAATACGCGATGTAGTTGTTGGGGGAGAGGCGTAAGTAATTGGGATTCTCTGTGGGAGTATCTCAAATGTTTAAGATCCCCGCATACTGGAAGTCTGGGTCTAGACAAACTAAGTCCGCCTGCGTGGACTAGTTGTAGCCTGCGTAGGCTGGCTCTGATGGCGAATGGGAAGCCGTCCTACGGGCAATACGGTTCGGATAAGACAAATCAATTGACGTTTAAACCCTGTAGAGACGTTGCAGTGCAACGTCTCTACATGTCCAAAATTATGACGAAAAATTCTTAACCGAACCGTATTGGTCCTACGGGCGTCTATGTTTGTGTGGTCGCGACTTCTAGTCGCTCTTGTTTTTTCAAAAATTGGGATGCTCTAAATCGTTTCGGCGGACTCAAAAATCATTTCGGCGAACTCAAAAATCATTTCGGTGAACCCAAAAATCATTTCGGCGAACCCAAAAATCATTTCGGCGAACTCAAAAATCATTTCGGTGAACCCAAAAATCATTTCGGTGAACCCAAAAATCATTTCGGCGAACTCAAAAATCATTTCGGCGAACTCAAAAATCATTTCGGTGAACCCAAAAATCATTTCGGCGAACTCAAAAATCATTTCGGTGAACCCAAAAATCATTTCGGCGAACCCAAAAATCATTTCGGTGAACCCAAAAATCATTTCGGTGAACCCAAAAATCATTTCGGCGAACCCAAAAATCATTTCGGCGAACCCAAAAATCATTTCGGCGAACCCAAAAATCATTTCGGCGAACCCAAAAATCATTGAAGCAGAAAGCCTCTCCCCTTAATAAGGCTACGGTGTACACAGAAGTCTTATAAAGTTGCCTAGTAGCGTTTTGATCCCCCCTAACCCCCCTTAAAAAAGGGGGAACTAGAATCAAAGTCCCCCTTTTTTCTAGCGTAGCGGCGCGTCAGCGCGGGGATTTAGGGGGATCAGAGGATTTATGTGTACACCGCAGCCTTAATAAGGGGAGAGGTTTGGAGAGGGGTAAAAATCTATGCTTCAAAACGAGAAATACAGACTTCCATATTTTTCCTTTTTCGTATGAAACCACCCTCCTTTCGTCCGCCCTTCGCAAGAGAGGACAGAGGAGTTCTTTCTATGCATCTTCATATGGAAATGGTATAAGTCCTATTCTGATCAAAAAATATTTATAACTTCCTTATATAAATCCAGTAATTTGATTAAGGTGGTCTATGTTGCTTGTTGCTTGATTTAATATCATTTCTTGCAAGATTAAATCAAGACAAACTTAACAAAAAGAGTCCAACAGGCATCAAATAATCCCTTCTATCATTTTGGAAGGGATTTTTATTTTTATACAAACTAATTTTTTAATAAATCAAATATCCTTGTTTTAAGATGGTTTACAAGATTTAAGCTCAAACTTCTTATGACTTTCTTATAAGTTCCTTATTTTTATCCAGTAAATTTATCAAGGATGCTCAAAAGCTGCTTATAGCTTGATTCAACTACTCTAATTGTTTGGAAAATCATAGATAAAATTTCATAAACTGCCATGTCTTCTCCTAAATTTCTGAATGTATTTATAGGATTGAAAGTGACATATTTTTGTCCAATTTTATATCTATAAAAATCATTCAAGCATCCAAGAATTTTTCAAAAATATTCGGTACTTACCTTTCTACCAATAAAACATCTACCTTCGGCGACTTATGAACCACATTGAAATCAAACTGCTGTTCTCACTTCCCAAAGATGTAGCAAAAATCATCTATAGAATAGCTGATGAAGTTGTACAACCTCAATGTTGTTTTGGAAACGCTATGTTGTTGTCACAACACTTTCCAGACGTAGATTATGTCGAAGGATACTATCGTTTATGCATTCATCACGCCTGGAATTGCTACAAGGGTATTCACTTTGATATTACATCTGAAAGGTTTGGCGGGGGAAAACCACCTTATAGAGCAGTCATTCAAGGCTGTTTGAGAAATTTGGAGGAAAAATATCCAATCCCGGCTGATTACCCAGTTTATGATGGAATAGTAATTCCTTTTCTAGATCGGTGGAAAGAAAAGCGATCGCATTAGCGATTAATATATCCAACAATAGTATCTCCTGACACCCTCATTTTGTTTTTATACTGAGATAGAAAGTAAAGCCATCACTATAATTTACTGTCACTGACAAGCTAAATTCGCATAATTTCTAGCAAAAAATAGGTGAGGGTGTTCTAATGTCAAATTTAAAATTTGCTCAAAAAATATCCAAAAGTATAGATAAGCTTATACAAGATGTCAAAAACCATACAACAAACGGATTCCCACAATCCAGACGCAGAAAATCCCAAAATTATATTAGGTGGTTTTGTAGTGGTATTGCGATCGCCACTTATTTGATACCAAGTCTTATTCCTCGTCCTGTGTTGAGTGCAGAACGCTTAACCTTATCCTACGGTTTGTTGGAGCGTTCTATCCCAGTTGAATCTTTAGAAAATTACGCCAGAACAGGTAAAATTGATGACGAATTAGCCGCGTATTTTCAGTACGCACCCAAAGAACGACTACAGCAGCTCAAAGAACTATTGTTGACTCCTATTCCCTTGAATGCGGTACAAGTTTCGCAGTTTCTTTACACACCAATAGGCGAGAGATTGCTAGAAAATTTCGCAACAGTGATTGAGGGTGATAGTCGGGCGACTGGATTATATGGAATTCGTGCAGCATTAATTTTAGCTGCGGCTGAACCGGAAGGCTTAACTTTATTGAATGTAGTACGGAAATTTCCCTCAAGTCAGATTTCCATTAATTTAGCCCGCGCTCTAGAGTTAACCAACCTAGCCCAAAATTTTCTCAATCAGACTCAAAAAGCGATCGCACTGATTGAAAAAGAAGCTAGCCAAGAAGTAACAACTAATTCCGCAGAGAATACCAACACCACCATCAACTTACTGCAACCAGGGCCTTATAAATGGCGAAAGCAACCTATTATCCTCAATGACGCTTCTCGCAGTCGTACATATCCGGCGGATATTTACTTACCACAAGTTTCTAGCCCCAGACCAGTGATTGTCATCTCCCACGGACTGGGTTCTGATCGAACCAGCTTTGTTTACTTAGCCGAATATCTAGTTTCCCGTGGATTTGTGGTTGCAGTTCCAGAACATCTTGGTAGCAACGCGGCGCAATTGCAAGCCTTATTATCAGGTAGATCGGCAGAAATTACCAGTCCCAGAGAATTTATTGATCGACCTTTAGATGTAAAATTTCTTTTGGATCAACTCACTAAACTTTCCCAATCCAATCCCATTTTTCAAGGACGCTTAAATTTGGAACAAGTAGGCGTTATTGGTCAATCTTTTGGAGGCTACACAGTTTTAGCATTAGCAGGCGCACCGATTAACTTTCCCCAAATCCAAAAAAGTTGTCCACCTTCACAAGATACCCTCAACGTCTCACTTTTACTTCAGTGCTTGACTGCGGAATTACCCTTAACTGGTCAGTATGATCTATCTGATCCACGCATTAAAGCAGCGATCGCCATTAACCCAGTTGACAGTATTGTTCTTGGTAAAGACAGCCTCAGTCAAATCAAAATACCAGTGATGATTGTCAGTAGTAGTAAAGATACAGCAGCTCCACCTTTACCTGAACAAATTCAACCTTTTACTTGGTTAACAACTGCCAACAAATATTTAGCATTGATCAGTAATGGTACACACTTTTCGACAATTGCAGAATCACCAAACGGTGCTATTCCAGTACCCGAACAAGTGATCGGCCCAAATCCAGCCTTAGCACAACGCTATGTTAAATTTTTAAGCCTGTCTTTTTTTCAAACTTATGTTGCTAATCAACCAAATTACTTGCCTTACTTAAATGGAAATTACATTAACAGAATTAGTCAGCAACCATTACCACTATCATTAGTGCGATCGCTCGATTTGAATACTGGTAATACTTCTCAAGTTCAGATCAGTAGTGATAAATAGTACTAATTCTGAAGCTTGTAGACTATTATCAATATTTTGTAACCTTTAATACTTTTTATGTTAAGAATTTATGATAATTGTAGAGATGAATATAAAAAATCAAACAGTAAAAACGACTATTAGTAATCAGGTAAAAATTAATAGCTTCTAGGGTTCCGATTTAACTATTTTGAAGTTAAATGACTGGTCCGAGAGAAGCACCCAGTTTAGAAAAAACTGGCCACACGGCGGGAAAAAAGCCCGGGAGATACATAGCAGAATGTTAACTGTTATGGTTTACCTGGGCTATAGTTTTGTCTTGCAAATCTTAGAATTTCATTTCGCAAAACATGAGTGAACAATCTTTTAGTGATCCTAATTCTCATTTCCAGCCAAATTCTACGCAAGCAGAACGTGCTATGGAAAAAGAAGCCAATTTACCGCTAACTGGTTGGCAGCAGGAAGTTTCTAGAGGATTAGAATTTGGATTAGAAGCAGCAGATAGTATACGCGATCGCTCGATTCCAACCTTTTCTCGTGGTGAACTTCCTCACTTTGCTGGGATTAATACTTTCTTAAAAGCACCCTATTTGGAAGATGTGCGGAAAGTAGGTGAATATGACGTGGCGATCGTCGGCGTACCGCACGATTCTGGAACTACCTATCGACCTGGAACGCGTTTTGGCCCTCAAGGAATTCGCCGAATCTCTGCATTATACACTCCTTATAACTTTGAATTGGGTGTAGACTTGCGCGAGCAAATTACTTTATGTGATGTAGGTGACATTTTCACGATTCCAGCTAATAATGAAAAGTCCTTTGATCAGATTTCTAAAGGCATTGCACATATCTTTAATTCTGGTGCATTCCCTATAATTTTGGGAGGAGATCATTCAATAGGCTTTCCCACAGTTCGTGGTGTTTGTCGTCATTTAGATGATAAAAAAGTCGGAATTATTCACTTTGATCGCCATGTGGATACCCAGGAAACAGACCTAGATGAACGTATGCATACTTGTCCCTGGTTTCATGCTACAAATATCAAAAATGCTCCAGCCAAAAATCTGGTGCAATTGGGAATTGGTGGTTGGCAAGTACCGCGTCAAGGTGTAAAAGTTTGTCGAGAAAGAGCCACCAATATCTTAACAGTAACAGACATTACTGAAATGGGGTTAGATGCAGCCGTCAACTTTGCGCTAGAAAGAGCATTAGACGGTACAGATTGCGTTTATATCAGTTTCGATATTGACTGTATTGATGCAGGGTTTGTGCCTGGAACTGGTTGGCCCGAACCCGGTGGATTATTACCCCGTGAGGCGCTATATTTGCTGGGTAAAATTGTCCAAAACGTACCTGTTTGTGGACTAGAAGTTGTGGAAGTTTCACCGCCTTATGATATCAGCGATATGACATCATTAATGGCAGCACGAGTCATTTGTGATACGATGGCACATTTAGTTATATCAGGTCAATTACCACGCAAAGAAAAACCTGCATATATTCACCCCGCAACCCAATCAGATTCAGTGGAGGAATGGAGATAAACTTTGCACGAAACTGATATGACAAAAGCACTAATTTTAACAGTGAAAGATTGGTGGGAATCCCAACCTGAACGCCTAGAAATTTCTCAAATTCACTTAATTGTTGGTAAATTCACTTGCGTTGAACCTGCAAGTTTACAATTTGCTTTTGAAGTACAAACGCGCAATACCTTTTTAGAAAACGTCAAACTGATAATTAAAGAAACACCACTAATTGCCTTTTGTCATCATTGTCAACAAGAATATTCACCCAAAATTGGTTTACAGTACGCTTGTCCTGAATGTAATTCCTCAATGGAGGATATTCGCTCAGGTAGAGAATTGAAAATTGATAGGATTGAGTACGCTTATGCATCAAACTTTTGACGCAGCATTAGGAATTAACTTACTCCATGCTAATCAACAAGGCGCTGATCACAACCGAGCGCATTTTGACGAATGGGGAATTACTTGTTTCAATATCATGAGTAGTCCTGGCGCTGGTAAAACTGCATTACTAGAATGTACCCTTGCTGCTTTAACTAATGAATTCAAAATCGCTGTCATTGAAGGCGATATGACAACCGATTTAGATGCAGAAAAATTGCGAAAATATGGTGTTCCTGTAATTGCAATTAATACAGGTCGTTCCTGTCATTTAGATGCCAAAATGGTAGCAGGTGGAATTCATCGATTGGAACATGAATATAATCCTTCAAACATTGATTTAGTGCTGGTGGAAAATGTTGGTAATCTAGTTTGTCCTGCGGAGTTTGAAGTCGGAGAACACGCCAAAGTTGCTTTGTTAAGTATTACTGAAGGTGAAGATAAACCACTGAAGTATCCAATTATGTTTCAAGAAGCCGATTGTTTGCTGATTACAAAAATAGATTTGGCTCCTTATCTAGATATTGATATTAGCCGCATTGAGGCAAATGTCCGTCAAATGAATCGCGATGTTGAGATTATTCCTGTTTCTACTAAAGCAAGTGAGGGATTAGAAGTTTGGTTTAATTGGGTGCGTAGACAGGTAACAGCTTGTTGACCAATATATGCTTTTTCTGATGAATTTGCCCTTTTAAAGCGAGAAAACGAATTATACAAAGTTCTGAGTATATTAAAAAATATAGGTCAAATTTTAATTGAAAAATTATGTCTCATCGTCCTATTTATCTCGATAACCACGCCACCACACCTGTAGATGAACGGGTACTAGCAGCAATGCTACCCTACTTTACCGAACACTTTGGCAACCCTTCCAGTATTAATCATATTTATGGTTGGGAAACCGAAGCAGCTGTCAAAAAATCACGAGAAATATTAGCACAAGCCATCAACGCTACACCAGAAGAAATTGTTTTTACTAGTGGTGCAACAGAAGCCAATAATTTAGCGATTAAAGGAGTTGCAGAAGCTTATTTTCAAAAAGGACAGCATATTATTACTGTTGCGACTGAACATAATGCTGTGCTTGATCCTTGTAAATATCTGCAAACTCTCGGTTTTGAAATTACAATTCTCCCTGTTCAAACAGACGGACTTATAGATTTAACTCAATTAGAAAAAGCGTTTCGTCCTGACACAATTTTAGTTTCGGTGATAGCTGCAAATAACGAAATTGGGGTATTGCAACCATTGGCGGAAATTGGTGCGATGTGTCGAGAACGCGGTGTAATTTTTCATAGTGATGCTGCTCAAGCTATTGGTAAGATTCCTTTAGATGTACAGGCAATGCAAATTGACCTGATGTCATTCACAGCACATAAAGTTTATGGACCCAAGGGAATCGGTGCATTGTATGTCCGGCGTCGCAATCCCAGGGTGCAATTAGCTGCACAACAACACGGCGGTGGACATGAACGAGGAATGCGTTCTGGCACTTTGTATACACCGCAAATTATCGGTTTTGGTAAGGCGGTAGAAATAGCTTTGCAAGCACAAGCTACAGAAAATCAATATCTCACCCAACTCCGACAAAGATTATGGGAGCAACTTTCCCAGTTAGAGGGAATTCACCTCAACGGCCATCCTACTCAGCGATTAGCAGGAAATTTGAATATTAGTATTGAGGGGGTGGATGGAGCTGCATTACTGTTGGGATTGCAATCAGTTATGGCAGTTTCTTCTGGTTCGGCTTGTTCTTCAGCAACCACTGCACCTTCCCACGTCCTCACAGCCTTGGGACATACAGAACAGTTGGCTTATGCATCATTAAGATTCGGTATTGGTAGGTTTAATACAGCAGAGGAGATAGATCAAGTAGCACAACACACTATTTCTACGGTTCAAAGTTTAAGAAAGCAGAAGATATTACTGTAAAAAAAACTACGTTAATGTATCGGCTTACATTGCGAATGTATCGGCTTACATTGCGAATGTATCAGCTTACATTGTTAATGTATCGACTCACATTGCGAATGTATCGGCTTACATTGTTAATGTATCGACTTACATTGCGAATGCACCAACTTATACCATCTTGGATCTTGGATTACGTGCAAGATATCACTTCTACTGTTAATAATTCCCCTTTCCCCGTTCCTCGTTCCCTTACTCACATATATAACTTAATGCAGATACACTCATAAGTGATGAGCGTTTCAATGAAGCAGAAGACTTTAGAAAAACATAGCTCATGTCGCAAGAACGAAAAATAGAGGAGAATTTACTCTCTCAAGCAGCAGAGAACACCCTGTCTAAGCAGTTGGATGAAGCACAAAAGATAGATGTAGATGTGCAAACAGATTTGCTAAAAATAGTTCAAGGACAAGCAGACACTGTTTCTTTTGCAGGAGAAGGTATAGAAATTCAAGAAGTTCGTATACAAGAAATAGAGGTACAAACAGATCAAATTTCTATTAATCCTCTCAGTGCTATTTTTGGTCAAATTAAACTTGATCAACCCGTAAATACTAAAGCTCGTATAGTTCTAAAAGAGGCAGATATTAACCACGCTTTGACCTCAGATTTTGTTCGTAGCAAAATCAAATATTTAAATTTGAGTGTGGATGGTGAAACTGTAAGTTTACAACCAGATAAAATCCAGCTTTCTTTACCTGATGATAATATAATTCAAATAGATGGATTTGTGCAGATCAACGAACCAGCTAATACTACCAAAGTAGGCTTTACGGGAGTGTTTAGCCCACGTACTCTAGATAAACCCATCTTCATGAAAAATTTCAACTGTTTTCAAGGAGAGGGCATTTCTCTAAATATTGTTGTGGCATTCTTGAACAAGATCAAAGAATTAGTCAACTCGCCATATCTAGAATTTGATAATGTGTGGTTTCGGATTATTAATATGGAAGTACAAAAAGGCAGCATAATCTTTTTGGTCGAAGCGAGAATGAAGCAAATACCCACACTGTAGGATTATTTAAAATTAATTTTAAATGTGGAGAAACCCCTACTATCTACTAAAAAAATAGCAGGGGGATTTAAAAGACCATCAGTGCGTTTACTTATTCTTAATTGTTTAGAACACAGAGCGTCTCTACCTTTTGGTAGGAATAATTTTGATCTTGTTTCCTGATTTACTTCGCTTGACATTAAGAGGTTATTTGGAATGTTAGAACAAATGCACAGGAATGCAAATTGGGGGGGAGCATCCCAATTTTTTCAAAATACCATAAAGCAAAGGGTTTAAACCCTTTGCTAATAGCGCAAGTCGTCTTCAGACGACTTCATAAAATCAAACAGTCTGCTTCAGCAGAGTTTCACTATGAGACTGCGATTGAAATCGCAGGCGTTTTTTGAACATTTGGGATGCTCCCAATTGAGGTTTATGGCGCAGAAACGACACATGCATTTGAAAGATTGGTTATGGCCATTTTGGCCTGCTTTACCACTTTATCCTTATGGCAGACGACAGACATACTGCCATGAAGTTGTTGAGGACACAATCTGGACATTTGATCAACTGCATGGCATTCTCTACACTATCGTCCCCATTCGGATGACCGTTGTCAGCTTAGAAACGGATGGTTTGTTGGTATATGCACCTGTTGCTCCTACCAAAGAGTGTGTCGGCATGATGAATGAGTTGGTGGCAAGTTATGGTGATGTTAAGTATATAATTCTGCCCACCAGTTCTGGTTTAGAACACAAAATCTTCGTTGGCCCTTTTGCTAGATGCTTTCCCCAAGCGCAAGTTTTTGTTGCTCCCCATCAGTGGAGTTTTCCTATCAACTTACCATTAAGTTGGCTTGGCTTTCCCTCAAGACGTACTCACATTCTCCCAGAAAATCCTAGCCTTGCTCCAATGAGTAGTGAATTCGACTATGCAATCTTGGATATTGACTTGGGACGAGGATCTTTTGCAGAAGTTGCTTTTTTGCACAAGCGATCGCACACTCTATTGGTAACTGATTCTGTAGTGTCTATACCACAAGAAGCACCTGCAATTTTTCAATTAGACCCCTATCCCTTGTTATTTCACGCCAGAGACGACGCCTTAGAAGCGATCGAGGACAACGAAACCAACCGTCGCAAGGGATGGGAACGTATTTCATTGTTTGCGATTTATTTCCGTCCCAGTACGTTGGAGACAATTGGATTAGGTCAAGCATTTCGCGATGCACTCAAAGCACCAAATCGTTCCAGAAAAGTATATTTTGGTGTATTTCCATTTCGATGGCAAGAAAATTGGCAGCGATCGTTTGAAGCTTTACGAAATCAAGGGCGTCCATTTGTTGCACCAATTTTACAAACCCTGATTTTTCCTCAAGACCCCACACAAGTACTCAATTGGGCTGATCAGGTTGCTAATTGGGATTTTCAGCAAATTATTGCTTGTCACTTTGACTCACCAATTCAGGCTACTCCAGATCAATTTCGACAAGCATTTGCTTTTCTTGAGCAGAAATCTTCTGTAAGCGAAAATGATTCTTTGTTAGCAGAAGATACTAAATTTATTAGGGAACTTGAAGCAAATTTGATCAGATGGGGTGTAGCTACACCACCCAAGGAAGGGAATTATCAATAAAAAATTAAAAATTACACGTTAACGGCAGAGTACAAATTAAGGTTGTGGAATCGAAAGCGTAACCCTACATACAAACAAGAAGGGCTGGAATATTTGCGAAAAGCCCAAGAACTTTACCGCCCACGTGTTCCAATTTTGGCTCAACAACTGTCTAAGCTTGAACAGAAAATCAATTCGGGCGCTCCTGCATATAATTGATATTTTCCTCTTTACTGCTCTTGATTACTTATTGTTTGCTAAAGTAGAGTTTTCGCACCCTGTCATTACAACGATATAGACCGACAACTCGACCTTCTTGATCTCGCACAAATTCAAACTTATCTGCATATGTGTCTGCATATATAGGATATATAAGAAAAAGGTTTTGCCCAGCAACCCTGAGATGGGAGGGTAAATAACCTTTGCTCTTAAAATACAATCTATTGCTTGCTAAATTTATTTGAAATTCAGACTCTAATTCAGCAGAATAATAAGTACCAAGATAATCTGTTAATAGCTCTTTTGGAGAATCTAACATTTTTTCAAGAGTAGAGATTTTAATACCATTGCCGATATCTACTTTGACTATTATTTGAGTCAAACCTTCAGAAAACTCAATGTCATAATCAATCTCATTATCAACAGATTGAAAATGGTTGGTGTCAATCGGAACAATTTGAAAACGCATCCATGCTAATTTAGCCATTAATTTTTCATCTTTCATTTCTAATTCCCATATGCTTCCACTTGTGGAGTTATAATAAACTCCGGTTTTGTTCTGTAGTTCCACTACGGGTAAATTAATAGAGCTAATAGAACGCGAAATAGGTTTAACAATCTCTTGAATATAATCATTTTCTAAATAGATATCAGCAATTTGAAAAGCTAGTTTAGGTTTAGCGAATTCTCAACGTGGACATATAACCTTCTGCCCACCTACGGAAGCCGCTCTGCGTCTACGATCCTCTCTCTACCTTTCTTTGTAAATTTTATAGTTGGCTACAGGTTTTGGCTCGTGAAGGTTGCAGCATTCTACGTTTGATGGCTTTTGTGTACACATTGCAGCTTTTCATTGCATCTCACACATTACGCTTATTCCTCCGTCGCCGTTTTGGTATTGATGTTCTCACTTTTCAGTCCCAACCTATTTAATTCACATTAGGCGTAAATTAAAAATTGGTAAGAGGGACAAGGCGGACATGGAAAGGGAGAAAACTAGGAATTTTACTTAGCCACTTCAGCTTTCTCGACAGAGTTATTATCTACACCCAAAGTTAGCTGGAGAGGAGTATTTGACGGGTATGCTTTAACTACTTGCCGATAAACTTCGTAGTTTGTAGGTAAAGTTTTTTGTTGAGAACCTACTGTATAGGTCAGTTTATACTCCACGGCTTTTAGTATTTTGGGTGTACTCGCTTGTTCTTGAGGTTTTTTTCGTTGTTCTACTTCCGATACTGAAGGTCGTGGTGGTAAAGTTGGCCACCATAAACCTTTGTCATCAGGGCCGATTACTCTTCCAGGAGGCTTGATTCCATTACGATTTAGCAAAGAAACTGTAGCAAATGTTTCAAAGCGTGGTGATGGTTCATTCGCAAGATCGTATGCATATTTAACTTGCCACGTGTAAGTAGTTAAGGCTGTGGCTTCATACTGATTAGTAGTCAGAGTGCTGCAACTAGTAAGCGTGAGTGTTGTTAAACCAACCATCATCGAAAGCAAAAATCTCTTCATCAATTTCTCCAGAGCGATCGCCAATTTTTAAGGCTGATAAATACGAAAGTGAACACCATCGAAATTCTTGCCAATGACCGATGAAAAATTACTAATGATATAGGATAAATGACAGATGAATCAGAATAATATTAGTTGTCGCGATGGATATATCCCATTAGCGCAATATCAGTGTTTCTGACACACAATGCCTAGTTAGTGGTTGAATTTCATTAAATTCAGGAGATTACTAATGGCACATCTTACTGTATTAGAATTCCCCACAGCTGATGGTGCAGAGAGAATGGAAAGTAAATTGGCTGAACTACAGCAACAGCATTTGCTAGATATCCAAGACGCGGCTGTTGTTTCTTGGCCAAAAGGTAAAAGAAAGCCCAAAACTCGCCAGCTACATAACTTATCTGGATTAGGTGCGTTAGATGGTGCTTTCTGGGGATTACTGTTTGGTATCCTTTTCTTTATCCCAATTCTAGGGATAGCAATTGGTGCGGCGATTGGTGCTTTGACAGCCTCCTTTGCAGATGTTGGTATTGACGATAATTTCATCAAAAAAATTCGTGAAGAGGTTACTGAAGGAACTTCTGCACTTTTCCTACTCACCTCCAATGAGGTTGTTGAACGAATTGCAGAAGCTTTAAAAAACGAGGAGTTCAAGATTGTTGCTACTAATCTACCTCAAGAGCGAGAAGAAAAACTTAAAGAAGCCTTTGCTCATTCATAGTCACAAGTTCAGTAGCAATTAAGTATTAAGTTATAGATTGGGGGTGGGTTTACAAATCTGCCCCCATTTTTGCATGTTCCTTTTTGATGTGACATGCTCTAAGTGGGACAAATATTCAAAAAATCCGCCTGCGATTGAAATCGTAGTCTGACAGTTCTAGTCTGCTTAAAGCACACTACTTGATTTTATTAAGACTTTTGCTATCAGCTAACGGTTTAAACCGTTAGCGGTATAAAGATCCCCAACTTTTCTAAAAAATCGGGGATCTGTATTACTCTGTTTTTAAGTAAAGCTTTAACGCTTCATCCACCACATCCGTCATTGACTTTCCTTGGCTGTCAGCAGTTTTCTTCAGCACAGCATAAACATCATCGCGAACGGTAATCCGATGACGTCCTACAGTTGCAGCTTTAGCAAGTTTTGATTTGTAAGAGTCGGTAAACTTACGAATTGCATCAAAACCGACGCGATCGCAAAAATTTCCAAAGCTTTCGTCTTTTTTGCGTGACTTTTTAAAGTACACAAAAATTGGCTCTAGGAAACTTTCGATATCATTATGATGCAATTTCTCAATGTAAGCCTTTGCTAATCTGGTTTGATCTGGCGAACCACCCAACCATACTTGATAACTTTCTGGAGCGCTACCCACAAACCCAAGTTCCGCCATATACGGACGAGCGCAACCGTTAGGGCATCCAGTCATTCTCACCACAAAATGTTCATTTTGTAAACCCACTTTGGTTAACAAAGCGCGAATCCGCTCTAAAATTCCTGGAATCACCCTTTCTGATTCTGTAATTGCTAAACCGCAAGTAGGTAATGCTGGACAAGCCATCGAGTAACGGAAAATTTGGTCGATGCTGTCAACATTGGTGACAACACCATGACGATTGAGAATATCTTCTACAGCTTGCTTGCTTTGAGATTCGATATCGTAAAGAATCACATTTTGGTGGGGAGTTAAGCGGATCGGTAAGTTGTACTGCTCAACTATTTCCCGTAAAGCAGTTTTAAGTTGGAAGTCGCTTTCATCTTTGATCCGCCCATTGTCGATGGAAATACCCAAGAACAGCTTGCCATCACCTTGTTCATGCCAACCGAGGAAATCTTCATATTTCCACTCTGGCAGATTTTGGAAGGGTTCTAGTGGTTTACCAAAATATTCTTCCACCCTAGCCCGGAATTTATCAACGCCCCAATCGTGGATTAAATATTTTAATCTGGCGTGACGGCGGTCTGTGCGATCGCCATAATCCCTTTGAGTAGCGACAATGGCTTTCACCATATCGTAAACATCTGCTTTCGCCACGTAGCAAATCTCATCTGCAACTCTGGCGAAAGTTTCTTCTTTGTTGTGTGTACGTCCTAAACCACCACCAGCAAAGATATTAAATCCTGCTAGTTCTCCGTGATCATTATTAATTACTACCAAGGTAAGGTCTTGGCTATACAAATCAATTGAATTATCTCCCGGAACCGTGACGCAAACTTTAAATTTGCGTGGCATGTAGTGAGTGCCGTAAATGGGTTCTTCTTTGTCATGTAAAACAGCACCAGTACTATTACTTTCTCTTGCTGCTTTGACTTCTGGGTTTTCTTCACCACTAATGGCTTTTTCGCCATCTAACCAAATTTCGTAATAAGCGCCAGTTTGTGGTGTCAGTAACTCAGCTACATTCTCGGCATATTCCCAAGCGTACTGATATTCTGCTTTATTTTTAAAAGGTGCGGGGGGAGCCATGACATTGCGGTTGACATCACCACAAGCTCCCAAGGTCGAACCCATGTTTGTCACAATAGTGGCGATCGCTGCTTTTAGATTTTTCTTTAAAATCCCGTGTAATTGAAATCCTTGCCGAGTGGTAGCACGCAAAGTATGATTGCCATACTCATCAGCTAGTTTATCCAGAGTCAGGTATAACTGCGGTGGTACAAAACCACCAGGATTTCTTGTCCGCAGCATGAACTGATAATCTTTTTCCTGCCCTTTGGCCCGATTATCTCGGTTATCTTGCTGATAAGAGCCGTGAAACTTGAGGATTTGTACCGCATCTTCACTAAAATGCGTTGTATCCTCAAGAATTTCTGTGGCTACTGGTTCACGCAAACAATTACTGCGTTCTTTGATTGCTTCTACTTTAGAAGGCTTACGGCTGGCGATGGGAAGAGGAGCGGATTTAACCATTGCAAATTGTATAATATTTTCAAGAAGTCATCGATAAGCGCCGAAGCGTGAATTTGGAAGCACTGATTCGGCTAAATTTTTCCGGTAATCCGGTCGGGGATAAGAAGAATAGTTTAATCTTAACACGATAAAAAACTGGGTTTTTCAGTAATGCAATACCTAACAAACCCAGCAATCTTACTTATAAATTATCAGTTATTTGTTACGTTAGCCAAAAATTTTTGGCTAACGTAACAAACAAGCTACTTCAAAAAGGAGTGTAGGGGAGTAAGGGTGTGGGGGTATAGCTACTTAAACCGATAGCCGATACCACCATTAAGACTTACAGCAGAAGCAGAACTATTTTTATAAGCATTAATTCCTAAAGTGGTATTGCCGTAAACAAGAAAGTTTTTACCAACTTCAGATTCTACACCAGCAACAACTGCCACAGCATCTTTGTTGCCACTAGGGGTTCGTTTACCATCTGTCTCCACGAATTGATAACCAACGCCCACAAAAGCATTAGTATTTTTAGCAATTCCCACGTCGGCGGAAACATAGGGAATAATCGCGCTCGTCTTATCACTAAAGTTAATCTGACCGCGTGCAGAAAAAGGAGTACTACCAAGCTTCACGCGACCAGCAACATTCCCACCTAATGTTGCAGAATCATTACTTTGTCCACCATTTGTAACACCAGCAGCAAGACCAGCACCGACGTAGCTTGCATCTGTACCTTTCTTAGTAGGAATAGGTTGAGCAGAAGCAGCATTAATAGATAGAAAAATAGGAGCAATTACCAAAGAAGATAAAGCAGAAAATGTCAAAAAAGACTTCAGAAAACGTTGCATAATTTCGACCAAATTTTGTAGGAGTTGCTTTTATATACAAAGTCGAAAATTCTAAATACATGTTCCAATTTTGATTAAGTGTTTTTAATTTTAATTAAAAAAATAAAATGAGTATTCTATACATATAAATGCTTTGTATTACCAAAAATAGACAGTTTTTATGATGGCATAACCAAATTTAAACTAGGAACATTTTTACTAATTATTCGTCTTAAAGCTATTTTATTATTACCATAACTCGCCCAGAAATAAATTTCCAAGCTAACAGCAAAACTCCACTTAAAAGTGGACTAAAAGATTTTAGAGGATGTTTGAAAAGTCTAAATTGTTACTCATTTGGGCGATTAAAAATCGCGGCTATACGAGATAAAACCCGCCGACGTGGGTTTAAAACCTTTAATTTTCCATTAGTCCGTGTAGGCGGACTTCCTTTCAAGAAGCCGCTACGCGTCGCGCTTGTGTAGTAGCGAATTATATTCGCTCAATACTTTTCAAACATCCTCTTAGAGTCGTATGAAAACGAATTAAGCTATGTAACCCAGAATTAAAATTATTGGCGGACTAGAGGCGAAAAACAAATTTACAAACATGTAATAGCTAGCATAAAAATATGAATTAACCATTGATAGGTTATGCCCATCATAATGGTTATTTATAGTACTGTTATATTTAAATTAATAAATAACCAGGTTGCATTTTTTTCTAAACCCATATTTTGTACAGGTATGTTGTTGCATGTCTATACAGCAATTAGGAGAGTTTTATCATCAATTTTTAGCTCCTAATTATCTTAGCAACCGCGACCAATCAAGTTAACTGCATATTTTTATTAAAGAGGTAGTAATATGCGTCGTTGGTGGTTGATAACTTTAAGCATTATAGTTATGTTTGTGACTTTAGAAATCACAGGTGAGAGTACTATCAATGCAACAGCGTTGGGTGCAAACAAAAATAGTAAAACACGTTTGATTGCACAAAACTCTAGTTCTACACGAATTATGCCTCTTGGCGACTCAATTACTGGAGGAGAGGGAGGCCAAAACAGCTACCGTCGCTTACTTTGGTTTTATTTACTCAATGCAGGTTACGATGTTGATTTTGTTGGTTCACTCCGAGTTAATTGTGGCAGAACTCCTCCTCAACAAGATTTTGATTTAGATAATGAGGGTCATTGTGGTTGGCGAGCTGATCAGATACTAGCTCAGATTGACCAATGGGCAAGCAGCACTCGACCAAATATAGTGCTAATTCATTTGGGTACTAATGATTTAGGAAGTGGAGAAAGCCCAGAGAGTACTATTGAGGACATACGTGGAATTATTCAAAAGCTCCGATATTATAATCCATATGTAAAGATACTGCTGGCTCAAATTATTACAACTTGTGGTAGTGAGGAACGCAAAATATCATTTAATTCGCTGATTCCCAATCTTGCCAACCAAACCAATACATATCAATCACCTGTGATCGTCGTAGATCAGTATAGTGGCTTCAATGTGTCTGATACTATCGATGGATGTCACCCGAATAATACTGGCGAAGGAAAATTAGCCTCTCGTTGGTTTGAAGCTCTTAAGAAGATACTTTAGTCAAATTATTGATTCTCCCCACACCTAAAGGCGGGGGATTCTTGAAAAGTCTACAAAATGACCACCAATAATAACATTAAACCGAAGACAAAGAATAAACCTGACCATCAATTAATAGCCGAGTAATACCTTTGGCTTGGAGGTGATAACGAGCCTTGTGCAACATTCTGCTATCAGGAATTTTGACTACGCGATCGCGTTTGGTAGAAAAACGTTTTGCAACTCGGTGATTATCAAACACTGGCAAAGTTCTTTCTTGGGTCTCTAGATTAGAGATATAGCCCAAATCGCCAAACTCTCGCAATGGTCTGGTAATCAACTCTGAGGAACGATCAATTACTAAATAGCAAGTTCTAGGTAAACTAGCAGCTGAGAAGGGTAAGACTCGTACAAAACTGTCACCAGTTCTAGTTCTTGCTACTAGACGTGGACGTTCTCGATATTCTTCTTCCTCCTCCTCGAAGTCTTCATCATCAAAGTCTTCTTCTTCTTCGAGATCCTCATCTAAATCTTCTAAATCTTCCGATTCGTCTAGCAATTCTTCGCCCAGTATTTGGGCGATCGCTTGAGAATCTGTATGTACATCCTCTATTAGCGGACTAGGAATATTGGCGATTTCTTGGGCTTTAGGTTCTAAAAGTTCTAATTGCTTGATGACTGGTCGTTTAGTCTCGTGGGGTGCAGAAGAACGTCGCTTGACTCGTCTGCTATTAGAGGTTGAATCAGTCGAATCAGTTGCAACAACAGGAGTAGGTTGGGCCTCTTGGGGTAGACTTACCTTCTCTTGCGGTTCCTCTGAAGCTTCCGGTTGTATCTGCACAAAAGACGGTAGGTGATCATAACTGACCTGTGCTTTTCCTTCAGGAGTTCTAGCAGCACGCTTCAACGAAACAAGGTACTCGTACTCATCTTCTGGTAAAGTACTTTTAAGTAAACGACTAATAGTCGAGTTGCTTACGTCATAGCGTTCTGCCAAAGTAGAGGTTGTTTCAGCAGTTTGACGGTACAATTGTAAGATTTCTTGTTTATCAGATTCTGTTAGTTTTCTCACGGCGGGACACCAAACAAAAAATTTTCTAACTACGTTTTCTGTTCCGTTCTCGACGAGAACGGCTTAATGATGCGTCATATTCCAAGACAGCACCCATACCAAATAAAATTCCACTCCAGACCCAAAACACTTCCAGTATCTCTCCACTTTGATAATTGGGAATCGAATTTGTGGCGTATTTATACCACATATCTGCAATGTAGAGCGAAAATGCCGCAGCTGCAATCATACGCCAAGAAAGAGAAACTCGTCCGCCCCAAAAAGCAAGCAGTAGAGTAGTAGCGATAATTAACAGCAATACGTCGCTGATCACGTAAAACCAATTTAAAACAGAAGCAACAACTTCTAACCCAGGAGAATATTGGGCTTGGACTGCTGCTGTCTGTGGTTGATTGGAAATTAGCCATGCCAACGCACTGCCAAAGGCTCCTATTGCCAATACTATTATCCACTGCGAAGTTTCCAAATTCAGTCGCCTAGAAGCCACTGCCAAAATTATACCTACGCCCAGCAACAGATATGTTATTACAAAAAATACATCACCTAATGATGGGAAAGGTTCTTCTTTTAAGACGATTTCCGTATATCCAAAAAATATCCCTCCCATGAAATAAGAAAGCATACCAACACCAATTGCCAGCCAAACGTTGCGATCGCTAATAATTTGCTGACTTCGCCAATTCCTTAGACATAAAATACTAGCAGATAGATAAGCTGTTGCCTCAAAAATATTCGTTCCCAAAACGTACCAATCAGCACGTCTTAAGCAAGTTGCTGCTTCTTGGGCTTTTGCACTCAGTTTTGCTACACAGTCTACTCCTACCGGAACCTTGGCACTAAACAATAAAAAATACAATAGTGCCAGCACACTCCAACCTATGCTAGCCAAAATAATGTTTTGAGTGGTGAATAAAGATTGAGAACCTTGAGATTTGTCGTAAATGCTACTCATAATCCTTGACCGTGGCAGAAAATTCTCAATGTTCTTTGAGTGCTAAATGCTATAATCACTACATAATAAGCTTTTTGGCAATTTGTATGTTTAATTATCTAGCATTCAACATCAACAAACACTGATATACACTAATGCCACAGTTTACTCAGTGGAGACTGATTTAGCCAACTGATGAATAGCGATCGCTCTCCTTCAGGCATATCTTGTAATTTATCAGCTACCGAATGAGCAAAGTTAGTATTGCCAAAATAGGCTTTTCCTAACCGATGCAGATCTTGCAATAAAGTGATGACATGATATTCTTGCCAGTTGGGGACTGGAGTCGTTAGCGGATCTACTTCTAGTAAGTATTTAACTCCTTCAGGCGAGGACACTTGAGGAAACTGCCACTTTTGCAAAGTCTCAACCATTTCTTTCTCAAATAAGGCAGCTTGCCTAGTACCCAAAAAGTCTTCAATGTCCATGTACACAGCTTGTAACAGCAAAATACTAGCTTGAATAAAAACACTAATATTACTATGACTACCCGTGTCACTACCAAGCTGATCTAGACGGATTTTACCCCAAATACTAAAACGTTCCGGTTCTTCTAGCAAAACACAAGCTTTGCCTTTGTTATCGGTTAAATCTCTCCACAAAGATTTTGCTTCTTCTTCTTGACTAGCTTTAAATACACTAATTAATCTAAAGGTCTGCCCCTGATAATTGAGAATCGGTACTTGCTGATCCCGTTTTGGGTGGTCAATTGTCGATATTTCAACATCCTGCCTTTTAAGAATAAACATGACACTAGCAGATAACTCCTCACAGGGGCATTCTTATTAATATGGCAGATATCATAACCTTATTAGTTGATGGTTAGTTGTTAGACAAACTTTTAGATAATTTATATAAATCAATATTAATGAATCTAGGCAAAATTATCGCGTTATAATAAATTCTGATCATCTCAAATAGTACAATAGTACTTACAAAATGATAACAAGCTACTATTTACACTGAGAGGCAACATGAAAGCAGAGCTTCTCAAAAGACTGTTTAGGGCGATCGCAAGTTCAGACCAGGAGGCGATTGATAAACTCACGTACTTAGTTATTGAGGAAGAACGCAATAGGGGACATACGTTATTAGCTGATCAGTTAGAGAACATTACTAAAAAGAGCCAGAAAGAGAAGTCTACCGAGTTTAGCAAACAAGCTTCATCAATACCAGAAAATTTACAGGCTTTAACTGAATTACCAACCAGTAAGCGATTTAATCTTCCTCTGGTAAGTATCATACCAAGGGAGAAATTGCGACATCACATGGTGTTGCCGGAAAATGTTGAGAAACGTTTCTGTCGAATTGAGCGTGAGTATGCAGCAAGAGATAGGCTGGCTCATCATGGACTGCGTTACAGACAAAAAATACTGTTGTATGGCCCTCCTGGATGTGGAAAAACGCTAGGAGCAGAGCGTTTAGCTTGGAATACTGGTTTACCACTTTTGAAAGTTCGGTTTGATGCAATGGTATCGTCTTTTTTAGGCGAAACTGCGAGCAACTTGAGACTTGTATTTGAGGATGCTTCAAAAAATCCATGTTTATTGTTTCTTGATGAGTGTGACTCAATTGCTAAATCAAGAGAAGACAATCAAGAAGTAGGAGAAATTAAGCGAGTAGTCAACACATTTTTACAAATTTTGGATGAATATCAACCGTCTTCTGGGCTTTTGGTAGCAGCAACGAATTTGAATAAATCTCTAGATACTGCCCTTTGGAGAAGATTTGATGACTTGATCGCAGTACCTAAACCCGGAGAACAAGAGCTAGAATTTATACTAAAGGAAACACTATCTGCAATTGAAATAGGATCTATAAACTGGTCCAGAATCATTGAGCAGATGAAAGATTTTTCTGCGGCTCAAGCTGTGAGGGTTGCACAAGATGCAGCTAAAAGAGCAATCCTTGAGCGAGAGGAGCTAGTGATTCAAGAACACTTAGAAGAAGCGATCGCAGAAATCAAAGTACCAAAAGTAAGCCATATTGCTGCGCGTCTAGCTGCTGAGTTACCTAATGAAAGTTGCCTTCTTTACCGTGCATTAATAGTACAATCAGCAAGATGGCCAGAATGGGCAATGGCGGATGAAGCGAATAAATTGCACGTTCTTCGTCAAATTGGTTACGGACTTCCCAATCTTGATCGTGCTTTGGGTAATTCTCCCAATAGAGTCACTTTGATGACAACAAGAGAGCGCCGTATTGTCGCTAAACAAGCTCATGTTTACCAAGTAAAACTTCCAGAAAAATTACGTTCTCAAGGTGAATCGTTAGAGATTCTCCTTGAAGTTACTTTGTCATACAAAGCACAACCACGTCGAACCCGCAGAAATCGCAGAAAATATCTTTCAACTTGGCTAGATTGGGAATGTAGTAAGAAAGGCGAAGATCCAGAGAGATTCCTAGAAAGAATTTTGAAAGAGTATGATGCTCCAGACGATGCTGAAAAGGGAGAGGGTATTTTTAAATGGATGCTAGGAAAACAAAATAATCACGGAATAATTAAAGATGTATCCAGAAGTGCAGGAACCCTTCAGAAGGATTGGACAGTTGTAAATTCATTTGAACTCACAGAAGCATTTTCTATTGCAGTTGTTGGACATGAAGGTTGGAACAATGACCCAGAAGCTAGTGTTCCATACTCTCTAGTTGTGAGCTTTGAAGCCATACAAGTTGATATTCCAATTTATACGTCAATTGTCGAGGCTCAAGTTGAAACAGAGATTCAGGCAGAGATACAAATTTAAAATACTTTAAATACATTTATCCACGCTGCCATTCCTAATTCCAAAAATCTGCGACATCGTACCCCAATTCCTCTAACATTCGCCGCAACAGAGGTAAACTCAGCCCAATCACATTACTGTGACAGCCTTCTATTTTTTCCACAAATAAACCACCACGACCTTCGAGGGCAAAAGCGCCAGCACACTTGAGCGGTTCACCCGTGGCTATGTAGGCGTTAATGGTGCGATCGCTGATCTGTGCAAAATAAACTCTTGTTACTTGGTAATTGACTAAATTGCGATTATGTGCAGTATCAATCAAAGTATGACCAGTATACAAATCACCAAAACTTCCCTGCATCATCCGCCAACGTTGGCGGGCTTCCTCAGCATCTGCTGGTTTCCCGTGAATCTCACCATGAACAGCTAAAACCGAATCACAACCCATGACTAAAGCAGATTCAAACTGAGGACTTACAGTTTCCGCTTTTCGTTGAGACAGAATTTTTACTAACTGCGCCGGATCGCTAATTTTTACTTGCGACTCATCAAAATCACTAGGACAAACTATCGGTTCAATACCAACAGTTTGTAACAAACGGCGTCGCGCCGCAGAAGCAGATGCAAGTACAAAGGTTGGAATACCCATAGTTTAGGATTGGGGATTGGGGATTGGGGAAGGTAGGGGTCCCCTGGAGGGGATAAGGGGTAATGGGGATTGGGGATTGGGAATTGGGGACAAGGAGGACAAGGAAGATCGGGAGAATAACTAATGTCAATTGTCAATTATCAATTGACTAATATACAGAAAAAGAATCTATTGATTCTTCTATGGCTCCTTTGACTTTGCGCCAGCGTTTTTCTGGTACTGAGGCATTTAATGTAAAAAGCTTACCTCGGCCGATGGCAATACTGGCGAGATTATGTCGTTGTTGTTTATTGGGGAGCGTAATTAAATATTCTAATTTGTAGTATGTTTTCCCATTAGATTCAACTTGCTCTGCGTTGACTAATTCGGCTGTACGTCCTGAACCATCAGGAGCAAGAGCATTTTTGGCTAGCTTATATCCTATTTCACCTGGTGTTCCTAATTCTGGTAAGCTTTTACCTTCTGGTACTGGACTGATAACTACAGAAACATTTTCACTAAATTCTATCAAATCGTGGAAGACCACATCCGGCCCGTCATTAACTCTAACTTGTACCCAGCCGTTAGGATATAAAAATTGATAGCCATCACTAGTGTCTACAAAACTCCTGAGTGCGGCAAACGCTGTACCGTAGTTAGTAAGGCTAAAGCTCAACACTAGTAACAAAATTACTGCAATTCGTTTCCACATTTGTTTCAATTCCTCTGGGCTGGAAGCAATACAAGGCAAGTGTGATTTGTCGTTTTTCATTCTCCCACGGATGCTAACAACTTACGAAATGCGCTGGTTTTACCCTGGCACCATACCAGAAAATATTCAATTTTGGTTTGAGCAACATTGTCTAGTTCAATCTTCACAACCAGAAGCACCACGAGAAGATTTATATCTGTACTCTCCTGAGTGTGAATTTTTGGGTATCAAATTACGGCAAGAGCAACTAGAAGTCAAATGGCGCAAAGCTGAATTAGGCGTCATGAGTTTCAGTGAATTTGCGGAGGGAAAAGTCGAAAAGTGGAGTAAGTGGGAATGTCATGACTCGACAGGGGAAAGTTTTCAAGCACAGCAGATTATAAGTCATCCTGTGTGGGTGAGTGTGCAAAAACTTCGCTATTCCCAACTTTACGAAGTTTTAGATGATTTTTCACTAGAAGCTGTTTCAGAAAATGAAACCGTTGATAATGCCTGTAAAGTAGAATTGACTTATTTGACGCTCAAAGAAAATACTTGGTGGAGTCTTGCATTTGAAGCTTCTGGTGATGATGAGCGTTTATTGGAGAATCTTCAAGTCACAGCCAACCGTATATTCGGTAGTTACTTAGAACAAAAGCTACTAGCTGTTGATTCTTATGCTTACCCAACTTGGTTAGCGATCGCCATTAATTAGTCGCCAGTATTTATATGACAAATAAATTAACATATAGTTTGATGTAATATTTTTGACGCTATTGATATAATGCAAATAATTTTAAGTTGTATCTACAACGTATCTGGCTTTTTCTCAAAAATCTATCTTTAGCAAGAGGTAATATTTTTTGAGATAACATATATAGAGAAGACATATCTAAAACTTAATTAAAATTTCATTAAATATATAAAAAAGTTAAATTAATCTTTTTATTTCAGAGCTATCAAATAAATTATGTTATAGATAGTTAAAGTTAGTAATTTTAAATTATAAAGTTACAAACCCAGTTCAATTTGTCTGTGGTTAACCTACGTCCATCATGATTAGAGCAGCGCACTACAAAAATTGGCTGCAAGAAAGCCGTTATATGAATCGAGGAAGTGCTTATGTGTTTGCACTTCGATTCAATGTGATGGCTGAAGTTGGTGATTTTCCACCCTAGTGTTATCCCAGCATAGAAGAAAATTTTTGAAAAACTAAATTAATGGCTACATTTGGTTGATGTAAAAATGCAAAGTTTACTACTCAACAGAGAAGTTTCAACAAATGTAGTTTTCTCAAAAGAACACTTGTCTAACTAATTTATTGAGGAGATTATAACTATATTAGCAGAAGATAGCAGTAGGCTATACTTTATATTCATTCTGCTATGTAAATCTCTAGTCTTACTAAAAAACCAAGCATTAGTCTGTTTCAACCATAAATTTTGACATTTGATTCGTTTGATGGTTGAACGAGAGAAACTATGTTATTGGTTGAGCAACATTACTTAGACAATACTCTTTTGATTCTAAATACCTGCATTAAACTGAAAAAATTCCTTGTCATAAAACACAAGAAATATCAAGTTTGCTCTGTCTACTATTTTGTATTTACAAAGATTTGAGCATTACCGAGTATTAATTAGACAAATTATTATTGTCTCAAAGCAAGCTTGAACTTGATTTTAAATTTTTAAATGTTGTTAAAACAAGCGAATTTTGGTGGAAATAATTTTTTGCATCTAGATAACACTAGCTAAAAGTAATTTCTCGCCTTGCATTTTTTACATTATTTATTTGGGGCAAAAATCTACCAAAAGTATCAATTTTTTCTGTAAATTACCAAACAAATTTCAATGTATGAGAGATTCTTACCGAAATAACAAAAGCTATAGTTGTGCATATAGACAACAAAACAATTCATGAATTAGATCAAGAATATGGAGAAAAAACTATGAATCAAAATTCTTTATCCAAAGTGCAACGCCTGAAAGAAGTTTTACTAACTAATTTGCTAGGAGAATTACCAACAATCGCTTTTGGTCCTAGTTTAAGAAAGCTACTTTATCGTTTTATTTTTACCAAAATAGATAACTCAGTTTATATTCAAAATGGTGTTGAATTTATAGGTAGTAACCAAATTGAAATTGGCAGTGACGTACATATTTTTAAAGGCGTGCGTATAGATGCGAAAGGAGAAAATAACAGAGTAACCTTAGAAAAAGGCGTCGCACTTGAAAAAGATGTAACTATTGGTGCTTTAGACAACACCTGTGTACAAATTGGCGAAGGAACATTTATTGGTCCTGGTGCATGTATTGCTGGACCAGGAGATATTACTATCGGTAAACGCTGTTTAATTGCTGCTCACACAGGAATATTTTCTAATAATCATAATTTTGCAGATCCGACAAAATATATCGTAGACCAAGGTATTACCCGCCAGGGAATAGTTATAGAAGATGACTGCTGGATAGGGCATAATGTAACAATCCTGGATGGAGTTACTATTGGTGAAGGTAGTGTTATTGGAGCAGGAGCAGTTGTTAGTAAAGATATTCCTCCCTACTCTATAGCTGTGGGAGTACCTGCAAAAGTCATCAAAAAACGCGATGCAAAGGAACTGGTATTTAACTATCAAAGTAGTAATGAGTGAATCAAGAAGCCCCATTCGTTTATACGGTGAGGTAATTCACTCACATTTTTAAACTTCCTAAATCATTCGTGAGAAACAAGATCCCCGACTTCTCAACAGAAGTCGGGGATATAAGCTCTGCGATTATCACAATCATATAGGATTGCTATACAAACTATCGACCCGCATCACCTACTGCTTGGGAAGCTGCAAACCACGACGCTCAAGAATTTGCCGCACCTCTGGGCTAGGAGTATAACTATAGCCATAAGATGATTTCTCAGAATCATCCATAACTTGAGGTGTAAGCAATACAATTACCTCTTGACGCTGATTTTGTTTATTTGTCCTTCTAAATAACGAACCAATTAGGGGAATATCGCCCAAGATAGGAATTTTGGATACAGTTGATCTGTCTGCATCTTGAATAACGCCACTCAGAATTAGTGTTTGACCATCACGCAAGCGAATCACGCCAGAAGTAAGAGAGCGTGTAGAAACCAAAAATATTCGTTGGCTATTACCACCTAAATTAATATCTGCTGGAGCTTGAGGAGATGAAACAGTTGGAGACACAGAAAGAGAGACAAAACCATTATCATCAATTCGCTCAACTTTGACTGCTAGAGTTAAGCCAACGGTTTCTTTCTCTGCTGTCACGGTTTCTGAGGAAGTACCATCACCACGAGTTATTTCCCTTTTGATGTTTCCAACCACTTCTTGAGTTAATTGAACGTCAGCCGTCTGTCCTTCTTGCACAATTAAGGTTGGATCTGTCAAAATTTTTGCATTGCCACTTTGCACCTGAGCTTGCAAACTAGCAAGAAAACGTTTGGGGAACTGGTACAAAGAAGGTAGAGCAGATGTTACTGTTCCTGTACTACCTGGAGAGACACTAATTGTCCCGTCATCAGCAATAGTTATTACATCATTTGTACCACGATTCACATTTGTGATACCTGGTTGTAATGGATTAGTTGAAGATGGCGGAATTGGTTGATAAGTGACTGCATCTCTATTAGGTAGTACTGTTGCAGAACCAGGTTGGACAGTCGCTCCACCAATTGTGATCGGATTTGTAGATTGATTAACTATTGTTGTACCTGAACCTCCGCCTGGAATGACTAACTCATTATTCACATCTAAGAAGGGAGTTCCTCTAACTGGGTTACTAATTACAGGCGTACTAGTCACACTCGTGGCTGCTTCCGCACTAGTAGCTGGTCTAGAACCACCAAAATTTAACGCTGCTGCGCCACCATCATTGACAAAGAAATTATTGCCAACACCAAAGGAAAAACTTGTGTTAACGTCCTTGGTATTCAAAAGGTTAACATCGATTATTTTGACATTGACTGCCACTTGACGACGACGGATATCAAGCGGAAGCATTTGAGCCATTGCAATTTCAACTAACCTGGGAGTACCAATCAAGGTAACAGTACTTGTTCGCTCATCTCCTAATACTTGTAAACCTCTAAGTATAGGAGTTGAGTCAGTAAATGTAACTCGTTGAGCAGTGAGATTCGTATCTTCAGCTGATTGTGATTTTGTTCCCTCTCCCTCTCCCTCTGCTTTACCTATAACTTCTGTAGTCACTCTAGTTATCTTAGGTTCAGCGTTGACAGCACTTTCTGCTCCCAAGTTAACCAAAAACCTTAAGATCTCTTTCACTGTTGCTTGGTTAAGCCTCACGTTACGCATCACCATATCACGGGTGGAATTGGGTAGTTTAGCCCCTACAAAAATCGTGCGTCCACTGCGGTTAGCTTCTAAACCACTCAAGCGTAAGACGTGGTTAAATATATCTTGCACTGGCTCATTTTCTACATCTAGGGATATTGTTTGATATATTGGCTGTGTGCTGGTAGCACCAGTATTAGTTTGAGATTGAAATACAGAAGATTGCTTATTGTCTTCTACATCTCCTACATAAGCCAAATTCAAACCAGCAGCACGAGCAAGCAATGACAAAACTTCTCTTACTGGTGCATCTCGCAATACAAGCCGGGGTACACGTTCTTGAGTGCCTAAGTCAACACTACTCGGAGAAGCATCGATATTGGAAATGGCAATATCTCCCACTGGTGGTGCAACGGCTCTAGGTAAGAAAGGTGGAGCTTGGGTTTGAGCTTGTCCTGGCCCGGCTGTTTGCGCTGGTGTGCCATCAATACTGACTTGCGGATTAGGGACAACGGGTGGAACTGATGGACTGGGGTTCGGGGTAGGTGCTTGGGGAGGTATGGGTGCTGATGCTGTGGTTCCTGTACTCGGACTTAAGCCAAGAGTAATGACATTTGTCCCCCGCACCAAAGGCTGAGTATTAGGAGCGCTATCAGTACCAATTGCTAATATTCTGATACTATTGGTATCTAACTGAGTCACTTGAATCGAAGCGATTCCCGGAAGGGGATTATCTTTGCGGAAACTATTGCCTTGAGGTAGACGTAGTTGAGTATTAATAATATCTGCAACTAAAATTTTGCCTCTCTGTGTCGTAAAAATTTGCGGACGAGAACCAGAGGAAGTTTTTAAAACAACATTGACTCCGCCATTAACTGTTTTTAGCTGCACATCTGTAATTTGCGTAACCTGTGCTTTGACTGGTTGAGCAGCTAAAAAAACTATTGTAGTTGCACCTAATATTAAATTTAAGCTTTTACCGTGAAGCTGTTTCACAGTTCATTCCTCACATTTCACCAAATTTATTGACTATTTTTGCAACCAATTTCTTGGTATTTATACGTAAGTGTGCTGTCAGTTATGTTTATAGTTTGTATATTTCCCAAAAATGCTACCGAAATAACACAGCGTCATTAAATTAATCTGTCTCCCTTGTCCTCCTTGTCTCCCTTGTCCCTCACTTCTTCGGTTCTGCTTTAATAGCTGTGGCTTCTTCTGGACTAAGTGGTATTAATGCTTGTAACTGAAAAGATGTAGAAATTGGTGCTGCTCCAACTTGCAATAGCCTTTTGCCTGGTTCTGGAGTAGGTTGGGGAGCTAAAGCAGATTGATAGTCTTTTACTATTAATAAAGATTGCAAACGCTCAATATTACGGAGTATCGATTGCGTTTGTTCATAAGTTCCAATAATTTCGACATTCACACTTCTACGCTTGAGTTTGCCATCTACTTGTGTTCCCAATGAGCCATCAGTAATTGGTTCAGCTTTATCTGAAACTGGGACAAATTTCTTCAGTTCGGCTCTGGTAGCATTGATAGAAATAGTAGAGTTGTTGGCTTCAACTAAACGATTCAAGTCTAGCAGTAATGTGTCTAAGGTTTTCTCATTGGCAAATAAACCTAAAACTTGTGTTTGTTGCTGCTTGGCATCTGCTAGATCTTGTTTGACTTGATCTATCTGTTTGATAGTGGCTTTCTTTTGGTCAATTTGTCCTTGTAGATCGCTTTGTTTATCTTGATTTTGTCCGAAGGTGTCCCAAGCTGGCATCACTAAATTGAACAACATATAAAGTGCGCCAGCAAATCCCAAGACTCCTACCAAGATGCCTATAATTTTGGGTGTAAAACTAATGCCAAACACAACGGGGTAGGCTGATTTTGCCTCAGTGAATTCCCCGTCTTCCATGAAATTAATATCTTCACTCAGCGTCATTTTTGAATGACTCCTGTTTTTTGCAAACTGCGAATACGTGCGACTAATCCGACTGTGCCTTTTTGTTCTAATTCGCGAATTAGCTCCGAAGCTGGGATATCACTGAGACTGGTTTGAATAGTGTATTTAGCTACTTTCGGTGGTTTAATTGTTACACCTGTTTGAGTGCCAGTATTTTTTAATGGTGCATCTACTAGTTCTGTGGAAATAATCTTGGCTTCACTGGCTTTAAAGAAACGAGATTGTTGTAGAGTAAGTAAAAAATCGTTGACATCATTAAAAGAGCGAGCCAAACCAGTAATTTCTATTCCTCCGGCTGGATTTGGTGGTGGCTGTCCCTCAACAAAAGCAGCAGGTGGAATTTGCTTAACGTTTTCTATTTGGACTGTGGCTGGAATGCGATCGCGCAAATCTTGTAACATTGCAGACCAAGGACGAATTTGATCAAACACGGTCACTAAAGATTGTGTTTCCGCCTTGACTTTGTTGGTTTGTTCCTTAATTTTGTTGATACTGCCGATTTGGGCATCTAAGCTTTGGTTTTCCTGTTCCAATTGAGCAATTGCTTGCTCTAACTCAGCATTTTTTGTTTGCAAAAACCATAAACCAGTTGCAACAAAAGCAGGGAAAATTACACCAACTCCCATGCCAATCAATACAGGCGTTAAATTCCCTGTATTGATCGCTACATTTGTCTTTTTTTCAGTCTTTTTCTGAAAATTTGAACGGTCTTTAAGAAAATTAATATCTAAACTGTACATTTTTCGTTATTCGTTATTCGTTATTCGTCAATTGTCATTGGTGTTTATTCTCCCCGTTGTCCTCCTTGTCTCCCACTCTCCTCACACCGAACGCATCCCAAGACCGAGTACTATCCCCAATCCAGGACGTAGCACAGTGGGAAACTTTTCTTCGTCAACCTCCAAAGATAAAAACCCAATCGGATCTATTTGAGAGGTAGGTAAACTCAATCGTTGTGTAAAGAACTCATCCAACTGTGCTAGTCCTCCACCTGGCCCTGCTAAAAAAATCTGGGCTACTTCTAAGTTTTCGCTCTGGTTGAGATAAAAATCGATGGAACGGCGCAGTTCATCTGTAAGTTCTCCCAAAACCCTCATCATTGCTGCTAAACCTGTATTCGCTTCGGTAACACCTGTTTTTGCGCCTTCCGTGATATTGAGAGGAATAGTTATTCCCTGCAACAAGTTCATATCTCGTGAAGCAGGTAAGCTCATTGCTCTAGCTAGTGCCATTTGCATTTGATTCGTTCCCAGAGGAACTGTACGCGAAAATTGCGGTACTCCGTTGACAATGATGGCAATTTCTGTATTATCAAATTCTATATCGACTAAAACTGCTGTTTCTTGTGGCCCGTATTGCCGTAACTGGTCACGGATTGTCCGAATCAGTGCAAAAGAATTGATTTCTAAGACATCAATTTGCAATCCTGCCTGCTCGAATGTACTTATGTATGTATCAGTGATTTCTTTGCGAGTTGCAACCAGCAACACTTGTACTTTTTCAATTCCATCCTCATCTACAAAGTAGCCAAGTTTCTGATAATCTACATCAGCTTCTTCACGAGGATAAGGTAAATATAAACCTGCTTCGTGGTTTAACACCATCTCACGCAGTTCTTTATCATCTAATTCTGATGGAACGGGGATGAGACGTACAATTGAATCTCGTCCTGTAACGGCAGTAGCAATTCGAGAAGCTTTGATTTTACTTTCTGTGAGTGCCTGCTGGATAATTTGTGCCATTGCTGGAGGATCAGCAATTTGACCATCGACAAAAACACCTTCTGGAACAGTCACGGATGTTAAAGCGTCTAGTTTCAGACCTTGGCGTTGTTTGCGTATACGAGCGACATTCACACATTGCGGTGCAAGTTCGATGCCAACTCCGTCCTTAGATTTGCTAAACAGATTGTTGATACTTTTAACCACTGTTTTGCCCGCATAAATGCTAAATTGAAAAATTTAAATGTTATTTGTCATTTGTAAGAAGTAGTAACCATTAATCAATGACCAATGACCAATGACCAATGACCAATGACCAATGACTAATCATCAACTTTTTACCCCGGTTTAACTGAAAAACTATAAACACAATGATTCAAATTCAAAAATTCAAAAGATTAACTGTTTGGGCGTTAGTTGGCTTATTGACAAGTTGGATTGTCAGTTGTGGCACAGGTAATGTTAACTCAAGCACAAAACAGGCGTCTTCAGGAGCCGCAAGAATTGAGTTTTGGACTATGCAACTCAAACCTCAATTTACCGACTATTTCCAAAGCCTAATTGCGACTTTTGAATCTCAGAATTCAGGTATAAAGGTTAACTGGGTGGATATACCTTGGGCTGAAATGGAAAACAAAATTTTAACAGCTGTATCCGCAAAAACGCCACCTGATGTTGTGAACTTAAATCCAGATTTTGCATCTCAATTAGCAAGTAGAAACGCTTGGTTAGATTTAGATACAAAAGTCCCAAATGACCTACGTTCGTCATATTTACCGAATATATGGAAAGCTAGCACGCTGAATGGTAAGAGTTTTGGAATACCCTGGTATCTCACCACACGGCTAACTATTTATAACACTGATTTATTAAAACAGGCAGGTATAAATAAACCGCCTACTACTTATACTGAATTGGCACAAGTAGCCCAACAAATTAAAGATAAAACTGGTAAGTATGCATTTTTTGTAACTTTTGTGCCGCAAGATTCTGGTGAAGTTTTAGAATCTTTTGTGCAGATGGGAGTTACTCTAGTCGATGCCGAAGGTAAAGCTGCTTTTAATTCTGCTCAAGGTAAAGCAGCATTTCAGTACTGGGTAGATCTTTACAAAAAAGATCTACTACCAAAAGAAGTATTGACACAAGGACATCGTCATGCAATCGAGTTATATCAATCTGGAGAAACAGCTTTACTAGCTTCTGGTCCAGAGTTTCTGAAACAGATTGCTAATAATGCACCAGCGATCGCTAGAGTTTCAGCCATAGCACCTCAAATTACTGGCGAAACTGGTAAGAAAAATGTCGCTGTGATGAATGTAGTTATCCCTCGTGACACCAAACAACCAGACGCAGCTGTCAAATTTGCTCTGTTTGTCACTAATGATCAAAATCAGCTAGCCTTTGCTAAACAAGCAAATGTTCTACCTTCCACAGTCAAGGCCTTATCTGATAGCTATTTTAAGGATGTACCAGCAAACGCCCCCACAATAGATCAAGCTAGGGCGATCAGTGCTAGTCAAATGCAACAAGCAGAAGTGCTAACCCCAACTTTGAAAAATTTCAATATCCTGCAAAAAGCAATTTATGAGAACCTGCAAGCAGCAATGTTGGATGAGAAGACAGTGGATAAAGCTATGGAAGATGCAGTACAGGAGTGGAATAGCCAGTCAATAGTTAAGGGGATTGGGGATTGGGGATTGGGGAAGGTAGGGGTCCCCTCTGGGGATAAGGGGTAATCAGGGTGGTTTCATACGAAAAAAGAAAAATATGGAAGTCTGTATTTCTCGTTTTGAAGCATAGATTTTTACCCCTCTCCAAACCTCTCCCCTTATTAAGGGGAGAGGCTTTAAAAGAAGATTTTAATTTTTCTCTGCTTGTATGAAACCACCCTGCTCTGGGGATAAGGGGTAATGGGGATTGGGGATAGAGTTTTTTGTTACCTGACTTCGAGAATACACAAAGTAAATACCGGATAAATACAGATGGGTTTTTTGTCTGTATTTACCCGGTTGCATTTTTGCTTGATTGTGAAAAAATCTTTTGGGTTTTTTGATTTAACTCATACGCAATCCTATTTAATCGATTTCAAATTTATCGAGTAGCTTCTTTCCGTAAATAACTGCGGCAACAGTAACAATATCTCCCTGAATGTGATAGATGATTCGATAACTGTATGCCAAATGTTCTCTGATATTATCGTTGCCAAACTCTGGTACAATGCGACCAGAAAAAGGCTCCTTGCTTAAACTAGTTATTGTGTCAAGTATTTTCTTGACTACTGTCGCAGCATAGGAAGCCGAGTCACGAGCTATATATGTGGCAATTGCTTCAACATCATCTAATGCTTTGGGAGACCATTCTACTTGATAAGCCATTTGTTCAATCGTTCTTCGGCCTCACTTAGGGTTCTGGTTGCTTGGTGTTCGGCTACTTCTAAACCGCGCCGGACTTTTTCGATGACGTACAAATGATATTGGACATCTTCTATAGAACAAGTATCAGGTAACTGGTTCAAAAGAGATTGTATCTTTTGTTTTGTAGAACTCATAATGTAATTTCTAATTAATTTATATTGCAATATAGACAGGTGGGCAATGCCCACCTAATACATTGTTAAAATTTCTCGAAGTTTTTGACCGATTCCTTAATCTTATCTAAAACTTCGTCCACACGTATAGTCCCTAATTCACCATTTGCACGAGTGCGGATACTCAAAGAATTTGTTTCTACTTCTTTGGCGCCGATCACGGCCATGATGGGGATCTTTTCTTTTTCAGCATTGCGAATGAGTTTACCCAGGCGATCGCCACTGATATCCACTTCCGCTCGAATACCGATAGCTCTCATTTTTGCTGCTACTTCTTTAGCAAAATCGAGTTGCACTTCACTGACTGGCAATAATCTAGCTTGTATCGGTGCTAACCACAAAGGAAAATCTCCAGCATATTCTTCGATTAAAATGCCAACGAGTCTCTCTAAGGAACCAAAAGGCGCACGGTGAATCATCACTGGACGTTTACGAGAACCATCTTCAGCGACATACTCCAAATCAAACCTTTCTGGTAAGTTATAATCGACCTGTACCGTTCCCAACTGCCACTCCCGCTCTAGAGCATCGCGGACGATAAAATCTAGTTTAGGACCGTAGAAAGCAGCTTCACCAATTCCCTCAAAGTGATCCATTCCCAAAGTTTCGACAGATCGGCGAATGGCGCTTTCGGCTTTGTCCCAAGCTTCATCTGAACCAATATATTTATCGCTAGCCGGATCACGAAAACTCAGCCGCGCTTGAAAGTTCTGATCGAGCTTTAGAGTTTTAATCACTGACAAAATCAAATCCACCACGTTGAGGAATTCGCTGTCTAGTTGCTCTGGGGTCACAAATATGTGAGCATCATCCTGAGTAAAGCCTCGTACCCGTGTTAAACCGCCCAATTCCCCAGATTGCTCGAAGCGGTAGACAGTACCAAATTCTGCCAACCGTATCGGTAACTCTCGATAAGAACGCAATTCGCTCTTATATATTTGGATGTGAAAAGGACAATTCATGGCTTTGAGAACAAAGCCTTGCTCATGGTTTGCTGCTTCTTCATTTTCTGCCATCATCGGGAATAAGTCTTCTTTATACTTCTGCCAATGGCCAGAGGTTTTAAATAAATCGACTCTACCGATGTGGGGAGTGATCACTGGCTGATAGCCGCGTTTGATTTGTTCTTGCTTGAGGAAGTCTTCTAGAATACTCCGTAGTAAGGTTCCTTTGGGTGTCCATAATGGTAATCCTGGCCCTACTAAATCGGAAAAGATAAATAAACCCAGTTCTTTACCTAATTTACGGTGATCGCGTCGTAGTGCTTCTTCTTTACGCCGCTTGTACTCTGTTAGCTGTTCTGGGTTTTCCCACGCAGTCCCGTAGATGCGCTGTAGCTGTGCTTTGGTTTCATCTCCACGCCAGTAAGCACCAGCAACGCTTTCTAAATCAATAGCTTTTGGGTTTAACTGCTTAGTGTCTTCCACATGCGGTCCAGCACACAAATCCCACCATTCATTACCCAAGTGATAGATTGTAATCGGTTCTTCTTTGATATCGGCTAGGATTTCTAGCTTATAAGGTTCGTTAATTTCTTTAATCCGGCGTTCAGCTTCTTCTCGACTGACTTCTTCGCGAGTCACTGGCAGTTTACGATTGATAATCTTATCCATCTCTTTTTTGATGGCTTTGAGATCCTTGTCGGTAAATGCTTCTGGACTATCAAAATCGTAGTAAAAGCCGTTTTCAATCCACGGACCAATTGTAACTTGTACCTTGGGAAACAGCTTTTGCACCGCCATCGCCATGACGTGAGATGTGGTGTGGCGAATTTTTTTTAAGTTTTCTGATTCGCTAGTGCGTGGTAAATAAATTTTTTTCTCTGCTTGTTCTGATGGATTGGATTGTTCAGAAAGCGACATTGGCTGCTGATCCATTGGCGAAGTAATTATTTTATGGGTAATTTTCGACTAAGAGGACTGACATATATATTAGCGACCTTGAGAGAATTGGGGATTGGGGATTGGGGAAGGTAGGGGTTCCCTTTGGGGATAAGGGGCAGGTGGGGTCCCCTCTGGGGATTGGGGATTGAGGAATTGGGGATTGGAGAATTAATAAAAATAATAATTAAACAATTTCCGATCCCTAATCCCTGATCCCCGATCCCTAATCCCTGATCCCTAGATGAGTTTTTATATAAATTTTCGAGGTTTTATGTTTTCAATCTTTATTACTTAATCTTATTTCTATTTTCCCTAAATACTTAAAAAATATTTAAATTATTCTACTTTGATCTGCCCTAAGGATATGTACAAAAACTTTTGCATCTATATATAATATTAATGTGTAATATAAAATACAGTTTTTTTATAAATTGTAACCTATGGGTGATATATTCTAAATGTTAAGAATCGTAAATAGCGTTAATATTAGTAAGAAAGTTAGAAATATGCTTGTCAATTATGCGAGACTCAAATTTACCAGAGGCTGAGTTGCTTAAGACAGTTTTGCAACCACTGTTGGAAGATTTTCAGTATTGGTTTACGCGATCGCGCAACTTGCTGGAAACAGAGCAACTGAATTTTCTGAGTAGCCAGGAGCAATCTGCTTTGCTAGAGCGAGTCAAGCAAGCCCAAGAAGAGGTGAACACAGCCAAGATGCTGTTTACTGCAACAGAAGGACAAGTTGGGATTGATATGGCAACCTTAATGCCTTGGCATCAATTGTTATCGCAATGCTGGAAAGTGGCGATGTATTTCCGTACTGAACATGCAAACTCACCACAACAAGACGGGATATAAATAACAGAAACGAAGAAAACCTTTAACAACATTTCTTACTTAAGTGATTCATGTAACTTAATAATACACTTAATTTTTGATTTTCCAATTAAGACCGCAAACATAGGCGTAGGAACAGAGTTTTTGGTAGTTTGCCATAGTTTTCAATTAAAACTAGGCGAAACAAGTCTTTGTCCCAAATGATTTTAAAAATTTTGCCCCTGGAGGAAAACCCGATGTTACATCTACTTTATATTCTGGCTTTTACAATGCTTGCTTTTATTGCTGTTGGCAATTTAATTCGCAATTTGATTATGTTCAGTTTTGATAGAGACCGGAGTTATCCAGCCAGGTACTCGTCAATGGCTAACCAAGGGAACTATCCCTATGTATCATCAAGGACGGGACTCACGCCTCATCCAGAATTGTTAGATAGTTCTGGCAATCTAATAAAAGAACCCTTGCTAGTAATGCGTTCTATCAATGTCGATGATGCTCGTCAACAACTTGATGCTCTTTACGAATCTTCACCAGGACAGAAAAGAGAAAGTCAAGAGGAAGGGTAGGGATTGGGAATCAGGGTTCAGGGTCAGGCAAGGATTTAGTTCCTAGTTCCTACTCCTTAACCTAGTCCCTAACCCTTCAGTTCTTCTCTATGCTTCAATTACTACCCGGAGATTACCGCGTTTCTTGGCGACCCGGCAAGCTGTGGTGTTACCGGAACGCTCGAATTCTAAATCAAGGATAGTGGGTCCGACTCGCAAATTGTGCAGTGACAAGCGTTTAATCGACTCTGGTAACGCAGGATCGATAATCCGCAAACAATTGTTGGGTGCATCTGGAACTAGATTCACCATCATATGCAGCAACTGAAAAATACTGCCAGTAGCCCAAGCTTGGGGTGTACAAGCAACTGGATACTGTACAGGAGAACTATCATCAGTGATACGCTCAAAACCGCAAAACAACTCTGGAGGGCGATGATAGGACTGCTTTTTAGTCATGTCGAATAAACCTTCAAAAAGTTCCAAGGCTTGATCGACTAAACCGAGCGATCGCAATCCCATCGCAATCAAAGAATTATCATGGGGCCAGACAGAACCAATGTGATATCCCATCGGATTGTAAGCAGGTGACAAGCTGCTGAGGGTGCGAATACCCCAGCCATTAAACATATCAGGTGCGCGCAAGCGTTCTGCCACACTGTAAGCTTTTTCTGGTGTAAAAATACCCAAGTGTAGACAATGACCAGGATTGGAGGTGATACTGTCTACTTGTTTACCATCTCCATCTAAAGCTAAAGCACAGAAATCTTGGTCTTCTATCCAAAAATCTTTGTTGAAGCGCAGCTTAAGATTTCTGGCTTCTTCTTGCCAACGATCTGATAAATCTAAGCGCTTTTTCATTCTAGCAATTTCTGCCAAGCGCATTTTGGCTGCGTAGACGTAACCTTGCACTTCACAAAGAGCGATCGCTCCGTTAGCTAATTCACCTTTACGATTGACAATACAATCACCAGAATCTTTCCAGCCTTGATTAGCTAAACCACGTCTGGATTTACGTTGATAGCTGAGGTAGCCAGTTGCTTTGATGTTGCGATCAATCCACTCCATCGCCGCCAATGCATTCGGCCACAGATTTTCTAAAGTTTCTGTATCATGTGTCCACACATAATACTCGGCGTATAGCATTAGCCACAGAGGAGTAGCATCAACAGTACCGTAGTAAGGAGTATGGGGGATTTCCTGACACCGGGCTAATTCTCCCAAACGTAATTCATGGAGAATCTTACCTGGTTCCTCGTCGCGCCATTCATCTTCAAGTTTGCCTTGGTATTGAGATAAGAGAATAAGAGTTTCTTTGGCGATTTCGGGATTTAACATTAAGGTTTGAGAACCAGTGATGATAGAATCCCGGCCAAATAACGCCGAATACCAAGGTACTCCCGCCGACACAGTTTTATGCTTTCCAAAAGACTGGCGCAACAAATACATATCTTCCTCAGCGCGTTCAATCACACGATTGACAGCACCTTTTTCCTCTGTGCGAATACGTGTAATTTGTTGCACCCAGTTTTGCTCTTCCATGATCTCAGCAGCTTTTGCTTGACCCAAAGTAACTGGAGGGCTGACAGTAGAACTGGGCTTGTTATTTGTGAGCATATGGACTCGATAGCCCAATTTTTGTTTTTCGTGGGATGCTAACTCTAGCTGCCAAATTGCTGTGTAACCTTTGAAAGAGTCTGGTAGTCTATGCTGGAAATTAATCCGAGATTCCATCACCAAAGTATCTACACCCTGATAAGCCAGTGTTAAAGATTTATCGTCGGATGTAGCAGGATGAATTTTGAGAGGCGAGCCACCATCCAGGGAAACTGCTGTATCTTCCTCAAAAGTCGGATCAATCAGACGCAAAAGCTTACCTCGCTTTTCTCTGCCAAAGCCTCTGACTTCAAATAAATCAGCAAAATCGCCATCAAAGCTAATACTCAGTTGAAAATTGATTGTGCTTGTGCTATAGTTCGAGACTTCTAATTCCTCAAAAAGTGCGCCATTCAGGACTAGTTCTCGGCGAATCCCGATTGTATCAGCTTGGAGGCGATCATCGATTCTTGGATTAGTACATAAAACTGACAGTGAAAAACCTTTATCAGCAGTACTACTTAATAACACAGGCGATCGCCCATCAATCTGCAACTCTAAGCGGCTCAAAAATCGAGTGTCAGCACAAAATAACCCCATACTAGGGTTGCCATCAGTGAGCGAACACGCAGAAATATTACCTAGAGTATCTGTAACTAAAAATAAATCATCATCTTTAACAGTCAGCGTCAATTGTGCTTTTTCGCTAATTACGCAAGGCCATTCAGGTATAGGTAGTAGTTCTGCGGGGACAAAAGTTTTTCCATCCAGAAAAATCCTCTCCGGTGTCATCAATATATCCGGTGTCATCTGCCAGTATTCCGTATAAAATCTATATTTTTCAGATTCAGTTCAGCGTCAACAGAAAAAAAGACGCGTGGCCAAAACTTTGTGAGCCATGCAACCAAAAATAAATGATAATCACATTTAGCTAGTGGGCAAAAACGCATCAAAGTCACATTATCAAATCTTTATAATTCTAAAATAAATTCAAAACTTGCATAGATAAACAGGAAACACAGGAACTTTCATATCATTATTTTGATTGAGTTTTTGAGTTTCTCAGCAATGAATCTGGTTCATTGTTCCGTCTCCACCACCTTCTTTGTGATTGCGTTCTCACCCATTCTACGGCGTCGCTCTGCTGGCAGTGTTCACCATTCTTTACATATTGCAACGAAATGCTTGATTTGAAAGGCCGTTGTAATTTGTACAATGCAGCTGTGACGTGAATCATGTCCAGATTGTGGCTCTTTTAGGACGTTCATGAGCATTTCAACTTCCGTGCTGAGTGATTTGCTACAGGCTATACCCAACCTGCGGCCCCAACTATACTTCAAAGCATCGCTAACGGCGTTATCCCATGCGATGGAAGATCAAGTTTTAGCTGCTACTCTAGAGCAGCCTTTAGTAATTGCTAGCTTTCAAAGAGAGCGATTCTATCGTCAAGAAGCTCATCGCTATCAGCGACTTGCCCAGCGAAGTAATCAGATATATGTATTATCTGCACCAGAAACTGATTTTACTAACAGCTCGGAATTTTACGAAAAGGTCGCTTTTGAGCCAGATGATGCTCTCAGCCAAGAGTGGCATTTGGTGGTCATAGCCCAAAACTATGCTACTTGTTTAGTTTGTCGGGAAAGTCTTGGTTCTTTAGCTAAGAATAGGGAAATACGAGAATTAACTCCTGGTTTAGATATGGACGCGGCGCGGAGATTTGAGGGAATTTGGACGGCGGAACGGGGAGTCAGCCTTAAAGCTGCCGAACTTTTGCTGAAGCGGATTTTAGTTTATAGACCAGAGTTAAGAGATAAAATCGAGCAAGCACGCCAGCGCTTTGGCATTGCAGAGCGTAAGAATAATGCCAAAGCCAAGCAATTACTAAGTGAATACGCTTGCGATATTGATACTGATCCGTTTGTGCAACGTTTGGTAACTTATTTGCAAGCGAGTCAATACAAATTGCATAAAGCCTATCGTTCGATCTCCGCCCAAGCACGTAAAGAAAGATTAGTCAACTCAATTAGTACTGCAATTAGGCGATCGCTCGATCCTCACGAAATTCTCAGAGTAGCAGCCCAAGAACTAGGACAAAACTTAGGAGCTTGTCGCTGTTTAATTTACCGCGCTCAAGCTACAGATGCCCAAGCCATAATTGAACACGAGTTTTTAATTCCCGGTGTTTCGTCTTTTTTGGGACAAACTTGGGCTTTAGAAAACAATCCTCTGTTTGAAGAAGTAGTAATCCAGAGTGAAGGTGTCCGGGTTGTCGATACTTTCAACGACTCGCGGGTAATTAACTCTAAAGCGCTGTGGCAGATTGTAGAGAGATATGGCATTCGCTCTTGGCTGATGGAACCAGTGCTTTTTCAAGGGCGATTATTGGGCATAGTAGAATTGCACTATTGTGGTGAAACTCCCCATGATTGGCATCCTGGAGAATTAGATTTAGTAAAAGCGATCGCCACTCAAATCGGAGCCGCTCTCATTCAAGCCGAAGCCTACGCTAACCTTGGAGAACTAAATAAACAATTAGAAGCCCTAGACCGTACACGTAGCAACCTGATCGCCATCACAGGCCATGAATTGCGTACACCTCTATCCACAATTCAGGTGTGCTTGGAAAGCCTAGCTACTGAACCAGATATGCCCTTAGAACTGCGCCAGGTAATGCTAAACACCGCTCTTTCCGACTCCGAACGGATGCGAAAGCTGATCCAAGATTTCCTCACGCTTTCCAACTTAGAAAGTGGGCGAGTAGAATGGCATCCCGAATCACTAACCTTGCAAGAGTGTGTGGATTTAGCTCTAAGTCGTCTTCGCACTCGCTTGGCAAGCGATGAAAAATTACCCCAGATCACAACAGAATTGGCACGTAACCTGCCTTTAATCAAAGCTGACGGTGATTGGTTGGTCGAAGTCATCGCCAAACTCGTAGACAACGCTTGCAAATTCACACCCCCCAATGGGTTTATTACCATCAAAGCCGTTTACAACGACACTCCAATGGTCGAAGTTACTGTAGTAGACACAGGACGAGGTATTGAACCTAATCGTTTAGAAATTGTGTTTGACCGCTTTTATCAGGAGGAGGGAGCGCTCAGACGTAGCACAGGTGGTACAGGCTTAGGTTTAGCAATATGCCGTCAAATTGTCAATGGCTGGGGAGGTGAAATTTGGGCAGAATCAGAGGGTAAAAACCAGGGTAGTCAGTTTCATTTCACCATACCCATTGTTGAGGGAAGTCAGGAACACAGACCATCAAGAGTCAAAAGTCAATAATCATTTGTCATTTGTCATTTGTCATTTGTCATTTGTCATTTGTCATTTGTGAAGAACTAATAACCAATTGACCAACTGTTACAGTTCCTTACACAATCGCCATATGTCCCCATTAGCGGTGTTACGATGCCGTAAAAACGTTGAGAGACGCTTTATGGCAGAAACACTTTCTGGACAAACTCCGAAATTTGGCGGCAGCACTGGCGGTCTGCTCAAAAAAGCAGAAGTCGAAGAGAAGTACGCTATCACTTGGACTAGCCCAAAAGAGCAAGTCTTTGAAATGCCTACAGGTGGCGCTGCCGTTATGTCGCAAGGACAAAACTTGCTACATTTAGCTCGTAAAGAGCAATGCATTGCTCTAGGTGGCCAACTCCGGAAATTCAAAATCACAGATTACAAAATTTACCGGATTTATCCTAACGGCGAAACGGTATACATTCATCCGGCTGATGGTGTCTTCCCTGAGAAAGTCAACCAAGGTCGGGAGAAAGTACGTTACAACGATCGCAGAATCGGTCAAAATCCCAGTCCTTCTAAAGTCAAGTTCAGTGGCACAGCTACCTACGACGCTCCTTAATCAATACTGAATTAGGGAAAGTCACTTATATAAGCAGACACGGTAAACCAAAGACACGGAGATACGGGGAAAATGTTTCTACTAAAACTTTCTCCGTTTCGCCACGTCTTTTATTCTCCGCGTCTGCCCTATATTGCTAACAAGCCTGCTATTTGTTTCTGACAGTAATTAAAAATTAAAGACAAGAGTAATATTAAGTGTCTGAAGTATAAAATATAAAACCTATCCTGCCCTGCGACTAGCCACTGGTAGAACTGGTGGTTCACCACATTGATTGTGAGGGGTATTGAGATCCCCGATTTCTTCTGTGAAGTCGGTGATCTGAGCATCCGCGACTCATCAAAATGAATGTGGTTGAGTACTAGTTCAATTGTCGAAATAAGTGCCTAAATAAAATTAATTACACCTGATAGATACGAAAACAAGGAATAGAGATCAGAGAAAATCCGCACCCGTTCCCTGTTCCCATTTCCCTGTTCCCTATTCCCTCTATTTGATTGATTTATATGATTTTCCCTGATTTCTCTCAATTCTCCGAATTCGCTAAAAATGGTAATTTTGTCCCGGTATATCAAGAATGGGTAGCAGACTTAGATACACCTGTTTCTGCTTGGTATAAAGTTTGCGCTGGACAACCTTATAGTTTTTTGTTGGAATCGGTAGAAGGTGGAGAAAATATCGGGCGTTATAGTTTGTTGGGTTGTGACCCACTGTGGATTTTAGAAGTCAGGGGCGATCGCACCACTCAAATGCATCGTGATGGTTCACAAGTTGTATTTACAGGTGATCCATTTGTAGCTTTAACAACATGTTTAGAAGCTTTTTGTCCAGTCAAATTACCCCAACTACCACCGGGAATTGGTGGTTTATTTGGCTTTTGGGGTTATGAATTAATCAATTGGATTGAGCCGCGTGTACCAATTCATTCACAAGATAACCGTAATATTCCTGATGGTGTGTGGATGCAGGTAGACCATCTGTTAATTTTTGACCAAGTTAAGCGGAAAATTTGGGCTGTTGCTTACGCCGATTTGCGTGATCCAAATGTAGATTTACAAACAGCCTACCAAAAGGCTAGCGATCGCGTGACTCGAATGATCGATAAGTTATCTCTGCCTTTATCAGAGCAAAATACTTTATTAGAATGGAATCCTCCAGGAAGTAACAGAGTAACAGAAGTAGGGGGAGTCGAGGAGTATAAGAGTAATTTCACCCGCGAGAAATTCTGTAACAGCGTTAAAAAGGCAAAAGAATACATTAAAGCCGGGGACATCTTTCAAGTAGTAATTTCCCAGCGCTTATCAACAGAATACACAGGCGATCCTTTTGCTTTGTATCGTTCCCTGCGTCAGATTAATCCTTCTCCTTACATGTCATTTTTCAACTTCCAGGATTGGCAAATTATTGGTTCGAGTCCCGAAGTGATGGTGAAAGCCGAACGCGATCCACAAGGAGATCTACTGGCTACAGTACGTCCCATTGCTGGTACTCGCCCACGGGGTAAAACAACTCACCAAGACATAGCTTTAGCAGAAGAATTACTCAAAGACCCCAAAGAAATAGCCGAACACGTTATGCTTGTTGACTTGGGGCGTAATGATTTGGGGCGTGTGTGCCAAAGCGGTACGGTGAAGGTAGACGAGTTAATGGTAATTGAGCGTTACTCTCATGTGATGCACATTGTCAGCAATGTAGTAGGTAAATTAGCACCTGGTAAAACAGCCTGGGATTTACTCAAAGCTTGTTTCCCAGCTGGAACAGTTAGCGGCGCACCCAAAATTCGGGCAATGGAGATTATAAATGAGTTAGAACCGAGTCGGCGTGGCGTTTATTCCGGCGTATATGGATATTATGATTTTGAAGGACAATTGAATTCTGCGATCGCCATTCGCACAATGGTTCTACGGAATAGTACACTATATGTCCAAGCTGGCGCAGGGTTGGTAGCTGATTCAGAACCAGAAAAAGAATACGAAGAGACTTTAAATAAAGCTAGAGGATTGTTAGAAGCAATACGTTGTTTGCGTTAAAAGGGAATTGGGAATAAGGAACTCTTAACAGGAAAATCCCCATAAATAAACTAGGTATTGAGCCAAGATCCGGATACCGTTGGCGAATTCTCAAAAATACTAAACTGAACGGATTAGTTCAGGAATGAAACGGTGAGAGCTTTCTAAGCAGTTTTATACCCAGGTGCTTGCTTACCCACTACCCCTTCCAGACATACTGTTGACAAATTTTACACGCTTGCTTTGCCATCTCTGTTTCAGGATTTTTGAGGATGGGATGGTAACGCAACCTGTTACACGCCACTTGCAGATAATCTTCCCAATTTTCGCTGGCGTGGCTATGAATGTCCCATAACCTCACTGTCCCGTCACTACTGCCACTGATAATATATGTTCCATCCGGGCTAAAGGCAACTGACATCACGTCATTCTCATGCCCTTGTAACGGTTGACGAATTGGGTCGCCTTGGATGTCCCACAACCGCACTTTGCGATCGCGGCTACCACTGACGATGTGTTTCCCATCTGGGCTAAAAGCGACTGATGTCACAGCACCTTCATGTCCTTGAAAGGGTTGACCAATTAGTCTACCCTGGTTGTCCCACAACCGCAACGTCTTGTCATCACTTCCACTGACGATGTATTGCCCATCTGGGCTAAAAGCGACTGATGTCACAGCATCCTTATGACCTTGGAAGCGTTGACCAATCTGCTTACCCGGTCGGAAATATCTCCACAACAGATAAAATGGTGATACCAAAAAAAATGTCAAGCAAATGATTGTGACAACGTGACCCCAATCAAGCGATTTGTACTTGGGCTTTCCCCACAAATTCCACAACTGCAAAGTTCCGTCTTGACTGGCACTGACTATTTCCTTGCTATCTGGACTAAATGCGACCGATGTCACATCACTCTGATGACCTTGAAAAGGCGCACAAATCAGTTTACCCCGCAGGTTCCACAACCGCACCTTTTTATCTTGGTGACCAGTGACGATGTACTTACCATCGGGGCTAAAGGTTAGTGAAGTGACAGCACCCTCGATTTTAAACAAAGACCAGGACAACCAGCAAAGAACGCCCAACGTCAGAACCAGCACAACACAGAGAGAAAACGAATCAATCTGCTCAATAGACCACTTAGGCATTTGCTCATGAATTGCATCCATTTTAGACTGGTTAAGAAGCTTGTCCTCAAGAATTAAACTCATAATCGCCCAATAGCAAAAATTGAGCCAACACCCAACCACTAGCCAGCCAATAGTGCTTAGCCAGTTACTAAGACAATGTTTAAGAAGCAAAAGAACTGGTCGCAAAGACACCTTTTTCTTATGCTTGGGGAAAAGCTGATCAATCAAATTGCCTTGAGTGTCCCAAAATCGCACCGTCTTGTCCTGACCGCCACTAGCAAGGGTTTTGCCATCTGGACTAAAGGTAACTGCACAGACAGAATCCTGATGCCCCTGAATGAGTTTGCCAATCGGGTTGCCCTGAGTGTCCCACAACCGGACTGTACCCTCCTTACTACTACTGGCGATCAAATCGCCAGGGTTAACAGCGACGCATGTTACCTCAGCTTGATTACCTCTGAAAACATTTTGTTCTCGAGCTAATTCTGCGGCTTGTACTCCGCCTGCCTTGACTTGATCAAGAAGATTCCCTGGCAATTGCGCTAGATTTAGACCAGTTGACTGGATTGCCAGAACTAAAGCATCGACAGGCTTGCTTTGGAGTAAATCTATTACTCTAAAGGCTTTGTTGAGCAGGTTATTTTGGTTGCGTTCTCGTTTTAAGGCAGCATTCGCCTGTTCCAAGGCAGCAATCTGTGCTTCTTTTTCTTTGAGAGCGCGATCGCGAACTGCTTGGCTTTCTTGGATAAAATCCTGGTCTAAACCCGACAGTAAGTCTTGGTCAGCATAATTCTCGAAGAAATTTTCAGCTTCAGCCAATCTTGCCCCAGACAGCAAGTAATCTTGAGACTTCCCTTGACTTTGCCACTCTTCAGCCGCCGCCTTAATCCTGCGTGCAATTCTATCAACCTCACGGTTTTCATTCACCCATCTGCGTAGTCTTGACCAATGACGAATGAGTGCTTCGTGAGCCACATCCACTACCGTCACCGTCAGGTCACTTTCTCCTCGCTGTCGCAATTGTGAAGTCACTACTAATCTGGCATTTACCAACTTTTGGAGTACCCGCTCTAAAATCTCTGCCGATTGAGGAGAGGTGACTAAATCCGATTTCAGAACTTGCCTACGTGTATCCTCCGTTCCTTCACCCAACTGCGTCAACTCGCGAAAAATCCGCTCAGTGATTTTTTGTTCTTCAGTAGATAGGGAGTGATAAATTTCGTCGGCTCGCTTTTGCAGCGTTTCCTTTACTCCACCCAATTGGGTATATCTTTTCAGTGTTAAACGATCTATCTGGCGTTGTTGCCACAGTTGTGTCAAGGTGTACTGCAACAACGGCAAACTGCCTGGACCTTCCACATCAGCAAGCATCTGTTCCATCAGTTCTCGCTCCACTTCCAAACCTACTTGGTTTGCAGGTTCGGTGATGGCTTGCCCTAATTCTTGCCGATTCATCGGCTTCACCATCACCAAATTCGACTGAATTTTGCTGGCTAATCCGGAATACTCATGTTCTGCACACTTACCCAAGAAATCTGCCCGCATTGTTAGCACCAGGCAGAGTTTACCATCTAGTTGCTCTAAAGCACCCAGCAAACTCTCAAAAAAAAGTTGTCTTTCTCTGAGGTTCTCACATAGAGTAAAAGCTTCCTCAAACTGATCCACCACTAGTATCACACGAGCAGCTTTAGCAGTCATAATCAGACGCTTTAACCCCCGTGTAGTGCCTAATTCCCCAAACAATTTCTTGATGTGGGCTAATTGGCTACTACGCTCAACCTCTGTTAGTTCTGAGTCAACAAATGCCTCTACTAAACGCTGAAACGGATGTTTACCGGGTCGAAAAATCTTGATTAGCCAAGAGTCGCTACCTCCTAAGCGCTGTCCCAGATGTATCTGATGCAGTAACCCAGCTCTGACTACCGAAGACTTGCCACTCCCAGAAGCCCCCAGCACAGCCAAGAAATTTCCTTGCCGCACTTTTTCCAGCAATTGGTCTGTTAAATCTGTCCGTCCATAGAAATATTTGGGGTCTTCGTCATTAAAATCAAAGCAGGCTAGTCCCTTGTAAGGACACACACCTGCCAACAGAACAGCACGGTCTATCTTTTCTCTTTTGCCAGTTAAGATAATCTCGCTACCAGAGTTGTGAAAAATAGGATGTTGGGGGGAATTTTTCAACTGCCGATTGATGAAATCGATGAGGTTGTAGTTACTCACACAGCCATCTGGGTGCTGTTCTGGGTTCAAACATTGCAGTAGCGCAGCACTGAGGATGCCATTATTCTCTTCATAAGCCACCTCAAAAGAACGGCAGGCGGCGATAAAACACCGATCACGAACTTTGCCGAGATTACCTGGATTTGCCTTGGTAAAATTGAGCAGCCCCCCACTATGGCAGCAATCGAGCCAGACAATCTGCTGTCGCACTGGACTTGACTGCAACAGTTCGCGTAACCAGTCGAGGGAAACACCCCATTTGTCGTTGAGGGGACAAACATCACTGGTAGCTAAAAAGCTTTCAAGCACCCTACCTTGATGCTTTTGCAAACCATGACCGGCAAAAAACAGCAATGCTGTGTCGGGAATGCTGCTGTCGGGTGGGCAGAAAAGCTGTGATATTGCTTCTTGAAGATCTCTGACTCTCACCGGAGGTTTCGGGTTTGGATCGACTTGCCACAACCCATTTTGATTGTAGGCAGGCAATCGCCGCACTTTGAAATTACCGTATTTTTCCAGAATTTGAGCTATTGCCTCAGCATCATCTGCTGGTGTCAGAAGATGTCGTGCTTTACTCGCTGGTTTATCTTTCAGCAAAGGATATCGATTGATGCCTATTACTAAAGCTTCCCGTTTCTTGACGTACTCCCTGGACTAAAGCCGCAGGGATTCTCAAATGATGTTACGAGGCAGGATGAATCCGTGCCTCTCCACCACTGTTCTTGCTTCTTCGACTCTTAACTAGACGGTTTCCCGTCCC
>JAHHHW010000108.1 GCA_019359115.1 Pelatocladus maniniholoensis HA4357-MV3
TGATTTGCTTAGAGCAAAATTCCACCACCAGCGCGAACATCCAAATGTTTGAGCCAATTGTATTTGTTGTTGTTCAGATGGATATAAACGAACTTGTACAGCTTTGCGTAGCACTCAATATCACCTATGAGCGTTTCTTTATTCTACTACTATCTACACTTAGCAGTAAAGCTATTTCGGAAAATATTTGGACACTCCTCAAATATCTTCTCCCTCGCCGTGAGCAGCATTGGTCGAAGATACTTTCGTAGCGTCCCGCCTTATATCCCGGCGCTAAACGGAGTACCGTTATAGCGCCGGGATATAAGGCGAAATAGTTAAAACAAATCTTCTTTAATTATCCGACCATCTTCTATGTGGATGATTTTATCTGCTATGTCTAGAACTCGATTGTCATGAGTCACCATTAAAATAGCACATTGCTGTTCCTTAGCCAGTAGCTGCATTATTTCTACAACTTCTCGACCTGATTTACTGTCTAAGGCAGCAGTTGGTTCATCTGCTAAAACTAATTTGGGCTGACTCACCAAAGCACGGGCAATGGCTACACGTTGCTTTTGACCTCCCGAAAGGTGGGTAGGATAATAATTAACTCGATGTCCCAATTTAACAGCATGAAGCATCGCTTCTGATTTCAGACGAGCCTGTCGATAAGAAAGATTTTTTTGTAGTTCAAGTGACATTTGGACATTCTGGCGGGCTGTTAAGAAATCCAGCAAGTTGTGAGCTTGAAAAATATAGCCAATCTGACGTCGTATTTGCACTAACTTCTCATTACTAGCCCCATGTAACTCCCAATCTATAAATTTAAGGCTCCCTTCTTGGACAGATCGCAAACCACCAATCAAAGTTAATAAAGTCGTTTTTCCTGAACCAGATGGGCCAGACATAATTACAATTTCTCCAGATTTTATAACTAAATTAATGTCAAATAAAATCTGGCTTCGTAATGATTTTTGACCGAAGTAGTGATTGATATTTTCAACGGAAACAACAATTTCTTGTTGAAACATGAATTTATTATGTTATGTGATTAAATTAGAAAATGTCTGCTGGATCTACAGAACGCAATTTATTTGTTGATAAAAATGCCGAAGTTAAACACATTAAGAGTGTAGAAAATAAGATTATTAATGCCTTATCGTAACTCATAATTACTGGTAACTGAGTAGCATTTTTTGCCAAATTATATAGACCAATAGATATAATGATGCCAGGGATATAGCCTACGATTGCTAAAATTACAGCCTGTTGAAAAACTACACCTAGCAAATATTTATTTTTAAATCCCATTGCTTTTAATGTTGCATATTCAGCTAAGTGATTAGATATATTACTATAAAGTATTTGATAAACAACAACTACACCAACAATAAATCCCATGATTACCATAAGATTAAATACAAATCCAATAGGTGTTCTTAGACTCCAATAGTTTTTTTCAAAATCAATAAAACCCTGACGCGTTAAAATTTTCACATCTTTGGGTAAGTGATCTGACAAACTTGCTAAAACTTTTTGGTGATCAGCACTGGGTTTGAGAGTAAGTAATCCTATATCTATATAATCAGCAGTACGGTCTCTAAATACCTTGATGAAAGTTGAGTAACTAATCATTAAATTTCCATCAACTCCAAAGGAAGGACCAAGCTTAAACAAGCCACCGACTTTAACTTTGTAGCCAATTGTTGAATTATATCCAAATATTTCAATTCTGACAGATTCTTGTTGCTCAAAATTTTCCGCGATTGGTCCAAATTCTGAGCGAGAACCACGATCAAATAAAACTACATTAGGACGTTTGAGAAGATTTATATTACTCTCAACATCTGGTAATTTAAAAACAGATTCTGCTGGGTCAAAACCCAGCACGTAGATTGGGAACTTACGACCATTAATTGGATTTTTGAGTTTAGCAAATTGAACGTATACAGGCATGACTGACTTTATATCATCAAACCCTAATGCTTGATATAAACGAACACGTGGAAAACTTTGATTTGAGGTTAAAGATTTATATTGAGAACTTATTATAAATAAATCTCCTGCTAAGTTTTTCTGCACTTGCGTAGCACTATCATAGAGAGCATCTTGAAAGCCAATTTGCATGAACATCAAAACAGCAACAAACGTAATACCAGCTAAAGCTACTACAAAGCGAAGTTTTTGTCGAGCTAGTTGTAGCCAGGCTACAGGTATATTGTTAATCATCTTGTAAACCTCAAAATTGAGATTAAAAATGCAATTTTTTGGAAGAAAATCCTCAAAAAATTTATTCAGATTTTCTCTGCTCAAAAAAGTATTTATTATTGAGATTGTCCAAGATTAATAAGTACTTCTACTTGTAAGTTAGTCAGGGCTGCAACTCGTTCATTATCTTTTGGATTATTGATACGAATTTTGACATCAACTACTTTGTTATCTGTATCTGCTCCTGGATTGTTACTAAAGATATTTTGTTGGGTAACTTGTAAGCCTATATCTGTTACTGTTCCTTGCAATTTGCCGGAAAAAGCATCGCTACTAATAATTGCCAACTGACCTAGATGTACTTTTTTAATATCAGTTTCATAGACTTCTGCTACCACATACATTTGGTCTGTGTAACCGATCTGAGCAATTCCTTGATTGCCGATAATTTCTCCAGGCCAAGTATAAATTTTGATGATTTGCCCATCTACAGGCGATCGCACTATGCTTAGATCCAGATCAGCACGAGCCTGTACTACTGCTGTTTTTGCCTTCTCAACCTCAGCTTGAGCTGCTTGTACATCGGTAGGACGGACTTCAGCAATACTTTCCAGCCTAGCTCTAGCCTCACTTAACTGTTTTTGAAGAGTGTCTACTGTACGGCTTCGATTAGCTTTTGCCTCATTGAGCTGTTGTTGGACAGTATCCATTCTCAAGCGTTTAGCATCTGCATCTGATGCTGAAATGGCTCCCTGTTTGTACAACATCTGATATCGTTGATTTTCACTTTTGGCATTACGTAATTCTGCCTGTAAGCGAGCTATGCTTGCTTGTTGTGTAGATATTTCTCCATCTAACTCAGCTTCTAGGCGAGCAATAGTCGCCTTTTGGGCAGCTATATCTCCTGCTTTGGCTCCTGCTTTTACCTGATTGAGACTAGCTTGGGCAACCAAAATTTGTTGTTTCGCATTTTCTAAGGCTGCAAGACGGACATAAAAATTGTCAAGAAGTGCAACTGCTTGACCTTTACGCACTTTATCTCCTTTGTCTACAAGCAGTTTTGCGACTTGCACACCACCTTGGGAATTAGGAGCAGACAAATTAATCACTTCTCCTTGAGGTTCTAAACGTCCAAGAGCGGCAACACTAGTAATAGTAGGGGAATTAATTGGGGTAGCTGAATCATTATTTGCAGACTTTGGTCTAAATCTAGAAAGGCCGTAGAGAGAAATTGCACCGATACCTACAGCCATAGCAATTGCTAAAATTATAGGCAACTGATTTATAGGTATCGTAATTGGCTGCCTTTGTTTTTGCACCATGATTTATGTTTTGCTAGTTAAGGATACTACTCTCTTGCAATTATTCATGTAATTTAAGAGAGACGAATGGCAATATCTCTGCTCTACAGTCATATAAATAGTAGAAAGTAAAGTGGATCAGATTGGCTGATAATTTCGGATTTTATTGTTGCTATCAGAGGATGGATTATAGAAAAAATATCCATCACTCTGTAGCAGTAACAACCAATCAGGAATTTATGTCTTCAAATTTGTACTTATTTATTGATTTAGCACACCTCTTTTTTCCTTTTCATAATGTCTAAGTATTCGCTGCGAGTTCCATCTATACGATAGTGATCGCAGATCTGACAGAGTTTTAAAAGATCTAATCGACTAAATACTTTCTGATGCTCAATTCCATTATCATTTCTCCATCGCCAAAAAGTTGTTCGATCAATACGGCGATTGTTTTCAGGCCATCGTCGTCTCGATAAAAACTCTATAAGTTCTTGTTCATAAAAACAGTAGCCTTTTGGCAATTTGAGGAGCTCTTCTCTTAAGTTAGATAGTGGTATGAGTGGATCTAGCTCAGATAGTCTCATGCCAGCAACTCCGTTTAGTTTCGTGGAATTCTAATCAAGTAAAAGCTGAATGTCACAAGGTGGTAATCATATCTAATGGTAGATGAGGAAATAGAGTTATTAAGGTAGTAAATATGTTCAATGCCATTACCTCCTGTACGGAGTTAAATCTTTATTCAATTTAATCACCAACCATAGTCTTTTTGATACTCAAATGCAACTCCTATGCAACAACTTTAAAAAGAAAAAATAATCGCAAGTAAATTATTAACATGAAGAGTAATAAGCATCTCTTCGCAAGCAAATATATTAGTAGAATTTAGTGAAAAACGTAATTAATTCATCTATCATCAAGCAGAATAATTTGTATCATTTATTTGTGATTGAAATAACAATATAAAATTTATATAAAATCTAGACTCGTACAATATATTTTTAAAATGCCATTTTTTTATAGTAGATGTTTATACTAATAATTTTGATACATTAATCTGCGTATAACTATCCCATTTCACTCTTCTGATAAAAAGAACTTAGAAGGAGATGCTTCAACAGTATAAACAAATAGTAATAAATAGTACATATAATTTGAATCCAAACTCATAAATTACATATTCTCAGAATAAAGAATGGAAGCTAACTTTATAATTCAGTATGAAAAATAACTTATTTTCTTTTATTTTTTGCCTGATTCTCGGATTTTTATGGCATTAACATGACCTTCAAAAGAAGGAATATACAATTTATATGCAATTTTGGAAGATAAACTCTTGGTAGATGAGATAGTGTAATTAAAAGTTGGACATAGGTGATGTGGCTAAAGTTGTTCGCGTCCTCAAGAGAATGAAACTACAGCGATTCATGCTCTCATTAACCAGATTTGATCACCAGCGGCTAATTTTTCATGCAGCCCGCCAGACAGCTCGTAAAGCTGAAATGGCACGTATCGCAGTGCATGAATGGCTCAATCAACACGATTCTGAACTGGAAGAATGGAAAACCAAAACCGCTTCTGAGCTTGGAATTAGTATTAGTGAACTTGAACGACGGCTATTAACTGCTGCTGAAGAAAAGACAGAATCTAGAAAAAAAAGTAGTAATGCTGATTCAGAATAGAACTACGTTTAAACTGTGGCATAATTGCTCCATAATGTATCAAATTATCAACAACGAATGAATGATCACTAATGTAGTTATAGGAATCCTTTTTGTTTGATTAACTTAGTAGTTGAGCTAGGGAGATCTTAACTCTAAATATGAAACCTAAACTGTACTTAATTCGGGTTAAAAGCTCAATAGGAATCCTATATATGAATTGACAATTACCTTACAGAAAACACTTCATTAGAATTTCATATCCCAATAGTTGGTTTGTTGCATATAAGTTGCTACACAGAAGTAAGCAGTCTAGAATAAGCAGCAAGAGTCATGGATGATATGACTAAAATAAACTAATTGGATTAACTTCTTTCGATGAAGTAATCCAAAATAAAGCTATTTCAAGACTTATGTAGCAGCCTTAAAGATATGAATTCTAACTCGCTCTGTAAAGATAATCAATGATTGCTCTCCTAACTATTACTTCAAGATTATTTTGTATAGAGCATATAAATCTTGGCTATTTCCCTATATTCTCCAAGTAAATAATGAAAATTAAGCCATGGCTGCTTCTAGAATTGAAGTTGACTTTGCACAGTTACAAAAAGAAGTAAGCAATTGTGAAAAGGCTTTGCACAAACTGATACAGGTTAAAAAAATGATGTCTGCAAATGCAACTGAAACTCATAAGATCAATAGAAGATTGCAACAAAATCCTGTTGCTATTATTGGAATGGCTTCTATTTTCCCGCAATCTAAAAATTTACGGGAATATTGGGAAAAAATTATTCGCCAAGTTGATTGTATTACTGATGTTCCTCCATCGCGCTGGAATATTGAGGATTACTATGATCCTAACCCCAAAGCCCCTGACAAAACTTACTGCAAACGTGGTGGATTCATCCCCGAAATCGAATTCAACCCAATGGAATTTGGACTTCCTCCAAATCTTTTGGAAGTTACAGATGTTTCCCAGTTACTGGGTTTAGTTGTTGCAAAAGCAGCAATCGAAGATGCAGGCTATGGCGAAACAAGACAATTTAACCGAGAGCGTACTGGGGTGATTTTGGGTGTAGCCCTAGCAAGACAGTTAGCAATGCCATTGGCTACTAGATTAGAGTATCCCATATGGGAAAAAGTCTTAAAAAGTAGTGGCTTATCTGACCAAGATACGCAAAAAATTATCGAGAAAATCAAAAGTGCATATGTGCCATGGGAAGAGAACGCTTTTCCCGGTATGTTAGCAAACATAGTTTCTGGGCGAATTGCCAACCGCCTAGATTTGGGAGGAATGAACTGTGTAGTCGATGCTGCTTGTGCCAGTTCATTAGGAGCATTAGCAATGTCAATTAGTGAACTAGTCGATCATCGAGCCGACATGATGCTCACTGGTGGAGTTGACACTGACAACTCAATTGTTGCCTATATGTGTTTTAGCAAAACACCTGCTGTTTCCCCAAGCCAGAACACCAAACCTTTTGATGCTCAATCAGATGGCATGATGTTGGCTGAAGGTATTGGTATGTTGGTGTTGAAACGCTTGGAAGACGCAATTAGGGATAATGACCGAATTTATGCAGTGATCAAAGGTATTGGCGCCTCCAGTGATGGTCGCTATAAAAGCATTTATGCACCTCGCCCAGAAGGTCAAGTCAGAGCTTTGCATCGTGCTTATGAAGATGCAGGATTTTCACCTACCAGTGTTGGTTTAATTGAAGCACACGGCACAGGTACCATGGTTGGAGATCCCACCGAATTTACAGCTCTCAAAGAAGTTTTTAGCGAAAACAATTCCCGAACACAACATATTGCACTTGGAAGTGTCAAATCACAGATTGGACATGCAAAAGCTGCTGCGGGTGCTGCAAGTCTAATCAAAACAGCATTAGCTTTACACCACAAAGTATTGCCAGCAACCATTAATATCACTCAACCACATCCTAAACTAGGTCTTGAAAACTCACCATTGTATTTGAATACAGAAACTAGGCCTTGGATTTGCTCTCAAGGAGAAGTGCCAAGACGTGCAGGAGTGAGTTCCTTTGGTTTTGGTGGCACAAATTACCACATTGTCTTAGAAGAATACTCTAGTGAACACGATCGCCCTTATCGTTTACATAACACCCCCCAATCAGTACTGTTATTTGCATCAACACCTGAGCAGTTAAGATCACGCTGTCAAGAAATTTTGGGTCAGTTGCAATCTCCAGAAAAAGAAAGAAGTTATGCACAACTAATTGCAACGTGTCAATCATCAGAAATTCCTGCCACAAATGCTAGAGTAGGATTTGTCGCCGAATCTTTGACTGAGGCTTGCAAATTATTGCAGATCAGTATTGACTTGCTCACCAATAAGTCACAAGCGGAATCTTGGGAGCATCCTCAAGGAATTTATTATCGCAAAACGAATCTGCCAACTGAAGGCAAAGTAGTTGCCTTGTTTTCTGGTCAAGGTTCTCAATACCTGGAAATGGGTCGAGAACTTGTCATCAACTTTCCTTGCTTGCGACAGACCTATAGTCAGATAGATAACCTTTTCTGCAAAGATGGTCTCAAACCCGTTTCAGAAATAGTTTTCCCTCGCCCTGTTTTTGATCAAGCTCAAAAACAGTCACAAGTTGAAGCATTGCAAAAGACAGAATATGCACAAGCAGCAATTGGAGCTTTCAGCGTTGGTCTGTATAAGCTATTACAACAGGGAGGATTCAAGCCAGATTTTCTCGTCGGACACAGCTTTGGAGAATTGACGGCTTTGTGGGCTGCGGGTGTTCTCAGTGAGGAAGATTACTTTTTCCTGGTTAAAGCCAGGGGTCAAGCGATGGCTGCACCAAACGATCCTGAGTTTGATGCAGGAGCTATGCTGGCAGTTAAAGGTGATGTCAGTCAAGTTGAAGAAATCATCAAGAACTTCCCTCTAGTGACGATCGCTAACTTGAATTCTCCAAATCAAGTGGTGTTGGCAGGAGCGAAAGCTGAGATCAGCCAAGTACAGGAGCAACTGAAAGCTAAGGCTTATTCTACCGTTTTGCTGCCTGTTTCAGCAGCTTTTCATACACCATTGGTAACTCATGCTCAAAAACCCTTTACTCAAGCAATTGAGGGAATTCATTTCAACGAGCCAATAATGCCTGTGTATACTAATGTGACAGGAAAGTGTTACCCGCAAGAACCACAAGCGATTCAAAAAATCCTGAAACAACACCTGATTAATCAGGTACATTTTAAGCAAGAGATTGAAAATATTTACGCTCAAGGTGGCTATTGTTTCATAGAGTTTGGCCCTAAAGGCATTCTGACTAAATTAGTCAAAGATATCCTCTGTGATCAACCTCATTTAGCTGTGGCTTTGAATGGCAGTTATCAAAAAGATAGCGATCGCTGTTTTCGAGAAGCTGTTATGCAATTACGTGTCGCTGGCTTATCTTTAAAAAACCCCGATCTCTACCAACTTGAGCAGAAAACACCAGAAGTAAAAAACAATAAGCAGCTGATTGTCCAGCTAAATGGTTCTAACTACATCTCAGAAAAAAGAAAACAGGCTTTTGAAAAAGCTTTGCACAACGGACATCAAGTTAATCTCCCACACACAAAAGATAAATCCTCTGAGGTAAATACTCTGTCTACATCCCCTATTCAAAAGACAGATCAGACGCCCATCTCCCAACCTGTCAATACACACCGCAGCGAGTCCACACCAGTTGCAAACGGTAATAAACCAGAAAAATCTTCTGATCTAAACAAATACCCTCAAGCAACTCCTAAAGCACAAATGCAAACAAGTCCAGAACTTACTCAAAATTATCAACTAGTTTTAGATAGTTTAGAATATAGCCTCATAGAATTCAATCGCAATCAACGTGACGCCTTACATGTTCATGAACAATCTTTGAAGCATCAAACGGAATATACCAAAACCTTTTTCCAACTGATGCAGCAACAGAATTCTTTGCTGGTAAATGATCAATTCCCTCACCAAGATGCGGAAACCAAACAAATAGCCCTCTCCTACTCTGAGCGCAGCATCATGCGCTTTCACGAACATCATGGTGAAACACTGCGTGTCCACGAGCAATATCTAAACCATCAAACAGAACAAACCAAAAAGTTTTTCCAATTGCTCCAGCAACATTACAGTCAGCTACTTGCTACCATAAACACGGAACAGCCCACAGTATTGCCATCAGAAACGACATCTATTGTTAGTGATGAACATACTTCTGTTGCTCCAGTTGCAGTCAATGATAGAACTACCACATCTGTTGCTGTACCCACTCACAGCTTTATAACTAACTTTGAGCCTGTTTTAGTCAATGGCACAAGCAATGGTGTGAGTAATGGTGTTAGCAATGGTACTTACAATAGCACTAGTAACGACACAAAAGCAATCTCCGTAAAAACCTCTGATACTCTTGTCATTCCAACTTCAGATGTGCCGTCATTACCTATAACCATTGATGAACCCACCTTTATTCAGACTCTACTAAACATAGTCAGTGAAAAGACGGGCTATCCGGTAGGAATGCTGGAACTGTCGATGGATATAGAGGTGGACTTGGGAATTGATGCCGTTAAAAGAGTTGAAATTCTGGGATCATTACTGGAATTATACCCATATTTGTCCAAACCCAATCTCGAAGAACTAGAAAAACGACGTAGCCTTGGTCAAATCGTAGAATATTTGCGGACTCTGCTTCCAGGAAGTACTGACGTTGAATCTGCACCTGGGAAGACAGCACAAGAAGTTGCTTGGAATGAGGCTAAGAGCAGCGAAGTAAGTGACGTGGGGACGCGGGGAACAAAAGACGCGAAGAGTGAAAATATACAAATAATTTCTTCCGCAGTTCCCCTCACTTTTACTACTTCCGAAGAAGCAACTTCACCAGTTTCCTCCTCCGATTTAACTGATCTCAGTCAAATTCTGCTAAACGTAGTTAGTGAAAAGACAGGCTATCCAGTTGAAATGTTGGAGCTGTCAATGGATATGGAGGCAGATTTAGGTATTGATTCCATTAAACGAGTTGAGATTTTGGGAGGGCTATTAGAATTATGCCCAGATTTGCCTAAGCCCAATCCTGAAGAACTGGGAGAATTACGTACTCTTAGTCAAATCGTTGACTATATGAAACAACAGGCTAATGTGCTGGAAAAAAAAACACTTCTAGCCGAGCCTTGCAACCAGCAATCTGAAGTAAATCATAATATTCTCCGCAGTTCAGTTCATCTCAAATTCCTTCCTGAACCAGATATATTAGATTTTTCCTTACCTGAGAAGTATATCGCCTTGCTTACTGATGATGGCACCCCCATGACTTCAGAACTAGCTCTAGCTCTTTTACAGGGTGATTGGAAAGTAGTTGTGTTGAGTTTTCCTAAAACCTTAATTGCAGATCAATTACCTTTACCAGAAGGAATCAATCGGGTTGTGCTGGCAAATTTGAGCGAGGAGCATTTGCAACATCAGTTAGAAGCGATCGCTTCTCAGTATGGTCAAATTGCTGCTTTTATCCATCTCAATCCTGATAGCCATGATGATACAAGTAATCACGTCCGTTACTTGGAAACTGAGAAAGCACTTCTGCGTCACGTTTTTCTCATCGCCAAACACCTCAAAACATCACTCAATCAAGCAGCATCTCAAGGATGCAGTTGCTTCCTTAGCGTTGCTCGTCTTGATGGCCAGTTTGGGCTAGGCTGTAAAACTAATTTTGGTGCCATTAGTAGCGGATTATTTGGACTAACCAAAAGCCTGAATCAGGAATGGGAAACTGTATTTTGCCGTGCAATTGATCTAAGTCCCGATATAAATACTCAAACATCAGTACAGTATATCCTTAACGAACTTCATGATCCCAATCGGTTAATTGCTGAAGTTGGATATAGCTCACAAGGACGAACAACGTTAGTGTGCAAGCCGGAGAGATGGGGACATGGAGGACATGGAGGACACGGAGGATATGGGGACACAGAGGACATTTTTTCTCCCTTGTCTGTCTCCTCTTCTCATTCTCTCAATCCCCAATCCCAAGTTTTTCTTGTCAGTGGTGGTGCAAGGGGAATCACAGCTGAATGTGTCATCAAGCTGGCGCAGTGTTATCAATGCAAGTTCATTCTGCTAGGGCGTTCGCCTGTAGATCCTGAACCTGTGTGGGCTGAAGGCTGCTCGACAGAAGGGGAATTGAAAAAGCGGATTATGGATGATTTTATCGCCAGAGGAGAAAAGCCTACACCTGCAATGGTGCAGAAAAAGTACAAGGGTATTTCATCTAGACGAGAAATTCAAGCAACGCTACGAGCAATTGAGAAAGCTGGTGGACAAGCGGAATATCTGAGCGTAGATATCACCGATGCAACACAACTTCAAGAGCAAGTTGCTACAGCAGTTGAGCGTTTAGGTGAAGTAACCGGAATTATTCATGGGGCTGGTAATCTAGCAGATAAGCGAATTGAAAATAAATCAGAACGGGATTTTGAAATTGTTTATGCTGCCAAAGTTGCAGGTCTGGAAAACATGCTACATTGCGTGTCACCTAGCCAACTTAATTATTTAGTGTTATTTTCCTCGGTAGTTGGTTTTTACGGGAATATTGGTCAGTCAGATTATGCGATCGCCAATGAAATTCTCAACAAGTCCGCTCATCTTGTTAAACGCAACTATCCAAATTGTCATGTCGTTGCAATTAATTGGGGACCTTGGGATAGTGGCATGGTAACACCAGAATTGAAGAAAGCTTTTGCCGAAAGAAGCATAGAGACTATTCCTATAGAACTTGGAACTCAGATGTTAGTTAATGAACTAGCACCAGTAAATCAACAAACTACCCAAGTAGTAATAGGTAGTCCCTTAGTGTACATACCTCAGTCGTCCAACCCAGATCTGAAAAAATATCGTATCCAGCGCCGATTAATCTTAGCAGCCAATCCATTTTTACAAGATCATGTCATTGCTGGCCGTCCAGTTTTACCTGCTACTTGCGCTCTCACATGGATTGCTAATACCTGTGAACAACTTTATCCTGGCTACAAAATCTTTAGTTGCTCAAACTTCAAAGTTTTGAAAGGAATTGTTTTTGATAAAACTCAGCCAACTGAATACATTTTAGATTTGCAAGAAATTTCTAAAAACGATGTTGATGAGATACAGTTTGATGCTAAAATATGGAGTAAGAATCTAGAAGGGAAAACTCGTTATCATTTCAGCAGCCAGCTAAAGATTAAGCAGAAAATTCCAGTTTCTCCTAATTATGATTCGCTTAATTTAAAAAGGGAAGAAATAACACTCGGTTCTAATAAATCACTTTATCAAAACGGGGCATCAAGCTTATTTCATGGAGCTTCTTTTCAGGGTGTAAAAACTATCTTAAATGCTAGCTCTGAAAAAATAACTCTAGAATGTGCTTTGTCAAATGTTGAGGAAAGAAAACAAGGGCAATTTCCTGTAAAAACTTTTAATCCCTATATTGCAGATGTTCAAGTTCATGCACTTTGGCTTTGGACGCAATATTTTCATCAGCAAGGTTGTTTACCATCAGAAATTAAAACTTTTGAACAGTTCGCACCTATACCATTTGATAAACCCTTTTACGTTTCTTGCGAAGTAAAATTGAAGACAGAATCATCTGTGACTGCTGATGTGATTGCACATGATATTCAAGGGAAAGTATATAATCGCATGATTGGAGCAAAAGGAACTATTTTACCCAGAAGATTTAAAGATTAGAAGGATAAAAAAGGACAAGGAGATATTTGTGAGTCCTTGTCTCTCCATCCTAATTTATCTCCAAAAAATACATAGCTAGAGATTAAATAATGGAAAACTATGAACAAATTAAAAATCCTAAAGTAGCCATTGTCGGTATGGATTGCTTTTTAGGTGGTTGTCAAGGATTAGATGCTTTTGAACGCAGTATTTATGAAGCAAATCAACACTTTACTAACTTTCCTTATGAGAGATGGCAAGAAGTTAAAAACCAAGATATTTTGCTCAAAAACAATAATTTTGACACTGAATTTGCACCTTTAGGAGCGTATATCAAAGATTTTGAAATAGATTTTTTGGATTTTAAATTAGCATCTGAAGAAGACAAATTCAAACCTCAAGAACTGTTGATGCTTAAGGTTGCTGACAATGCGCTCAAAGATGTAAAATTAAACAAAGGAAGCAGGGTGGCAGTTATTATTGTCGCCGCAACAGAACTTTCTCTTCGTATTCTTAAACCAGAAGCGAAAGACACTATTTCCAATCTCTGGAATTTTGCAGATCCTTTATTCACACTAGTTGCCGAACAACATTCTATATTCAAAGCTTTGGAGGTTGCAAAAAAGCTACTTGCAATTCGAGAAGTAGATGCTGTTGTTGTTGGTGCTGTCGAGCTAGCTGAGAATAGCCTTAGTGTTTTAGTGCAAAATCAAACGGCAAAATCCAACACAGGTGTTAATACTTTAAGTTATGACCAGAATGTTAATGGTTGGATGCTAGGCGAAGGTGCAGCCGCCGTAGTATTGAAGCTCCACAAAACAGCACAACAAGACAATGACCGTATCTATGCGGTAGTTGATGCTCTCAATATCTTGAAGGATAATTCTTCTTCTCACGCGATTCCTGACTCAAAAGCAGTCACGCAAGTATGTCAACTTGCTTTTGATTTGGCAGGTATTAAACCCAAGGACATTGGCTATCTAGAAGTTTTTGCCAGTGGGGTTCCTCAGCAAGATGAGTCAGAAATGCTAGGTTTGATTCGAGCTTATCAGACTTCTGAGCCTGATCTGTGTTGTGCGATTGGTAGTGTCAAAGCCAACATTGGTCATACCTCTGCTGCATCAGGAATAGTCAGTTTAATTAAAACAGCACTCTGTTTGTATCACCGTTACATTCCTGGTGTTCCTCACTGGTCTGCTCCCAAAATGCCGCAAATCTGGCAGAATAGTCCGTTTTATGTTGCTCCTGAATCAAAGCCTTGGTTTTTAGAGAAAGGAGCTACTAAAAGAATTGCTGCCATTAACAGTATGGAGATAGATGGCAGTTACGCACATTTAATTTTATCGGAGGAAGCAACTCAGATACATCGTAGCAGCAGATATTTAGAGCAAATGCCTTTTTATCTTTTTGCGATCGCAGCTGAGGATTGTTCTACATTATTAGAGCAGATCGGTTCCCTAGAACAAACAATTGCCAATTCCTCTTCTCTATTTGCTGCTGCAAGCATTACTTTTAAAGCTTTTCAACAGCGTCAAAATGCCACTTATGCACTGGCAATTCTCGGACGTAATCAACAAGAATTGACGCGGGAAATTCAGCGCGCTCTTAAAGGTGTTGCAGATGCTTTCAATACAGGTAAAGACTGGCAAACACCTGTAGGTAGCTATTTTACGCCCAAACCATTGGGTAACAAAGGTAGTGTTGCTTTCGTTTATCCTGGTGCTTACAGTTCTTATCTTGGAATTGCCCGCAATCTCTTCCGCTTGTTTCCCAAAATTTATGAAGATCCAATCATCAAAAGCGTTTACACTCGTGTCAACAATATAGAAAAAATTCTCTATCCCAGAAGTCTGAACAAATTATCAACAAGGCACTTAGAAAAGTTGGAACAGCAATTGATAGATGATCCAGTTGCAATGCTCGAATCTGAGGTTGGCGTTGCTGGACTATTGACTGCTATTCTGAGAAATTATTTCCAACTACAGCCCCAATTTGCCTTTGGGTATAGCTTGGGTGAAACGAGTATGATGCTTTCTCAGGGTATCTGGACACACTTTCACGAAGGTAGTGAAGGCTTGAGTTCATCTGCTTTGTTTAAAACACAGTTGTCCGGCCCTAAAAATGCAGTTCGCAAATATTGGGAATTACCCCAGGAACAGGATAGTGAAGGTAAAGAGTTCTGGAGTACGTACGTTCTCATGTGTCCAGTTTCTCGCGTTCGAGAAGTTCTTAGACATGAGGAGAATGTGTACTTAACTCTCATCAATACTCCAGAAGAAGTGGCGATCGCTGGTGATACAAAAGCCTGTCAAAGGGTGATTAAAACTCTAAATTGTGATGCTTTCAATGCTCCTTTCAATCATGTAATTCATTGTGAGCCAATACGTTCTGAATACGATGCACTTGTTAAACTAAATACCTTACCTATTCAAAACGTACCAAATACCGTTTTTTATTCTGCCGCAGAATACAAACCTATTACTCTTAACAGTGATTCTATTGGACACAATATTGCCAAAGTGCTTGTTCAACAGCTTGATTTCCCTCGGCTAGTTCAGCGCGTCTGGGACGACGGCGCCAGAATATTTATTGAAGTTGGTGCTGGAAATAACTGCTCAAGATGGATTAGTGGAAACCTCAAGCAAAAAGAACACATGATGGTTTCTCTAAATAAGAGAGGGATAGACGAGCATACTTGTATTGTTAAAGCATTAGTAAAGCTCCTCAGTCATAGGGTAAAAATGGACTTGTCCTCACTATATTCTCAAGTTCAAGAAAATAATATAAAAAGTCAATCTAAGCTTAAAACTATAACTTGGAACGGCAATGAATTGAACATTGCATCATTAAACAATACAGACAAAAAAAAATTCCAAGATACAGTTTCAGGTATTTCGATTAATGGTGAAGAAAAACGACAGTATAACATACTGGATTTTAAAGAGTTTGAACGTTTGGATCATTGTTTTAAGCACAATTCTGTAAAAAGTTTTGAATTTGCAGAAAAATCACAAAATTCAAATGTGAATACGATACAGGATGAAAATTCTCAATACTTCTCTGCTTATAGTTCAAGCATTCATACTTCTGTTCAGCAAGAGCGTATGATAAATTTCCGAAAGAATTTATATCAAAATCTCAGTGAAAACACTTCTCGTATTACCAAATCTCACAGTAATTTTTTAGAAATACGACAAGAATCATTGCTTCAAATAAGTGCTATTATTCACCTTCAGTTAGATTGTTTACAGCATATTTTTCATAGCAAACATCACTCATAGAAGATTTATAAGTTATGCACAAGCTGCTAAATAATTGCGGAACCAAAAAACACCTAGTTTCAAGTTTACGTTTCTGTAAAGATATAAAGCTGGGCATTACTACTTCTTATTTTCATAAACTAGAGGGCTAATAACGTGAGTATTTTAAACACTGTAATACCTAAAAATCAAAATTATCTAAATTTTTCAGAGTTTAGTCGCAAGCAAAATCAAGTTTGGCAAGGTGCTTTAGATTCTGTCTCTTTTGATCAGGAAGCTATAAAAACTAAGCTACTGAATTTAGAGAAACCTTGTTACATTATTAGACTAGATGATGAAATTGGTGTAACCAACGAAGGTTACTTGTATCATTCCAATGGACAAACAGGAAAAGTGGAAATGCTCATAGCTGTTCCACCTCTAGCTATTCAACAGTTAGGCGATCGCAATTTCTTGGATTTTTACAATGTTAAATATGCCTATATGACTGGTGCGATGGCTCATGGTATTGCTTCTGAAGAACTAGTCATTGCTCTTGGCCAAGAAAGAATTTTAAGCTCATTTGGTGCAGGAGGACTAGCTCCTTCTCGTGTCGAAGCAGCTATTAAGCGTATTCAACAAGCTCTACCAGAAGGCCCTTACGTTTTTAACTTACTCCACAGCCCAAGCGAACCTGCGATTGAACGTAGTGCTGTTGATTTGTATCTCAAATATCAAGTGAGAACCATAGAAGCTTCTGCATTCCTAGATTTAACTGACAACATCGTCTACTATCGAGCTTCTGGGCTTAGTTTAAATGCAGCTAATCAAATCGAAATCAAAAATAAAGTAATTGCCAAAATTTCTCGCACAGAAGTTGCAAGTAAATTTCTTCAGCCTGCTCCTACAAAAATTCTCAAGCAATTAGTTGAACAAGGTCTGATTAGCGAATTACAAGCAAAACTAGCTGAACAAGTTCCAATGGCAGATGATATCACCGTAGAAGCAGATTCTGGTGGTCATACAGATAATCGTCCTCTAGTTTGCCTCTTACCCTCAATTTTAGAATTGAGAGATGAAATTCAAAACAAATACTGTTACCAAAGACCTGTTCGAGTTGGAGCAGCAGGAGGAATTGCAACTCCCCAATCGGCATTAGCTGCTTTTATGATGGGCGCTGCCTATGTTGTTACTGGTTCTATTAATCAATCTTGTGTTGAAGCTGGAACTTCTCAACATACAAAACAATTATTGGCTCAAGCCGAGATGGCTGATGTGATGATGGCTCCAGCAGCAGATATGTTTGAAATGGGAGTCAAACTTCAAGTTTTAAAAAGAGGAAGTTTCTTTCCTCTACGGGCGCAAAAATTACTAGATTTATACAAAACATATGATTCCATTGAAGACATCCCATTTGAAGAAAAAGATAAACTAGAAAAACAAGTTTTTAGAAAAAATTTGGAAGTTATTTGGAAGGAAACAGCAGCCTATTTATCTCAAAGAAATCCTGATAAATTAATCAAGGCTGCCAACAACCCTAAATTGAAGATGGCTCTAATTTTCCGTTGGTATCTTGGATTATCATCTCGCTGGTCTAACTTGGGGGAAAAAGGTCGAGAAATGGATTATCAAATTTGGTGTGGTCCAGCAATGGGTAGTTTTAATGACTGGGCCAAAGCTACTTATCTCGCTGAACCAAATAATCGGAGAGTGGTTGATGTTGCTAACCATATTATGAGAGGAACTGCATTTTTATTCCGAATGCAGAGTTTGCAAATCCAAGGATTACAAATGCCAGCTAACTACATTCAGTATCAGCCGAAATAGAAATTACACATTTTTCTGCCATTTATGTAATAACTTTTCCTAAGTAAATTGGCAGTTTTGATAAGTTGTGGATGCTCAGTTCCTCGATTTATTAAAGAAGCCGAGGATCTATAACTCCTCATAATTAATGTGGTGAAGTACTAGCTAGTTAGCTTGATTTGTATCGACCTACAATCATTTTTCCAATTACAGTCATGAAACGTGTATTGGTAGTTTATTACTCACAATCAGGGGATGTGACTAGCGCAGCTAAATCTTTTACCAAGTATCTTGATATACCAGAAGTCGAGCTTATCTGGGAGTGTATTAAACCAAGAGATGATTATCCTTCTCCTTGGAGCTTATATAAGTTTTTTGATGTTTTTCCAGAATGTGTGAACGAGGAGCCTCCAGAAATCTCTCCACCGAAATTTAGTCAAGATGATAAATTCGATTTAGTTATTCTTGCTTATCAGGTTTGGTTTTTAGCACCATCTTTACCAATTCAAGGATTTTTGAAATCCAAGTATGCAAAAGTTTTGAAGGATACAAAAGTTATCACTTTAGTAGTTTGTCGAAATATGTGGCACTCCGCCTCAGAAATTATGAAGAGAATGATTGCTGAAGTCGGAGGTATTCATATCGACAATGTGGTTTTGACTCACCAAGGACCACCTTTAGCTACCTTCATCACTACTCCCCGGCTATTATTTACTGGGAAAAAAAACAAATTTTTGGGAATATTCCCTGCTGCGGGGGTTACAGATGAAGACATCTATGCACTATCAAGGTTTGGCAAGCGTTTAGCCAACAATATCGATGTATTAAGTGATTATTCTCATCAGCCAATGCTTAAAGGACTAGGGGCTGTTGAAGTGAATCAACGTTATGTTATCCCGGAATTAATTGGGCGATTACTATATCATCCATGGGCCAAGATTGCTCGTTTTTTTGGTAAGCAGGGAAGCTGGAGCAGAATACCAATTATCTGTTTATTTGCGGTTCAACTCCTATTTGCTATTCCTACTCTTCTCTTATTTTCTACGCTCATGCAATTTCTTTTTGCTTCCTTGATTAATCAAAAAATAGCATTTTATCTTGAGCGTTTGAAATCACCAACTGGGGTGAAATAAGAGTTAACAAGAATTGAATTTTTTGAGTCCTATTAGTTTATTTGAGGTAAATTATGGCTTCAGCATACATTACAGGTTTAGGAGTTTTTCTACCTAATGAACCGGTGAATAATGACGAAATAGAAAACGTTCTTGGGTTCATCAATGAAAAACCCTCTCGGTGCAAAAATCGAATCCTCAAAAACAACGGTATCAAATCTAGATATTATGCAATAGATCCTAAGACTGGTAAGCAAACTCATACTAATGCACAATTAACAGCAAAAGCAGTGCGTACTCTTTCCAAAAATTCTAATTTTCCTTTACAGGAAATAGAGTGTTTAGTTTGTGGGACATCTTCTCCGGATCAGATTGTTCCTAACCATGGTCTGATGGTGCATGGGGAGCTTGGGTGTCCCCCTTGTGAAGTTATATCAACAAGTGGAGTCTGCTGCTCTGGAATGACCGCTTTTAAGTATGGATATATGAGCGTTTATTCCGGGTTGACAAAAAATGCTGTAACCACAGGTTCAGAACTTGTGTCAAACCAATTTAGAGCGAAGTTCTTTCAACCAGAAATAGAAGCTAAAATTCAGGAGTTGGAAGCAAAACCGATCATAGCTTTTGAGAAGGATTTTTTGAGGTGGATGCTTTCTGATGCAGCAGCAGCAGTGCTAATCACAGATACACCTCATCAAAATGGTATTTCATTTAGGGTAGACTGGGTTGATATTATCTCTTTTGCCAATGAGCTAGAGACTTGTATGTATGCTGGAGCCGTGAAGAGAGCCGATGGTTCTTTAAAAGGCTTGCGGGATGTTGAAAATCCAGATGAAGTCTGGAAAGAAAATTATATTGCCTTAAAACAGGATGTAAAACTGCTAGGTGAAAATGTGGTTCCCTATGCAATTCAAAAAGGTTTAGCACAAGTCCGAGACAAACATAACCTGAAATCAGATGATCTCACTTGGTATTTACCTCATTACTCATCAGAACATTTTAAGCAGTCACTCTACGATGAGTTAGTGGCAATTGGATTTGAGATTCCGTTTGACAAGTGGTTTACTAACCTAACATACAAGGGTAATACAGGCTCTGCCTCTATCTTTGTTATGTTGGAAGAATTGATGTCATCAGGAAAACTTGAACAAGGTAATAAAATATTTTGCTTTATTCCTGAAAGTGCTAGATTTTCATATGCTTATATGCTCCTGACAGTGGTCTAATTTGTGCTGCACAGCGACTCTAGTCAGTCGTCTGTCATGTTTATTGCCACTCATTAATAATAATGAGTTTAAGTTAAGAAATGGTGCTATTTTGACAAACGACTTGGCTCATCATCCAGAGATTGAAGTACTGCTCCAGGTGGAATCAGATGGAAAATCTATGGACAAAATTGGAAAGCGATATCAACGCCAATTTTGTAAGGATATTAAATGTAAACACACCTGGCAGTGACTTGCTTTTCAAGAACCAGAGCAGTGAACTCATGTGGGGTCGTTCTGGGAACGATACCTTTGTTGGTTTAAAACCTGGTAGTGATCATTCCGCTCAACCACAAATTGATGTTATCTTGGGTGATGCGGACTTAATGGCGGCACTAAAGGGTAGTCAACTTCACTGGGGCGATAGATTTGTTCTTGGTGATTGGCAACAGCCATATTATACCGACGGCAATCAAATCGACTTTGGTTTAAAACAATTTGCTTCAATTTTAGACTTCAATCCCTGGCAGGATAAAATTCAGCTACACGGCACTTCTAAGGACTACAAGTTACTTAATTCTCCCGCAGGAACAGCAATATTTTGGCAGCAGGGAATTGTACCTGATCTCATTGGGCTTGTACCTGGTATTCATCATTTGAGTCTTGAAGGAGACTACTTCCAGTACGAGGGTTATACTCCACCTCCTGGACCTGCACAAGCAAAGATTCAGCAATTGGGGACTACCGATGTTGACATAACCCTAAGTTCAGCTGCGGATACTTTTGGCAATTTATATGTAGCAGGAGTGACTAGCGGCTCTTTAGGAGGAGTCAATGCTGGCTCTAATGATGCTTGGGTGGCTAAGTATGACAATGATGGCAATCAGAAGTGGATTCAACAATTTGGTACTTCCAGTGCTGACTTAGCTACTAGTATTGCCACCGATAAAGAAGGTAACTTCTATCTAGCGGGAATAAGCAAAGGCGATTTAGGAGGAAATAATCAGGGACAAGAAAATTATGATGTCTGGGTGGGCAAGTATGACAGCAATGGTAATCAGCAGTGGATTCAACAGTTTGGGACTGAACTTATCGATGCTTCCTTTGATGTGACAATTGATGACAATGAAAATGTCTACCTCTCAGGATTTACTATCAGGCAACAAAAACAAGGACTTTTTTTTCAGCCTGATGTTTTCGCAGATGATGTCTGGATAACCAAATATGACAGTAATGGCAACCAGCTGTGGTTTGAAAAGTTTGGTACCTCAGAATTTGACGAAGCTTACGGTATTGACGTCAGTAATGATGGCAATATCTACTCTACAGGATGGACTATGGGCGATTTGGGAGGAAAGAATGCAGGGCTGTATGATGTCTGGGTTGCCAAGAACAACAACAATGGTCAATTAGAGTGGATTCGACAGTTTGGCACCAAGGATAATGAATTTCCCAAGGCAATTGATACAGATGGTCAGGGTAATATCTACATGACAGGATGGACATTGGGTAGTTTGAGGGGGAAGAATGCTGGATCTGATGACGCTTGGATAGCCAAATATGATAGCAATGGTAATCAGTTGTGGATAAAACAGTTTGGCACTTACGGTGATGAAGCCTCCTCAAGTATGAAAGTAGATCACAATGGCAATATATTCCTAGCAGGATATACCGACAACAATTTGGGGGGAAAGAATGCTGGATCTGATGATGCTTGGGTTGCTAAGTACGACAGTGACGGTAATCAGTTGTGGATTCAACAGTTTGGAACCTCTAAGTCTGATGCTGCTACCAATGTTACCTTCGATAACGTTGGTCACGTATACATCACAGGAACTACTGAGGGTTCTTTTGGAGGTATCAATGCTGGATCTGTGGACAGCTGGATAGCTAAACTCGATTCCCAGTCAGGAACTTTGCAAAACTTTAGTGGTACTCCAGAGCAGGTTAGTAAGAGTAACATTCTTATCGATAGCCTGCCAGTTTAGATATTTTTTAAGGATTTCATAGTACATAAAGTATTTGATTTTATAGAACTCATAAACACAGACATATGATAGATAACATTGAAGAATCAAATACAAAAAAACAACCTCAGACTACATCCGATATACATGTCAAGAAGCATTTAAAACTTACAGAAATCAACTATCGGCGTAACAGGGAGTCTAATTACACCGAGAAAATAATAGAGTTGGATCAAAACTTTAATTACAACAACCACAGAGATTATTATTGGAGCGATCCTGAGCTTTCAATTTTGTATGGTACTCCACTTTACGAAGCAGCTTCTTCCTCACAAAAAATTGCTCTCAATCATATTTTTTGGGTTGGAGGTTACAATCTTACTGCTGCTAGCGAGACTAATACAATTCTTTACAATCAGATTACAAGCAGCGTTTTTTACAATGCAGGTGACTACAATACCTTGTGCCATGAGCTGGATGTTGAAACTTCTCAGGAACGCTACCACATTCATGCCTTTCGCACGATTGGTGACATGACAGAGATGACCCTGCTAGGTAAGGTCATATGTGGAAATCCCCTTGCAGGAAATGAGTCCAAGGTGATTCAGAAGGGTCTGGGTGGGCGTTTGTCACCTGGACCTCTGCGACAGTTATTCAGCTTCAACTGGGGAAGTACGCCTTTCTTGGCATCTCAATATTATGCCTTACGTTTCACCGCCAATATGATTCTTAAGCTAACAGAACACCCTCGTTCCCAATACTTCCGGCTATTGGAGAACAAAGGCGAGTTTATCCCAGATCCTGTGGCTGTCTCTCATTACCATTTCTTGGATGAATCTTTTCACACTACAACTTCTCATCTGATCGCTCAAGATCTCTACAAAGACTTTCCAAAACCAACATCTTATGAGAAATTCATGGCTAATTTGGCAATCTACATGATGCAACTTACTATACTCAATGGGCTGTCTGCTGGAGCAGTTGCAAGTTTTTCTCCAGATAAAGTCTTTGTCATGCCCTTAGTTTATAAGATACTAAGAACTCCTCTATTTGATATGTCTAGTCAAGAAGCGCTCTGTTGGATAGAGAAGTGCTTCTGTCACGAACACGAAGGTTTACATTTGAATTTGAAGTACCACCAACACCTTTTCTCAAGTCTCTGCCAATTTTTCGACAAATTAGATTACACATGGTCTATCAATCGTGAGATGCGTGTTATGGCCGCAGGAGCTTCGATTAGCAAGACTGTCCAAGATAACACTAAATTCTTTGATAAATTCTCGAAATCTGTCGCTTGTATATAGAAGTCGAACAATTTTATGAATCACAGTGACTATGATGTCGTCATTATTGGAGGAGGTCCTGCTGGCTCTACTTTGTCTACTTTCCTGGTTCGCAAAGGACATCAAGTTTTGGTACTCGAACGCGAGAAATTTCCCCGTTTTCACGTAGGCGAGTCTCTTTTGCCTGCAACCCAGCTGATCTGGGAAAAGCTAGGAATCGCTGAGTCATTGCAGAATTTTGGTAATACATTTAAATATGGTACGGAAATTCGGATGGGGCTTAATCCACAGCAATCTGAATATGAGTACAGCAGACAAGAATTTTATAACATTCCAAGACAACGGCTTCATCAGCGTCCTTATGCCTATCAAGTAGAACGAAGCGAGTTTGATCTGTTTCTACTTAATCATGCTCGTCAAGAGGGAGTCACAGTTTTTGAGGAAGCAGTCGTCAAAGAAATCCTTTGGGAAGGTGACAAAGCAACTGGAATCCGTTGGAAAAACAAAGACAATATTGAATATATCACCAAAGCCAAATGTATTGCTGATTGCTCAGGGCGGTACGCTTTTATCAGCAGAAGCCGTAAATTCCTGACTCCGAACAAAACGATCAAAACCTCGGCTGTATTTGGACACTTCAAGCATGTCACTCGTGCCTCTGGTATCCAGCAAGGCTACTTTAATGGATACTTGATTGAAAACGGGTGGATCTGGTTCATTCCGCTTGCATCAGACATCATGAGTATTGGAGTGGTAATGAACGAGCCAGGAACAAGTTGGTGGAAGCAGAAAAGCTCAGAGGAAATTTTACTGACTTATATTAAGCAATATAAGTTTATCCAGGAGCGGTTTGAGCAGGCCGAACAATTTTCCAAAGTCCGAATGTTGCACAATCTATCCTACGCTTCAAAACACTCTGTGGGAAATGGCTGGATTCTTGTGGGAGATGCCAATTTCTTTGTTGATCCTCTTTTCTCTTCTGGGGTACACATCGCCTTTCGTTCAGCAGAAAAAGCAGCAGATGCTATTGATGGGTTTTTGAAGAACAATTGGGACAAAAAAGCTTTCCAATACTACCAAAAGTGGAGTCAGAAGGAGCATTTCCATGTTTCCACAACGATGGGACTCATGTACAAGATGCTGAAATACCGGGTTTCCATGGAGATTCTTGTCAAACTAACTGGCAAGTACAGCAATCACTGGGATAATCCACTACTGCGGCGCTTGGTTGCCTGGGGTAGTGGGTATTACGAAGAGTTCCACTTGGTACTTTATTGTTCTTGGATATTCTGCATTCTTCTGATCGCGATTGGCTGGGTGTATGAAAAGTTTTTGGGTATCTCAGCTTGGAATACTCATCATGAGTTCAACTCAGAATCACCACAGGCGATCGCAAAATCTGTAGGAATCCTTGAGAAATGAAAATGTTAGCAATTCAGTTCTATCAACCACTCCAGTTCATGATCTCAATCATCCAGAGCAATCAGTAGTTTCAACTGATTAGTTAGAAACTGTTCCTTTAATTTCACAGGTATAAATATGAATCAGTCGGTGATTAATTCAAGTGCCAAGCAGTCTTACACAGCAGAAGAAATACAAGCCTGGCTAGTCTCTAACATTTCTGAGATGCTAGGAGTTGAAGCAGATGAAATAGATATTCGAGAACCTTTAGATAGTTACGGCTTAGATTCAGCACAAGGGATGGTTATTACCAGTAGAGCAGAGAAATTGTTTGGATTTAAGATGTCTCTTATTCTGTTGTGGCATTATCCCACTATTGAAGCATTAAGCAAGCGTTTAGCGGAAGAATTGGTAGATTCGGAATCATTTGAGATTTGATTTTGATGAGTAATGCGTTAAATATTTAAGCACTAAAGTGTTTACTACAAACCTATCAAAAAGTGGTCTGTCCCATTAATTTTGATGAGTCGTGGATGTTCAGATCCCTGACTTATCAAAGAAGTCGGGGATCTATAAACCCTTAGAATTAATGCGGTAGACCACTAGTTAACCTTTTTCTCGAAAACTTGTTTCTGAAAGCATATAAATACAATCATATTGAGAGATAGAGAAACTATGAACGTACATGAACTTTTAGAAAACCTGACTCAAAACGGTATTGACTTGTGGGTTAACAATAATAAACTAAATCTTCGTTCTCCCAAGGGGGTAATGACACCAGAAATACAGGCTGAACTAACTGCTCATAAAACCGAAATTTTAACCTTGTTACGCGATAGAGATATTGCTCTCAAAGCCGCTTCTGTTCCATTAGATATAGGACTCAGTCTACAAACAATTGGTCGTATAATCGGGGGATTTATTCAACAATCAAATATGGAATATAAGCCACCAGTGATTGATCCTAAAGTTATGGCTCAAAAGCTAACAATTACATTTAGACCATTACCGAAAAATTATAAGCAGCTAGAAGTTATTAAATTCCAAGAAGAATTGGCAATTAAACTCAAGGATTATGGAGTAAAAGTTTTACCTTGGAAAGAAGCAACAACCGAATTAAGTTATGAAATTAATTTACCAATAAACCAATTAAAGAAAAACTTCAAAATTAGGAGTGTTAAATCGGAAATAGATGCAGTAATTGATGTGGAAAAATCTCCTCGTTGTATCCGAAAATTGGGTGTATTGGCAGCAGAGAGTTTGTATCAAATATATTCTCGCTTTATCTTAAAAGATCGAGAAATTTCTGTTTCTAGAATAGCAAAATTGAGTAGTTGGGCTGAAGACCATGTAGCAAAATACATTGAAGATCCTACCAATACTCAAGTAATTACTTTAACAGAAATAGATAAAAAATTTACAAATCCTTTAATTTCTTATCAAGAAAAAATCAATATTGGCTTAAATACTCTCATCAGAACATTTTCAGAGATGGTAATTGGAGTATCCAGTGAAAAAATTTCCATTTTAAATATGAATCTTTCTGATTCTGTATTTCATAAAAATGAGATCGAACACTTTGTTTTAAACTCATTAGTGCCTAAAGTTTTTGTGCCGATATATCCACTTTTGCTGAGTCGATTTACTTTAGGGCAGTATAATCCTCATGAATCTAGCTATGCTAAAAAACTAGTAAAATTAGGTAATGATCTGGCATCAACAGGTTTATTTCCACCAGGTTTTAAACTGTGTGAAGTTATTAAAAGAAAATCTCATAGAGATATTGTTAACGTCATTGTGAATGGGAGGACAGGTGTCTCTTATGGTTTTGTTGCTTATGCTGAACCTCCGCAATATGTTGGTAAGCCAGAAATAACTGAAAATGAGTGGCAAATTCTATTGTCGGTTGCGGGATTTAGTAGTGATGAATTTCGTCAGAATGACCAAGGTAGATATTACATCAAAACCAAGATCAAAGGAGAATATAGATTTAAACAGATTCCAGATATTTGGCTTGTCAGTTCTCGTTCTGGCTCAAACAAAACAAATTTAAATCTTGAAAGTGATATTATTCGGATTGGTTTGAAAGAAAAGTTATTTTTGCAATTACCACAGGGTATTCATCCAGAGTTAGTAGATATCAAACCTTCTTATGATATCTATGTCATGCTTGCTATTACTTTATCTGCTGCTTTATACACACCAGAAATGATTAAAGATGGTGCGCCAATCGTTCATTTCCACGGCTATCCAGCATCTGACTGGTTTAAAGCAAATGAATATTATGTTGGAATAAACAACCCTTCAGTTCCTTGTGGAACTTATGAATCAGGAGTACTAAATTTTTTGGGTATTTCTTGCATGGCAAATCAAGAGGTAGAAAATACAGCCCTAGTAAGTTTAGTAGAACCAGATCATGGCACAAATTTTATAGCTAATGATTTGGAGTATCTAGTAGAAAGATTGAAGACTGGGTGTAAACAAGGACAAATTGAACTTGGTGGAAAACATTTTGCTTCTTTGAAAGCAAAAGCCAGCGATCGCTAAAGCTGAATTGAATCAAACTGAGTACAAAGCATGAAATACAGCACATAATACTTATGCTCTACGACAGAGAACTTTCTCCTTTGGAGCAAGTTATAGAAATTGTGAATCGTCGTGCTAGCGCTTACAATATAGTCACGATTTGTCGAATCAACGGACTCCTCGACGAAGAAACCATCAGACAAGCTTTGGAATTACTACAACTACGTCATCCTCGGCTTAACTCTCGGATTGTTGATAAGTTAGATAGTCTGCGCTTTGAAACTGGAGATATCCAGATTCCTTTACGTGTAGTTAAAAAACTGCATTCACAACAATCACAGGAAGTTGTTTGGGAAGAACTCAATCAAAAAATTGAGAGTGACAAAACTTTAATGCGAGTTGTCCTTGTTCATCTCAAAAATGACAGCAACGTCAATTATTTGATTACAACAATACATCATGCGATCGCAGACGGTTTGTCATGTATACAACTGCATTCAGAACTTTTGAAATATTGCCAAAAAATCATATCTTTTGAACCAATAGAAGTTGTCAGCTTACCTGCACTACCATCGATTAAAAAACTCCTACCAGAATCAATGCAGAGATGGAAAGGTGCGCTGAATATCTTCTTGACCATATTCAAGCATGTGGTAAGAGATATGCGATACCGACCAAAAACTTTAAAGTTTGAAAAATTTGCACCCATAGAATCACGCCGTACTGGTATTGTCCACCGAAAGCTTAACAAAGAGCAAACCACACAATTAATAAATATTTGTAGAAAAAACCAGACAACTGTACATGCTGCTTTGTGTGCGGCGATGTTATTTGCAGCAGGTAGAAAAATCAATGCTGGCAAAAAAACGAATGTGGGTGTAAGCTGTTGGTCAAGCATTAATCTGCGTAACCGACTCAAACCAAAAGTTAGTGATGAGCATTTAGGTGTCTTGGTTTCCGGTGATATTTCCTGTCATACCCTAAAAATAAATACAGGCTTTTGGGATTTAGCGCGCAACAGAAGACAACAAATGGAAATAAATACAGAAGGTGATCAGGTCTTTTGTTCAGCTTTATTAATTGAGCCGTTAACCGATTTTCTAATCACATTTCCTCGCCAAATGTTTGCCACAGTAGGTGTCACAAATATAGGAAGAGTCAACATTCCTGCGGATTATGGTGTTTTTAAACTTGAAGAAATTAGCTTTGTTCCTGCATGGGGAGCATTTGGAGGTTTGTGTGTTGCAGTTCTCACTTTTGAAGAAAAAATGGTTTTGAATTTCATGTTTTCTGAGCCTGCAATTAGTCAGGAAACAGCAGAAGTTCTCGCCGATAATGTCCTTGCTTGTATTTTTGAGGCTTGCAACAACGCAAAATTCACTTTTTCCGATCAAATTGTTGCACTTCCTCGGCATCAGCTACCCTCAACTGCTCCTACTGCTTTGAGTGTTGCTCGTCGAGGTTCTGGACGCTATCAATAGCCATTATTTTGATTGTCCAATTTTAATAAGTTTTTAATACAAAGGTAATTATGCTCTATGACAGGAAACTTTCTCCCTACGAGCAAGCGATGGAGATTTTGAATCGTCGTGCGACAACATACAATATAATTACGATTTGTCGAATTAACGGACTCCTCAACAAAGAAATTATTAGACAAGCTCTTGAGTTGTTACAAGCACGTCATCCTCGTCTTAAATCGCGGATTATCGGGAAATTAAATAGTCTGCGCTTTGAAAGTGGAGACATCCAGATTCCTTTACGTGTTGTGACAAAGCTGCACCCACAACAGTGGCAAGAAGTTGTTCAGGAAGAACTCAATCAAAAAATTGAAAGTGACAAAAGTTTAATGCGAGTTGTCTTTGTGCGTCTGAAAAATGAGAGCAACGTCAACTATGTGATCACAACAATACATCATGCGATCGCAGACGGTTTGTCATGTATGCAATTGCATTCAGACCTTTTGAGATATTGTCAAAAACTCATATCTTTAGAACCGATAGAAATTATCAGCTTGCCTGCATTACCACCGATAACAAAACTTTTTCCAGACTCAATGCAGGGATGGAAAGGTCGCCTAAATCTCTTTTTAGGGATGTTGAGACTTTTGTTAAGGGATCTTCGATATCGACCAAAAACTTTAAACTTTGAAAAATTTGCACCAATTGAATCACGCCATACTGGTATTGTTCACAGAAAGCTCAACAAAGAGCAAACCACACAATTAATAAATGTTTGTAGAAAGAACAGGACAACGGTACACGCTGCTTTGTGTGCAGCGATGTTGTTTGCAACAGGTATAAAAATCAATGCTGGCAAAAAAACAGATTTGAGTGTCAGCTGTTGGTCTCCCATTGATCTGCGTCATCGACTCAAACCAGAAATCACTGATGAACATTTGGGTGTTTTGGTTTCCGGTGATATCTCATGTCATACATTAAAATTAAATACACGCTTTTGGAATTTAGCTCGCAACAGAAGACAACAAATGCAAGAGACTGTGGAAAGCGATCGCGTCTTTTGTTTACCCATGTTAACCAAGCTGTTAATTAAGTTTCTTCTGGCTTACCCTCATCAAGTATTTTCAACAGTCGGTGTCACAAATATAGGTAGAGTCAATATTCGTTCAGATTATGGTGTATTTGAACTTGAAGAAATCAGCTTTGTTACTTCTAATGCAGCATTTAGAGGACTGTGTGTTGCAGTTCTCACTTTTGAAGAAAAAATGTATTTGAATTTCATGTTTTCTGAACCTGCAATTAGTCAGGAAACAGCAGAAATTCTCGCCGATAATGTCCTTGCTTGTATTGTTGAGGCTTGTAACAATAAAAAATTCACTTTTGCTGATCAAATGATTGCCATTCCCCGGTATCCTGCTTTGAGTATTGTTCGTCGAGTCCCTAGACACCGTCAGTAAAAAATTTTCTGAATAGCAATCTTGATCTTTACAGCCTACATAACTTTAAAGAACTAGTTTAAAAAGTGAGTAAGTTTTATGAACCTCTCTGGACAAACACTTCTCATTTCAGGAATTGGTGGATTTATTGGCTTGCGGACTACTGAACTAGCCATAGCGCGAGGGATGAAAGTCCGGGGATTAGGACGTTCCGCAGAAAAAGTCAAAAAAGCACAACAACTAGGTGCTGAGATCATAGTTGGTAGTGTCACCGATCCTGCAACTGCTGAATTAGCTTGTCAGGGAGTAGACATCGTTTTGCATACGGCTGGTGTTGTCCAAGAAACTGGACAAATTAAGCATTTTCGTGAGATCAATGTGGGTGGAACCGTGAATATGGCTAAAGCTGCCAAAAATGCTGGTGTCAAAACCTTTACTCATCTCTCCAGTGCGATGGTTTACGGTTTCAACTATCCCGATGGCGTTACAGAAGAAGGGCCACTGCGTGGTGAGAATAATCCTTTCTGCCAAACAAAAATAGAAGCAGAAGCAGCACTCTTACAACTGGATACTCCACCAGATTTTGGAATCATCATTATTAGACCAGGAGATGTTTATGGACCAGGGAGTATTCCCTGGATAGTCCGACCAATAGTGATGATGCAGCGAAAATTATTCGCATTGATTAACGATGGACAAGGAGTTATCAACCATTTATATATTGATAATCTGATTGATGCCATCTTTCTTGCTATGGAAAAAGAAGTATATGGAGAAATTTTTAATATCACTGATGGTAAGAATACTTCTTGGAAAAAATATTTTACCAACTTAGCTGAAATAGCAGATTTACCTGTACCTTTTTCTTTATCAAAAGATGAAGCTAAATTATTTCTTCGGGTACGCGAACAGGGACAAAAACTTTTTCGGAAAAAGCCTGATTTGCTGCCAGAAACTATGGATTTTCTCTCTCGTCCCTATGCTTATTCTATTTCCAAAGCCCAAAGAATGTTAAATTTTGAAGCAAATATTAACCTAGAAGAGGGAATGAGACGCACCCAGAAATGGCTGCAAATAACAGATATTCAAAAATTAATTTAAGAAGTAAACTACTCCTTAAAAATATATGATTATACAAAAAATTACTCTCTTTCATCTGTTTGTAATCTCTAATTTTGTCATTTTGGGTTTGGCAACAGCAAATCAAAATTCCACTATCAACCTAACTGTTGTAGTAAATGGAATCCGTAATCAAAATGGGCAAGTTTGCCTGAGAATTTATAATAATGAACAAGGATTTCCCCTGAGTGATACTAGTGAAGTACAAAGTGGTTGTGTTCAAATTCAGGGAAGTTCTATCAAAAAAGAATTCTACGGATTGCAGCCTGGAACTTATGCTGTCGCCGCAGTAGATGATCAAAATGGAGATTACAAACTAAACAGAGACTTTCTAGGTATTCCACAAGAGGGTTTTGGTGTGTCTAATAATCCAACAATATCAGTTAAAACTGGTATACCAAATTTTAAAAACTCAAGTTTCCCACTGAGGAAGAATGCAACAATTAGGATTGCGATGAAATATTCGCTAGATCCATAAAAGATCAAGTTTGACTGCGGTGCGATCGCCATCAGTGCATAGTAGCGATTGATGCTATTGTGGCTTAAACGCCACAGCCAAAAGTGCATCCAAACCATCGTATCAAGGACAAACGGCTATAGATGTTGCATGAAAGTTGCATATACCTTTAAAAAATCATGCTTTTCTGGAATTCTTATTTATAGCTCAGCGAACCTTGTGCTCTTGGATTCATTTCCGCCAGTGATATTTTTTTACACTGGCTTTTTTTTCCTTTATATGAAAATATATTCTCTGTTATTGACACTCTCAGGTCTAAAGACACTGAGATTCTGCGGACAGAGTATACTTTGGTAGCACCCAAAGTCTAACTCTCGCTACGGTTGTCAAAGACCGTCTACCCAGTAAGCCTAAGTCTAAGCTTAGATTGCTGGCTACTTTTCTTAAAATATTTGCTGCACCATTTAAGTCAGCGTTAACAATTAGCCCTTTTGCTGACCGATACAAACCACGCTGTACACGCTTTCCCGATGCTTTCCACCCTTCCGGCTTTTCGCCGTACTTGGGTAGGGAGTCTCCATCTAAGTAGCTGGCTTTTGAAGTGTAGCTTTCTTCGGTTTCTTGGTATCTGATGCCGTGTAATTCACAAAGCTGTTTTAATCGGTCTTTAAGCTTCCCTAATGGCATTTGAACAAACTTTTGATTGTTCAATCTACCCATATCAGCGTTAGCTTTAAATCCATCATTCCAACCAATAACTAATGTTCCAATGCCATATTTAAGGCAATGGTCAATAATTAGCTTTGCTGCTTTGTTGATGCCATCACGCATTTGATGGTTACGTTTACGGGTTACACGGTCTAACCAGTTGTCCCAATAAGCTTCGGGTTTACCTTCTTTGCGTGTTGATACTTTTTTGTTCCATAGTTGATTCATTGCTTTCATTACACGAGCGTCAATCAACAAAGAATTCCCCAAAGTGTCAACACAAGCAGCGAGATTATCAGCAGTACCAAGGTCAATTGATAAAGCTTGATTAATGTCTAATTCGTGTTTTTGTTTTTCCACCTCATAAGACATCTCAAGATAAAAAGCACCATTTTTAGGAAGAATGGTAAACTCTTTAATCTTTGAGTAATCAATGTTTGATGGCATTGGTAATTTGAAATCTGACAAGCCAAACCACCGTCTCACAGTTAAGCCTAAAGAAAACTGTAGTTGACCATCAACAAGCTTGGGTTTTTGACCTCCACTGTTGGGATATGCCACCTTAAACAGCTTAGAACCCTTGAGGTAATCAGGTGGTTTAGGCTTAAAATGCAATTGTCCTTTGAAGTGTTTTTCTCTGAGTTCCTTAAAAGATTTAAAAGCTTCTAGCACTGATAACAATGTTTGCTGTGCTGGTGTAGATGGCAAAGATTGAGCAACTATTGATTTAGAAACTGATGGTTCATAAGCTAAATCAAATTTACCAGTTAATATTTTGCCAGTCTTAAAAAATGTTTGACGCGCAAAATAAACACCATTGTTGTAAAGCTTCCCTGATTGTTGACAGAGATACTCTAATAACGCTGTAGTTTCACCATCAGGAGAAAGTAAAACTTGTTGCACTCCCATCGTTTTTTTTGCTTTAGCCACTGGCTCGACTTTCCAGAACTTTGTTGATTTCTCTATAGTAATCGACTAGACTAAAAGTGTCAATAGATGTAGAGCAATCAACAGAGAAAATGTTAACGCAGGAAGATTACAAAACCCATAACCATGTTCAATTCTTGGTCAATTTCCATTTTGTGTGGATACCAAAGCGAAGAAAAAAAGTTTTAACTGGTGAGATAGCAACAAGAATTAGGCAGATTTTTGCAGAATTAGCAATAGAAAAGGGTTGGGATATTTTAGCTTTAGAAGTAGCACCAGACCATATCCATTTATTTGTTAGCGTCAAACCAACAGATACCCCGCATCTTGTAGTTAAAGCTTTTAAAGGACGCTCTAGTTACTACCTGCGAAAAGAGTTCCCATCCTTGTTAAAACTACCTTCTTTGTGGACTAATAGCTATTTTGTTAGCACAGCAGGCAACGTTAGTAGTGAGGCTGTCAGACGTTATATTGAAGACCCACATCACGGATAATACAAAGAACACGGTGGTTAAAACCACTCGTGTCGCTTCCCTCTCAGGTCTGTAGCTTGCTTCCCGTAGGGTAGACGCTGAGTTTCCCGCATACCGCGAGGTCTTATGAGAAAGCTGGTAGACTCAATACGGTTCGGATAAGACAAATCGATTAACTTTTAAATCCTGTACCAGACGCGATATATCGCGTCTGGTACAATCCCAAAATTATGACGAAAAATCCTTAACCGAACCGTATTGCTGGTGGACTTATGCAAACAATAGCCAAAACTCTAATTTTTAGTTCGCGTTCTTAAATTAAAGTAAAAGTTTTTTAATACTTCACATACATATTCAATTTCCTCATCTTTCAAATCGGGATAGCTGGGAAGATTTATCCCACGCCGACTAATATCCTCGGCAACCCTATGACGTTCATATCTTTGAGAATACATAGGCATAGTATGAACTGGGTAAAAAACTGGTCGAGTTTCAATACCTCCAACCTTAGCTAAATATTCTCTCAAGCTGTCGCGTTGACTTGCCTGGGGAGTGAGAATGGAAACCATCCAGTATGAATGAAAAACATCACCAATCTCAGGATGAACTTTTAATTTTGTGTCTTTTAAGTATTTATTGTATAGTTCAGCAATATGGTGCTTTTTTTGCAAAATATCATTAATTTTTTCTATTTGGGCTAAACCTATAGCTGCACAAATATTAGTCATACGGTAATTGTAACCAACTACATCATGCCAATACTCTCGATACTTAGCTAAACCTTGTCTGTTGAAATGAAGTGCATGTTCAAAGGTACTTTGATCGTTGGTGATTAACATTCCCCCTTCACCAGTTGTTATAGTTTTATTTCCATAGAAACTAAAAGTAGCTACATCACCAAAAGTACCTACATGCTGACTTTGATATTTAGAACCTATAGCTTCTGCACAATCTTCAATCAAAAATAGTTTATATTCATCAGCTATTTCTTTAATAACTGACATTTCACAAGGATGACCGTATAGATGTACAACTAAAATTGCTTTAGTTCTATCTGTTATACTCTTACGGATTTCTTGAGGATTTATTTGCCATGTATCAGGCAGAGAATCAACAAATATAGGAGTTGCACCTGTGTAAACAACAGCATTTACTGAAGCAATATAAGTTAGTGTTGGAACAATTACCTCATCGCCACAACCTATACCAAGCGCTAATAAGGCTAGATGTAAAGCGACCGTTCCATTACAAACTCCTGTAGCATGTTTTACATTAATATATTTTGCAAATTCCCTCTCGAATAAAGATACATATTTTCCCTTAGAAGAAATCCAATTAGAATCAAGACAATCGTTTACATATTTTTTTTCATTACCAAATAGACTTGGTTTATAAATAGGAATTTTATACATTTTTTAGCAAGTCTTTTTTAGTAAGCCTTTTGTTAGTCATACTTGAAAGCAAGTATTCTGAGAGATTGCAACAATAAAAAATTTGGATTTTATATAATTTAGTTACACAGTATTACTGCCAAAACTCTTATTTAGCGATCAACAGCTAAGAAAATAAATGGAGCTTGATTGGGAGCATCCCAATTTTTTCAATATACCGCTAACGGTTTAAACCGTTAGCTAATAGCACAAGTCGTCTGAAGACGACTCAAATAAATCAAGCTATGAGACTGCGATTTCAATCGCAGGCGGGTTTTTTGAACATTTGGGATGCTCTCGCTTTATTTCTCTAGTTTTTGTCAGATTGATGTTTATATGCAGAGTTACATAATCTGTGCCTCATACTAGCAGCAAATACCTCGTCGCCACTAGCGACCTATGAAATAAACAAGTCAAATACTCTTTTTTTCTGGCTTCTGACTTGTTTATTAAAAGTATAGGAATCCTATTTTATTTTGAAAACACTCCTTACATTTCTATTTCTTTTCTATTTATCTGTAAATCAAATAAATTACCAATTTAATAATTATATGAAATCAGTGGATTGTAAATTTACATGCTACTTTCATGCAATCACATGCTACTGGATAAAAGTTGTTAGAGATAATTCATTTAGAGGATGTTTGAAAAGTATTGGGCGAATATATAGTAGTTCTCGGTTGTGTCCAATACGTACCCCACCCCTTAATCCCCTCCCCGCTTGCGCAAGCGGGGAGGTTTTGCGTCAGCAAAGCCGGGGTGGGGTTCCGACTGTATTGCAATCGAGTCAGAAGTGCTATAATTCACTACTACACAAGCGCGACGCGTAGTGGATTCCTGAAAAGAAGTTCGCCTGCGCGGACTAATGGAAAATTAAGGGTTTTAAACCCGCGTCGGCAGTTTTGGCGTTAGACAAAGCCGGGGTGGGGTTCAAAGGGAATTATAAGTAATCAAGCGAATCTGATATGAAACGAGAATCTTCGGGTTTGAAACTTGATCAGTCGCGGGTGTTCAGATCCCCGACTTCGCAAAAGTTGTCGGGGATCTAAGTTGGGATATATAAGCCTTCATAATTAATCAAATACATATTTTTCTGCGACTTTCCAGTAACGAGAAAAGCGCTTGAGGTCTATATAACCGTCATAATCAAAAAATGGCTCTAATTCAAAAATTTCTAAATCTACAAAACGCTCTATTTGCTGACAAATATTTTCAAACTTGGGACTAGGACTATCTGCTGTTACTACTTGTGTAGCATTATGTGAGTTAGCAAAAGCCAAAACCTCTTGGGCAACATCGCCACGTCGGATAATTACAGGTAACTCTAGCAAGCATTCGTAAATAAAAGCGATGCGTTTGAGACTAATTTGCCATTCTTCTAGTAAAGCATCATCCCAAACCCAGATAGCAGGTGCATCTGGATATTCTTGCAATGCTGGATTGTGTGGACTCAAGCAATCCCCATGTACCCAGATAACAGGTTTACTCATACAATTTAAATTCAATCCAAGTCAAATGTTAATTGGTAGCTAGAGTTTATACAATATAGGGAAAACCCTTTAATTTATAAATCTTAAGTATAATCGCCCATGACAATTTCACGCCGCCATTATCACATCACTACTTTCGGTTGCCAGATGAACAAAGCTGACTCAGAGCGGATGGCTGGTATTTTAGAAGACATGGGCTTTGAGTGGTCAGAAGATCCGAATCAGGCAGATGTAATTCTCTACAACACCTGCACTATCCGAGATAATGCAGAGCAAAAAGTATATTCTTATCTAGGCAGGCAAGCAAAGCGCAAGCATGAACAACCGGATTTAACACTAGTTGTTGCTGGTTGTGTTGCTCAACAGGAAGGAGAAGCCCTACTGCGACGAGTACCAGAATTAGATTTAGTCATGGGCCCACAACACGCTAACCGTCTAAAAGATTTATTGCAACAGGTATTTGACGGCAATCAGATTGTAGCCACAGAACCAATTCATATTATTGAGGATATTACCAAGCCACGCCGAGATAGTAAGGTTACGGCTTGGGTGAATGTAATATATGGTTGTAACGAACGCTGCACCTACTGCGTAGTACCGAGTGTGCGGGGTGTGGAACAATCTCGTACACCAGAAGCAATTCGCGCCGAAATTGAGGAACTAGGACGTCAAGGTTACAAAGAAATCACACTCTTGGGTCAAAATATTGACGCCTACGGACGGGATTTGCCAGGAGTGACACCAGAAGGTCGTCATCAGCATACATTTACAGATTTGCTGTACTATGTTCATGATGTTCCAAGTGTGGAACGAATCAGATTTGCTACTAGTCACCCCCGTTATTTTACTGAGCGCTTGATTCGAGCTTGTGCAGAATTGCCAAAAGTATGCGAACACTTCCACATTCCATTTCAATCTGGGGATAATGAAGTTTTAAAACGCATGGCACGGGGTTACACTCACGAGAAATACCGCCGGATTATCAACACAATCCGTGAGTATATGCCAGATGCAGCGATTAGCGCTGATGCAATTGTGGGTTTCCCAACAGAAACAGAAGCACAGTTTGAGAACACACTCAAGTTAGTAGAAGACATTGGTTTTGATCAGTTGAACACTGCTGCTTATTCCCCTCGTCCGGGAACACCCGCCGCCGTGTGGGAAAATCAACTTAGTGAAGAAGTGAAAAGCGATCGCCTACAAAGATTAAACCATTTAGTGGGGATTAAAGCCGCCGAGCGATCGCAACGTTATATGGGACGTTTAGAAGAAGTTCTAGTAGAAGACCAAAACCCCAAAGACAAAACTCAAGTAATGGGACGCACCCGCACCAACCGCCTAACTTTCTTTAGTGGTGACATTAACGAACTCAAAGGTAAGTTAGTGAAAGTCAAAATCACTGAAGTTCGCGCCTTTAGTTTGACGGGTGAACCAGTTGAAGTGCGAGAAATAGTATCAGTCTGAAACTGCTTCGGGTTCTAGTGATCTGGAAACCTAACTTTGAAGGGTTTGTAGTAAGGACTTTAGTCCTTAATGAGCGCTTAAGCGCTCACTACATCATAATCTTGCATCAGCTTTTCATCCCGCCAATAAATAAATTTATTGGCTAATAGCTAAAGTCAGATAAATCTGACTAGGACAGTGTTTGAGTCAGTTTTAACGAACTTATGCTATTAGCCTCATTCCTTAATTCTGAGGCGGGATATGGGGTTGGTGCAAGATATCAGTTAATGAGCGCTTAAGCGTACCCTACCCTACAGGAACACCTTACGGCGTACGGGAAGCCGCTATCGCGTCTACACTTACGAACTCAGCTAGCGTTGACTTGCCAGACCACTAGTACAACAAGGCAAAAGTAAAAAGTAAAAAGGCAAAAGAAAGAAAGCTTATTTTATAGGCTTTTCAGCCATTTTTAATGGTAGCTTTATTTCCGCCGACCTGTACTAGTTTAAAACAGCTTCGCCCCGCCGATAAATTTCGCGCGCATAATCAGTCCAAACTCCTTGTCCCCAGTAACGAAAACAACTGGTCTGCAACAACAAGTTATATAACAAAGCTTCTTGATAATCTGGACGCTGCGTTATTGAGGGATCTTGCTGCACCAATGAGTCATATTTTTCATGAAACATGATACTGAGTTTCTTCATCGGGTCTAAAACATTTTCATAGCCTTCCACCCAATTTAAATCATTCGTCCAAGAAGCACCATCCATATGAAATTGATGATCATTTGCTTTTAACTCTGCGATTACCTGTTCTACAGTTTCCGGTGTTGCATTATCTGGATTCACTCGCTGCCAAATTTTATGCTGATGCACAGCTTGACAAGTTGGGTAATCTCCAGGATTTACACCTGCTGCTTCAATTAGTTCGAGATATTCAGTACCATTGAGTGCAACCACATCTGCATAATTATTGCCTGCATCACGAATTTCATGATAAACCCTAAAGAAATCACGGGGATATTCGTTCATCATCACGCCGCCATTTTCTCCATCGGCTATTTGGGTAACTAAAGAGGGGATTGTCATATTACCAATTTGTTGCTTACCCCTACCCTTGGCTTCAAAATAAGGTTGCATCTGAGCAACTAATTTTGTATCCGAACCTTGAGTTTTAATTAATGCTGTAATGCTGATAGCTTCACCATGAGAATTACGGGCAATCAAACGATTGGGAATATATTTATTCTCGTGTTTTAAGGCAGAACCATCAAGGTTTTCCAGTGAATGTTCTTGCACCATTAACCAACGATAGCCACATTCTTTTAATGCTTTGATGTATTCAAATAGAGTATCTGGATGATTAGGTAAATGCATTTCTGGAGGAGAAAAACCCTTGACGCGCTTGAGAGCATCGTAACCAAAAATAGCTGCAAAATGATGTTGCCACGCTTGGATGTGTAGTTTAATATCAGGAATAGGTGTGGAGGGAACTACGGCATGACTCCACATCGTTCCTAACCATTCTACATAAGGCTGATATTGGGAATCACAAGTAATACGCTTAAGATTATCGAAGATATCATCGCGTCCCATTTGACGCAAACCCCACAGCAGATTACCTGAATAATCAAGCATAATTCGAGGGTTACAACCTTCCGAAATCAGTTGCGGGATAAATTCTCCCATGCGGCTATAGCACCATGCAAAAGGCTCGGCATTATGATTATCTCCATTATTTGGATGTTCAAACATATACTGGAGATTACTGATGATTTCGCCGTTTGCACCTGCGGGAATGCTTGGTTGATGCATGTGTAAAGCGCAGGCAAATCCCGCAGTAATATTTTCTAACTTAAGGTTAGTAGTGTTTAAATATACTGGTTCCTTTTGTTTAATTATTGACTGAATTGCGGCTTCCCAACCGCAAAGATTTGGCAACCCTGACCTTAATTCTGCCAATGTGGGTAGATTGAAGGATGGTGCTGTAGCAGTCATTTGTCATTTGTCCTTTGTCATATGTCATTTGTCATTGGGAAGGGTTTTGATGGTTATTTAGGTTTTGTAACTTTGTTTGTGTTTATTCCCGCAGACTTATTAATTCTTTAATCATTGTGACTGGCTGAATATCGTTTACCCGAATCCAGTAACAATTCACAGTTAAATTTGTTAGTTTGAAACAATTGGTATACAGTCTTATTACTGCGAGATAAAACCAGCAAGCAAAAGGGGTAATAGGAGCAGGACAGACACAATCAACAATAGAGTTCCCGGATCAATCTTAATTTGTGGGTCACGCATTGTTTTGTTGATGAAAGAAGTATATATATGTACTCAGTTTAAATTATCTTGGTTTATTTCTCCAATCTAGGAGACTATTTATATTAAATAGGGTGCGTGATAGCGAAGCCATAACACACCCTACAGTAATTTTATTTTCACTAAGCAGTTTTGATCACAGAAGATCTCTTCGCTGTCTATTCGTTTCATCCAAAGGTAAATTACCTTCGGTTTCGATATCTAATTCTTCGCGACGAACTGTTTCTTGAGCTTCAACTACATCTCTATCAACAATCTTTTTGACACGGACTTCTTCACGTACAAAAGCTTCTTTCTCTATTTCAGGTGTTTCTTCGTAGAGTTCTATACGTGCTACTTCTCCTGTTTGGAATTGAGCTTCATTGGGACTAACTGCAACACCTTCTGCGGTGGCTGGAACTCTCTCAATTACAACTCGTTCTTTCTCAATTGGAACTGAAACAGTTGCAGTTTCTGTTTCAATATGTTTACCAACGGCAACTTCTCCGGTTTTGATGCGGTTTTTGTTAGCAATTAGGCGTTCTTCATACAATTTGAAAGTTTGATGGTTTTGCTCATTTAAATTATATAAAGACGCATCATTTTGATAATTGTAGCTATCGCGATCGTATGTTAAATTTCGTTCTGGACGATAATTCCTGCGTACCTGCTCTTCGTAATCATAATCGACAGTCATGTCATCTTTATAAGCAGGTAAATTTTGTACTTGCTGTTTGCTTAAGCCATCAACATAAACACGCTGTTGACTATAGTCTATGCGAGAAAGACCTATTGGTAGCAATATTCTTTTGCTATGAAAATCTGATTCAGTTTCAATGACTAAATAACGAAAACGTCCATCTGGGTCTACTAGCGCATCCATAACTTTACCAATTCTATTTCCGCCTTCGGTATAGGTCGGTAAACCTTTAATATCATCACCACCAAAGGTATCTCGGTAAGTAGGATCAAAGTCTTCAAGCTTGTAAAGAGGCATAATAAAATTACCTATGAAAGCATCTATAACTATTACTTTAAAAAGTTAGTCAGTTTTTTTCCTCTTGCTTGCGACTGAATTATCTTAATTATTAAGTTTGAAAAAATCCATAGTTAATAGTAATAGCTGAAAAATCATGGTTATTGAGTTTTAACTGGATTATTATTAATTATGGTATCTATCTATGGTTAGATTAAACAAATATTTTAAGTTAGTGTTACTTTTAGTGAACTAAAGTACATTGCTTTTGAGCTAATTCTTAATTTTTTGTTCACATGTCGAATCACCCTTGGTTAACGTTGGTAAAAAAACACCGAGCGATCGCAGTTATCCGCGCTTCAAAATTAGAACTTGGACGCCAGATGGCTTTGGCTATGGCATCTGGAGGTATACAATTTATCGAAATCACTTGGAATAGTGCTAACGCTTGCGAGTTAATTGGCAAACTCCGTTCAGAATTACCTAACTGTATCATCGGCACTGGAAGTTTGTTAAATTTAGAACAAGTTTATCAAGCAATATCCGCAGGGGCGCAATTTATATTTACACCCCATATTGATCCAATGATGATCCAAGCAGCAGTTGCAGAAAATATAGCGATCATTCCTGGGGCGCTTTCTCCCACAGAAATAGTTACAGCTTGGAATCATGGTGCAACTTGTGTGAAGGTGTTTCCTGTACAGGCTGTAGGTGGAGCAAGCTATATTAAGAGTTTACAAGGGCCATTGGGTCATATTCCTTTGATTCCTACAGGCGGCGTGACTTTAAAAAATGCCCAAGAATTCTTACTATCAGGAGCGATCGCAGTAGGTTTGAGTAGTGAGTTATTTCCTAAACAATTTGTAGAAACTGAAAATTGGCAAGCAATATCTCAGCAAGCAAAAACTTTAGTCAATACTTGTTTAATCAGAGATTGATTAGTAACAATTAAGATTGCTCTATCAGTCAATAATTTTAATTATTGGCGGATTCTTCCTTGTGAGTAAAAATACATAAATTTGATTTTTCAACAATTCCTCATTTTTCTTCTCCTTTGCTAGTTACGAATTGGGACATCTGCTATAGGATGAAATTAGGAAAACTTACGCCGATTGCAGCAAAAAGCGAAAAATAATCAGGGAAAACTAAAGTTTTCCTAAACAATGGCATTATGGTCTAATCATTATGGAAAAGACATCTTCTTCCAGTTGGGTGCATTTTCTAAAAGTACTCTTTGTGGGTACAGCACTCTGTTTAAGTGTTTTTAGTACCCCTTCACAAGGGGTTTTGAAACAATCAAAACAATCAAAAAGAAGTACAATCAGGCAAACAATCGTTAACCTCAAACAATCTCAACGACGCTGGATACAAGTTGATTTGTCCCAACAACGATTAATTGCTTGGGAAGGTAAAAAGCCTGTTTACAGAGTGATTATATCTACAGGAAAGAAATCTACACCGACTCGCACTGGTGTTTTTCGGATTCAAACCAAACTGAGAAAAACTCGGATGCGGGGTAGAGGCTACAACGTTCCCAATGTGCCATATACGATGTACTATAGGGAAGGCTATGCTATTCATGGAGCCTACTGGCATCGAAGATTTGGTACACCAGTTAGCCACGGCTGCATAAATTTACCACCGAAACATGCTAGATGGGTATACAAATGGGCATCGGTAGGTACGCCAGTAGTTGTGCAAAGATAATAATTTACTGGTTAGTGGTTAGTTGTGAATAGTTGGTAGTCTTTCCAAACAACAAACAACCAACGATTCACAACAAACACCAAACAACAAACACATTACTTTGGGCATTTTCTGCGAATTAATAAATTAAGATAATGGGAAATTGGATTGGTAGTAGTTGGCTGGCTTGGTTAACAACTTTTTTAGCATCTGTAGGAATCTTGTGTGGAGCTGCTTTTACTTCTTCCGATTCAAAGACAACTCTTTCACATTTTTCCTATCGTATATTTGATCGCAATTCTATTAACGAAGCTGATATCTGGAAGGAACTACGCCCTCCTCGCAAAATCGAAATTGATTTGTCAAAACAGCGCCTATATGCTTGGGAAGGAAGCCAGCTTGTCTATTCTATGCGAATTTCCACAGGTAAGCGTTCGACTCCTACAAAAAAAGGTAAGTTTTTGATTGGCTCTAAGCATCGCTATGCCAGAATGCGAGGCCCTGGCTATGATATTTCTGGTGTTCCCTATACTATGTATTTTTACGAAGGATATGCAATTCATGGTGCTTTTTGGCATAGTAATTTTGGAACACCAGTTAGTCATGGTTGTGTAAATTTACCAGTCAAAGAAGCTCGTAAGCTTTTCAATTGGTCTGATGTGGGGACGGTGGTAGTAGTGCATAAGTGAAGAATGCAAAATATAGCAATCCGATTTGATTTCTGAATTACTCGTAGAGGCAGGCAACAGGCAATAGGCAATAGGCAATAGGGAAAGCTGATAGTCATGCTTAAGGTCAAAATGTACGGAATTTTTTCAAAAATCAAATAGGAGTCCTATATGAACCTTTGTCGTTAGATTACAGAGAAAAATGCTGAAAGCCCCTACAGCAAATTATCAAATCTTTAAATCCAAAAGAGCCAGACGAATTTGCTCTATTCGCCTACGGTTGACTCCGAGATCCGACTCTCCCACGCGAGATGCTGATCGCAGATGAATTACTGACTCATTCGGAGGAAAATAAAACTCTACGTCATCAACAAATTTGAAGATGCGGCTTTTTGAAAGGTGCTTTTCTTCTGCAAAATGCGCTTGCAAGAATTGTTGCAACTTCAATTAATCCCTATTAGGGATTGAAACCCTTGGGCTTTGGAACGTTCATTTATGAGAGTGGTGTTGCAACTTCAATTAATCCCTATTAGGGATTAAAACTTAAATCACAATTTTTTATCTGGAATATTTCTGTAAAAGCTTGGAGATCTATATAGAGGTAGACAGTACACGGTTGTGTGCAATCAACCTCAAACACCCTCTTATATATGATTAAGTTCGAGAAATATCAATGATTAACCGTGTTTTGGATGTGATTTTTATAGATTCCTTTGCATTTGTCATTAATACGATGTTTGGTAGATTGCTTAAAAGTAAAATATGTAACTATGTGAGTGAGGGACAAGATAAACAGTTTACTGAAAATGAACGAGATACAGAGCAGAATGATCATGACGAATTTGCGGAAAATTTATATTTGTGATAGATAAAATCATGACTAAGTAATCGTCCGATATCTCAAATACATCAACGAAAAGCGATCGCACCGGGAGCATCCCAAATGTTCAAAAAATTGTTAGTCATAATTTTGGACATGTAGAGACGTTGTAGGACATGTAGAGACGTTGCACTGCAACGTCTCTACAGGGTTTAAATGTTAATTGATGTGTCTGATTTGAACCGTATTGTATTCGCCTCTACCCACCACCAACAAACAATAACTAACTCAATTGTGCTACCAGTTGATTTTCCAACAGAGTTTCATTTGTGAGTAAATCCTCAACTGTGATTCGCAAAAATCGTTGTTCATCAACTAAAAACAGGATCTTGATGCGATCGCTTCCTGGAAATCCTAGTGGTGTCAACTTAGCAATAGTCCTCGCTCCATCTCGATCATTGAGGGGTTTGACAGTCGTCACACTACTATCAAGACGACGGGTAATCATGCGATCGCCATCAAAATAAACTTCTGTAGCGCCTGTATCTGTCCCCAATTCGCCCATAATTAACTCAATGCTGGTCTGACTTTCTACAGAAGCACCCAAAACTACTTGTACTGGTTGAGACATCGGATAAGGTTGTCCCTCTCTAATAATCGGATGCCAACTGTGTCGATAGTTACGTCGATCCCAGTAGCGGATACCGTAACTGTGGTAAAGAAAGTCTTTGATTTCTACGCCTTGAGTGATTTGCAAAGCACCTTGAGCTATGGCTTCAAAGGGGCGATCGCACCGGATTTTTTCTGGTGCAAAATATTGCTTTACCCATGTCTGTACTGCTGGTATTTGTACGGTACCGCCAACTAATAGCACAGCATTAATATCGCCAACTTCAATTCCTTGGCGTCGTGCTTGTTGTAGTAGCTGAGTCATCGACTCATCAAGTCGTTCAAAAAACAAATGTTCTCTAAGGATACCTTCCAACGTATCGCGATCTAATTCCAACTCATAACTTTCAAAGGTTTCATCGTTGAAATAAACTTCACTCGCTTGGGTTTGAGTTGATAGCTGAATTTTTACCTTTTCCGCCAGTCGCATTGTTAAAGGACTGACTGATAAGCCTTGAGTTGTGGCAAAATAATCAACTATCCAATTGTCTAAATCAGAACCACCTAAATTTTGTCCAGCTTTAGCCAAGACATGAGCAGTTTTCACCTTTTGTTTGGAGTCTTCTGCTAAAAATTTATTGCCAAACTTGAGTAAAAACCCAACAGGCTTACTAGCGACTTTGGTACTTTTATCCAACTGCACCAAGGATAAATCCAATGTACCACCGCCAAAGTCAATTACCAAGAGAATTTCTTGGTCTGCCATACCATAACCTAAAGCGGCGGCTGTTGGTTCATCCAGCATCCGCACTTGTTCGACTGGTAATCCTTGACAAACTTTGCCCAACCAGTAACGATAAGCTTCAAAACTATCCACAGGTACGGTTAATACCAATGATTCCAATCCTCCTTGCATGGGTTCTAATTGGGTAATCACCTGGTTGAGGAACCATTGTCCCACTTGTTCAAAAGTAACTATTTGTCCATCTAATTCCGGTAAGAAACCTTGGATATCTGTACCGATACCGCGTTTGAAAGTACGGAAAAAGCGGGGATCATTTTTCAAGTCTAAACCGCGATCGCGCACTTGTTGCCCGACCAAAACTTGTCCTTTAGTAGCATTTTCTACATAAAGTAAACTGGGGACGAGTGGCGGATTTAGACTTTGTTGAACTGATAAACCGGGTAGATTGAGAGTTTCTGACTCTTGGGTGACAGGATTCCAACGAGTGATAACTGTGTTGCTTGTACCAAAATCGATTGCGATCGCCATATCTAGTAATTTTGCGCTTTTGTTGCCAAGACGCAAATAGCTACTTCACCTTTATTAAAAATTATTCTCTAACAGCCACCAAGAACGCAAATAGGCGATCGCTTGTTCTTTGTGTTTCGCTTCCACTTCAATCCAAGGTGCTTGGCGATAAACACTCGGCATAGCAATAATTAAATCACTATGCTTTCTATCATTAAAAGCTTCTTCCCCATTAGAAATATGAACTAATTGCCACTCAGGATTAGTCCAAGTTTGTTGAGCAGCATAAAACATTTCTGTCACACTGGGATCATCATAACTATCTAAATTCTCGTGACAGATATGATGATGAGCATCGAATACCAATGGCACACCAGTAAGTTGGCAAACTTCTAAAATTTCGCTAGCACTGTAAGCATACTCATCATTTTCCAAAGTCAAGCGACTTTTGATGTTTTCTGGTAGCTGCGAAATTACTTCTACTAACTGTTCAATTCGTTGAGATTTCCCACCATGAATATTCATCAACGACCAAGCAGAACGAGGTAAGCCCAACAAATCTAGTGTTCTCGCATGTCGTTGTAAAATTTTAATACTTGTTGTCACTACCTGCGGCGAATCAGAACTTAAGACTACATATTGATCAGGGTGCAGCACTATTCTGATCCCCAGTTGATTTGCCCGTTGTCCAATTTTACTCAAATCATCACTCATTTCCTCAAGCAAACTAGCCCCGATGTCATCTTCCCAATCACTCAATGGGAATAAACCAGAAGACATGCGATAAAGTCGAATATTATATTGTTGACAAAAAGTTAATGCCCCATCCAAACGCTGTAAGTTATCTCGATATAATTCTTTGAGGGTACTAGCGCGTTGTTCCTCACTCAATTGTAAATAGCGGGTGCGGGTAATCGTCCGAAAGCGCACCTGTTTAGAAAAAGTGATGCAAACCAATCCTAAATACGGCGGGGTATCTTTAGGTTTGGGGTGTACTACTGGGAGATTATCTAACTCAACTGGGGTCATTAACTCATAAATTTATGTGGTCGCCTCTTCGATTTAACTAGTTTTTGCCCCTGAATGATGAGTATCTGAAGGTAGAAAGTTTCCTCAAACTGATGGAAATAGCGGTTTCCTCCCCTAGTGCATAATTAGCGAGTGAAACTTTCACGCCGATTATCCATGACAACATTATACAGCGTATTGCAGGTTTATGAAGTACAGTAACAACAGTTTGTAAACCAGTTTTTTAAATGTATAGGATTAATCAAATCAAGTGCAGTTGCAATTAAAATATCAACCAGCTTTGCAGTAGTTGG
>JAHHHW010000109.1 GCA_019359115.1 Pelatocladus maniniholoensis HA4357-MV3
TAGGCTTTGGGCGTTTAACTCAGTTTGACTCCGTTTGAAAAATAACTGGAGTAATTTTTGATGCCTAGTTTTTGGTTCGCAAATAATTTACGCGAACCATCCTTCTTGTCCAAAGTCCAATTATAAGCCAAAATCCTGAAATAATGCTTATTTGAACCGTATTCAAAGCTAGGGTGAAAGGAATGGAACTTTTCTTTCACCCCAATATGGTTAGGTTAAGAATTTTTCGTGATGATTTTGGGTATGTAGAGACGCAAGATTTCGCGTCTCTACTTTTGCAACATGTTTAATCTCTCACCTACACAACACCTGTGGCTGTATCCTTTCCTGGAATTTGGATACCATTCATATTAATCAGCAAATCATTATTTGCGTCAAAGGGTTTATTTTGGTTATTGATTGCCAAGTAGGTACTACCTTGCCATTGGAATAATACACCCTCGTTTTCGTTTAATATCTGATCACCCTGGGTTTGTGGATCTTTATCGTTATAAGCTGCTTCAATCGCAACAGACAGATTGTTCCCTTTCACTAGACCTGCATCGTATAGATATATTGTTTGGGTTCCTTCTTTTGTGGATGTGGATAATGTGCCATCATTGTTGAACCAGATGCGATCGCCTTCATTTGGGTTAAAGTTGGTGATGGGATCAACCGCATTCACCTGTGATTGGGAAAATCCCTGTTGTTGATTATTACTGACATAGATAGAGCCATCTTTGCTAGGTTCACCAGTGAGAATATCGGTTTCCAAATCGCCAGAAACCTGATTATCTGATCCTTGAGGGAGGATTTGATCGCTATTTGCATCTGAAGTAGTAACAACAGTGTTATTACCTGTCTCCTCAATGATGGGAGTATTGCTATTAGTGACACCCATAACCTCGCTACTTTGAGGAGAAGCTGAATTTGTCCCTACTTCTAAAGCACCAATATCGGCGATCGCACTACCGTTACCATCGCCATCCTGTGGACGGTTATTACCGCGTTGATCTGTTTTGAGAATGCTGACCTCATTAAAGATGTCAGAACCAATATCAATCGCTGGACTTGTAGATTTGAGTGTAAAATCACCCCTGCCAGGATCTACAAATTGTGGATCATAATCTAAAATATTTTGCAGATCTCCTGCATTTGGATCATTTGAACTCACGAATTCAGAAGAGTTATAAGCGAGATTGTGATCAAATGTCACATTTTCGGAATTATGGATGTGATTGGCACGACGATCAGACCTCGCGTACATGATATTGTTGTAGCCACCCACATTTTTTGAATTTATTACCGCAATCTCTCCACTCATGTCAGGATTGCGAGAATTTTGGTAAGTAGTGTTATTGATGATATCTGCATTTAAGTAGTGGTAAGCTTGAATACCAAAACCACCGTTGTCGTAGACAGTATTATTAGCAACTAATGTCTTTCCTTGATAGGCTTCATGACCCTGATCTTTCCCGTCTCCTGTGTCCAGCATGATACCATGCCCTTCAGTTATTTCCCCTGCCACATTCCACGGAATCAGACTTTGGTTATCAAAGACGATGTTGTCTTTAATAACCATCTTATAATCACTAGTGTTATTGTCTGAATTTCTGTTCCAAATCACACCAATTCCACTTACACCTTTGGGTGTATACCAAGCATTTCCGGAGACGACGTTTTTCTCAATCGTGATGTAGTCCGCATCGTGAGCTCCAATACCTCCACCCGTAAAATTACGGACTTTGTTACCTTTAATGACAATGTGGTCAGAATAGCCCATGTCAGAGCGACCATGAATTACAACACCAAAACTATTAGTAATAGGGTTGTTTGGATTGTATTGCTCTTGTTGGGCATAATCTAATGTAACTTCATCCTTGCTACCTTCTATGTCGAGTCCTTCAATTTGCAAATAAGATGAGCCAGCGATGTTAATCCCAAAAGCTCCTTTTACTTTCAACTTAGGCGTGTGTCCTGGGTAGGCTTTGATAGTTGTCCACTTGTCTTCTGAACCATTTTTATTCCAAACTGACAGTAAGTCTTTACTGGGATCACTCTGGGTGTAAGTCCCATTCATTATGTAGAGTGTATCACCTGCTTCTAACTGATCTGCTCCTGTTTGTAGGCTTTTAAACGCAGCTTTTTCACTTAAGCCATCGTTACTATCATTACCTGTCTCAGCAGAAACATAGTACGTTTTACCCATTTTTTAATACTCCTAAGCTGTGTAAGAGGATATGGTAGTGTCCCTTCTGTAAAAACCCTGAAGTTAAGTTTTATCCGTCACGTCCATAAATTGAGTTCAGGTTCAGTGTAAATTTTTGTCAAGTATTCTTAATTGGATAAAATAGTTACATTTTTCCAGACAAAAACTATTCATTTCGCTAGGTTTATAGCCGATTACATCGTACCTGCATCTGTGTGCAGTAGCGATCGCAACCTTATTACACCCCTAAACCACTATCTTCTGTGGTTATCGAAATGAATTTTTGTCGAAACTTGGTAGACTTTACACCTTTAACTTCAGGTAACTGTAACTAAAGCTGAAAATTTAATTGAGGTAACTCAAACTGATGTAACAGAGCATAAAATATTACATTTGCAATTAAGCAACTCAACCTGGTAGATGCTCAAATTCCAGCTGAGATTGCAAATAATATTCAAATATTTGAATCTCTAGAGAATATTACACTGACATTTGACTTATTTTCAAGCTATTTGTTAATTTCTTAAGCTGCATAGTGAATCCATAAAGTCAGGAACACAAACTAAATAAAACACACAACCTAACTTTCTTGCCTTTTTGAACTCGTACAGAAGTGAGAAGCTTAGGTTATATAAATTAACTGCATGTTATTGCATTCCATAATCCTAAATGTTTATGTCTTAGGTCTTGATTGATTTAACAACCCCTATAAGCTATCTTGCTTAAGATAGAATATAAGTAAGTTCGTATATGTATTTAGGTATAAATTCTTCTCAGAGGTTACATGTATTAAAAAAAACTCAAATGATGTCAATATATTTGAGATAGAAATTTAGCTAAACATCTTGTTCATATCAAGATTGAAATACATTCTTGCTTATTTCATTTTACACATCATAATTATTTGACTTATTCATGTCAAAACATACTCTAATCTAATTCGATTTGAGCAGGAGCTTGTCGTAAGAGAGCATATATCATATCTACTGTTAGTTTAAGTTATCGCTTACTAGGATGTTCGTCATAATTTCCATCCGCGATCTTATAGGCATGAATATATCTAGAGACATAAATGATACTGTTTTTAAATCATATAGTTATAATTTAAGTCCGCGATTTTGTAAGCATGAATATACCTAGAGGCATAAATTGTACTGGTTTTAAATAATTCTGTACAAAGTCTTTATTTTTTGGTATACATATGCTGTATACTCCAATATGGAAAACAACAACCATAGAAATTAATGAATTATGGGATCACTAGATGCTTAAAAAGTAATGTAAATTACATTTGCTAATGTAATTATAAAAACTTAAGGAAGTGAAATAGAAATTATATTGCTTTGTAAATATTTGGATAGCATTGAGAAATAATTCTAGTAAACCTGTTTGATGAGGACTGCAATATTACATATATAATAACTGAATCTAAGTATCAATTGCTACCTAAGATTTTTACTTATTGAGGATCACAAGTCATGCCTAACTAAAAAATTTATTGGTTGAGCAACGTACCGACAAAAGTATGTTCATTATAATTTCTGACTATTGAAATTGATTGTGAGATTTTTAGTTGGATAATCTTCTGGAATTATTACGATTGTCATTCCTAGAAGGAAGAGTAAGAAGAATATAGAATAAATGATTTTGAATTCATGGAGTAGGGCTTCGATGGTCAAGCAAGATCTCAGTCCTTCCAAGACAGCCATCTTTCTAGATTTAGATGTTGATAAATCGAAGGATGGTCGAATTGCCAGAGAAGTTGTAACTAAAATTTAATTACCCTGCATAAGCTTCCTGTTGTCTAGCGATCGCGTATATTTTTTGATGGAATTTGAGGGCTGAAGAAATAATTATTATGTGTCTATCTTGTGTAATTGAAAATCATCCTTTGCAGAATCTTTATAAAAAAATGAATAAAAAATTGGTTAACTAAAGTAAATTTAAACTAAATAATTAACTTCAAAGTAGAGATGAACTTAGATGGTCTAATTTAGATCTCAGTTCATCTAGCGCAAACTTCTTGCTCTACTGTACATTTACCCAACAAGGGAGGTCAAAGTGCAAAGAAGATGTGATCGAAATCGCAAACGCTCAAAACGACGGGCTATCTATTGTCCAATTCATGGATGCTATCTAGATAGTGTAAGTCAGAAGTATCCATTGTTTGCTGATCGCCCAGGACAACTCCAGCAGAGGGGAATAGGACGACAAACAGCACTGTTTTTAGTAGCAAAGAAAACCGCAGTACCTTTGGAAGGAGAATGGTTAGAAGCATTCTGGTGTGATCAATGTCAAGAAAAAAGGTGGTATCACGTCAAAAAGCGCGATCGCATCTATGAAGTATCTATTGCAGCTCCAGAACTTTGGCAGCAAGCAATGGGAGTAATTTACCCTGAAGGAAATCCTTCTGTAGGAGAATTCACTCGCAGACATGCAAGAATGGTTGGTTGTAAAAGCAGCAAGGATTTCGGATTCATTAGTTAGTACCAATTATTTTGAACCTGTACAGAATTGAATTTTAATAATATATGCAGCTTTTTTATAGATAATTGGTATTGACTAGCAGATTTTTAATTGTAATTTATGATTAATAAGGCCAATATCTGCCATGAAAGAATCTGAATATCAACTTGAAGAGATAGATGTTCAAAAATACTTGCTTGTTCTACAACGACGTTGGATGACCGCAGTAGGAGTATTTGGAGCAGTTGTCACCCTTGCATTGTTGTACGCATTTTCATTAAAACCTACATATACAGCACAAGCGAGTCTGTTAATTAAGACAAATCGAGCATCTTCACTAACAGGATTGGGAGAAGACATAGGAAGACTAGAATCCTTAGTGCGTGAGAACAGTCCTGTAGACACGCAGGCGAAAATTGTTATATCTGTTCCTGTAATTCAGGAAACCATCACATCCCTTAGCCTCAAAAATGATGAAGGTGAACCTCTAACAGTTGAGGAACTTTTGGAAAATTTGAAGGTAGAGGGTGTCAAAGGCACAGATGTCCTAGAAATATCTTATACAAATGAAAATCCTCAATTAGCTGCAAAAGTAATCAACAAGGTAGTTGATACTTATATTAAGCAAAACATACAAGCCAATAGAGAAGAAGCAACCTCAGCAGGCAGATTTATATTGCAGCAATTACCTAAAACTGAGGAAGCTGTCCAAAAAGCAGAGTTAGCCTTACGTAGATTCAAAGAGAAAAATAAGGTAATCGTTCTGCAAGAAGAAGCAACAGCAGCCGTTAACACCATTTCAAAATTAGAAGATGAAATTGCCCAAGCGCAAGCTCAACTTGTTGATGCTAATGCTCGTCTGGAAAAATTACAAAATCAGGCTAGGGTGAACTCACAAGAAGCTGTATCAGCAGTTGATTTAAGTCAAGTAGCTGGAACTCAGCAAGTACTAAAAGAACTCCAAGAAGCACAAACCGAGTTGACGGTAGCGCGAACCCGTTATCTACCTGGACATCCCACAGTCTCTAATTTAGAAGAAAAAGTTTCTGCTCTCAAGAACTTACTACAACAGCGAGTCGAGCAAGTAGGTGGTAATAACCCACAAATTTCCACAGCAAATTTACAGATGGGAGAGGTACGACAAAAGCTAATTGAAGATTTAGCAAACACAGATAAAGAACGTGCAGGTTTGGAGAAAAGACTTGCTGATCTAAGAAATACATGGTCGCTGTATAAACAGCGAGCCAATATTATGCCTCGATTAGAACAAACCCAACGGGAACTAGAGCGAAAGCTAAAAGCCGCGCAAACAACTTACGAAACACTTTTGACGAGATTACAAGAAATTAACGTAGCCGAAAACCAAAATATTGGTAATGCTCGAATCATTTCCCCTGCATTAGTACCAGATGAGCCAAGTGGTACGAGAAAAGCTCTAATTGTTTTGGGTGGAGGAGTTTTAGGTATACTGCTGGGAATAATTGCTGCTCTGACTTCTGATTTAATAGACCGATCTATTAAGACTGTTAGAGAAGCTAGAGAACTTTTCCAGTATACATTGCTAGGAGTCATTCCTAGTGTCAGTAGAAGTGATAAAAGCAGCTATTCGGTAGAAGGATTAGATAGACCAGTTCCCAGAGTAGTTGGTAGAGATATCCCCCATTTCCCTGTTGGTGATGCATACCAAATGCTGCAAGCAAACTTGAAATTTCTTTCAGATAAGCAGCTAAAAGCAATTACAGTTACTAGTTCCATACCTAAAGAAGGAAAATCAGAGGTTTCTGCAAACTTAGCTGTAGCAATGGCTGAAGTTGAGCGTCGAGTGCTGTTAGTAGATGCTGATATGCGTCATCCCATCCAGCATCATATTTGGCAACTAAGCAATAAGAAGGGCTTAAGTAATATCATTGTTGATCAAGTTCCCCTAGAGAGTGTAGTCCACGAAGTAATGCCTAATTTACACGTTCTCACCTCTGGGGTCATACCTCCTAATCCAGTAGCTCTACTAGATTCTGATCGTATGGCAACCTTAGTTGCTAACTTTACCAAAGATTATGATTGTGTAATTTTTGATGCTCCACCTTTAGCGGGAACAGCAGATGCAGCAGTTCTGGGTAAATTAGCTGACGGTATTTTGTTAGTTGTGCGTCCAGAAGTGGTTGACTTTGCAAGTGCTAGTGCAGCTAAAGAGTTTTTAACTCAATCGGGTCAAAAAGTACTAGGTATGGTAATTAACGCTGTCAGTGTAAAACGCGAACGTGACAGCTATTTCTACTATGGCAAAAATTCAGTGGAGTCAACTAGTGTGTCTAAAAAATCTATTTTGGTGAAAAATCGTTGAGCAAAAATTTGATGAGAAGTGCGATCGCTTTTGAGGTAGTTGCTTACGGTATTAGAAAAGCATAATAATGCTCAAAAAAATAAAAAGAATTACTCATAAACTCAGTCCTAACCTACAAAAGATTATTAGTAATACAGGTTGGCTGTTAGCTGATAGAGTTTTGCGAATGGGTACAGGACTATTAGTAGGAGTTTGGGTAGCTCGCTACCTTGGACCAGAAAATTTTGGTATTTTCAATTATGCGATCGCTTTTACTGCCATATTCAACACAGTTGCGAATCTGGGACTTGATAGCATTGTTGTTCGTAACATTGTCCGTCAACCCAACAATAAAGATGAAATCTTAGGTACAGCCTTCTTGATGAAGGTCTTAGCCCAAGTTGTGATCATAGTTCTCTCAGTTGCAGCAATTATCATTATCCGTCCCGGTGAGATTCTTACCCACCAGTTGGTTGGAATCTTGACTGTGGGAATGTTTTTTGAATCTTATTACGTAATTGATTATTGGTTCCAATCCCAAGTTCAGTCCAAATATACAGTTTGGTTTAAAAATATAGGTTTGGTCTTAGCTAGTTGTATGCGGGTTGTATTAATCCAAATACAAGCTCCATTAATTCTTTTTGCTTGGGCTTATTCTGCTGAAACTGCTCTGAGTGCTTTGGGAATTGTAGTGGCGTACAAGATTAAAGGTTATTTTATACAAGCATGGAGTTTTAGCTGGAAGTGTGCAATAGAGTTACTTAAAGATAGTTGGACACTCATTCTTACAAGTTTTGTCATCATGATTTATATGCGAACTGATCAGTTAATGCTAGGCCAGATGATTGGTGACAAATCAGTGGGAATATACTCGGCAGCAATCAAGATATCAGAAATTTGGTATTTCATACCAACTTCCATAACAAGTTCAGTTTTTCCATCCATTTTGAAAGCCAAACAAGTAAGTCAACACCTGTACTATGAACAGATACAGAAAGTTTTAGATTTACTCACAATCGTGTCTTTTGCAGTTGGTATAACCATTTCCTTATCATCATATCAAATTATCAATTTGATGTATGGCAAAGAATATGCAGAAGCAGGTACCATACTTATAATCCATATTTGGACTGGATTATTCGTCTCATTAGGCTTGGTATGTGGTCTATGGACAACAGCAGAGAATTTAATGCAGTTTACATTTATAGCAACTGCCAATGGTGCAATCATAAATGTCATTTTGAATTACTTTTTAATTAAGAATTATGGAGGTACAGGAGCAGCAATTTCTTCACTAATTGCTCAATGTGTTGCTTCATATTTATCTTATATATTTTTGCCACGAACTAGAAAGATTTTCGTTATGCAAACTAAAGCAATTTTATTACCAGGTTTATTAAATAGATTATTTAAATACGGCAAAACTATGGCTAACCAAGAATCATAATTTATGAAAAACGTAAGTAAATAACTACATGAATTATATATAGCTTATAGTCATTTACACCTAAAAATTATTACGTAACTTTTCATGTTTGAATTTAGCTTGCAAACCCCAGTAGCTTTTATTATCTTCAAGCGACCCCACACAACAGAGCTTGTTTTTGAAGCAATTCGTCAAGCCAAACCAGCAAAACTTTTTGTCATCGCAGATGGTCCCCGACACGATCGCGCTGATGAGCCAGAAAAGTGTGAAGCTACTCGTGCAATTATTAATCGCGTTGACTGGGATTGTGATGTTCTTACCAACTACTCAGATGTTAATTTAGGGTGTGCAAAACGCGTTTCTAGTGGTCTGGATTGGGTCTTCAATAATGTTGAAGAAGCGATTATTTTAGAAGATGATTGTGTACCTCATCCGACATTTTTTCGTTTTTGTGAAGAATTACTAGAGAAATATAGGTACGATACCCGTATATCTTCAATTTCTGGACAAAATGTTCAATTTGGACGCAAACGGACTAATTACAGTTATTACTTTTCTATCTACAACCACTGCTGGGGTTGGGCAAGCTGGAGACGTGCTTGGCAATATTATGATTTATACATGAAGCTTTGGCCCGAAATTAAAGCTGGAGGTTTTCTCAATAATATCCTTATGGATTCTAGGTATGTTGAATATTGGAGCAAGATATTTGAGTCTGTTTACAACAATCCTCTTAGCATTACTTGGGATTATCAATGGACGTTTGCTTGTTGGGTACAGAGTAGCTTAGGTATTATCTCAAATGGAAACTTAATTTCTAATATAGGCTTCGGTTCGGATTCTACTCATTTCATTGGAAATCAAGAAAATCCCTACAACAATATGGCTACAGAGGAAATTAAATTTCCTTTAAAACACCCACCTTTTACTTTTAAAGACGTGCAAGCAGATACTTTTACACAAAAGACTTTATTTAGAGAAGATCCACTGCAATCTCTTAAACTCAGTATCAAAAAGATACTTAATAAAAGTTGATACTTTAACATTAATTAAATTTTCTAAAGAAGAATTTGCTCACATGAAGATTTTGCTCCTTAGTACTCAAGATATGTTAGGTGGTGCAGCTCGTGCTTCATATCGTTTGCACAAGGGGTTACAAAATATTGGTATCAACTCACAAATGCTAGTACAAGAAAAAAATAGTGATGATAAAACAGTATTAGCACCAAGAATTAGGATGTTTCAAGGCATAGCACGTTCAAAATTGACATTTGATGCTTTGCCATTAAAGTTTTATCGTCAACGAAGTGAAAATATATTTTCTCTTCAATGGTTACCAGATAGAGTAATTCCCAAAATTGCTGCTATTAATCCAGATATTATTAATTTACACTGGATTAGTGGAGCATTTGTGCATATAGAAACACTTGCCAAGGTGAAACGACCTTTACTTTGGACACTTCATGATATGTGGGCATTTACTGGAGGATGTCACTACAGTGGAGATTGCGATCGCTACACTCAATCTTGTGGAACTTGTCCTCAGCTTGGTAGCAAAAAGGACTGGGATTTGTCTCGTTGGGTATGGAAACGCAAAATTAGTGCTTGGAAAAAACTTAACCTCACAATAGTTACACCTAGCTCTTGGTTAGCTAAATGTGCCAGAGCTAGTTCCCTTTTTCAAGATTTACGCATTGAAGTCATTCCTAATGGAGTGGATATTCAAACATATCGGCCTATTGAGCGTCGCGTCGCCAGAAAACTACTAAACTTACCAGAAGATAAGCAACTTGTTTTGTTCGGTTCACTACGAGCAACCAGTGACAACAGAAAAGGATTTCATCTGTTACAACCTGCTTTGCAAGAGTTAAGCAAATCTGGTTGGAAAGACAGGTTAGAAGTAGTCATTTTTGGAGCATCTCAACCTGAAGATCCGCCTGATTTTGGTTTTCAGGCTCACTACGTCGGTACACTTAATGATGATTTGTCATTAAGTGTAGTATATTCAGCAGCAGATGTATTTGTTTTACCTTCAATTGAAGAAAATTTGGCTAACACAGTCATGGAAGCGATCGCTTGTGGAACACCTTGTGTCGCATTTAACATTGGTGGTATGCCAGATATGATTGACCATCAGAAAAATGGTTACTTAGCTCAAGCTTATAGAATAGAAGACTTGGCTCAAGGTATAAACTGGGTACTAGAAAATCAGGAAAGGCATCATAAACTTTCATATTATGCTCGTGAAAAGGCAGTACAAGAATTTACCTTAGAAATTCAAGCAAGTCACTACAGTTCTCTTTTTCAAGAGTTATGTTGATATTTTCATAAACATTCTTAAAATATTATGCTATTTAAAATCATAAGCTCCTGACTATAACAAATGACAAAAATATCGCTTATAGCTTTGAGAAAAAAGCTAGAGATTATCACTACAATTGCTTTACTTTTGCTGACTGAGTATTTCCCTTTCCCATCCCTAATATTAAATCTCGTCAGCATAATAATCTATTTATTTTTATTTTTTGTCATTTTTGGACGGGGAAAAAGATTTCTTTATGTTGTGACACGAGATATATCTTTACTTTTATTGTTCAGTTTAGCGATCGCCTCACTTTTTTGGTCTAACAATCCAGAAATTACTGCTTCTCAATTGAGATTTTTGTTCCGATCAAGTCTCTTAGGAGTGTACCTTGCTATGCAATACAGTCCTAGAGAACAGATGAGCTTGCTGTCTTGGACAGCTGGTATATCAATAATTCTATCTTTAGGTAGTATTTTTTTATTTCCAACGTTTGGTACTGCTTTAGTTGAGGGTCAATTATCTTGGGTAGGTATCTACTCACACAAGCAGATATTTGGTCGTCAATTGGGACTTTTTGCATTAATATTTGTAGTAGGATATTTAGATAAAAGAAGTAATAATCTCTCCGTTATTATTGGCTTTCTAGTAGTGTTGCTACTTGCATTAAATTCTAACAGTAAAACTGCATGGCTAATGATAATATTTTCGTTACTTATTGTTTTTTTATACAAAATAAATAAGCAACGTAGGATTAGGCTATTAATGTTTTTGTTTTTTTCATTATTAGCTATTGTCACTGTATTTCTCGTAACTGCTAATTTAAAGTTTATAGTAGTTGATTTATTAGGGAAAAATCTTGAATTTAACGGTCGCATTCCTATTTGGAATCTTTCTATTGAAAGAGGATTAGAGCAACCATGGCTGGGCTATGGTTATGCAGGTTTTTGGGGTTCATCAGTTGCTGATTATGTCATAAAAAATAGCTGGGCAGCCACAGATGAGGCATTCTCCCGTAGCGCTACCTCATTCCATGCTCACAATGGTTATATAGATATTTTTCTTCAACTTGGTTTCATTGGTTTACTAATATTTTCCGTTAATTTATTTATTACTCTAAAAAGAGTAATAATATTATTTATTTACACTAGATCCATAGAATATGCTTGGATGATGCAATTTATTGCACTTTTTTGTCTTCTGAATTTTAGTGACAGTTGTATTTTATTAGTAAATACATTTTGGGTTGTATATGTGTCCATAGCATTTTCATCTGCAATTGAATTTAAAAGAAAATTTTCGCCTCCCCATCGCTTAACTACATAGCTTGAAGAATGGTGTGAGGGTGTAGGAGGAGTTATCTTTTTCATTTTCAATCGATAAAAATAGAGAAATCTATTTCATAGAAGTTACAGTTGCTCTGAGTTGTTGTAAGTTTCATAAATTTTATGCAGGTTCAAAATACAGTCACCAATCATAGCCAAAAAGCCGTGAGTAAAACCTTGCGTCTCGCTGTAATTATGACTTGTCACAATCGTTTAGCGAAGACTTTAGGTTGTTTAGAGGCTTTGTACAAGCAAGAATTGTCATCAAATCTTGAGATACAAGTTTACTTAGTAGATGATGGCAGTACTGATGGTACAGGAGAAGTAGTACGTAGTAATTACCCTGCGGTAAATGTTCTCTTGGGAAGTGGAGAACTGTTTTGGAATGGAGGGATGAGATTAGCTTTTGCTGAGGCTATCAAGTACGATTATGACTACTATCTCTGGCTCAATGATGACACTATTCTTTATCCAGAAGCTATAAATAATTTGTTGACATCTTCCCATACTTTAACTAAGCAAGGTTATGTGAAAACAGTTGTGGTAGGGTCAACTCAAGATGCAAAAACTGGTTTACTCTCCTATGGAGGTATGATTGCCAGTAGTTGGTGGCATCCTCTGAAGTTTAATTTAATCAAACCAGATAATAATCAAGTAAAACCCTGTTCAACTATTAATGGTAACTGTGTCCTCTTATCCAGAGAGGTCGTTCAAGCAGTAGGAAATCTTGACCCAGCCTTTCGTCATAGCACCGGAGATTTTGATTACGGGCTACGAGTTCACAAACAGGGTGGTTCAGTTTGGCTAGCACCAAGATACGTAGGGACCTGTGAATATAATCCCTTAAGACATCAAGCTTGGGATGAACCAAATTTAACTTTGCGTCAGCGATGGGAAAAAATTAACCAGCCTAGAGGACTACCAATTAGAGAATGGAAAGTATTTGCCCGTAGACATGCAGGTTCATTCTGGATCTTCTACTGGCTACTTCCTTATGCAAGATTGGTTTTAAAGTCAGTGTTATCTCAGAAACTAGTAGCTTGAATTCTAGAGTCAAATGAAAACTTAGCAAGCAAAGTTCCAGTTTTAGCATCAAAAAAGCAACAAATAATGAAGAAAATAGATAAACCTCGTATAGCTTTGCTTCTTCCAACTGTAGAGCTAGGTGCTTACTGGCAACCAGTTTTGGAGGAATTGACAAACTTATCTGATCAAACTATTCTCTACACGGGTCGTCCTTGGCCTGGTTTTGATTTACAGGCTGGGAATAATTATACCGTTAAGGTAGTCGGAAAAACGATGCGACTAACAGCGAATAAGGAAAAAACCGACTATAGCGGTGGTTTTATGTACCTATCTCCAGATATTATCCGTTATTTATTCCAATTTAAACCTCATGTAGTTTTTACGAGCGGGTTCTCTGCTTGGACGGTATTAGCATTGCTTTTCAAACCTTTCGGTAAATGGCGACTTGTTCTTGCTTGGGAGGGTAGTTCACCAAACGTAGACTTTCGACATTCAAAAGTCCGTTCATTCCTCAGAAGCATGATGGCTTGGTTTGCAGATGCATTAATTACAAATAGTCATGGTGGAGAGGAATATCTGATCCAATTTTTAGGAGTCCAGAAAGATAAAGTCCGAAGAAGACCGTACATGGTACCGGATGTAAAAACTTTATTGCAAATACCTAAAAGTTTTGATGCTAAAAACATTGTTCGACAGCAACAACATCCAGTTTTTTTATACGTAGGGCGGATAGAGCAACGAAAAGGACTCTATAGTCTGCTTCAAGCATGTGCTATTCTCAAGAAACAAAATTATTGTAACTACACTTTGCTAGTTGTAGGTAGAGGACCGCAAAAGCAAGAGCTTGAGAGTTTTTGTACCCGTGAGAATATACAAGATTGCGTGAACTGGGTAGGTTGGGTTGACTATAGCAGTCTAGGAGTATATTTTCAGAATGCCGACATTTTTATTTTTCCGACCTTAGAAGACACTTGGGGAATGGTTGTGTTAGAAGCAATGGCTTTTAGTAAGCCTATCCTTTGTTCGAAATGGGCAGGAGCATCTGAGATGGTTATTGACGGGAAAAACGGTTATATTTTTGACCCCCATAATCCAGAGACTCTTGCTGAAGTAATGAAGCACTTTATAGATAATCCAAATCTTATTTCTTCAATGGGACAAAATTCGCAACAATTAATATCTCAGCATACTCCTGTAGCAGCAGCCAATTTCTTTGCACAGACAGCTTCTTTTGTTCTACAAAAATAGCTGTAACAAGTAAACATAACTTACTTGATAATTAAAATTTTTCATAGGATAAACCTAATATTAAGGTAAAAATGAGCGTAGCAATCATTACAGGTTCGGCTGGTTTAATTGGTTCAGAAGCAGTCAGATACTTTGCCAATCTTGGACTACATATTGTCGGTATTGACAATGACATGCGTAAATACTTCTTTGGAGAAGATGCTTCAACGGAGTGGAATCGCAAGCGTTTAGAATCAGAATTCAAGGAATATGAACACTACAACGTGGATATACGAGACTGCCCTAAAATAGCAGATATTTTTAAACATTTTGGCAAAAACATATCATTAATTATTCATACGGCTGCCCAACCTTCCCACGACTGGGCAGCTAGTGATCCATTCTCGGATTTTTCCGTGAATGCTAATGGTACACTCAACATGTTGCAGGCAACTCGTGAGTATTGTCCAGAAGCTGTATTTATTTTTACGTCTACCAATAAAGTCTATGGAGATTTACCGAATTACTTACCCTTAGTGGAGCAAGAAAAGCGATGGGAAATTGAAGCATCTCATAAATACTATCCGGGCATTTCCGAAGATATGAGCATCGATCAAAGTAAGCATTCCTTGTTTGGAGCTTCCAAAGTTGCAGCAGATGTTCTTGTCCAGGAATATGGTCGCTACTTTGATATGAAAACCGTGTCTTTTCGAGGGGGATGTCTAACTGGACCCAATCATTCAGGAACCCAACTGCACGGATTTTTGGCTTATCTGATGAAATGTGCGATTACTAGCAAGCCATATACCATATTTGGTTACAAAGGTAAACAGGTACGTGACAATATTCATTCATCTGATTTGATTTCTGCATTCTATGAATTTTATAAAAACCCTAGTGTGGGTGCAGTCTACAACATTGGAGGTGGTCGTGAAAGCAATTGTTCAATGCTAGAAGCTATCGATATTTGCCAAGAAATTACGCTTAAGGAGATGAACTATTCATACTCCGACAATAATCGGATCGGAGACCATATTTGGTATATCAGTGATCTATCAAAATTTAAAGCACATTACCCAGATTGGTCTATTAAATATGATGTGACGCAAATTCTGCGTGAAATTTACGAATATAACGTCGAAAGGTGGATATAAGTAATGATTGATGAGGGCAAATACCCCATTTTAGGTGTGAATGTACACGCTGTAGACTATGAATTTGCGGTTGCAAAAATTGTGTCAGCAGCCGAAAAAAAACACTCTTGTTCTGTGAGTGCTTTAGCAGTTCATGGAGTAATGACTGGTTTTTTAGATCCAGTACATGCGAGACGTTTGAATGGAATGGATCTGATTGTGCCAGATGGTCAACCTGTGCGCTGGGCTTTGTGGTGGTTATATCAAAAGAAATTGCCTGACCGCGTCTATGGTCCCAATCTCACATTGCGCGTTGCTCAAGCGTTTGCCGAACATGGATTATCAATTTATCTATACGGAAGTAAGACAGAAACATTGAGCAGATTTGCACAAAATCTGAAGCAATCTTTTCCTGATCTAATTATCGCTGGTATGGAACCTTCCAAATTCCGCAGACTAAGTGAAGGAGAGCGTATAGAACTAGCAGATCGCATTAAAGCTTCTGATGCAAACGCTGTTTTTCTGGGTTTAGGTTGTCCGAGACAAGAAGTCTGGGCTTTTGAATACCGCAATCTTTTAAATATTCCAATTCTAGCAGTTGGTGCGGCTTTTGATTTTCATGCAGGTACCTTACCGCAAGCGCCGCAAGTTCTACAAGATTTAGGTTTAGAGTGGTTCTATCGCTTGGTTCAAGAACCTAAACGTTTATGGCGGCGCTATGTTTTGCTCAATCCTCTATATGTGTGGAATGTATTTCTACAGTATGTAGGCTTGAGAAAGTTTATCCCAGCAAGACCAGATGGTAGTGAAAAGATAGAATCATATGGATGATTTGATGACCCTAGATAGAACATTTCTAAATAGAATTTGAATATCAATAAACTTCCTAAACATTTAGAGATGTTACGTTACATATTTAATGTGTTTTTAAATATCCACATTCTGTATCTGTGAGTTTATCTTTACTATGATCAAAAAACGGAAACTCTTTAGACGGCGAAACTTTATACTAGGTCTGGGAGCTTTGGCAACCACTGTCTACTTTGCGGATAACAGATTTAGAAACAACAATCAACTTCAAGCTCGATCTAATCCCAGCAGAAATTTCTCTGTCAGAGGTAAAGCTTCCTTACGCGATCGCGCCGCAGCTAAAGGGTTAATCTATGGAGCATTTTCGGAAGGTGGTTACAATAAATTGTTGCAAACTCCAAAACTGCGGTCTGCTTTGATTCAGGAGTGCGGGCTTATAGTAGGAGGGTTTTATTGGGGTTTGACTCAGCCTAGTGCCAGTACTTTCAATTTTACTGAAAATGACTCTTTTGCCAAATTTGCCTCTGATCATGGGATGCTTTTTCGCGGGCATCCTTTAGTTTGGCATGACGTAATACCTAATTGGTTAATTAATAAGTTCAAAGATCCTAGAACTAACTCTAAAGAAATTGAGAATATCTTAATTAACCATGTGTCAACGATTGTTAAACGTTATGCTGGACGAATTCATTCTTGGGATGTAGTCAATGAAGCAACCAAACCAGATGATAAATGCTCTGACGGCTTGCGAAACTCTCCTTGGTTAAAGTTTCTTGGTCCAGATTACATAGAGCTTGCTTTTAGGATTGCTGCTGAAAAAGATCCAAAAGCCTTGCTCGTCTACAACGATACTGGACTAGAATATGACATTCCCGAACATGAGGCAAGAAGAAGTGCTATTCTGAAACTGCTAGAGCGCTTGAAGTCCAGAGGAACGCCAATTCATGCTTTTGGTATTCAATCACATCTATGGGGTCACGAAACTCGTTTTAATCCGAAAAAACTACGGAACTTTTTAGCCGATGTTGCTAGCCTCGGTTTAAAAATTCTGGTTACTGAACTAGATGTCACAGATGAAAATTTGCCAAAAGACTTAAAGATTCGCGATCGCATGATTGCTGCTGCATATGAAGACTATCTTTCAGTGGTACTAGATGAAAAAGCTGTCATAGCAGTTATAACTTGGGGATTAAGCGATCGCTATACCTGGCTTACAAATTTTGCTCCTCGACCAGATAAATTACCAGTACGTCCTTTGCCACTGGATTCAAATTTGCAACGCAAGTTGGCGTGGAATGCAATAGCAAGAGCATTTGACAATGCACCAAAACGTTAAATGAGGGATAAAAATGATTAAATCTTTTAAACAATTAAAAAACACAAAAAAGTATTTTTACACTTAAAAAGCAAGCTGAAAATTATTAAAATATTTATAAATTTTAGTAAAATATATATAAAAGACTTACCTAATGCGTCGGTCAAGCATTTGCCCTTGACAAAATTCACTATTTATGAATATTTAATTTTTTAGAGAAGCAGACAGACTACAAAAGCCGTAATCTGGTTGAGTGAAACTGCGATCGCCTTGGACGCAAATTGTGTCTATATTGTCAATCATCATTTATTGATAGACACTCTAGCAGTTCTTAATAATCTGGCAAATATATTGATTTCAAATTAGTATCTTAACCTTGCTCTGAAGGCAAAAATATTTGTTTGAGCGCTGTGCAAAGCCAGATTAGACAGCTTTGCAAATATAGATATTAAGACAAGTTATAGTGAGGAGAAATAGCAGTTATGACTACAAAATATCTACCAATAGTTAGCTTTAAACCAGATTTACGTTGTGCAAAGGGTACGAGAATACAAAGAGGATTAGCTCTTAGGTTTTTCCGAGTATTAACACTTGTATCTCTAGATGCGTTGGCTCTAATCTTAGCATGGAGTTTAGCCATACTGTATGGAACTCCATTAGATTCTCCTTGGACACAAAAAGCTCCTTTTATAATATTAACTCTGGCTTTAGAAATAGGCATAATTTCCACAAAAGGTCTATACAAAGCCGGTATTCAACGTCGCAACTATCCTGGAATCATTAAAGCCGTATCTCTATCACAGGTATTACTTTTATTCATTGCTTTTCTTTACGAACCAAATCACTACGTTTCCCGCTCAACTTTTTTGATTTTTTGGTTATCATCTCTGCTATTTATTTGTATTGGTCGCTATTTATTTGACGTGGGTACTAAATTATTACGTAGAAAAGGAGCAATTCGTCATCCCATCTTTTTAATTACAGAAATAGAAGACAAAGAAAATCATACCAGAATTATAGAAAAAGAAAATTGCTATATAATCCAAGGTATTGCTGACTCTAGATGCTTGGATTTATGTAATCGAGAATCAACTTTTGAATATCTTCGTCAGCAGGGAATAGTAGAAGCATTTGTTTCTTGGAGTGCAATTAAAAATCGTCTATACGTTTGCTGGAATTTCCATACAGCTGGTATTACTTTGCGAATCCTACCAACAGACAGCGAAATTCGTCCTGCTAAATCTACTTTTTTGATGATTGGTGAAGTTCCTTGTATGACAATTCCAGCACCAATTATTGCAGGTAGTGATTTTTGGATAAAGCGGTGTTTCGACCTTTGTTGTTCTGTAATTTTACTAGTACTGCTCTTTCCGGTTTATTTATCAATTGCAATATTAATTAAGTTGGATTCTCCTGGTCCAGTCTTCTTTAGACAAGAACGCATTGGTTTACATAGTCGGAAATTTAAAATTTGGAAATTTCGCACTATGGTTACTAATGCAGAGAAGCTACAAGCAAATTTAGAAGCAAAGAATGAAATAAAAGATGGCGTTCTCTTCAAAATGAAAGATGACCCACGCATTACTCAGGTTGGTAAATTCTTGCGCCGTTATAGTTTAGATGAGTTACCACAGCTGTTTAATGTTTTTCTCGGAGAAATGAGTCTTGTTGGACCTCGTCCTCTACCCATTAGAGATGTAGAAAAGTTCCAAACAAAACACTTTATCCGACAAGAAGTTCTTCCTGGTATAACTGGGTTATGGCAGGTTTCTGGGCGTTCCGATATAGAGAAATTTGAAGATGCCGTAAAATTAGACTTAACTTACATTGAAAATTGGTCACTTTGGCTTGATTTAAAGATTTTACTACAAACTGTAAAGGTTGTTATGCAAAAAACAGGTGCGTACTGAAAACTTCACGCATCCGTATAAGTTAATTTTTACGGAATTATAGAACTACATTTTGTCCTGTTCTCAACCAAAAACATCTCAAGATAGCATTCTGACGTTAAACGAGCGTTCTCTTATCATGCGATCGCCTTAGATGCAAATCATGTCTATATTGTCAAGTCAACCATTCTTTCATGGGTCTTTTGCTCTCATAGTGAACACAGCAAAGCATCTCAGTACATGGTTGAAACCTTGATTTTCGTTGAAGTTGACCGAAGTCAGAACAGTAAAATTATACCTTTCGGGACTTTTACAACATCTCGGGGCTTTTAAAACATCCTCTAAGATAATATAAGATTATTCATGCTCGCTCACTGAGTATGATCTGAAAGAAAGCATTCTGTAATTTTATTAAGAGGCTTGCTTAACATAACTATAAAACACAAATATTAATGAAAAATCGTAATAATTTTCAGAGGAACTATATTATAGATACGGTTTCCACCTTACGCTCTCAGCTTAAATATCAATTGAAAGTCAATCTTTTATCACAACCTTTCGCAAGAGGAGTTATACAACTCTGCATTGACAATGTTGATAGATATTTTGGTAATGACAAAGAGATAAAAATTTATAAGTTAGTTAATCAAGAAAAGATTTCTATTCAAGAGGCTAAATTTATAGAAGGTGATTTTTTAAGAGTTATTACTCCTTTTCAAGATGAAATTGAAGCAGTAGTAATAGACACTAGTAAAAACGGATTTTGTTTTTGTAACAATCACATATTTGATGAGAATCTAAATGTAATATATGAGAAAGATATCCATTTTTATGAACTCCCGATATATGGATGTGAATTGTCTGCAAATTTTACTAAGCTACAGGGAACGGTCGCATATTTATCAAATGCAACTCCTAAAAATTATGGACACTGGTTTATATACACTCTACCTATGCTTGAGGTGTATTGGAGGTTTATTGATAAACAAGAAATTGATTATTACTATGTGGGTGAAATCACAAATTTCAAAATAGAAACCCTAGCAGCACTTGGTATAAATAAAGAAAAAATAGTTGATTTTCCCTGTAAGGCTGATAGAGCAATAACTTGTGTAATTAACAGAAAAGTACAAAACGGTGGTCATCAATATCCAACTAGTTTAGCCTATTGGTTAGCAAGAAATATCTTTTTACCTAAAAAAAATTATTCAAATAATAAATATCCAAAACGTTTATATGTAAAACGTGGTCAGGTAGATCATCGGGAAGTAATCAATGATCATGAAGTTATAGAATACCTAGAAAGTATAGGCTTTGAAGCATTGACCATGGATGGTAGAACAACAAAGGAAGAGGCGGAAATTTTTTACAGTGCGGACGTTATAATTTCGGTCTGTGGTTCTGCTTTAACAAATCTGCTATTTATTAGAGAAGGTATAACAGTTATTGAAATTTTTCCTTTTGGTTATTTAGATGGACATTTCTATGCTTTAGCAAATTATTCTCAGGCTAACTACTTTTACATAATAGGTGAGAAAATCGCACACAATTCTACGATTCCGCATTTATCAAATTTGAAAGTTAATATTAATAAGTTAAAAAAAATATGTAAGTTAGCAAATTTAGTGTAATTCAGTGTCAGAGACTGAAGCAATTAAGATATGAGGAGAGATGCAGAACAAAAAGAAGGGGGAGGGAAAATCTCTTTTTGCTACTGCTGCTTCCACTATTAGTGAAGCTTTCTCTCCTCACTGCGCGACACAGGTAGCACGGTTATAGGGATAAACAGATACTAAATCAGTACATACGTGTTACAAATACCTCTTGTGACACTAGTTATAGCGAACACTAACACTGAATAGTACTAGAACATTTGTTCTTCTTCGTAAAAGAAAAACTCTGCCAAAAGCGTAAAGCCAATAATCCAAAGAAAGCACAATATAGAAAAGCCAATAATTGCCATCATTTTTATCACCTCTGTTTTTTATTGGTATTCACTTAAGTTTTCTAGATAAAAAAGTTAGTCTTCAAAAATCAGCAATCACGATTAATTGTGCTTTTGCAACAATTTATCTATCAGAGACGCCTACCTGTAACTCTAATCCATCGTTACCGTTAATATTAGACTGGGCAGGTTGTAAAGTCAGTTCTGGAGTGCTTGTCTGTGACTGTGGTTTAAGAATTCTCCGTAGTTGCACAGGATTATTGATTTGTTGTCGAAGACTCTGATCGGGAACTAGTCTATTTTTGCCAGTATTATTATCAGTTGTGCCAGCTAAATTTTGTGTTGGATCAAAAAATATTGCAAAGTCATTCTCAGCTGTTCTATCATTAATTCCACTGAGTGAATCACCAGATAAAGTATATTGTTGTTGGCTCGAAATGCTTGATTGAGCTTGAACCTTGCTAGATAAGCCAGTCACCGTTGCAGCAATCACCAAAACAGCAAAAATAATTTTATTCATTGTGTTTATCCAAACTCTACATGTATTCACAATGCAGTCGTATTAGATATTGCCTGATCTTAATAGATGATTTTTAGTTCTATTTTAGTACAACATAAATAGAAAACCGTATTCCTAAATACTTATTTAATCAATTAGTAACTGTTTGTAATAAATTTATTATTATTAGAGAATGCGCTAATCTTAGAAAGTAGATGCAGCTTTTGAAACCTGCCCCTTGAAATTTGTCGAGAAGAAATAATGAGGTCGTAGGCAAGCTCAAATGTAGGAATTTGCCATGTATGAACTAATTCAAACTGTTCTAAGCAGTGACGAAAAAACGATCCTACGTCAACTAATTTCTAAGTTAAGCTCCTCGGATAAACGTTACTTTCTGAGAAATGAGATTTTGCAGGCTTTTGCTGAGTACTGTCACCAATTCCAAAAGCCTGCCTACTTTTTTCATTCTTCTTCTTTAGGAACGCTGATTCATTATACTCATGAAATCATCTTGGAAGGAGATGATATTTGGTTGCTGTTGCGACCCAGAATAGGTAGTCAAGAAGTTTGGCGATTGTTATCAGCAGATACGAGTAAGTTTGAACTACAAACACCACAAGCATTGCTTGATGTGCGCGATCGCTTTGTTAATCGCTACCAGTCTCAAATTCTCGAAATCAACTTTCACCCCTTTGATAGAGGTATTCCATCCATTGATGATCCCAGAAATATTGGTCAAGGTCTAGCATTCCTCAACCGTTATCTATGTAGTCAGGTGTTGAGCGATCGCAATTATTGGTTAGATGTATTATTTGATGCTTTACACCGTCTTGAATACGATCATAAACAATTACTGATTGGCGATCGCATCAAAACAGGTTTACAACTATACAAACAAATTAAACAAGCCATCAAAATCATCAGCGAACGACCACCTGAAGAACCCTACGAAAAGTTTAGCGAACAACTACAAACCCTTGGCTTAGAACCAGGTTGGGGTAACACCGCATCGCGAGTACGTGAAACTCTAGAACTATTTGACCGACTGATTGAAACTCCAGAACCAGCTATCCTCGAAGCTTTTGTTGATCGGGTTCCCGCAGTTTTTCGCGTCGTCCTCGTTTCCATCCACGGTTGGATCACTCAAGAAGATGCTGTGGGTAGACCCGAAACCCTCGGTCAAGTCGTTTATGTGCTAGAACAAGCTCAGAGTTTAGAAAATAAACTACGAGAAGAAATTAAACTAGCAGGACTCGACTCACTAGGTATTCAACCTCAAGTAGTTATTCTCACTCGCCTTATTCCCAACTGTGAAGGAACTCAGTGTAACTTGCGCTTAGAAAAAATAGAGGGAACCGAAAACGCTTGGATATTACGTGTTCCTTTTCGGGAATTCAATCCGCAAGTCACGCAAAACTGGATTTCTAAATATGAGATTTGGCCATATCTAGAAACATTTGCTATTGATGCAGAAAAACAACTTTTAGCTCAACTAAGAGGAAATCCAGATTTAATTATTGGTAACTACAGTGATGGTAATTTAGTTGCTTTTTTACTGGCACGTAGCTTGAAAGTTACTCAATGTAATATTGCTCACTCTTTAGAAAAACCTAAACATTTATTTAGTAACCTTTATTGGCAAGATTTAGAAGAACACTATCACTTTTCGGCACAATATACTGCCGATCTGATCAGCATGAATGCTGCTGACTTTATTCTGACCTCGTCTTATCAAGAAATAGTTGGCACACCAGATTCTCTTGGTCAGTACGAGTCATATAAAATGTTTTCCATGCCTGAGCTATATCATGTAGTTGATGGCATTAATTTGCTAAGTTCCAAGTTTAATTTGGTTCCGCCGGGAGTAGACGAAAATATATTTTTCCCCTACAACCAAAAAGACAAGCGTGACGACAATCTAGGTCAAAAAATTAACGATTTACTTTTTGAGCTTTTAGATACTTACATTTTTGGTCATTTAGATGACCCCAACAAAAGACCAATTTGTGCGATCGCTCATATCACCCCAGTCAAGAATCTTTCTGGTTTGGTAAAATGCTTTGGTCAAAGTCAGGAATTGCAGAAACAATGCAACTTAATTCTCGTTACCAATAAATTGCATTTATCTGAAGCTACAAACTCAGAAGAAACAGCAGAACTGGAAAAAATCTACAACTTAATTAATCAGTACAATCTCCATAGTCAAATTCGCTGGATAGGAATACGCCTTCCCAAACGTGAACTCGGCGAAATTTACCGAGCGATCGCAGGTCGTCAGGGTATTTTTGTCCATTTTGCCAGCTTTGAAGCCTTTGGAAGACCGATCCTAGAAGCAATGAGTTCTGGTTTACCAACATTTGCTACTCAATTTGGTGGTGCAGCAGAACTAATTGATGATGGAGAGTGTAACTTTCATATCAATCCAACAGATTTAGAAGGTACTGCAAATAAAATTCTACAATTTATTGACCAGTGCAATACCAACCCCCAATACTGGTACGAAATTTCAGAACGGGTCATCCAGCGAGTACGTAATAGATACAATTGGCAAATGCATACCAAACAGTTGCTATTACTAGCTAAAATTTATAGATTCTGGGACTTTATCAATAAAGAAAACCGCGAAGCATTACTACGCTACGTGGACACTTTATACCATCTGGTTTTTAAACCCAGAACTGAAAAAATCCTGGAAGAGCATATGCAACGGTAGGGATTGGGCATGAATCAGTTAACAGCTAACAGTTAACAGTTAACATTGACCAGTTTAATTTGATAACTGATAACTGATAACTCCCCCTTGTCCCCAATCCCCGATCCCTGATTCCTTTTCCCCAATCCCCTCAGTCTCCTAAACAATAGCCACGATGGATACAAAAGGACGTTATCAGCATCTTACCTACACAGATTGGACTGTCAGGGAAACCCAGTTTGAACCCGATCAGTTTCGCTACCGAGAAACAGTTTTTACCATCGGAAATGGTTATTTGGGAACACGGGGTAGCTTTGAAGAAGGCTATTCTCAAGCTTCACCAGCTACCTTTATCCACGGTGTTTACGATGAAGTTCCAATTGTCTATACCGAACTTGCTAACTGTCCAGATTGGTTGCCATTTACAATTAACATTGATGGCGATCGCTTTCGTTTGGAAAAAGGTGAAATATTAAGTTATGAACGAAAGTTAGACTTACGCCAAGGTATTCTCAGTCGCAGTGTGCGTTGGCGCAGTCCCAACAATCAGATAATAGATATCCACTTTGAAAGGTTCGCCAACCTTGCAGATGAACAGGTTCTGGCGCTGCGTTGTCAACTCACACCAGTTGATTTTGCAGGGGCGATCGAAATCCAAGCTAGTATTAACGGCTACCCCGAAAATCAGGGTTTTAACCACTGGGAATTATTGGATCAAGGAAAAACAGAAGCAGGAGTATGGTTAAACCTTCGTACCCGCTCCTCTCGTATCCAATTGGGTATAGCTACTAGTATAAAAATATCAGGTGCAGAGGCTTCGCTCCAAGTCACGAGTCCACCCGGTTATCCTACCTTGATCGCATCCTTCCTCGCTTCTCCTGGACAAACCGTGACAGTAGATAAGCTGGTGACTGTTTTTACTTCCAAACATGTAGAAAACCCAGTTGCAACCGCTTGTGAAAAACTTGTCCAGTTGCCTGAATATTCGTTCATAATTAAAACTCATAGCCAAGCTTGGGAAGAAGTTTGGCAAAAAAGTGACATTGTGATCGAGGGAGATGTTACAGCCCAGTTAGCTGTGCGTTACAACCTCTTTCAGTTACTAATCGCTGCCTCACGCAATAATGATCAAGTTAGTATCCCAGCTAAAACACTTTCGGGGTTTGGTTATCGCGGTCATATTTTTTGGGACACAGAAATTTTTATACTTCCTTTATTTATCTACACCCAACCAGAAATAGCACGTAATTTACTCACTTATCGCTATCACACCTTACCTGGAGCGCGGCGTAAGGCAGTACATTACGGGTATAAAGGAGCAATGTATGCCTGGGAAAGTGCGGATACTGGCGATGAAGTCACGCCTCGGTGGTTGCCTCCTAATGATCCTTATGGCGAAGATATTAGGATTTGGTGTCGCGATCGCGAAATTCATATTAGCACCGATGTGGTCTATGCTGTATGGTACTACTGGCAAGCTACCAACGATGACGAGTGGATGCGGGACTACGGCGCTGAGATTTTTCTCGATACTGCCGTATTCTGGAGTAGTCGGGTAGAGTACAACACCAAACATGAACGGTATGAAATTCGAGAAGTGATTGGTGCTGATGAATATCATGAATTCGTCCATAACAACGCCTTTACTAACCGACTGGTGCAATGGCATTTCGAAAAAGCACTTTATATATATGACTGGTTGTACAAAACTTTTCCCGACAAAGCCATAGAACTAGAAGATAAACTGCTACTAAGTATCGGCAGGCGATCGCGTTGGAGTGATATTATTACCAACATTTGGATTCCCTACGACGAGTCAACCGGACTGATTGAGCAATTCGAGGGATTTTTCCAATTGCAAGACATCAATCTTGAAGAGTACGAACCACGTACCAAATCTATCCAAGCTATCTTAGGTATCGAAGAAGGCAATAAACGCCAGGTACTTAAGCAACCAGATGCGTTGATGTTGTTATACCTGATGCGACAGTCACAGGAACCTCCTTACAATCCCCACACTTTGCAAGCTAATTGGGATTATTACGCACCCCGCACCGATATTAGTTATGGTTCCTCCCTCGGCCCAGCAATACACGCCATCCTCGCCTCGGATTTGGGCAAAACAGCACAAGCCTACGAAAGATTTATGCAAGCAGCATTAGTTGATCTAGAAAATGTCCGAGGTAATGCGCCAGAAGGTATTCATGGAGCGAGTGCAGGTGGTATTTGGCAAGCAGTGGTTTTAGGTTTTGGCGGTATTCAAATGGGAGACAGTGAACCCATTGCTCATCCTCACCTACCCCCTGGATGGACACGGCTGAAGTTCAAGTTGATCTGGCGTGGTAAATGGCATGAGTTTGATTTGGGGAATGGGGAGTGGGGACAAGGGGATCAGGGAGCAGGGAGCAGGGACAGGGGGAATAGTTAACAATCAACAACTAACAACTAATAACTAACAACTATGTCACCAGACATCCGAGGCTTTATCTTTGATTTAGACGGCGTATTGACAGATACAGCCGAATATCATTATCTTGCTTGGCACAAACTGGCAGATGAAGAAGAATTACCTTTCAATCGTGAGGCGAATGAAGCTTTGCGGGGTGTATCGCGTCGGGAATCACTTCTGCATATAGTCGGTGACAGACAGTATTCTGAAGCACAACTACAAGAGATGATGGATCGTAAGAATCGTTATTATGTAGAATCTATCCAAAACATCTCGCCCCATGATTTATTGCCTGGTGTAGTCACTTTACTGGATGAATTAAAGCAAGCAGGAATTAAGATTGCTCTTGGTTCAGCTAGTAAAAATGCCCAGACTGTAATTGAGAAGTTGGGTATTACCAATCGTATAGACGCGATCACCGACGGTTATAGTGTCCAACGCCCCAAACCTGCCCCTGATCTATTTTTGTATGCTGCCAACCAGTTAGGACTTGAACCAAGCCAGGTGATAGTTGTGGAAGATGCTGAAGCAGGTATTGAAGCGGCTTTAGCTGGTCAGATGTGGACAATTGGACTTGGCCCTCCTGCACGAGTTGGTGCTGCTCACATTGTCCTACCAAGTTTAGCAGGTGTTCATTGGACAGATTTACGTGCCAAGTTGAATGAGTTGAGGATCGGGGACAAGGAGGACAAGGGGGACAAGGGAGAATAATCAATGCCCCATGCCCAATTCCGGCTACCCAATTCTGCCCCAACGCACTAATATAAAATAGTGCTTGTGTCTGTAGCAGTAGTAACTGTTTGGTTGGGGCAAAAACTATGAGTCAAGCAGCAGAGGCTAAGGCAGATATTCCACTGCTTCTTACAAGAGATAGCAGATACTGGTATCGACAGGGTAAACGGCTTGATAACCAAGAACAATATGCGGAAGCAGTAGCATGTTATGACAGAGCATTAGAAAATAGCCCTAATGCTTACTGGATATGGTATAATAGAGGCTGTGCTTTACGAGAATTAGGTGAGTATGAAACCGCAGTAGCCAGTTTGAAAGAGGCATCAGCACTGCGTCCTAATGATTATTGGGCTTGCTACAATCGAGCTTGCATATTAATAGAAGATTTAGATCAATTTGAAGAAGCGATCGCAACTCTCAATCAAGCTTTGACAATTCGCCCAAATGATTACTGGGCTTATTTTCGGCGTGGAGATGCTAAAAGGCAGTTAAAACGCTACGAAGATGCTATTTTTGACTATGATCAGGCTTTGTTAATTCGCTCAAATGATTATTGGGCATGGTTGCGTCGTGGAGATGCTTGCAGGCATTTAAAACATTACGAAGAGGCAATTAAGGATTATGAACAAGCCCAAGCCATTAATTCCCACGATTTTTGGTCTTATTATAAGCTAGCAGATACTTTTAGATACACAGAAAACTTTGGAGCAGCGCTGAAGAACTATCAAAAAGCCATCGAAATCAAACCTAATGATGAGTATGCTTGGTATAACTGCGCGTGTTGTGCAGCCCGGATGGGGGATACTTCACTGGCTATGGAATACCTAGAGTCAGCTTTGCTCATAAATTCCAAGTTTCAAGAATTACTAAAGAATGATCCTGATTTAGTTTTGATTCGCGATCGCGGACTATTAGGAGATTTGTTACGAGAAATCAATTGTTTAAATTGATTAATGCAATCCCCAAAAAACTAAATTTTGTCAATAAAAAAGGTAGAGGAGTTACAGCCTCTACCTTTTCAACTTTCTAAGATTCAACCCAAAATCTTACTCAACTCCAGGCGTCATCAATTCTCGGCGCTGTTCGCCTCTTACCGTGACATTACCGCTTTCATCAACATCAACAATGGCGGTGTCGCCTTCTTTGATGCGACCAGACAGGATCTCTTCTGCGAGACTGTCTTCTAGTAAGCGCATAATGGCTCGACGTAAGGGTCTTGCACCGTAACTGGGGTTATAACCTTCTTGCAACAAGCGCTCTTTGAAGCGATCGCTCACTTCGAGATTAATTCCTTTCTCGGTGAGACGACCAAATACTTCTGTGAGCATAATGTCGGCAATTTGCATTACCTCTTCCTTGTTCAATTGACGGAAGACGATAATTTCATCCAGACGGTTGAGGAATTCTGGACGGAAATAGTTCTTCAGTTCTTCGTTGACTAAGAACTTGATGCGGTTGTACTGCGATTCGCTTTGGTCTTCAGCAAACTCGAAGCCGATACCACCGCCACCTTTTTCAATTACCTTAGAACCAATGTTGGAAGTCAAAATCAGCAAGGTATTCTTGAAGTCTACGGTGCGACCTTTAGCATCAGTTAAACGACCGTCTTCCAAAATTTGCAGCAGCATGTTGAAGACATCGGGATGGGCTTTTTCGATTTCATCGAATAGCACCACGGTGTAAGGACGACGGCGTACTGCTTCGGTGAGCTGACCACCTTCGTTGTAACCAACATAGCCTGGAGGCGAACCAATTAACTTGGATACGGTGTGACGCTCCATGTATTCGGACATATCCAGACGGATCATTGCTTCTTCTGAACCGAAGAAGTAAGATGCCAATGATTTTGCTAACTCGGTTTTACCGACTCCAGTAGGCCCGGAGAAGACAAAGCTAGCAATGGGTCGGTTGGGGTTTTTCAAGCCGACACGAGCGCGACGAATTGCCCGCGAAACAGCCTTCACAGCTTCTTCTTGACCAATTAAGCGCTGATGCAAGGTGTCTTCCATGTGCAGCAGCTTTTCGGACTCGGACTCAGTGAGTTTGTTGACTGGTACACCCGTCCAGGAAGCGACAATGTGGGCAATGTCTTCTTCTGTAACTACTGGTTCTTCGCCTTCTGCACGGCCAGTACCAGTTTTGCTTTGAGCGATCGCGCGAATTTCGGCTTTAATTTCCATTTCGCGATCGCGCAGCTCTCCGGCTCGGTCGAAGTCTTGGGCGCGAACTGCATCATCTTTTTCTTTTAATAATTGGCGCAGTTCTCGATCTAACTCTTTGGCTGCGGGTGGTAGTTGGGAGTTAATTAGACGGACGCGAGATCCAGCTTCATCGATTAAGTCGATGGCTTTATCTGGCAGATAGCGATCGCTAATGTAACGGTCAGATAATTTTGCCGCCGCAATCAAAGCTTCGTCAGAAATCTTGAGCTTGTGGTGTTGTTCGTAGCGATCGCGCAGACCATGCAAAATTTCAATTGTTTCATCAACCGACGGTTCACCGACCATCACTGGTTGGAAACGGCGTTCTAAGGCTGCGTCTCGCTCTATGTGCTTGCGGTATTCATCTAGGGTTGTAGCACCAATGCACTGTAATTCTCCTCTAGCCAAGGCTGGTTTGAGGATATTTGCTGCATCAATTGCCCCTTCTGCCGCACCTGCACCAATTAGGGTGTGTACTTCGTCAATGACTAAAATGACATTGCCAGCCTGCCGAATCTCATCCATGATCTTCTTCAGGCGCTCTTCAAATTCACCCCGGTACTTTGTACCTGCTACGAGTAAACCGATATCCAGAGTGACTACGCGCTTGTCTTCCAGGATGTCCGGGACATCTTTGTTGGCAATACGCTGTGCCAAACCTTCGGCGATCGCGGTTTTACCAACTCCTGGTTCCCCAATTAAAACTGGATTATTTTTTGTGCGGCGACCCAATATTTGAATCACTCGCTCAATTTCCTTGGCGCGTCCCACCACTGGATCGAGCTTGCCGTCAACTGCCATTTGGGTCAAATTCGAGCCAAACTCATCCAAGGTCGGGGTTTTGTTGCCGCGTGATGGACCACCTTGTGTAACCTCGGCGGTCTCTCCCAGCATCCGGATAACTTGAGTTCTTACCTTTGAAAGATCTACACCCAGATTTTCTAGCACTCTGGCTGCTACACCTTCCCCTTCTCGGATCAGGCCCAACAGCAGATGCTCGGTGCCAATGTAGTTATGCCCTAATTGGCGCGCTTCTTCCAAGGATAGTTCCAGAACTCGCTTTGCCCGTGGCGTAAACGGAATTTCCACGGCGACAAAGCCCGAACCCCGGCCTATGATTTTTTCTACTTCAATCCGAGCGTCTTTGAGATTGACACCCATGGATTTCAGCACCTTAGCCGCCACTCCGGTACCTTCTCCAATCAGACCCAGGAGGATCTGTTCGGTACCAACGAAATTGTGTCCCAGGCGGCGTGCCTCTTCCTGGGCCAACATGATTACCTTAATGGCTTTTTCTGTGAAGCGTTCAAACATGGCATTTTTCCCATCACCTGCGTCGTGCCGGTACGCTGATTTTAGCACAGGCAAATAGATTGAATGTCTGTATAAAGAAATAGACATTCAATCGGGATCACCCAGATTTGATGGGAAATTGCTAACTTTTTATTACTTTTTATTGACTGTGTATTGAGGAGCCTGAATTTACCGTCTTTGTAGAGATTGACAAGCAAATAAAAATTGGGTTTGCAAGTTTTTAATGCCAATCCCAAGCAAAAATATTTATCACGTTTTTTTGTAACTGTCAACTTGGTATTGAACAGTATGAAAATTTTTTATAGGTAGTAAAATTATCAAATCTTTAAACTTCTGTAATAAAAATTTCAATAAAATTCATGAAAGGTTAGTAGTTAGTGGTAGTTAATAACCATTGACCAGTGACCAATCAAATTGACTGAGGCGATCGCTCATTTTGATACGCAATTTTTCCAAATTATCTTGAAATTCTGGATATTGAATATTTCCTAACCACATAATTAGAGCATCTTCATCATTATCTGTGTAGTAACGCTTTCGCTGTCCTGCCGTTTTAAAACCAAATTTTTGATATAGAGAAATTGCAGCTTTGTTAGAAACTCGGACTTCCAAAGTTGCTCGTTCTAAGCAAAGGTAGTAAGCATTTCTAAGCAAAAAATAAAGAATAGCCTGTCCTAACCCTTGGCCTTGATATTTCGGATGAACCGCCAAAATGGTAATGTGGGCTTCTTCTAAAATTGACCAAAAGCAACCCATTGCCAGCAATTTTACGGGAGATAAAGGTGTAAATAAACCGATTAAAACGCTGTTAGGACTATCTAACTCTCGTTTATAGCCATCCAATGTCCAAAGACCACCAAAACACACCTGGTCTAGTTCTAAGACCAGACTTAAATCATCTACTGTTATTAGTTTTAGTTCTAATTTGTCATTGGTCATTGGTCATTGGTCATTGGGAATAGGGGACAGGGGACAGGGAAGAGACTTGTTAAATAATTCTCCCGTATCCCCCGATCCCCGATCCCCTGTCCCTTTTCCCTTTCCTCTTGCAAAAGACAGGGGCGAACAAGCACGTTATTCGGTAAACTGGGAATCGGCATATCCGCTCGTAGCTTGTAATTAGTATTAAGGACAACTCTGAATATTTATGGTATCGACTCACCCTGCTGGGGTTCAACTTTCTGGTAGACAGTATTTACCACAAACTGTTAATAATAACATCAATCTTTCACCCAATCAAGAACTTTTACCACTGAGTGCCAAAGTTAATAACGAAGATCACTTAGAAATAGGGGGTTGTGATGTGACAACTCTTGTGCAGCAGTTTGGTTCACCTTTGTATATTTTGGATGAAGAAACTCTGCGAACAGCTTGCCGTCAGTATCGGGAAAGTTTCCAGCACTATTACAAGGGTGAATCTCAAGTATTATATGCCTCCAAAGCCTGGAGTTGTTTGGCCGTTTGTGCGATCGCCGCTTCCGAAGGCTTGGGAATTGATGTTGTCTCAGGAGGCGAACTTTATACAGCCTTAAGTGCAGGTGTGAGTCCCGACAAAATTTACTTCCACGGAAATAATAAGTCGCCAGAAGAATTAACTCTGGCAATTCAGTCTGGTTGCACTATTGTTGTGGACAACTGGTATGAGTTGCGGACTTTGGTGGAAATTGCTGAGGACAAGGGGGACAAGGGAAACAAGGGAGACAAGAGGGAATTTGCTTTCTTGTTTTCCTCCTCTGACTTATCTACAACTCCCATCCGGATCATGCTCCGCCTGACACCAGGTATCGAATGCCACACACACGAATATATTCGTACGGGACACCTGGATAGTAAGTTTGGCTTTGATCCCAATGATTTAGATGAATTATTTGCTTTTGTCAGTAAGCAATCTGTATTAAACTGTATTGGTTTACATGCTCATATTGGTTCTCAAATCTTTGAACGCCAGCCACATCAGGATTTAGCATCTGTGATGGTGCAGTGGATGAGTAAAGCTGCTGGTTATGGCTTAAGCGTGACAGAGTTAAATGTTGGTGGAGGCTTGGGAATCAAGTATACAGAATCGGATGATCCCCCTAGTATAGAAGAGTGGGTAAAGCCAATTTGTGAAGTAATTCAACAAGCTTGTACCAAGCAAAACTTACCACTACCAAAATTATTGTCTGAACCAGGGCGATCGCTAATTGCTACAGCTTGCGTCACGGCTTACACTATAGGTTCTTCTAAAGTTATTCCTGATATTCGCACCTACATAGCAGTTGATGGTGGCATGTCTGATAATCCTCGTCCGATTACTTATCAGTCAGTGTATCGTACTGTAGTTGCTAACCATATGTCTGAGCCTTTGACACAAACGGCAACCATTGCTGGAAAGCATTGTGAATCCGGGGATATTCTGATCAAGAATGCTCAGTTATCGAAAACTGAATCTGGAGATATTCTCGTAGTGATGGCAACAGGTGCTTACAATTACAGTATGGCATCTAACTACAACCGCTTGCCTAGACCAGCTGCTGTTGTAGTAGCGAATGGCGAAGCAAATTTGATTTTGCAACGCGAAACTTATCAGGATTTGATTCGACAGGATTGCTTACCAGAAAGACTTAAAAAAGATGAAGAATAAAGGTTGAAGTGATGAAGAAAGGATGAAGAATAAAGAATGAAAAATTCATACTTTATACTTAATATTCCAAGACTTCATACTTCATACTTCATCCTTCATATTTCACACTTCATACTTTCACGCCAGATGTCATGGGAGATTGGTGGAAGCAATGGCTGATAAACCAAGGATGGTCTCAGCCTTTGCTGCTTGAGACACTGGATATTGTTTTAGTACTGGCGCTGACCTATATGATACTAGTTATTATTAGTGAGCGCCGGACACTTTGGATGGTGCGAGGCTTTATTATTCTGATGCTGGCATCAGCCATCAGTGGGAAATTACAGCTTCAGTTGTTAAATTTTGTACTGGAAAAGTTAGTCATTGGCTGTGCTGTCGCCATGGCGGTTGCTCTCCAATCCGAGTTTCGACGATTTTTAGAACAATTGGGACGTGGCGAATTCTGGCAATTATTTCAACCGTCCCGTTTGGCAGTTCCTAAATCTGATAGTGTAATTGATGAAATAGTCGAAGCAGTCAGAGAACTGTCGAAAAATCGGATAGGTGCGCTACTAATTTTGGAAACGACTGGCCCTATTGATGAACGAGATTTTTCTGTACCAGGAGTAAAACTGAACGCTGAAGTGTCCAAAGAGCTAATACAAACAATTTTTCAACCGAAGACTCTTTTACACGATGGTGCTACATTGATACGGGGTTCTCGGATTGTGTCATCGGGTATAATATTACCACTTTCGGGACGTACGGCTTCGCGCCAGTTAGGAACACGCCACCGGGCAGCAATGGGAATAACTGAGCGGGTCGAGAATTGCATTTGTGTCGTTGTATCTGAAGAAACAGGTTCTATTTCTTTGGCAGAAAAGGGAACTCTAAATAGACCACTGACGATCACGAAGTTGAAAGAATCATTAGAAATGAGATTTTCACCAACTGTGGATCGGGAAGCTGTTGCTCCTGGTTTAATCAGTTTGGGTCGTCAGATTCGTAGTCAGGCCTTAGCACTAGTTTCACGTTTACTCGGATTACCATCGACCGCATCGCGAGACAAAAAATGACAGCACAACAAACTGAACTGCAATATTTGCCCTCTGACTTGAAACGAGAACTACTGCCCAAGCACGTTGCAGTGATTATGGATGGCAATGGTCGATGGGCAAAGCATCAAGGACTACCCAGAATTATGGGTCATAAAGCTGGTGTTGATGCCTTAAAAAGTTTGCTTCGTTGTTGTAAAGATTGGGGAGTCGAAGCACTGACGGCTTATGCTTTTTCTACAGAAAACTGGGGAAGACCCCACGAAGAAGTAGATTTTTTGATGACCTTATTTCAGCGAGTTTTGCGTCAAGAACTGCGGGAAATGGTTGAAGAGAACGTGCAAATTCAGTTTGTGGGTAACTTAAGTAGCTTACCGCGATCGCTACAAGCAGAGATTAGCCGTTCAGTAGAAGCAACGAAAGATAATCCCGGGATCAAGTTTACGATCGCCACAAATTATGGCGGTAGACAAGAAATTATCCAAGCTTGTCGGGCGATCGCCAAAAAAGTCCAACAAGGTTTACTCCAGCCAGATGAAATTGATGAAGCGACGTTTGAACGTCATCTTTATACCATCGGCATTTGTGATCCCGATTTATTAATTCGTACCAGTGGAGAAATGCGAGTTTCAAATTTTCTTCTCTGGCAAATAGCCTATTCAGAAATATATATAACTGACACTCTCTGGCCTGATTTTGATCGCCATGAATTCCACCGCGCTTTGTGTGCGTATCAACAACGGGAAAGGAGGTTTGGGAAGGTGTAGTCTTGGGGATTGGGGATTGGGAATTGGGAATTGGGAAGAGACTTGTTAAATAATTCTCCCCACACTCCCTCTTGTCCGCGATCCCCGATCCCCAATCTCCAATCTCCAATCTCCAATTAAGGCCCGGAAAACACGGCTTGTTCTACATCTCGCCGACTCAAGGAATATTTGAAGGCGCGTTGGATATCTTGTCCATTATCTCCAGCATTAACATACCGAACTATAATTTGCTCAATGTCTAGCCAAAGTTCTGCTTGCCAACTAGGACGCTGGACGCGCCAACAATGTAGCTGTTTTTCATCTTGTTCACAGCCTTGTTGTATTAACCACTGCTCAATTTGAGGAAGAGGGTGATTATATAGTGGTGTTTCAGAAGAGGGAAGAGACATAACAATTAAAAATTAAAAATTAAAAATTAAGAGTTGTAATATTAATCCTACAGGTTGGAAAGCGGCTTCGCCACGAGTTAAGCCAATGGCGATCGCTAATACTAAGCAACCTAAAAATGTTAAACCCAGGATAAACAAAGCGAAAATTTCTCCTGGGGAGAGGGGGCGATCGCTAGCATCAAGATAAGCTGATTTAGACCAGTCGTAGGAACGGGAAACGGCACGGTTTAAATCGGGTGGTGCTTGAATTACTCCAAATCGAGAATAGCCAATTTTTAGGTCATAACTTAGCCGTCGTTCTGGATTACTTAGAGTAGCGTAGGCTTCGTTGAGTTGCTGAAATTTAGCAGTGGCGGCAACTGTAGGTAAGCTTGTCGTATCAGGATGATAGCGTTTGCTCAATTCTCGATAAGCACGACGGATTTCAATTGGCGATGCACTCGGATGCAGTCCTAGCAGGGTATAGTAGGTGTTTTCGCTGCTTTGTGACATTGCACCATTCTGATTCACGGCTGTTTGATTCACTAAGCAATAAACTTTTTTCTAATATTGTGACATACTCCCACACCATAATCTTTGATTTGGTGTGAGCTTCTTAGACAATTGTGTTCATCACCTCCTTCGGATTAAGCTAAGAAAACAAATCAGCGCGGGGTTTAAAAGTTTCCATCTGTCGAATTTTTTCGTATAACTCTCGTTCTTCTTTAGTAATATTTTTAGGAGTAACTATTTGAATTTCTACTAATTGATCGCCGCGTTTACCTTTGTCGGTGGGATAACCTTTACCAGCCAAACGTAATCTTTGTCCAGACCTAACTCCTGGAGGAATAGTCATTTTTACCAAACCATCAAGGGTAGGTGCTTCGACTTGACCTCCTAATACTGCTTCACTGGGAGTAATTGGGATTTGGCAGTAAATATCTGTACCTTCTATTTTAAAAAGTGGATGAGGAACAACAGTTATTTTTAAATATAAATCGCCGCCGTTAATGCCTTGATTACGCAGACGGATTGTTTGACCTGTTATCATACCAGCAGGCATTTCTACTTCCAGCGATCGCCCATCTTCTAAGCGAATTCTTTCTACACCACCACGATAGGCTTTTTCTAGGGGTAAAGACAATCTTGCTTCGATATCTCGACGTGTAGGGCGTTGGTTTGGTGTATATGCAACTTTTGTTCTGGGGCTACGAAATGGATCGGTATTATTATTATTGGTAGCGGTAGATGTGCCATTTTTACCTGTTTTTACACCAATAACTTCGTTAATAAAGGTAGTAAAATCGGAATAGTTACCTGGATTTACATCCTGATTACCCCGACCATTAGCACGGTTATCACCACCCCAAGCTTTCTTCTGTGCTTGTTTATCGAAGCCTTTTTGTTGCCAGTAGCGGCTAAATTGATCATACTGCGCTCGCTTCGCTGGATCGGAGAGAATTTCATAAGCTTCCCCGATATCTTTAAATTTATCCTCTGCTGCTTTGTTCCCTGGATTTAGATCTGGATGATACTGCCTAGCTAAACGTCGATAATTTTTTTTAATATCTTCATTGGTAGCATCTTTGGATACTCCCAAAATTTCGTAGTAATCGCGAAAATTCCGCAAATTCTGCATAATCGTTTGTTTATTTGAAATTTAGTTTTTAATTTCTTAAGATAGTTGATAGTTGGTGGTTGGTTATTAATAGTTAATTGTTAGCGGTTAGTTAAGTTGTTGGGAAAAAACAAATAACCACTAACCACTAACCACTAACCACTAACTATTACTCATTACTTATGAATGATGACTAAATCCGAATTTCAGATAAATTTCATTACCTTATTTCTAATTAATACCAGTATTTTGCAGCAGTAGTACATCAGATAGTGAGGTGTGTAATCTTCGTACTTAGCAGGCTTGATTACCAATCATCTTCATCATCCCAGTTATCTTGATAGCTGGGGCGAGAACGGCGTGAAGAACCACCACTGTCAAAAGCAGAGGAACGGTTGTCTCGACCATAGCTTCGGTCGTAGTCTCGGCTGGAGTTTCGGTCATAGTCTCGATTGGGGGCGCGTTCATAATCTTTGCCATAGCTTCGGTCATAATCTTTGCCATAGCTTCGGTCATAATCTTTGCCATAACCTCGGTCATAATCTTTACCATAGCCTCGATCATAATCTTTGCCATAGTAATCGCGATCGCGCAAAGAATCTCTAGGATTATCCCGTTCTTTATCACCGCCACCTGTGAAGATGTCTTTGATTGCACCCAACAAATCATCATCTTCTTCTTCAGCGTAGTATTCGCGAACTTCACGGTTGAGATCGTACAAAGCATCTTGCAAGTCGGCGTAGGCTTGATCAATACCGCGATCGTCATTTTGTTTTAAACTTTCGCGCAGTTCCCGACAGATATTATCGATTTGTTGACGACGGTTCCGGGCAAATGCCATACCAAAATCTAGTGCCACTTCCCGCAGTTGTCTTTCGGACTGTAAAATTAAAGCCTCGGACTTGGTACGTTTTTCTACTTTTTCTTTACGCTGTCGGTCTACGTCAGCAAATTTCTCGGCTTCTCGAATCGCTTGTTGAACTTCGCTCTCAGTTAAGGTAGAAGCACCTTGAATAGTAATACTTTGTTCTCTACCTGTAGTTCTATCTAAAGCTGTTACTTGTAAAATACCGTTAGCATCAATATCAAATGCTACTTGAATTTGAGGAATACCGCGAGGCGCTGGAGGGATGCCATACAGCTTGAAACGTCCCAAAGACTTGTTATCTGCTGCCATTTCCCGTTCGCCCTGAACTACGTGAATTTCCACAGTATTTTGGTTATTTTCTGATGTGGAAAAGATATCAGAACGGCGCACAGGAATAGTAGTGTTGCGAGGAATTAATGCTTTTTTGACACCGCCAATAGTTTCTAATCCCAAAGACAAAGGCGTCACATCTAATAACAGTACATCCTTGAGTTCACCTGCGAGAATACCTGCCTGAATCGCTGCACCCACCGCGACAACTTCATCTGGGTTGACGTTTTGGTTTGGTTCTATACCAATCATTGCCCGGACTAATTGCTGTACCATAGGCATTCGGGTAGAACCACCTACTAGTACAACTTCGTCAATATCATTAGGGGTGAGTCCGGCGTCTTTTAACGCCCGTTTGACAGGGACACGCAATCGCCCTAGTAAGTCGTCGCACAAGCTTTCAAGCTGGGAACGAGTTAGGCGAGTTTCTAAGTGTACAGGCCCTTCTTGTGTTGCGGCGATGAAGGGTAAGTTAATTTCAGTAACACTAACAGCAGAAAGTTCGATTTTGGCTTTTTCCGCAGCTTCCATCAAACGTTGCAAAGATTGGCGTTCTCGTCTTAAATCTACTTTTTCTTGTTCGAGAAATTGTTCTGCTAACCAATCGACTATTTTTTTATCAAAGTCATTACCACCAAGTTGAGTATCACCACTGGTAGCTTTAACTTCAAAAACACCATCACCAACATCTAAAATTGACACGTCAAATGTGCCACCACCCAAGTCAAAGACTAAAATGGTTTCCATCTGGCCGCGATCCAAACCATAAGCCAAAGAAGCAGCTGTCGGTTCGTTGAGAATTCGCAAAACTTCCAAACCAGCAATTCTACCAGCATCCCGCGTTGCTTGCCGTTGAGAATCGTTAAAATAAGCTGGAACGGTAATTACAGCCCCGGTGACTGGTTCGCCCAAATATTTACTAGCATCTTCTGCTAGTTTTTTAAGAATCATTGCCGAAACTTCTTCTGGGGCAAAATCTTTACTCATGCGGGGACAGGCAACTTTGATATTACCAACTTCATCTTTACGAATGGTATAAGGTACGCGCTTTGATTCTGGACTCAGTTCGCTATACCTACGTCCCATGAAGCGTTTAATTGCAAAAAAGGTATTCTGAGGATTGAGGACTGTTTGACGTCGTGCCATTTGTCCTACTAAACGTTCGCCGTCTTTACTAAAGCCAACTACGGAGGGAGTTGTTCGCATTCCTTCTGCATTGGCAATAACCACCGGCTTACCACCCTCCATGACGGCGACAACAGAGTTCGTTGTACCCAAGTCGATGCCTACTACCTTGCCCATGCGTTACGTTTCTCCTACTATTTCTATATAAATTTTTTGTTTAGAACTAATGCTTGATTTATTGTATCTTGCTGTTGATAAATACACCTTCAACCAGGTTCGCTGCTAGAATCTTGTGAATTTAAAAAACCAACTGGAAACTCATCTAACTCAGATAGTCCGCGATCGCGATCCTTACATAGCAAGTGCTGGCCATTTTTTTGTTCAAGAATACATTCGCGCCTCATTTGCACAGTGGGGGAGTGTGGATATCCACACCTTTTATGTGCGTGGTAAAGCTTGCAAAAATTTGATATTAAATTTACCTGCTGCTGCGGGTTCACAAAAGGGAGACTTGCCACCAATTTTAATTGCTGCTCATTATGATGCTGTTCCTGGTTCACCAGGGGCTGATGATAATGCTACAGGTGTAGCAGTTTTACTAGAGTTAGCACGCATGTTTGCGACAGAACCAATTAAATATCCTCTGCGGCTAGTAGCTTTTGATATGGAGGAATATGGGTTATTAGGTAGCATTGAATATGCAGCTAAATTACAACGAGAACAGCAATCATTACGCTTAATGATTTCTCTGGAAATGTTAGGTTACTGTGACTCTAACCCTGGTTCCCAAATTTACCCATCACCTTTACAGCATATTTATCCTAGTCGTGGCGATTTTATTGGTTTAATTGGTAATTGGCGAACTTTAAGAGATTTAATTAGCATTAGCCGCAGTATTCGTAAAGTTGGTGTAGCAAGTCAGTGGCTACCAGTACCCAATAAAGGTCATATCATACGGCAAACTCGACAGAGTGATCATGCCCCTTTTTGGGATGCAGGTTATCCAGCCATGATGATTACAGATACGGCATTTTTACGAAATCCTCACTATCACAAACCTAGTGATACAATTGCAACTTTGAATTTAGATTTCTTAACTAGTGTTTGTCAGGGTTTGGAAAAAGGAATTCGGCGGTTATGAAAATTAGAGGGACAAGCGGGACAAGGAAAGAGAGACAAAGAAGAAGAATTTAGTTATGATAACAGACTTTTTCGGTGTGCGATCGCGTACTAGGACTCAAGCTAATTAAATCACCAATATTGGGTTTAATCGTGTTACAAATAGCATCCAATTGTAAATAATTGATGTCATAACCGAAAGGATTTTCGATTTCCAAACCAATGGCTTCAATACCAAACAAAGTAAAGCTGATTGAAGCGACAATCAAACCTGTCAACCAACCGAAACTCTCGACAATTTGAAAAGGTAATAACACGCAATACAGCAATAGTAATTGTTTGAGATGAATCACATAAGCTAAAGGAATTGGTGTTTTGAGAATTCGTTCACAAGCATCTAAATTATCCACCAATTGGGGGAGCATCCCAATTTTTTCAAAATACCATAAACCAAAGGGTTTAAACCCTTTGCTAATAGCGCAAGTCGTCTGAAGACGACTTCATAAAATCAAACAGTCTGCTTCAGCAGAGTTTCACTATGAGACTGCGATTGAAATCGCAGGCGTTTTTTGAACATTTGGGATGCTCCCCCAATTGGTTTAACATCGAAGCTATGGAAATTGACGTAGCGATCGCAGCAAAATTTGTCCAATTGGTACTCGACTGCATCAAGCAAGAGTATCCACATAATGCTATTTATTGGTTTAATAACGATGAAGATATTAAACCACCACGAAAATTAACACCTGCTTTCTATGGTTGCTTGGATTGGCATTCGGCTGTACATGGACACTGGTTACTCGCACGTCTAGCGCGTTATTTTCCTGAAGCGACCTTTCAGACAATAGTCAGAGAAGCCCTAACTCAAAGCTTTACACCTGAAAAAATTCAAGGAGAAATAGCGCATCTACATAAACATCCTTACTTTGAATGTCCTTACGGTTTTGCATGGCTGTTGCAACTGGCTGCGGAATTGAGGGAATGGAATGACAGCCAAGCTAAAGAATGGCTGACTGTGTTGGAACCGCTAGAAACTTTGGTAGCGAGTAATTTCCAGCGATGGCTACAAAGTCTGGAATTGCCTAACCGCACCGGAACCCATAGTCAAACGGCCTTTGCGCTGGGTTTAGTCATAGATTGGGCGCGAATTACCAAAAACGAGAACTTTGTGGATTTGATTGAAAACAAGATCCAAAAATTTTATTTGAGCGATCGCAGCTATCCGTTACATTTAGAACCACTCGGCTATGATTTTATCTCTCCCTGTCTTGCTGAAGCTGATTTGGTGCGGCGAATTCTTTCACCGATGAATTTTGCTAACTGGCTGACTGATTTTCTACCTCAATTACCTATTGATGAGTCAGTACAATGGCTGCAACCTGCAAAGGTAACTAATCCTCAAGACTATTTACAATCTCATTTTCATGGTTTAAATCTCAGTCGCGCTTGGATGCTTGAGGGGATAATTTTTGGCTTGCCAAATAACGATCCTCGAATAGGCACACTTCGTACTGCTGCTGTTGTACATCGTCAGAGTAGCATCATCGATGCTGTCAGTAAATATTATTCTAGTAGTCACTGGCTGGGGACTTTTGTCGTTTATTTGGTAACAGATCGTGGGTTCTGGAGTTTAGACTAAATTAGGTGACCTCAAAAAAAATAGAGGGTGTGATTGAACACAGTCCCCCTATTAGCAGAAGCTGAGAGAAGAACCACCTACTCTCACCTGCCAATATGAAACGTGCCAAATTAGAAGAATTTCGTCAAGCGGCGTACAAGCATTAGTAGCTTTTTAATAAGCTGTAATATATATACGTCTGAATAATGCAAAAGCTTTGCAAAGGTAGTTAGCTTGATAGCTAACCTACCATTGACAACGAAAACCGTATCAAGCTCAATGGTTCTCATTTTTTGTCTCTTAACTTTTTACTCCACTCTGGGACAGTATCTTTTTGTCCAAGTGGGAAGAACTGACAGAGCGTTGGAGTTACAGAAATTTCTTTGTAAGTTCTATTAGATTTAGTTGTTTCTGGTGGTTCAATGCCCTTTAAATAATCAGGGTCTACATATTGTTTTAAGGCATTTAAAACCCGTAAGCATTCGGTATCTGATTTGCACCAAACAATGATTTTGGAATTATCCTTTAGTACCTGAACGCCTCTATAACTTCCTTTTTCATAATCTGGAAATTTTGCTTGATGAGATTTTCCATATCTATAGTGTGGAATTATTAAAGTCCATCTAGATCTACCGATTTTCCCATTACCTAAATTTTCTGCATATTGAATCGCTAATTGAGGTTTTTGAGGACTGCGAGTCTGCCAGTAGTCTGGAACTGAAGCATAACAAGTTGTTTCATTGTTTTTAGCTAAACATAATTCGGTGTTAGCTTTAGCTAGTTCCTCAAAGTTTTTAATAACTTTTCTTGCTTCATTTCCTGTTGGTGTAGCTAAAACTTTTACAATTTGAGTTTGTTGTTTGGGAACATATTGATCATTTTCTCTTGAACAAACAATTACTGGAACTTCAACGTCTATCCAAAACACATCACAATCTTCTCCATCTTTGCCGTCTTTTCCTGGTTGACCATTAAGTCCGGGTTGCCCTTGTGGGCCTGGTTGACCATTAAGTCCGGGTTGTCCTTGTGGGCCTGGTTGACCATTAAGTCCGGGTTGTCCTTGTAGGCCTGGTTGACCATTAAGTCCGGGTTGCCCTTGTGGCCCTGGTTGACCGTTAAGTCCAGGTTGTCCTTGTGGCCCGGGTTGACCGTTAAGTCCGGGTTGTCCTTGTGGCTCTGGTTAACTACCGCTCCAATAGTAATAACTTGTACCGTTTTGGATAACTCCATCAACTACCAACCAAGCACCATTGTTTTGTAAACCTGGATCTGATTGATAATAAGCAGTAATACCACAAGCGAAATGCTCAAAAGTGACTACACCATTTGATAAGCCTTGGAAGCGATAACATTTTTTACCTGTGTTAGAGTTAATCGATTCCTTTTTGACACAAACTGGCGCGTTAGGAACCTCAAAAGTTTCTTTTTGATTATTAAAACTTACTGTAATTACAGCCGTGTTGCCTTCATCACAATAAGCTTGACCATCACAATTAAAAGTCATATTGCTAATGAGGGATAATTATTTTTAATTGCATTAATAACAGATTGATGAGTATTTGAAGTTTTATCTATATAGCTTGGATAGACCAACAGCAAGGACAAATCACCGTTAAAAGCTTTATCGTTGGTAACTATCCGAAATCTATCACCAGCGTCATAAGCAACTGATTGAATCCCTTTAGAATTATTATCTAAAAGCACTTCATAAGAAGTTGAATTACTATGAATTGAAACTAAATGACTACCGCTAGATGGCATGTTTGCCGGATAACCATTTATTCTAGAACTCAAAAAAGTACCAAAATAACCATTATAATCATTAGAAAATCTCCAATAATCATCTAAGTTTCTAGTACGTACAAGATTGTAGTTGTTAGTACTACTAACCGTAAAAACACAATATAAAGTAGCGCCAGATGTACCAGATAAAAATGGTGTAACTTGTAGTTCTTGTGTTCCACTACCATTAAATCTAAATACTTGGGGTAAATATCGGGAAGGTGTCACGAAGTGCAAACTAAACGGTTTAGTATAGACCGCATCCCTTGTATTATAAGACTTTCGGCATTGTAACAATTAAATTTTTGCATTTTGCATTCCGTCCAAGCTGAATGTACGCATACTGTCAAAAGCGATGTTTCAAAACGTGACTATTTCACCACAACAGAAGTAAACAGAAGTAATTGGTGATGAGTAGAGAGTTATACGTGCAAAAATTTTGATTACAGCTATTTTAACTCTTACTAAATCTAGGTTATAGCGATTTTTCTATTTTTAATTTATAAGGCTTACCACATACGGCGCAAAATTTATACCTGAATGACAATATCGGTTCGCCACAGTAAGCGCAACTAGCGCGTAGTTGTGTCCCGCAAAGATAACAGTATTTGGCTTTAAGGTTACTCCACATTTGGTCAGGATTACTTCCAGGATTCCAGCATTTCGGGCAGAATCTAACCCCAAGTATTGGTTTTGCTTCTTCACCCTTAATAAGGGCTTCTAAATACTCGATAGGTATCCCCAAACCAATGGCTAGTCCTTGCAGTGTCTTAGGGTTGAGTTTAGTTGTTAATCCTCGCTCAATCTTTCCCACAGACCGCCCGTTTATTGCAGCAGCGTTCGCCAACTCCAATTGAGTCAATTTGAGTTCTTTCCTCACTCTCAAAACGTAAGCAGCGAGGGTTTCTCCAAGTTTTGGGGTTTTAAAAGTATCCATGAAAAGTTGTTTAATATTTCTTAAAAAGATATATAATTTACTCATAAAAAACCTTGATATAAACACATAAATTTAAGTGAAAAAGGCTGTAACTTTAGCCACTGTAGCGACTGAATTTTTATCACGCCCTGGTTTAGCTCCAACGACCAGGCTCACTTACGAAATAGTACTCGCACCAATGCTTGCTGAGTATGGAAGTTGGTCAATAGAAATTATCAGTAAACAAATACTAGTTGAGTATTTAAATAATCTAGAACATTTAAAGTATACAACGCATCATAAGCATCAAGCGATACTACAAAGCCTGATGAATTTTGCAGTATCTCAAGGCTATATAAAATTTAACCCTATTAGCGGTTTAAAACAACGTCCCCCTGACCGAGAGAAGGGAGAACATTTAAGCGATGATAAAATAAAATATTTAACACCAGAACAGTTAGAAATACTATACTCTGCTGTAAAATCAGACCGACGTATGAATGCAATAGTTTATTTACTACATCGTACAGGATGTAGAATCAGCGAGCTTTTAGCGCTAAATTTATCAGATGTAGATGTTAAAAATCAGAAATTTCAAGTATTAGGTAAAGGAAACAAACAACGTTGGTGTTTTTACAGTTCGGATGCAGCGTCAGCACTTAACAAATACCTGAAGTATTCTAGGCATAAAAACTCAAATGCTTTGTTCACAGCACAACATCCTACTACCCTGAAAGTAAGTAGACTTAGCTACCATACATTACATGAATATTGGCTCAAAATAACGTCGAGTTATCCGGAATTAAACGGGGTACGTATTCATGACTTAAGGCACACCTTCGCCGGTGAGCGCGTAGGGATAGTGTCTCTAGAGGAATTACGTGCGTTGATGGGACATGAAAGCATTCAGACAACTCTACGCTACCAGAAAGTGACCTCACAAAAGGCTGAATCAGCCGCACGGCGTGCCTTTGATGCTCTGATGAGTACAGGCAATTAAGTGATACTATAAACAACCGGGAGTATCTAATCAAACCAGAGTACAAACGTTTGAGTATGTGCTTTTTTATTTTTATTTAAAATTGTGTACATAAAAGAATATAAAATACTTTTGGGTTAGAGACGTGACATAATGAAGAAAAATTGGTTGGCAGAAGAGCTAGTAGAGTACTGGACGCTGCTAGAAGGTGAATTTGCATTACTTACCCAAACAAGCGACGAAAATCGCTTGGGTTTTGCTTTAATGTTCAAATTCTTTCAGATAGAAGCCAGATTCCCAGAAAATCAGAAAGAGATTCCACCGGACGTTGTTAATTATGTTGCCAAACTTCTAGATATATCACCGAAAAAATACGATTACTATGATTGGCAAGGGCGTACTGTAAAATACCACCGCACGCAAATTAGAAAGTTTTTTGGGTTTAAAGAAGCAGGAGTTAGTGACGCCAAAGAATTAACTTTTTGGTTAACAGAACAAGCATTAATTTACGAGTTAAAATTTGAACAGCTAAAACTTGCTGCAATTGCAAGACTACGAGATTTAAAAATTGAACCACCTACAAATTTAAGATTAGAACGCATCATACGTTCCGCACTCAGTAATTTTGAATCCAAATTTTTTAGTGATATTAGCTCGCAATTATCTGATGAATCGAAAAAGCAAATAGATGACTTGCTAAACACACAGGCTTTATTGGATAACTTTGATGATACTCAAAAACAATCAGGAAATCAACAAGTTCCAGAAACATTTACACCTAACTTTGAGTCAAAAGTATTAATTACCAAATGGGCAGAATTAAAAACAGACCCTGGTAGAATAGGTATTGAAAGTTTCCAAAAAGAAGTTGCGAAGTTAGAAGTATTTCAACAATTAGAATTACCAGCAGATTTATTTAAGAAGATACCAACTAAAGTTCTTCGCTCTTTTAAAAGTCGAATAGCTGTTGAACATCCCATTGATATACGTCGTCACCCAGAGTCTACACGCTATGCTCTGTTTGCAGCTTTTTGTTGGCTCAGAAGTCAAGAAGTTATAGACAATTTGGTTGAGCTACTTATTCTTTTAGTACATCGCATTAGCAAAAATGCAGAAACCCGTGTTGATAAAGAACTTATCAAAGATTTTAAACGGGTACATGGGAAAAACAATCTATTATATCAGATTGCAGA
>JAHHHW010000110.1 GCA_019359115.1 Pelatocladus maniniholoensis HA4357-MV3
ATATCGTTGCAAACATTCCAACAGTGCTAATATATCTGGCATGGGCTTTCTGTAGCGATTGAGTTGTAGTTGTGGTAAACAATAACTCTACTACGGAAAGCCCTCTTTATTTTGGCGAAGGTATTGATTAAAAGACAATAATATCTATAAAATGTCTATTTAATCTAATCTGGTTTAGGCAAATGTAATATTTTTACACTTTTATAGTGGATCTATGGAAAAAATATTAATTTTGGCAACACACAGATAAGTATTATTTCTCTTTTTTATCCTACTACAGGAACCTTGTCACTAGTGATATTACGTAGGTAAGCGCAAAAACATGAAGTTAGCGATCGCTTCTGCAAAACCAGCAAATGAACTGTAGTTTTTGGCAACAATAGAAACATTCATACCCAAATTTTTGGCATTGGCTGCGGTGTAGGGGCCAAAACAAGCAATAACAGTCTGTTGATAATCTGCTTTTGAGGTGATCATTTGCAAGAAGCCTGAAATTTCAGCAGTGCTACTAAAAGCAATCACGTCTATTTTGCCTTGACGGATTAAATTTAACTCTACATCATATAAAGTTTTGTCTAAACACCGTGTCATGTAGGTTGGTACGGGAGTTACAGTCATACCCAAATTTTGTAATCCAGCTAGAAAATTAGGAATAATATTCGGTTGTGCTATCCCAACTACCTCTGGAACAGGAACCAGTATAGTTTGCTTGTTGATATTTGGAATTTTAGCCAACTCAGCAATAATTCCTTTGGGGCTAGGTTCTTGGGGAACTAAATCTACTTTCACACTAAAACTCGTCAATCTTTCTGCATCTTTGCCAACAGCAGAAATTCGACAATTTTTCAGCACCGAAGTTTCTATTCCCAATTGTTCTAAACGTTGAAAAAATCCATCGATACCATTTCTGCTGGTAAAAGCAATCCAGTCAAATGTGTTTATCTGTGTTAATGCTGCATCTAAAGCTGTAAAATCTGCTACCAAATAAGTTTCTATGGTTGGCATTAGCAGAGGTAAAGCACCTTTACCAATTAATTCTGGCAATAATCTAGCGGCGTAATTGCGGGGTGCTGTAACGAGAATACGCTTACCGTATAAGGGTAGTTGCACAGATGGAATCAGCAAATGGGTCTACCTAATTACAAATGTAGTTTGATTCTGACAAAAAATATGTTTAACATATCTTAATATTTGTCTCTACAAAACTGACATAAATTGACATAGAATCATTAAGAAGATAACTTAATATAACTAAGTAAAAAAGTTAAAAAGCTTATCACAAAGCTTACAAGGGGTTATAGCTCAGTTGGTAGAGCACCTCAATGGCATTGAGGGGGTCAGCGGTTCGAATCCGCTTAACTCCATTTATTTATTATTGTTGATTAACAAATTATTTGTATTGTAACTATAGGAATCCGGTTTGATTAATGTATTCCCATCCCATCTCGCATTTGATCTATGGCTTTGTAGAGAAATCGCGCGATCGCATTAATCAAAGCTTCACGCTTACCATTCATTATTTGCTAATGGATGGAAACCGTAGTCTTTGGCGATAGCATGTAAGTCTTCAAGTGATAGGACTTTAAGGTGTTCTCTTGATAGCATAATAAATGTCTACTCTTGATAGTGGACTTAGTTAGGACTTACGCACAGTCTACGAATTCTTGGCGCTCTTGGCCTCTTGGCGGTTCGATAAATTAAGCTTTTTAGCAATTTTTGCGTAAGTCCTGTTAGTAATCAATAATGAAAATTCATTTACACCTGATTTAAATCAAAACTTTGGCTGTTAAAAATCCAATAAATTAATACTATAACCACATTTGAGTACATTCCCATCTACAATGAGAATCGGAGATTAAAGATGACGGAAGCGTCGCAGCGTAAAAAGGTGATAGTTGTTGGTGCAGGTTGGGCTGGGTTAGGTGCAACCTATCACCTAGCAAAACAAGGTTACGATGTGACTCTTCTCGAAGCAGGTTCTTACCCTGGTGGACTTGTTGCAGGTTGGAAAACGCCAGGAAGACGTTCAGTAGAAGCGGGTATTCACGGTTTTTGGTATCCTTACAGAAATATCTTTGCCCTTATTCATGAATTAGGGATTAACCCCTTTACCACTTGGACTCGTTCATCCCAATATTCACCCGCAGGTTTAGAAGTTGAATCACCAATTTTTCAAAACTTACCCCAACTTCCCACACCTCTAGGGACTTTTATCTATACTCAATTTAAACGCCTACCATTAATTGACCGCCTTAGCGCCTTACCTTTACTTTACGCCGTCATTGATTTTGATAATTCTGATGCAGCTTGGCGAAGATATGATTTTGTCACGGCGCGAGAATTGTTCAAAGATTTTGGTGTTTCTGCACGACTTTACAGTGAATCCTTTGAACCAATGCTATTGGTGGGCTTGTTTGCACCTGGTGAACAATGTTCCGCAGCAGCAGCTTTGGGGATGCTTTACTATTTTATTCTGGCGCATCAACCAGATTTCGATGTGGTTTGGTGTCGGGGAACTGTTGGAGAAAAAATCTTTCGCCCTTGGATACAATACATTGAAAAGTTAGGGGGAAAATTCCTCACTAGTAAACGTGTAACTGACTTAATTATCGATAGTAATAATCAGGCGACAGGCGTAGTTTGTGGGGAAGAAGTGTTTGATGCTGATGCAATAATTTTTGCTGTCGGTGTCACTGGGATGAAAAAGATTGTCTCTACTAGCAACAGTTTGCAAACTCGTACAGAATTCCGCAATTTAAATAACTTAGGGGCGATTGATGTTTTAGCAACTCGTCTTTGGTTTGACCGTAAAATTACAATTCCTCGTCCTTCTAATGCTTGCTTTGGTTTTGATCAAACTACAGGCTGGACATTTTTTGATTTGAACGCCCTACACGATGAATATCAACATGAATCGGGGACAGTTGTAGAAGTTGATTTTTATCATGCTAATCAATTTATTCCTCTAGAAGATCAAGAAATCATACCGATAGTGCAGCGTTATTTGGCAAATTGTATACCCGAGTTTCAGCAAGCAAAAGTAATTGATGGCAGCGTTATTCGTTTACCACAGGCGGTTACTCATTTTGCACCTGGTAGCTATTGCCATATGTTACCAGCTAAAACTAGTGTAAAAAATGTATTTATGAGTGGTGATTGGATTGTTAATCGCCACGGTTCTTGGTCTCAAGAAAAAGCTTACGTCACAGGTTTAGAAGCAGCAAATTTAGTAATTTCTCACTTGGGTGAGGGTACACCAGCACACATCATATCAGTGGAAGCTGATGAACCTCACATTCAATTAGCAAGGATAGTGAATAGAACTGTAAATCATGTGAGTAAGTCTATCTTGCCTGATTTTTGGCTACCTTAAAAGGGTTATTAAACAAAAAATTATGGAAGGCGAATAAAGCCTTCCCAAATTTTAGACAACATTTCCCCAGTCTCCAAGGACTGAACAAATAACCTCTACGCCTTGTGTCCGTTGTGATGAAATTTCATACTTACCCGGACTGCAAGAAATTCAGTCATAGTTCAATCCTCCTGATGCTTTTCATAGAAATATCTACACTTCCACACAAGATTAGGTATTGCTATCTTGCTTTTTGTCTGACATTCAATCCATCAAGCCCCTGTTTTATCCAACTCAGACATTCATATTCTGATGTGAATATTTTGGGTGCTGCAATGTTATTCAATGAGTCTGGTGGATAGTGATCGTAAAAAGATTTACCTTCTTCTCGATAAACAATTATGAGGCTATTACGGTAAACATAGCGGTTCTTAAAGTAATCACTCTCGCTGACAAACTCTGAATTTTGGTCTATATGTTCTTTAGCAATCTCCAGGATATTACTGACATTGCTGCCATATATTTTTGCTGGATTTTCTATTTTGTGGAATTGACTTTTGTAACCAATTGCTGACAATAATTTATACGAATAAATTTCGTAATTATCCGCTTTCCCAAAAACAAAAGGAATGATTAAATAGCCGTTGTAAGAAAATGCGTGTTCGTAGAGTAGACGACCCATCTTTACCTCCTATATTGTCACTTTGCTAGAAAGTCTCCTCACTTTTAACCACAACAACAATTATCCCTCTTTTTGCGAAGAATTCTGAGTTAGTTCACATAAAATCAGGGCGATCGCTCTTTGTATTTTATCTGCCAAACTCAACTTACCAATAATTTATTGGTGATTTTGTCAGGAAGATTTTTCAAGCGCGATCGCTAATAATATCATTGACTGAATGTTGCAAGTACGATGGGTATCACCCATCATACCAATTTTGAATATGAGCTTTTAAATTTGAGATTCCAAAACGTAACAATTTTAACAATTATCTTCTTTCATCGATTTTAAATAATACAATCTATCAAATTTTTCTATCAATATTAGATACTAAATAAAAATTGACGCGTTTATACTTCAATAAATAGTTGAGCAAGTAAAGCAGAGACGCGATTACTCACATCTCTACTTATTTGGTTAAATGGTTGTTAAATTAAGAAGCTTTCGCATGTTTATAATTTGCATCCATCCAACAACGGGGTAAATTTTCACCAGAAGGAAAAACTAGATTTTCTTTTTTGTAAGATTCTGGTGACTGTTCTTCTTGACCTTCTTGATCTCTAGCTTGAATACTATCAATGCTAGGGTCAATTAACTCTTGAACATCAAGGATTTTCAACAATTCACCACTATCTTTAATTTGTAGCAACATATAAATAACCTCCGTAAATTTAAATTGCTTCAATAAGGGAATCAAAAAAAGCATAAAAAAACTATGTACCAATCCTGTTTCTCAATCTTTAGCAAATACTTTTGCTGCTAGAGTTGACTTATAAATAGACTGATACGCAGTTATAGTTTCTCTTTCAGAAAGAGAATGATTGATTATGAAGTCAAGTAAATTTCAAGCTATTTAACACAAAATAAAAAAAGATTAAATTTCGCGTTGGAATTTTTCTAATATATCTACCAAATTTACCTGACATTGCAGAGGTAATAAGTCAATCAGAGGAACTTCTCTTCTACCACCACCAATTTTGACAGAAATAGATTCTAAGACCTTGATCACATCGTCTTCATCTACTGGCTTACTCTCAGTGATTATGGGATAAAATTGTTCTGCAACAACAGTATGCAATTTGGCGTTTGATAGATACAAATGCCATTTGGCAATATCGATGTAAACGTTTTCGCCAATTTCATTTGCTAGGGCTTCCAGTAATTCTGTGGTGTTAGTCTTTGCCATAAAAATAACCCTAAGGAACGGAAGCGAATTTATAAACTATTACTATTATCGCTCAATTACCAGGAGACTCTACAGCCACAAGTTACAATTGCCCCAGCTTGATCAGTCCGTCTTCAGGTGGATTTAGAGGGAATTTCAGAATAATCAGCGATCGCCGCAATATAAATTAAGTGAATCAACAATACCACTGACCAGCCTGCTGTCACCCAAGGTAGCCATTCCCAGGTAGTTTTGAAGAAATTGTGAAAAAACCACAATCCTGAATTACACGCTGCAAATATTGCCACATGGACAGCAAAATTCATCCGGTCATCTAATTTGCGGTAAGCTGGGTCTTTGCGATCGGGTCTACGAGGCCAACGAGGAGGCATATACTTTGTTACAGATTTTAATAAAATTTGCTTTCTGACCCATTTTAGGATTTTTTAGGCTGTTGTTACCATCTAGCCAAAAAATCAACTGGACTTAAAATTAATAAAGATATGCAACTGGGTGAAAAGCAATGACTACCTTTTGGCAAACTGAGCCTGACCTTTTCTATCCAGACAGCGATGGCAATAAGCTAAGATTGCCGATTACTGGTGAAATGCTGTCGTCAGTATGACATTTCCTAATAGTTTAGATAAAAAAATAGGACTGACAGCACAATATTGTTATAAATTATCCTGTCAATCCTGTTATACATTATTTTCTATTATTGTTTGTTTGACAAACAATAATATCAACAGCGAATTTATTCACTAATTAATTTGAAGTAAAGTTAACTTGATTGAGATTGTAGTTGCTGTTGAGTTTGTCTATCATACTGATCGCCTATCGCTTGAGTATCTTGTCCCTTTAAATTAACGGTGACAACTTTATTTTTTTCTTCCTCAGCTTTCGGCATAGTCAAACACAAAACACCGTTCTTAAATTCTGCTTGTACTTGATCGTTTTGAATTCTACTAGGTAAAGGAATCATGCGTTGGAAACGACCATAGCGAAATTCCGAACGCCTCATCCCTTTTTCTTCGATTGTAGTTTCAGATTTGCGTTCACCACTGATAGAAACAGCTTCAGCAGTGACTTTTACATCCAAGTCTTTAGCTTCTATACCAGGAAGTTCTACCCGCAGTTGGATATTATCAGGATTTTCGTGTATTTCAGCTAGTGGCATAAAAGCAAAACCAGCCATTTCATCACTATCATCACTAGTAGTGATCATCCGATCAAACAAGCGATTCATTTCGCGTTGCAAGCTAGAAATTTCCCGGAAAGGATCGTAACGGTTAATTTGCCGGAAAGGGTCCCAACGTATTAATGCCATATTTCAGCCCTCCGATTCCATCTCAAGCAAGAAGTGCTAACCTTTTGCTTCTAATTTTAAATTATCAAGGGTAAAAATTTGCCTCATCAGCCAAATGGATGACCTTTTATTTTTCATAAATTAAAACTACTTAATATGTTGATATCTGTTCCCTATTTCCTATAGCAAATCGGTAATGGGAAAAAGCAATGATCAACAGCGAAGCATAATATTGTAAGCAATTAGCCGAACTTGGTATAACAACATAAAGTCTGTTATTTTTGGAAAAAATCACCTGATTTGCCGCCAGTTTTACTTATTAATTGAATTGCTTCAATTTGAATCGATTTTTCTAAAGCTTTTGCCATATCATAAAGGGTAAGAGCCGCAACACAAACAGCTGTCAGGGCTTCCATCTCTACACCAGTTTCGGCTTTGGTTTTAACTGTTGCCTGAATTTGATAACCAGGTAGTTGTGGATCTGGTGTTATGACTACTTCTACTTTGTGTAAAGGCAAAGGATGACATAGAGGAATCAAGTTAGCTGTCTGTTTAGCAGCCATAATTCCCGCTAGTCTTGCTGTTGCTAGTACATCTCCTTTTGGGACATTTCCTGCTTGGATAGCAGCAAAGGTTGCGCTCAACATTCGCACTCTTGCAGCTGCTGTTGCTTGGCGGGCTGTGGATGGTTTCTCTGACACATCTACCATTTGGGCTTGCCCTTGGTGATCTAGGTGCGTCAGATCAACAGAAGCAGTTTGAAAATTATCTTGCGTCATTCGATTTCCTGTGTTACTATTAGATACTGTGACAGCAAGGGCGTGTAGCTCAGTGGACTAGAGCACGTGGCTACGGACCACGGTGTCGGGGGTTCGAATCCCTCCTCGCCCGTTTATAAATTTAAAATAAAAAATTAAAAATGAAGAATGTAGCTTCCTCACTTTTAATTTGTATTTTTCAATCTTGAATTGCATTTAAAGCATAATAATCTTGACCACGACCAAGAGCGAAACGTAGGGAAGTGGGAAGGGTTTTACTGGATTGGGTAAGGAAGACAATCATACCAAGTCCGGTTAACGCTGCTGTGAAACCGAAGCTAATGCGGTATCCCACTTGTTCAGCAGCAAAACCCACAATGGGCCCTGCGATCGCTATACCAAAATCAAATCCAGCTATGCATATGGCAAAAATACGTCCCCTTTCTTGAGGAAGTGAACGATCTGCCATCAGTGTTGCAATCATCGGAATTAGTGTACCGCCTCCCACACCTTCAATCAGGGCAGCGAGTAAGAAAATACTGGCATTGTTGGCTAGATACATCAATACCATTGATATAGAGTAAAAAACTAAACCAATAGTCACAAACAATCCTCGCCCCAAGCGATCGCTTGCCCTACCAGTAAATACCCTACCACTAAAGCTAGAAATTGCCGAAGCTGTATAAAACAACCCAGGATTTAACTCAACTTGGGTAGATTTAATATACAGTGGTGCAAAAGTATGCAAAGTCCCAATAGTCAAACCAACCATTAACATTACAAATGCTGGCACTCTCACCCTGGGACTAACCAACATTTGCCAAAAATTAGAATTGGGGTTTTTGGTTTGCAGCTTGTCAATCGGTGGATTAACAATTGGCAAAATACATAACACCCCTAACCCACCCAACGCCGCAGATAACAAAAATAACGCCGTATTTCCAGCCGCAGCTTGTAAATAACCACCCAAAGCTGGCCCTACTGCTAAACCAATCGGATTCACCAAACTCATGTAGCCAATAATCTCACCACGATTACTAGTCGGGGCTAAATCTGCTACCAGCGCTATGTAAGCTGTTGCAAAAGCAGCAATACTAATGCCATGAAAAGCACGCAACACAATTAATAAAGGTATATATGTCGTGAGTTCATAACCAAGGGGAGCGATCGCCACCACCACCATCCCAATCAAGAGTACAATTTTACGACCCCGTTGATCTGCTAAACTTCCTAACCAAGGACGAAATAACAACAGTCCGATTGCAAAACTACCCATTAAAACCCCAATTTGTTGCTTACTCGCCCCTACTTCTTCTAGATAAAGTGGTAAGGTCGGCAACAAAGAAGTCAAACTAGACCAGAACAGTAAACCTGCTGTAAACAAAATCAGCAGGTTCCTTTGTAGTTGAGTATCAATTATATTAAGTACTTTCACGGTAAATGCAAGTTAATTTAAGTCAATCGTCAAGAGTTAATTGTCAAAAGTCAATTGTCATTGAATTTTAGACTTGGCATTATGGACTTGGAAGTTTTAACTAACAATTATTGTTACATTACTTAATAATAGCTAATACTTCAGGATTGTGACAGATTAGTTGGGGATCGGGGATTGAGGATCGGGGATCGGTTATTCTCCATGCACCCTGTATCATGTTCCCTGCTCCCTCCCTTTCAAGGGTAGGTTTTTTATAATCTCGAAAATAGTTGAGAAAATTCTCAATTGCTTAACGTGGTTTGGTTGTTTCAGGATTTTTAAATCGGCTGAAACAGTCAAAAAATGACCAAATACAAAATACCTACCATTGAAAGTTGCTCCATCCTCCCTAATCCCCATTACCCCTTATCCCCAGAGGGGGCCCCACCTTCCCCGATCCCATTACTACTTCCCTGACTCGATAGATAGGACGTCCTTGGGATTCATGATAAGTACGCATTAGCAACTCTGCTAACAAACCAAAGCAGAATAACTGTACCCCTGTCACTAACAACAGAACAGCTAAAATTAATAAAGGGCGATCGCCAATATCTTGACCCAAAGCTAATTTTACCCAAGTCAAATAAACGCCGATCGCACTTCCCGAAAGCATAGAAATTAAGCCCCATAACCCAAAAACATGCATTGGACGGGTGAGGAACTTTTTCATAAAGGCGATCGTAAATAAATCCATCATCACCCGAAAAGTCCTTGACAAACCGTACTTACTGTGTCCAAACCTACGCGCATGGTGACGTACGGGCATTTCGGTAATTCTTGCGCCTTCGATATACGCCAAAGCTGGTAAAAATCGGTGCAGTTCTCCGTATAGGTTCATATCTGCTACCAATTCTGCACGATAGGCTTTTAATGAACAACCATAATCATGTATATGTACGCTGGTGATCTGCCGAATTAACCAGTTGGCAATTTTAGAGGGTAATAGTCTTGTCAAAGCGGCATCTTGGCGATTTAGCCGCCAACCACTAACCAAATCGTAGCCTTCATCTAGTTTTGCCAACAGCATCGGTATATCTGCTGGGTCATTTTGTAAATCGGCATCTAAAGTTACAATTGCTTTGCCATGTGCATAGTAAAATCCAGCCGCCATAGCCGCAGTTTGGCCGTAGTTACGCCGCAGAATCACTGCTTTTAAATCGTCGCGGATTTCTGCTTGTTCTTTGAGGAACTGTGCGGAACCATCACTAGAACCGTCATCCACACAGATAATTTCGTAACTAAGATTACTAGCATTTAAAGTAGAAGCGATCGCCTCCAGTAAATGAGGCAAACTTTCCACTTCATCACGCACAGGTACCACCACTGAAACACTGGGAACTGGTGAGGAAATCGCCTCATATTGTCCAGCCATCCCATTAGAAACTAATCCACTCCTCATATTTGTCTTTGCGTCTTTTTTAAGTAGGGGTATAGGGGTATAAGGGTTTAAGAGTGTAGGAAAAAGGTTAGAGGTGTAGGGGGAATATTAAGAGAATATTTCTTTCCCCACACCCTTATACCCATACACCCTTACCTCCTTATACCCTTGCTTTCGTAACTTTTCACTACTCTGCCAGCACCGCGTAGTTGCTGATAGTATGACTGACTCACCTCATCGCCTTGTTCCGAGAGAATGTCAATCCCTATACCATTACGCCCTTTATCTTTACCAGAACTATGGATATAATAACCATCTCCTAAATAGAGTCCCACATGAGTAGCTTTTTGGGGAGTCCCAAAAAATACTAAATCACCCGGTGTCACCAGTGCTAGATCAATTGGTTGGGTAAAATCTTCTTGTTGATAAGCATCTCTAGGTAAGCAAATACCCACCGAACGAAACGCCGCCTGGATTAACCCCGAACAGTCATAATTTGGCCCAACTGTACCACCCCAAAGATAATAATTAGGTTGTTGCATCGCTTTGTGGGTAAAAGCAATCACTTCTGGGAGCAATTTTTTGATTTCTGATTCGGAAAATGATTTAGCCTGATAAGGTGTAGTGGCTATTTGTAACAAAACCAAATCTGCAACTGACAACCAGCCTGGGTAGTCATCCTCACACAAACACACTTGTACAGATGTGTCAATAGCGCTGTCGCGCATGGCTTCGCTAAGGTGCTTTTCTACATCATTTTTTGATGTAACCCACAAATGTCGCCCAGCCTGAGCTTGGGTAGCCAAGCGTGTACATTCTAAAGAATCATATATATTCAGGTTAGCTAGACACTCATACTCACCTGATTCTAAATTTGCGATTTGAGATTTGAGATTTAGAGACATTCTGCAAACACAACAATGACTTTTTTTAATCAAGAAGAACAACTCGAAAAGCTAGGTAATGGCATTTTAGAAGCAACTTGGACAAAATTTCCGACTTTAGAGCGCAACCAAATTGCTTTGACTTGGATTGTCTACGATCCACCCGTGTTGGTAAATACTGGCGGTGCGCTGACTCCAGATGCTTTTTGGAACCATCCAGTCCGTGGTTTTACGTATCGAGGCTTAGAGCGAATTTATCCAGCCAGTGTGGTGAAGCTATTTTACTTGGTAGCAGCACAGGAATGGATAGAAAAAGGTATGGTTCAGACTTCTAGTGAGTTGGAAAGAGCCGTACGTGATATGATTGTCGATTCCAGTAACGATGCTACTAGTTTGGTAGTAGATATACTGTCAGGAACTACATCAGGCCCAGAATTGCCACCAGGCCCATTTGAGACGTGGAAGCAACAGCGTCATATTGTGAATCGCTACTACCAATCCTTGGGTTGGCCAGAAATGGAAAGCATTAATGTCTGTCAAAAAACTTGGTGTGATGGCCCTTACGGACGTGAACGCGCCTTCTATGGACAGTTACTAGAAAACCGTAACATGTTAACAACTAATGCGATCGCCAGGTTGTTACATAGCATAATTGGTGGTGTAGCGGTATCTAGTACGCGATCGCAATCAATGATGAGTCTACTCAAACGTAGTCTCAATCCTGATGATTTACCAAAAAACGTAGAAGAAGATCAAGTTACAGGCTTTTTAGGTGCTGGTCTTCCCCAAACAGCACAAATTTGGTCAAAGGCAGGTTGGACTAGTCAAGTCCGACATGATGCTGCGTATATAGAAATACCCAATTATCATCCTTATCTTTTAGTGGTATTCACCGAAGGCAAAGCACACGCTCAAAATCGTGATATCTTACCTTTTGTTTCTCAGCGTATTGCTGAAGCACTTGCCAGTTTAAATTAGAGAAAGATGGGATTCCATTAGGAAATATGGAAAAGGGAGGGAGATATAAAATCAGTGAACAGTGAACAGTTATCACATCCCCAAGGATAAATACATAACTGATATACGTAAAAATAGTTTGAGATTTAAATTGTTCTTAAACAGCATACATCCTTGCTTCCAACTTAATGATTAATTAGTATTGGTCAATAGTAAGATATATGGATTTAGTTGATCGTCAGGAATGCCAATTAAGAAAATTGAGTCAGCAACTGCAAAAGGAAATCAGCAAGTGCAAGTTACTTGAGCAAAGGCTAGAAACTTCTGAAGCTCAGATGCGTGCTGTGTTTGAGGCAATGACCGATGTAGTGCTTATGATCAATTTGCACAACAATCAACTCGGAAGTATAAAAATTCTGCCAACAAAACCTAATCAAATATACACAGATGATACTGATGTAATTAGTCAGACGGTAGAACAATTTTTTCATGAACAGACTGCTCAAGTATGGCTAAAAAAAGTTAGACAAGCTGTAGAACTACAGCAAACACTTTATTTTGATTACTATTTGGATCGGCAAGAGCATAAAGTTTGGTTTAGCGCTAGTATTTCCCCGAAATCAGACCAATCGGTTCTTTGGGTAGCACGAGATATCAGCGATCGCAAGCAAGCTGAAATAGAATTACAACATGCAAAAGAAGTAGCCGAAGCAGCCAATAAAGCCAAAAGCCAGTTTTTGGCAGCCATGAGTCATGAACTGCGTACTCCCCTCAATAGTATTTTAGGTTTTTCTCAAATCATGTATGACGATACTTCCTGCAACAGTGAAAACCAGGAGTATCTTGAGATAATTAACAAAAGTGGTCAACACCTGCTGCAATTAATTAACGATGTACTAGAAATGTCAAAAATTGAAGCAGGTAAAATCAAACTGAATGAAAAAAAATTAGATTTATATAGTCTGTTAGATAGCTTAGAAGATATGCTGCGCCTCAAAGCTACAGACAAAAAACTTACTCTCGTCTTTGAGCGATCGCCATCAGTACCACAATATATCATTACCGATGAAAGTAAACTGCGACAAGTTTTATTGAACTTGTTGGGTAACGCGATCAAATTTACTCAAGCAGGAAGTGTGACTCTACGCGTCGTCATTAGTCCTACGTCATTTGTCATTGGTGAACAAGAAAAACAAATGACATATGACCAAGGACAAATGACTATTCATTTCCAGGTGGAAGATACAGGTTCCGGTATTTCTTCAGAAGAAATCAACAATTTATTTGAAGCTTTTGTCCAAACCAATACTGGTAGGCGATCGCAAGAAGGGACAGGTTTAGGATTAGCAATTAGTCGCAAGTTTGTACAGTTAATGGGTGGAGATATTACTGTCAATAGTGTGCTAGGACAAGGAAGTATATTTGCATTCCACATTCGAGCCAAGTTAGCACAGACGACACAACAGCAAAACCAGTTGTCAAGTCAACGGGTTAAGTGTTTAGCGCCAAATCAACCGATTTATCGCCTATTACTTGTGGAGGATAATCAAGATCACCGCCAGTTTCTCGTCAAACTCTTAAAACCCTTGGGTTTTGAAATACAACAAGCAGAAAATGGTCAAAAAGGCGTAGCTATATGGGAAAGCTGGCATCCCCACATTATATTTATGGATATGCAGATGCCTGTGATGGATGGTTATGAAGCCACTACGGAGATTAGAAAAAAACAAGACGCACAAAAGAATAGATCCGATCATGCGAAGAACAAAAATATCCCCACGTCTTCTTTTCATACCAAAATTATTGCCCTCACAGCCTATGCTTTTGAGGAACAGCGACAGGCTATGATATCTGCTGGTTGCGATGACTTTATCAGCAAACCATTCCGTGAAGAAGAAATATTTGATCAAATCGCAAAACACTTAGGTGTAAGCTACATTTATTTTGAATCAGGTATAGTTGACCAAAATAATGCCGTGCAATATAGAAGGTTAACTCATGAAGATCTAAAAGTAATGCCAGATACATGGATACAAAAACTATACACAGCAGCTAAAGAGTGTAACGATGAAATTATTTTCCAACTCTTGGTTCACATTCCCACACAGTATCCAAATTTAATTGAACTTCTAACGCAAATAACTTATAATTTTCGCTTCGACGAAATTATAGAAATAACTGAATTTTTAATCAGAGAAAAACTCGAATGAATTTTACATTTATAAGATAATATTTAACTACTTACTACCCTCGACCCTCTGCCTTTCTTTATAAAGATATAAAAAATCACTATTGAGAATTAATGATGACAAAAGCAAAATCTAATAATTACTAAAAGTTTATTTTTTATTAATTGAATGAATTTTATCATCCGTTGAATTGAAGATCTATCTCTATATATAGTGAATATTCAAATCTTTATATTACCTTAAAAACAGGGATGTAGAAATAGATTTTTTAATGTTAAATGTAGATATTGCCAAACATTGGCTCAATATGGGCAAAACCCATTATCTATAAAAGTAATATTGGTTGAGGAGTGAATGTGAATACGATTGTTTTTAATCCAGGAGTTGTCGGCTTAGTTAGTATAGCAACTGCCACAGTTTTAGCTGGTAGTTTGCCTGCGGTTGCTCAGACGGCTGACTCTACTAGCATTGAAACACAGGCAATTACTGCAACAAGTGATGCAGTAGAAAATCCAGTAGTATCCAATTCTAGCCAAACTCAGGAACAGTTTTCGGCGATCGCTACACCAGAGACAGATAGTCCCACATTTACACCCGTTCCTGGTACAGTAGCAACATCATCTGCGGCACTTACGACTCAAAACCAAGAGCCAAACCAACAGCCAAGTTCTCAATTATCTGCTCCTGCTCCTAAAGTAGCACAATCAGATATTCTTCCAGGTCGAGCAACTCGTGGAGGATCTAGCTATATCGGTATAGCAGCAAACATTGGTTTGAATGGTGGTGAATCCTCTTTAGGTGATGGCAATTTTATGGTCATTAGTAAAGTTGGTCTGTCAAGAACTTTATCTGTCAGACCTTCAGCAGTATTTGGTGACAACACCACAATTCTAGTTCCCATCACCTACGATTTTTCCTTCCAGCAGTTGGGAGATACTTTTAATGAACCTGTACCAATTGCTCCTTACGTCGGTGGTGGTGCAGCGATTAAAACAGGTGATGACTCTGAGTTTACTTTTCTCTTATCAGGTGGTGTAGATTTTCCACTGAGCGATCGATTTACCGCAACAGCCGCTATCAATGCAGCATTTTTTGATGACACTGATATAGGCTTAACACTCGGAGTAGGTTACAACTTCGGTATATAGAAAATTGGGGATTGGGGATTGGGGATTGGGGATCGGGGATCGGGGATCGGGGATCGGGGATCGGGGATCGGGGATCGGGGATCGGGGATCGGGGATCGGGGATCGGGGATCGGGGATCGGGGATCGGGGATCGGGGATCGGGGATCGGGGAAAATCAATAGAAAGTGATTTCCCCTTGTTTGTTTTATCCTCTTTATGCTTTTTGTCCTCCTTGTCCCCGATCCCCTTTCCCTACCTCTACTTCGGACTCACCTGCTCAATTGTCTTGATTTTGCCATCATCGCTCACTGTCCAAACATCGTAGACACCAATCACATCACCATTTTGGTCAATATCTACGTTACCGCTAGCTCCTTGGTAATTTATATCTTGACCTTCTTTGAGTAATTTCAAACCTTCGCACACGTCACTAACCTCTACACCGGGAGCATTAGCAACTTCACGGATTTTACTAGCAATTCCAACACCTGTATTCTCCTTCGCAGCTTGGGCAGATAAAACTAACAAAGCAGCTGCGTCCCAACCATGAGGTGTATATGGTGCTGGCGCGGATTTCCTTTTTTCTTGCCAAAGCTTAGTAAAAGCTTCTAGTCCTTTACCATTGGAACCGGGAACTGTACCTATGGCTCCATTGACAATGTATTTACCATCAGCAGTTTTGCCAACTCGTTCAGGGAATGTATCTGACTTCACACCATCAGTTAGCATGATCTGCACCCCTTGAGTCACACCTTGCTGGTATGCGGATTTCAGAAATAGAGCTCCGGTTTCTTCGTAAAATACGCCTAGTACTGCATCTGGCTTACCTGCAAAAGCTGCTTGGGCTTCGGTATCAAATGTAGTAGCTTTGGGATCATAGCGAACGGAGTTGTTTTTATTAATTACGGTTCCCCCTAATTTTTCAAATGCTTGTACAAATGCTTTTTCAAAACCTACACCGTAGTCATTGTTAATCACGACGGTAGAAACTTTTTTAAAACCTTTTTTATTAGCAAGTTGGGCTAAAGCTTGAGCTTGGTAAGTATCTGGAGGTGCAGTACGCGCCCAATAGCCTTTGTAGTCACCTTTTGTTGCTTTTTCGGTAAATACGGGGCTGGTGCTACCGGGAGAAATGAGCATAACTTTATTTGGCACAGCAATAGAGACGGCTGCACTAGAAACACTACTAGCAAAAGAACCAACTACACCAGCAACTTTATCTAAGGTCGCCAGTTTAGTCATACCAGCAGCACCAGCTTTGGGATCAGTTTGATCATCCACTGCAACTAAACTCACAGGTTGTCCATTGACGCCGCCACAAGCATTGACGGTATTTACAACTAGGGGAACAGACTCTACCATCTGCTGTCCGATCGCAGCTAAGTCACCAGTTGTTGGTAGCAGTGAACCGATTTTCAAACCTTCTGTAGTTGCAGCTACTGGGGTACTAGTAGCTCCACTATCACTGGTATTCTGGGGATTAGTAGGAGATTGGCTGTTGGTATCACCACAAGCTGCAACTAAAACGCCTGTTGTGAAAGTAATTATGGCTAAAGCAAAAGCATTTATAGTTTTTTTCATATACTTTTTGATTACACTCCCTATTTTGCTCAGAAGCTTATCAGTGAACTACAGATTGTAACACCTGTGAATAGCACTCCCCTAGCCATTCTGTTTTTTTATCTTTTTTGAGTGATGGCAACAAAGAATTTAGTCCAGACTGAGACAAGCCTTTACCAGTTGCTTTATAGGTTTCAATACATTGATTTAGCCCATAATTCCACCACCAACGCGCACATCCAAAATGTTGAGCTAACACTTGAATCTGTTCATCGGTTGGATATATCCTGACTTTTACCGCTTGTCTTCTCATCTCAACTACTCCATTTATCGACCAATTACTACTATATACATATCACAGTAACAAGATGCCGGAAATATTTTGGCAATTCCTCAAACATCTTCTCCCCCGGCTTCGCCATTGGTCGAAGATGGTTTCGTTATTGCCGTGCCAGAGGAATTCCACCACTGATTCGGAGTACCAAATGAGCGTGGGGAACGAGGGCGAGTTAGTTAAATGATGATTAACACGTGCAAATTTACTTCTTGATTGCAAGACTAAGTTTAATCACACATCACTACTAAAGGATAAATAATAGCATCTGCCAACAGGAGTAAAACAAGTTAGTTTTCCCAGAATATAAATAAAATAGAGACGCGACACATTCATCGCGTCTCTACTTCAAAAACGGAGAGGGAGGGATTCGAACCCTCGGTACGGCCTTTCGATCCGTACAACAGATTAGCAATCTGCCGCTTTCGACCACTCAGCCACCTCTCCAGGTATATCGAATATAGATATTAGCAGATGTTTAGATGTAAGTCAATAGTCATTGGCCACTAATTCATAGTTACTATTTTTTACAAATGACGAAGGACAAATGACTAATGACTAGTTTTATAGCACTTGCGATCGCAACCAGGCTAATGGCAAGCTGCCTAACTTTTGCCACTGAGGTACGTAAGCGCGCTGATTGAAAACGTTGTAGTCATTACGCTCAATCTTTTCCAAAATTCTACTGTAGTGCATGAGGGCTGCCCACACAGGCAACCGCGCATCTGGAGAGAGGTAGCTAATTCCCTTTTCTGCTTTTTTGTAAAATTGGCGAGTGCGAGCAATTAAAAAACGCATCAGGGAACGCCAGCGTTCATCCACTACCCCTTTGAGCAAATCTTGTTCAGTGTAGTTAAATCGCGCTAAATCCTCTAGAGGAATATAAATTCTTCCCCGTCGTGCATCCTCATGTACATCCCGTAAGATGTTGGTGAGTTGACTGGCTATTCCGAGTGCGATCGCTTCTTCGGTAGGAATATAAGGTGGTTGATTGCGGTTCCAGGGAGCGGTGTTTTGCTTGGTATCGACTCCCATGACCGCCGTTGACATTAGTCCTACCGTACCTGCGACACGGTAACAATACATGTATAACTCGTCAAACTTCTCGTAGCGACTGCGATGTAAGTCCATACGCTGACCGGCAATCATATCCCGAAAGGGCTGAATATCTATCGGAAAGCGCTGGAGGGTATCCACTAAAGCTACATCAAAATTATCCACTGGATATCCCGCAAAAATGGCTTCCAGCTGCTGTTCCCATTTATCTAAAGTTTCTGGTGTGGTAATAGCAGCCGCCGGGCCATCTACCAATTCATCGGTACGGCGACACCAGGCATAAATTGCCCATATGGCTGGACGTTTTGCCTTACTCATCAGCAAAGTGCCAAGATAAAAAGTTTTGGCGTACTTTGCTGTAATTTGGCGGCAAAGTTGATAGGACTCATCCACAGAGACCGGCGGTTTCATGCGCGGGGGGGAATCAGACAGTTGCAGCATTCGTTGCGGGCTGGGGGGTTTGCATTTGCAGGTTTGATGAATTTGCCACTGAGCTTCCTTCAGCAATTACCTGCGCTGTCAGCTTACCAGAAAGCACAGCACCTTCCATACTACCGAGATAGGGTTGCATAGTGTAACTCCCACTCAGAAAGAAGTTGCTAATCGGTGTTTGCTGAGAAGGACGATACTGTTGACGACCAGGAGTTGCTTTATAAACTGAACGCGGCGTTTTGACTACGTGATATTTCAGCAATTTTGCTGGATTGTCTCCGTGAAAGTGTGAGGGAAAGAGTTTTTGCAATTCGGCAAGAGTTACCTGCAAAATCTCTTCATCGGATTTGGCAATCCAATCTTTTGCCGGAGCCAAAACCAATTCCAGCATTGAGCGCTCAGGATTGGTGTACCCACGGCAGGTATTGCTCATATCAGCGTAAACGCTGAGTAGAGACGAGCGCGAAAATAGCAACTGGTCTATATCAGTAAGCTTGCGGTCAAACCACAACTGCAAGTTTATCACAGGCACGCCCTCTAACCCTTCCAGCTTTTGGAAGAAGTCATTTTCCTTCCAAGGAGCTGGTACCATCACCTTCATGACGTCTACTGGCATTGCTGAGACGTAAACATCAGCAGTTTCTATGTAATCTGCTGCTCCATTAAGTCCCCGCATCAAGAACCCTTTCACCGTACCGTCTTCATTTAGCAAAATTTCTTTTAATGGGACATTTGACCGTACTTCTCCGCCACGTGCTGTAATGTAATCTACCAATGGCTGACACAGGCGTTCTGTTGGTGAACCATCCAAAAATGCCATTTTTGAGCCATCTTTTTGTTGGAGGAAACGACTCAAGGCAGTCAGTAATACTACGGCTGAAATTTCATCTGGGTTGATAAAATTTAGCGATTTCGAGGCAGCAATAAAAATATCTTGTTGCACATCCTCGCTGACTCCTTGCTGTTTAAGCCATTCGGAAAAAGTATATTGATCTGTTGAGTCAACATACTTTTGTCCTCGGAGCATAGCGGGAGCTAATCCCTTGGCTAGCTCGATTTTTTCTCCCCAACTGAGCATATCGTTGTTCCGCAAAATTGCCACAATCCCATTTAATGGTGCTGGCAAATCTGGAAAATCAAATCTACTGTATGTTCCTGGTTTTTCTGGTTGGTTGAAGATCATAGTGTGTTTTTTCCACTGCAAATGGTCTTCAATACCCAGTTCTTTCAGTAGTTGCAACATGTTGGGGTAAGCCCCAAAGAAGACATGCAAACCAGTTTCGTACCAGTCGCCGTCTGCATCTTGCCAAGCAGCTACTAACCCTCCAAGTACGTCCCGGCTTTCCAAGACAATGGGGGTGTAACCTAAATCTGTCAGATATTTTGCACAGGAAAGCCCTGCTAGTCCAGCTCCGGCGATCGCTACTCGCATTTAACCTTACTGCTCTTTAATATTTCTTAAGGGTTTTGCCGTACTCATTATACTTTGCAAACCGTTACATTTGTGTTTTGTCATTGGTCATTTGTCATTGAGCATTGGGCATGGTATTGAGTTAGGTCGAGTGGGAGTATTATCTCCCGCCCCTCTCCTGCGCGAACCGGACATACCCGTTTGCGTGTATCCGGCTCCATCGTCCACTCCAAAGGCCTAATCACCTCACAAAAACTCTCCCCTCGCCACCATCACTACTTTTCCTCCCACATTCACATCTATGGTTGTACCTTTTTGCTCTGCTCGCAGCAAAATCAAAGAAGGTCTGTTAATTTCATATCCCTGCTCAACTCGTAAATTAATTTCTGGTTTGCCGAAATAAGAATATTGAACTAAATAGCCAGCTAAACATCCATTGGCGCTGCCAGTAGCAGGGTCTTCCGGTATGCCGATATAATCACAGAATACGCGCACATTCAGATCATTCTCTGGTTTGTATGTTTCTGGGCAAAATACAAGAATACTTTTCGCATCCATACTATTAATCAGTTCAAAATATTTCTCTTTATTGACCTGAATTCGCTTGACAGATTCCAGAGTCTTTAGAGGGACAATAATAAAGGGAACTCCTGTAGAAACTGCTTGAATTGGAAAACGAGAATCGATCTCTTGTGACTGTATTCTCAGAACTTCAGCTATTGTTTGGCTATCCAATATTTGATGAAAAGTTGGCGCTTTTTGCTGCATCCACAAATATTCACCAGCAGCATTCGTGTCATCGATTGTTACTGGTATTTGCCCAACTTCTAAGTTTAATAAAATTTTTTTAACTGAGCTTTGAATAATCTCTTTTTGGAGGATATAAGCTGTACCTAAAGTCGGATGACCTGCGAAAGGCAGTTCTTGTTTTGGTGTAAATATTCTTACGTCGTAGCCCTCAGATACTGTTTCGGTTGAAGTCACAAATGTAGTCTCAGAATAGTTGATTTCTTTAGCGATTTGCTGCATTTGCTCTGAATAAAGACTAGCGGTGTTGGTAAAAACGGCTAGTTGATTACCAGTATATTTTGCTTCAGCAAACACATCGACAATGTAAAAAAATAGACTACTCATTTTAGATTTTACGTATTTAAACTAGAGTTTCTTAGCAGATCCTTGCATGTTTTTGGGATCTTGATTTGTGTGTCTTATAAAAAATTTAAATTGAACAACCAGTATATTTTGTCTTTCATATGTAAAACTTTTATGAAACTTTGATTTGCTTATTGAGCATTAACAGTATAAGATGATCCCTGCTGGTAATCGCTCATTTGGTGTGTATCTAAACCGATGCATATTCTTTTCAAAAGGAAAGAATTTATGCACAACATAGTTGTTGAAAAACTTGGGAAAACATAAATAAAGTTGCACCTATAGGAAGGTGCTGTGTTCTGAACATTGACAATAACCATGATATTGTTTGGACTACTTTGGGTTACATCCTGGATTGGTTCATTTTTGTCGTTAAATCAAAGTTTGCCACCAAGCATGGCATCAAAAGTTGATGCGACAAAATTTTCTGCCAATATAGGTAAACTGGTTAGTAAGCCTCATCCATTTTTTGTACAGCCAAAGCAATCACTAAAATTTTGGACTACGACGCTACTACCTACACGTTTTCTGAAAATAGATTGGGGAGACAAAACATCAAAACCTATCCTAAATAAACCATCCAATGCTTTGAAAGCAAAGACTAAAAGCAGCAAAAATCAATTCTGCTCTTCCCTCCAACTGACGGAAATTCGACAGCCTTCTGTCAAAACTACCAATAATTTATCAGCCGCTACATTCATAGAAGCAGCTTCTACCCAAGCAGATTTTCTCGCAGATAAGATTTTGCGTTCGTCCTTGAGGACGCTGCATCTAGGACAATCACTGCATAATTTCTTCCGCTTTTCTAGTCATTTTGAGCCAATTTTTAGTTTTTCATCAGCTTTCCCAGTAGCTGTTGTGCATCGCGACGAAAGTAATTACGAACTCTGGGTGAATAACCGCTTGATTGCAAATTTACCCAATAGGTTACAAGCAACTTTGATGCAACAACGTTTGCGGCGATTGTTGCACTCACCAAATCTAAACGCATCAGAACTGCAACCAGCATTAGTTGATGGTGTCCCAGCATTAATGTCAGGAAATCGCTATCTGTTTGGCATTAACAAACAAATTACCCAAAAAGCCAACAGAAGCGCTGAATTATTAGCAATTGAATGGACGAATAACCTGCGTATCGCGATGAGCGCACCGACATTATCACTTGTGGAAGGTCAATTAGAGATGTATGGTTTAAAGCCTTCCCAGAAAAAAATGTATGGCTTGGCTTCTTGGTATGGTCCATTTTTTCATGGTCGCTTAACGGCAAATGGTGAAATATTCAATCAAAATGAATTGACAGTTGCTCACAAATCCTTGCCTTTTAATACCTTCTTAAAAGTGACTAACTTGCAAACAGGTAAAGCGGTGATTGTGCGAGTAAACGATCGCGGCCCTTATATTCCTCCTCGCAGTCTGGATTTGTCACAATTAGCGGCTCGTTGTATCAACAGTGAAGTAGCCGGAGTTGTACCTTATGAAGCAGTAATTATGCAACCAAGTGAAGCAAAAATAACTCTCAAAAATCTGAGTCTGAAAAACCAGAAATATAATAAAAAGCTGGCAATTGTTGCGGATTTTTGACTAAAGTAAACAGTTATCAGCAAGCCCTGAACTAAAGTTCTGGCTGAAAGTTTAAACCCGCTTAAGCGAGTTGAGATTATTGGTGTTGTTCCTACGTTTTTTCAGAGTTAAAATCAGTTAAAATTTTTTCTTAGTTAATTAGAGCTAAAAGTTTAATTTAGCTCTAATTACAAGTTGTTGCAACTGCTGAAAAAACTGAGGAGGAAGGAATCCATAATGGCAGCAGCGCCAGACATGCATCGTTTTGGACATCACTTAATAGTCGGTATTTCTGGTACTAAATTAAACGATGACGATAAACACATACTGAGTGAACTCAAGCCAGTGGGGATGATCTTTTTCGCCAAAAACTTTCGTTACGGTGTTCACTATGAAGAATGGCTGCCAATCTATCAGGATCTAGTTAATCAAATTCGGCAATATGCTGAACGTGACTCGATGCTGATTACTATTGATCATGAAGGTGGTACTGTCCATCGTCCATATTTACCAATCACTCGATTTCCCCATGCTTTTTTATTGCAGTCTCGTGCGCGTGAAGTCGCCAAAGCAGCAGGATTAGAACTGAAGTCACTAGGAATTAATGTATCTTGGGCGCCTGTAGCAGATATTTTCTCTAATCCTGGTAACCCAATTATCGGACCTCGTGCTTTTGGTATGACTCCAGAGACTGCTGCTGCTGGTGCGCGTGAATATTTTCTGGGATTGCGGGAGGCTGGAATTATTGGTTGTGCTAAACACTTTCCTGGACACGGAGATACCAGCACAGATTCCCATCTAGAGTTACCAGTACTGAATTTAACAATAGAAGAACTACGAAATCGCGAACTTATACCTTTTCAAGCACTCATCGCCGAACAAGTGCCGATGATCATGACTGCTCATATTTTATTTCCCCAGATAGATGCTAATGTACCTGCAACACTATCACAGACGATATTGACAGGAATACTCAGAGAAGAACTTAATTTTGCAGGAGTGATAGTATCTGATGACCTAGATATGAAAGCTGTCTCAAATATGTATACTAAAACTGGGACTGTGGCGCAGACATTTAATGCTGGCTGTGATTTATTCATTGTCTCCCGCAATCTACCTTCATCATCTGTGGAACGCACCTTTGCGATCGCTCAAGATTTTGTAGATTCTCTCAGCAACGCTAGCCTTGATGAACGCATTGTCGAAGCAGCAAGAATGCGAATTGATAGCCTAGTAGCCACGACTCCCCAATACTCAGTTTCAACTCTAGATCAAGACATACTCAAGCAACATGCAGAATTAGCGATCGCTTGCACTTTTAAAGTGACATAGGCTTGTATCTCGACAAGGCGATCGCCTTGCTAGCAATTTAATTTTATAATCAGTTACAGATCACGTTAAATTATTAATTATGAACTAGAGAATAAATTAATGGCTTGGGTTTTTTTGTTTCTGGCGATCGCTTGTGAAATCTTTGGAACTACTTCTCTCAAATTGGCAAATGGCTTCTCAAAACCGACTTACTTAATTGGTGCAGTTATTGGATATCCTTTAGCATTTAGTTTTTTTGCATTCTCTCTTAAAACAATTGAAGTTAGTGTTGGGTATGCTGTCTGGTCTGGGATAGGGATTATCGGAACATCAATATTGGGTGCAATCATGTTTCAAGAACATATCAGCCTAACCAAAGCTTTATGTATTAGCTTGATTTTTGTAGGAGTTATTGGTTTAAATTTAATTAAATATTAGTAAAATTCTGAATTAAATTGTTTTGTAATATCTATAAAAGTACACTATAACTTATTAGGAGAATGCTTATGGTTTCCCCTAACGAAATTGAAATCAAGTTGTATGAAGCCTATGATGCAAGCTACCAAGTTTTTCTGAAAAATTGGCAAGTAAATCGTCAAGTAGCTCTCGATTTGATGCAAAAACACCTCAATCCACAGCCCCCACAAGTAGCCGTGTTAAGTGTAGGGGCTGGTCCAGGTGATTTTGATGTACAGGTTATAGATACTCTCAAGCAAAAAATATCAAAAGAATTTAAGCTTCGTTATGTCGCTGTTGAACCAAACCATTTACATCGACAGCGTTATGAGCAAAAAATTAATCCTTCAGATTTTGCTGATGTTGATTTAAAAGTTCATCCAGAAAAAATTGAAGAATTTTGGACAGATGAAAAGTTTGATATTATTCACTATACCCATTCGATGTATCATATGCCAGATCACGAGCAGCAGCTTGTGCAAAAAGCAATGGAGATGCTGAAAGAAAATGGCTTTTTGCTACTCACACTTGATACTAGAGACGCTGTTATATTTGACACCATCTTTAAATATGCTGCTCTCACAGGAGAGGGCTTCACAGATATGCTACAAATGGAAAAAATGCAAGAAATTGTAGACAATCTAGGATTGTCCTATGAAGTGGTAAATTATCCAGAATACATGGATGTAACACTTTGTTTTGAAGAAAATTCGTCAGCAGGGAAAGCGCTTATGGATTTTTTCTGTCAATCAGATTCGAGCCAACTTTCTGATGAACAACGGCAAGAAATGTTACATTTATTAGCGTCTAATATAAGTGAGAAAGATGGTAAGAAATTAGTTCCACTACCTGCTGCAACAATGGTTATTTGCAAGTAAGTAAAGGAAAGGCTTTGACGCTTAATGAGGACTTTAGTCCTCACTACAAACTTCCCTTTCTGTTATCCTTATTCTGGTTGATTTACTTGTAGCCAATTAAATAAATCTGCGACCACAGTAAAATCTAATATAGCTTCGCCAAGTGCTTCTAATTTATTTAAAGAAAGAGACTGTATGCGCTGTTGAGTTTCTGGTGATAATTTTCCCAGCCTTCTTTGTAGTAGTCGCAAGATAATAATTTGTTCACCTTCTTGTCTGCCTTCTTGTCTACCTTCTTGTTTTCCTCGCTCGTAGCCTATACGTTCGCCCGTCGTAATATAAGTCATACTACGCTCCTGCTCAAACTGTTTAAATTCTTCCCAAAACTGATTTTCCAAGGCTTTTGGTAATATCATAACCCAATCAATAAATCGATACAGGTTGCGGATATCCTGTTCTTGTAAGCCCAAATCATAAAGCCTGCGAATCAAGCTAAATTTCCATGCTTTGCGTTGTTCTGGTTGTTTTTGTGTTTGTTGGGTTTTCAAATGCGCCATAACCACAGTTGCAAATGGGTTACGGCTATTTTCTAACTCAGTCCAGCGATTTTCATAATCCAAAAGCTTAATACTTCCAAATTCAAAAATTAGGTGAGTATCGGGATAATTGTAACTGTAATTGTTTGGTTGCCATTCACGATTTGCGCCACAGAGAATTGCCAGACTATTTGCTGGTTGATCGAAGCGGTCGAATATGCGAAAGTTGTAAGTAAACATCCGCTTGGTGAAATTATCTTCTTTTTTGGCTTGAATTTCAACATGCACTAATAACCAAAGTTCTTCTCCTTGGGTATGCCAAACTTTAACTAATTTATCAGCATATCGTTTACCTTGTTCGGCTTTACGGGCGATTTGTTGAAACTCTTTATCAAGAAATTCGTAAGGACGTTCCCAATTAATTAATGCAGCTGTTTGAGGAAAAAAGAACTGCATTGCTTGAGGAAAATAAGCTTCTAGAATTTCTTTCCAAGGACTATCAAAATCGGCGCGTTCATTAATCTCGGTCATGAATTATTGATTATTACCTAGCTGAGGATTCCTCTGTATTATTCTTTCAAAGCTAATTGATTAAAGCATGTAGAGTGGGTCAGTACAATTAAGTACTTAAATTCGAGGACTAAAGTCCTCACTACAAACGCCTCCCAATACTGCTCGGTTAAGGATTTGTCGTCGTAATTTTGGGCATGTAGAGACGTTGCACTGCAACGTCTCTACAGGTTTTAAATGTCAATCGATTTGTCTTATCCGAGCAGTATTGAGATCGATTTGTCTTATCCGAACCGTATTGAAACGCCTCCTTATCTTCCTTGTCCTCTTAAATCCCGTGACTCTTCCCAATCACCCAATGACGACGGAAAAACCGTGCTAAAGAAGACTCTTCGAGTGATAGAAAAATTGGGCGTCCGTGGGGACAGGTGCGGGGGTTGCGAGTGCGTTGCCAGTCATCTAAAATTTGTTGCATTTCTGGTAAGGAAAGGGGTGTACCATTGCGAATGGCACTGCGACAAGCAACAGCTACTTGTGCTGTTTGTAAATCTCCTCCTCGACTCAGTTCTAAAATTGCGTCTGCACAGTCGTCTCGCTGCTGTAACATTGCGGGTATACTGCGGATTGCCCAGAGTTGTTCACCAAAAGGTTCAATATCTAAACCAAGGCGCTGTAGTTGAGACACTTGCACTGAGGACAATTGATAGAGAATGATCGGTGGTTCCATCGGAGTAATTTGCCAGCGATCGCACAATTGTTCGTACAATATCCGCTCATGAGCAATATGCTGTTCCACTAACCACAAACCGCCGGGATGTTCAGCGACTATATAAGTATTGTTAACTTGTCCGACGGCTTTTAAGGTGTGAGAAGTTGAATTATCTTCAGATGAATTGGAAGGATTAATGTTGTAAGCACCGCTTTCTTCTGCTACTTTAATTAATTTCCCAACTCTACTAGTGTGAACTGCTTCTTGAATTGTGTCAGAATTAATCTGGAGTGCTTGTTCAATGGCTTGGCTGACTTGGTTTTGCCAATAATTCAAATCATTGAGATAAATTTCTGTCTTGGCGGGATTGCGGTTCCAATTAATTTGATCTGGAGAAATCACCAGATGTAGACAACAAACCGGATAGCGATCGCGTGGTAATGTTCTGTGAAATGCTCCTAAAATAGTTTTTTCTAATTCCGGCGCTTTGACTATTCTGCCGTTTACCGCAACCCGCAGCCAATCTGGACGATGGCGATGACAGCGATCAGGTAATCCCACAACTATATTTAGGGAATGTTGGGGAGAATTAGACAATTCTATTTGCAGTTCTTGTAAGTCTCCCGGACGTACCTGGTGGATCAGTTGCGGTAGGAGTTTCCCCATCGTCGCAGCTGGAGAGATGTTAAACCATTCCCGGTCATTTTGCCAAACTTGCCAAGCAACTTGCGGGTGACAAATGGCTATTTGATAGATATTTGCTTGTACTGCTTTCATTTGCTGTGCGATCGCTGGTAAACCCTGACGTCTAGCGATACAACTACCAAAGAGATTGGAGACTGTGACAACTGTACCAGGTGCGATCGCGGCTGCTTGTTGATGTAGAATTTGCCCTCCATAGCCATATACTACCCGTGTTCCCCCAGTAAACGGAGCAGATACAAGCGGAGATGGGCGACTCAAGATTTCTAACTCAGCCAAAGTCGTCAAACTGTGCAACGCTTCACCACGAAATCCCAAACTAGTGATTTTCCATAAATCTGCACAGCTATGAATTTTACTGGTACTGTGGGCTGATGCTGCTCGTTGCAAGTCTTCCAAGTTCATCCCGCAGCCATTATCAGCTACTTGGATTCGCCATTGTTCTGGCCAAAGAGAAACCACAATCCGTGTTGCACCTGCATCGAGGGAATTTTCTACTAATTCCCGCACTACAGCTGCGAAAGAGTCTATCACTTCTCCAGCTGTAATTAAATGTACGACTTCTTTTGGTAAAACTTGGATTGTGGATACCATCTAGTAGACCTTGACTAGGGTAGTCTCGCCACAGCACAGCTTGGCCGTGAGGGAAATTATGGGAGTATAAAAGGGATTTGATATCCATTTTATTGCCAAATGAACTATCTTGAGTACGCTTGATTTTCTTTAAACCCTAGTTCGACTGTTTGACGCACTCCTTCATAGCTGAGTTTTTTCAGAATTATTCATAGATTAAGTACCAAGATGTAAGTTCATGATTCTTTTCAAGATACAATACGCAGCTGTACCGACTCTGGGTTGAGATATCAGTGGGATGCCACCCTTCAAGCTGGCATGATTCAATTACTTCTGTTGGGCAATTTTTCCAGTTAGCAATTGAACTAAAGGGAAACAGAGAACTCATCACAAAAAATCTTGCGACTTTGAGGTCTTTACAAAAGCCTAGAATTTTCTTTCCTTTTGCTATACGTTTGATATTATTGCTGATTTCCAAAAGTGCTGATGTTCGGTACTGCTTTTGAACCCATAAGGTTCCCAATTCAACATATTTTGATTCTGAATTTGCTTTCAGCGAATCATGCCAAATAAAACAACAGCCAATGATTTGACCCTGAATAACGACAAAATGTGCAAAGCCGTCTTGAAATCTTTCCCACAAGCTGTCCGCTCTATTTTGAGACAAAGCAATGCCTGATTCATTTTGTAGCCTTTCTATTAGCAATGGCATCATTTCTTTACAAACCATTTAGCTTTTGCTGTATATACTGGGACAGTTTATATTTTGTCAAAATATTGAGGGGTATATGGGCTGCTCCTTGGATATATCCCAGGCAATTTTCACTTTGACAAATACAATTAAATCCTCGATCCATTGACCATTCCGTTGAGGGATAAAAGAATTTTAATTCTTCTCCAATTTCTATTTTTCTAAGAGTAATCAATATCCTATTTTTCGTATCAAAAAAAACATTAGGAGCGCAGCTATGATTGATATATTGCAAAAACTCAGGGTCGAGCATAATATGTTGATGCTCGCCAATTTGGACAGTTAAATAACTAGGACTATCAAGGATTTCTTTCGGGCTAAAATTAGCGATGATTTGTCCATCCTCAAACTCAGCAGTAGTATGTAAGGATTTGCTTTGAGTAACTGAACACTCCCAAACCTCAGCAAAGGGTGCGACTCTCTTTTTTATGATATTTTTTTCGGTTTTCTGCATTGTTTTTACTCTGGGAAAATTTAATTTCTGCTCTGATGGGGCGAATGGTCGCCCACAATCGTTGTATAGTCAAGCTTTTAGGATCTGGGCAATATAACAGCGATTTACAGAATTTTGCAGCGGAGATAAAGTAAGACACAAAAAATCAGCAGAATTGATATTAACTTGACAAGTTATAGCGTTTTCCGACCTAGTGAGGTACGGTTTTAAATTTGGTTATATTTTTGGATAAAGATTGAAAAAGATTAGGTGTACCTCAGTAGCTTAGGAAACGCTATAATATTTAATCCGTAATTAATAAGACTTTTTAACAAGGCTAAATAGTTTTAAACAGCTTATTAAACGGTTAATAAGAGTATATTTATAGGAAATTTAAAATTTAGTCAAGGAAAAATTGTTGCCTGCTTACTCGAAAATAAGCTACATTTTGTTCTCTGTGTTCCCAGAGAGCAGAGCAAAAACAGTGTGATAACTATGTCATATCAACCTGAAAAACTATTGTCATTAAGGTATAGCAACTGTTTCAGATATTGCTAAGATTGTCAAGGACTTTTTCGTTCATAACAGAGTACATCATTAATATCCCTATCTGTTTCCCTGCTCCTCTGCTCTAAAAGCGATTATTATGCGATCGCCTTGCAAGTATTGAAGGAATTTCAATTAATTGTGGACAGCATGGAATAAACTCTCACTTGTCTATTAATTAGATATACATAAATTTATATTTCTTGATATAAAAGCATATATATTTATCAATCTTCATGAAAATATTTATTCTTTTTAAAAAAAGCTCGATAAAAATAAGTTTTTTGATAGATTGCTGTTGATAGTGGAAATCAACAAACTATTAGGCAAAAACAATTAATTTAGGTGGCTATTATGCTTGATTCTGTTGCACACGACTTGAAATCTCGTCTGGAATTGGGTCAACCTGGTTTTACGATTTTGGATGTACGCGATCGCAGCAGCTACAATACAGGTCATATTACAGGAGCAGTACCCATTCCCTTAGCTGACTTGGCAGACCGCGCTAAAATTGCTTTCCATAGCAAGCGCGAGATTTTTGTTTATGGTGAAAACGACAAACAAGCAGCCGAAGCTTCACAACTTTTAAAAGAGGCTGGATTTGCTCATGTCTGTGAAATTAAAGGTGGTTTATCCGCTTGGAAAACAGCCGGAGGTGCAACAGTAGGAGCTTAGAATTCAGTTATCAGTTATCAGTTATCAAATTTAAACTGGTCACTGTTAACTGATAACTGGTAACTGTTCTAATTTTTCATAGCTACAAGCTTAGTATCTTCAGGATTCAGCAATCCATTTAATAGTGATGCTGGACGTTGACTGTAAGGCCAAGCAAAAGCATGACGGAAAGCTGCATCCTGACAAGCTTGGAGTTGTTGAAAATTAATTATGTCGTAGGTGAGAAGATTTTCGTACTCAAACGGTAAGCGGACGTTGTGTAGTCCAGCGTTATCTGTGCAAATGGCGATATCGACTCCAGCATCAAAACAACGGTCGAAGACAATCTTAAGTTGGCGGATATCTTCTAACGTACCTGTTTTTAGGTAAGTTGTGGGGCAAACTTCCAAACACTGATTCTGTTTTGCTAAATCTGGAAGTAATTCAGGGTACAACAAAGGAATTTGGATTCCATGACCAATTCGCATCAAAAATGGTAACAGTTCTGGATAACAACCGACTGTTGTTTCGTAAAGGTGTCCTGTTGTACCAATTCCTAAAGACAGCGCATAGTTATATAGTTCTACCCATTCTTCTAGGCGATCGCCATAATAACTATCTCCCCCTGCCACGTCTACTGCACAAACGTACTGCTTATTTTGTGCAGCTAAGTCTACAATCGCTTTATTCACCTCATAGGGTAGGCGCGAATGCATACAAAGAATTTGACTAGTGACAATCGGATATTCAGGTAGTTTACTTGCCTTACCTACAACTTCGACAATTTCTGCCATTTTGTCAATTCTTTGTGATTGACTCAGGTGTTCTGGTGTTCGTAGATAAGGTGTATAACGCAGTTCTAAGTAAGCCAAATTTTCAAATATATAAGCACCCCGTAATAGCCGATAAATAAAGTAGGGTAGAGTCTCTACAGTTTGTACACTTTCTACAAGAGTGTGTAACTCTAAATACTCATCTAAAGTATTACGCGGACGTGTGTAAAACTCTTCAAAACCTTCATAGTCAGCAAACCGAGAAATTAACTCCGACGAATGACGTTCAAAGTACCGCCATAAAACTCGTGGTACAACCGAACCACCAAGGTGTCTGTGTAACTCTGCGTATAAAGTCATAGTAGTGCTATTCAGAACAAATATTAATTATTATTAACAGTAACAAATAAAAAAATAATTTGCTTGTTGTCGTGTTATTTGTCATTGGTAGGGTTTGGTGTTTGTTTACTGTTAGTAACCTAGCTGTGTTTATTCCTGCTTATTTACCTTAAAAGCTTTTAATTTTATGCTTGAAATTCAGTGTTTTGTACGAAAACCAAAGTGTGATCGCTCACTGAAAAAGCTTGCAATTAATATGGGCGATCGCTCATATCAATAACTAATTTGATTTGTTCGCAAAGACACACTTGCCAATTGCTATTTCGTTTGATGTGATATCTGTCTGCGATCGCCCCTACTAATATTTTTGTTTTAAAAGGTTGACATCTGCTGCAAAATTTGGCGATAATTTCAATTTGTGAAAACTTTAGCTTTTTAATATAAACTCTTGGCTAACGTTATTGTTATAGGTGCCCAGTGGGGCGATGAAGGAAAAGGAAAAATCACCGACTTACTCAGCCGCTCCGCAGATGTGGTAGTACGTTATCAAGGGGGTGTCAATGCTGGACACACAATTGTAGTCAAGGGTCAAACCTTTAAATTGCATTTGATTCCCTCTGGTATTTTGTACCCGGATACAGAGTGCATTATTGGTTCTGGAACAGTCATCGATCCACAGGTTTTAATCGCAGAACTCGATCAAATAGAAGAACTTGGCATTTCTACCAACAATTTATTAATTGCTCAAACAGCACACGTAACGATGCCTTATCATCGCTTGATTGATCAGGCATCAGAGGAACGCCGAGGAAATCATAAAATAGGTACGACTGGTCGAGGTATTGGTCCAACCTATGCCGACAAATCGGAACGGACAGGCATCAGGATGTTAGACTTGATGGACTTCCGAGGACTACGTGATCAACTAGAGTGGACGATCAATTATAAAAACGTCATTTTAGAAAAGCTTTACAACTTACCACCGCTAGAACCCCAGAAGGTGATAGATGAATATCTGGGGTATGCGGAAAGATTGCGACCTCATGTAGTCGATACCTCCTTAAAAATCTACGATGCGATTCAGCGACGACGTAATATATTATTTGAAGGCGCACAAGGTACACTTCTTGATCTAGATCATGGGACTTATCCCTACGTCACCTCTTCTAACCCAGTAGCTGGCGGGGCTTGTGTTGGTTCAGGGCTAGGCCCGACAATGATAGACCGGGTAATTGGGGTAGCAAAAGCCTATACTACTCGTGTTGGCGAAGGGCCTTTCCCCACAGAATTAGATGGGGAATTAGGAGAATTGTTGTGTTCCCTTGGTGCAGAATTTGGCACAACCACCGGACGCAAACGCCGATGTGGCTGGTTTGATGCGGTCATTGGTCGCTATGCTGTGCGTATCAATGGCTTGGACTGTTTGGCGATTACTAAACTAGATGTCCTTGATCAACTAGAGGAGATTAAAGTTTGTATTGCCTATGAGATAGATGGGGAACGCTGTGAGCATTTTCCCACAAGCGCCCGTAAGTTTACTCAGTGTCGTCCGGTTTACAAAACCTTACCTGGATGGCAGCAGTCTACCAGTAACTGCCGTTCTTTAGATGACTTGCCACGCCAAGCGTTGGATTATCTCAAATTTTTGGCAGAATTAATGGAAGTGCCGATCGCGATTGTTTCTTTAGGAGCCAGCCGCGATCAAACTATCATTGTCGAAGACCCGATACATGGCCCCAAACGGGCTTTGCTACACGCCGATGGTTCTCCAGCTTCATTGCTGAGTGCTTAGGTTAGCGATCAGGGATCGGGGATCAGGGATCGGGGACAAGGAGGACAAGGAGGACAAGGAGGACAAGGAGGACAAGGGAGATAAGGAAGAGAATAAACACTAATCCCCTTTCCCTGATCCTGATCCTGATCCCCTTTCCCCGATCCCCCAATTTGTCAATTAACAACTCACAATTTCTATGGAACTTACGATTGATTGTAAAAAGCGGCCGGAAGGTAGCAAACCTAATGCTTTGCGTCGTTCTGGATTTATACCTGCTAATTTGTATGGTCACAAAGGTAGCGAGTCTATTTCTCTAGTAGTTGATGCTAAAACTGTTGAGAACTTGCTCAAGAAGGCTCGTGTCAATAAAACTGAGTTTGAACTCAATGTAACAGATTTGGATTGGCGCGGTAAAACGGTGATCCGAGAAGTTCAAACTCATCCAGCAAAGGGAACACCTTACCATTTGAGTTTTTTTGCTTCCAGCAAAGGTTGATACAGTTTGTCATAATTGCTGAAAAGACCAGGGTGAAAACCCTGGTTTTTTGTTGATTGAATTACATAGAATACATAGACGCGCTCATAGGCTTCTCGTAGAGTACCCGAAGGGCTTCTCGAACAGTAGGACAAGTAGGACACAAAGAAAAAATATGACTGTTTCTATTCCACCTTTAATTGAACAGATGTTACAGCCTGAGTTTTATCCTCATGCTGTACAAGAACCAGTAAAGTTAATTCAGACGCATGTTTCTTATGTGTTGTTGACTGGGGATTATGTTTATAAGTTGAAGAAGCCTGTAAATTTTGGCTTTTTGGATTATTCGACATTGGAAAAGCGCCAGCATTTTTGTCAGGAAGAGTTGAGGTTAAATCAACGAGGTGCTGGGGAATTATATCTAGAAGTATTGCCTATAAGTTTGGTAGGCGAGCAATATCAACTAGGGGGAGCAGAAGCTGTAGAGTATGCGTTGAAAATGCGTCAGTTTCCCCAGGAAGCTTTGCTGAGTGAAATGTTTGAGCAGGGGAAGTTAGAGGAGAAACACATAGCAGAATTGGGACGAATAGTAGCAGAGTTTCACGGTAAAAGTGCTACCAATGATTACATTCGTTCTTTTGGGGAAGTATCACAAGTCCGGGCTGCATTTGACGAAAATTACCAGCAAACGGAAAAATATATTGGTGGACCACAAACTCAAGTGCAGTTTGAGGAAACAAAGCAGTATAGCGATCGCTTTTTTGCAGAACGTGCAGATTTATTTAAAAGTCGCATTAATCACAACTATATTAAGGAATGTCACGGTGATCTGCATTTAAGAAATATTGCGCGATGGCAAGATAAAATTTTGCTCTTTGACTGTATAGAGTTTAATGAGCCGTTTCGCTTTGCTGATGTCATGTACGATGTGGCGTTTACAGTGATGGACTTGGAAGCACGGCAGTGCAAAGATTTAGCTAATGTGTTTTTGAATACTTATATTGAGCAAACTGGAGACTGGGAAGGTTTGCAGGTATTACCTTTGTATTTAAGCCGCCAAGCGTATGTGAGAGCAAAAGTAACTTCGTTTTTGTTAGATGATCCTGGTGTACCGCCAGAAGCCAAGCAAGAGGCGGCGAAAACTGCTGCGGCTTATTACCAGCAGGCGTGGGAGTATACTCAACCGCGTCAAGGACACTTAACTTTAATGTCCGGAGTATCTGGTTCTGGCAAAAGTACAACGGCTAGGTATTTAGCTCAACAGATCGGAGCAATTCACCTGCGTTCAGATGCAGTGCGGAAGCATTTAGCGGGGATTCCTCTACTGCAAGCTGGTGGAGATGATTTGTATACACCCGAAATGACTCAAAAAACCTATGCACGTTTGCTGGAATTGGGAATAATGCTCGCAAGTCAAGGTTTTAATGTGATTTTAGATGCTAAGTACGATCGCCAGCAATTACGACAAGAAGCGATCGCTCAAGCCCAAGATAAGCAAATACCTTTACAAATTCTGGGTTGCACTGCACCGCCAGAAGTTTTACAACAACGTCTACAACACCGCACTGGTGATATTGCTGATGCAACTGCTGAATTGTTGGATTCACAACTTGCTGCTGCTGAGACTTGGACTGAAAAAGAAAAACCACTAGTAAAAATTTTGGACACAACTCAACCAATACAGGCACAATTAAAGGAAATATCTAAACTAATGCCTTAATAGAGGATTTGAGATTTTGGATTGGAAGTTATTACTGAGTAGAAAAGTAATTTTTGTCATTGACTCCGAAATCTAAAATCCAAAATCACGCCACGTGCTACAACGGAGGGTAGACGGGAAGCGGCTTCTGAAAATACCTCCGCAACGCAGTGGCTCCAAAATCCAAAATCCTGTTAGAGGTTGACCTGATGGCACCACAAAAGAACAATTTCAACCAATTTCTATCGGTTTCGCCCAACTTTCTCAATCAAATCCTGTTTGGGGTATTTTTAACACTCATTTTTTTGGTAGTTGGTTATGCACTACCTATAAGCCTTTTCTTGGGTGTGTTGGGTGGTTTGGCTGTAGGCTGGCTGACTACTGCTAATAAAAGTAGCCCTCAGAGTGATGCAATTGCTTCTTCTGAGGGTATTGATGCAGGTTTGAAATACTGGTTATTTTTCTTACTTGGCTTTGTCTTTTTGGGATACAAACCATCTGTAAGCATCTTGCTGGGTTCGTTGGCTGGTATTGGCGGAGGCTGGCTGATTGCTTGGTGGAAAAGCAAGGAAGAAACTAGAACTCAAATTCCTGATGAATTAACAGATGAGACACAGCTAGAATTACCCCCTACCCCAACTGTCAAACGACGCATCCGAAAGCCTATACGTCGTTACCGTCGTTCATCTGATAATTCCAACTGGCCACAATTTTGGCGGAGGTAAAAAAGTTTTGGGGATCACAGATCAGGGATTGGGAATTGGGGATTGAGCATGAATCACCTTAACAGTGATCAGTTTAATTTGATCACTGATCACCGATAACTAATTAGTTGTCCCCTTTGTCTCCCTCCTCTGTTGTCCCCGATCCCTTGTCCCCAATCCCCTTGTCCCCGATTCCCGATCCCTCTTTATGTTCTTATATCTCTCAAAGTTGCTACCACTATTTTTTTATCCTTTGGGGCTAGCTAGTATTTGTCTGGTGGTAGCACTGTTTATGGTATGGAAACGCCCTCGTACAGCAGCGATCGCGATGATATTGGCACTGCTGATATTGTTATTGAGTAGTAACGCCTGGATTGCTAATCTCATGGTGCGATCGCTCGAATGGCAGTATTTATCACCCGCGCAACTACCAAATGCTGAAGCGATAGTTGTATTGGGCGGTGCTACCAAACCAGCTTTACCACCACGACCGGGTGTAGATTTAAATGAAGCTGGCGATCGTGTGATTTATGCTGCTCAACTTTACCGCCAAAACAAAGCCCCCGTGATTATTCTGAGCGGTGGACGTATCAATTGGGACGATAACCAAGGTTTAGCAGAATCTGAAGATATGGCTCAAGTCCTTACATCCATTGGTGTTCCACCAGAAGTTCTCATTCAAGAATCGGAATCTCTCAATACCTACCAAAATGCAGTAAATGTCAAAAAAATACTTGATACTCGTGGAATTCGCCAGATTTTACTGGTGACTTCAGCTATGCATATGCCGCGATCTTTCTTAATCTTTAAGCGTCAGGGCATTGACGCTATCCCTGCACCTACTGACTTTCTTGTGACTCAAAGTGAAATGGAAGCGCTAGCCCATACTCCCAAGGCTGCTATCTTGAGTTTGCTACCAGATAGTTCTAATTTATACAAATTTACTGCGGCAGCAAAAGAATATGTGGGTATGTTCGTATATCGTTTAAGAGGTTGGCTTTAATTTGAAAGCCAAATAACTGTGATCAAGAACTGGCTAAGTAATAATGGATCAGGAGTGGCACAATTACTTTTGACTCCTTATGTCTAAAGACTTACCATATATTATTCCTTTGCCTCAACCTCAAGTTGAGGAAGGTTTTGCTGTTTACCAAACAACTCACCAGTTTTATCACGAAGTTAAAACGAGATCAGAGTATCAAGAATACTGTGAGTGGTACTACGCAATAGCAGAACAGCATCGTCGAGATCTTAAAAAAATGCGCGGCGAATTTAATATAATGCAGTTTTTTCGCCGCCAATGAGGGATGTTAGATAATTTCTAACTCCTGTTCACGGAAGTGAGCTTTAAATTTTTTACTAAACTTCACTAAGACTGGCAAGTTAGCACTAACTGGTCTATCGTGCCACTGGGTAACAATATCCATCACTTCTCCCTCTGTACCTTTCAGGTCAAATGCATTACCGCGATGTTCGGGATGATGGTACACTACCACGGATTCTTTAACACGAACGCGATCGCCTTTCTTCATAACAATATTTACACCTAGCTTCTGCTTTTCCACAAGTGTCTCCACTGTCATCCCTCACTGAACTTGCTGCTGATAAATATAGACTGCTTGCAAAAGTCGATTTTTGCTTCTAGTAGTATTGAGGCGTAATTTAACGCCTCAATACTACTAGACAAACAAAGCCTGCCCATGCAGGCTTGAATATGGTTTGTTCTGTTAGTCTAAAACTCTGTTTTCCAATCGACGAAAAGAACTAACAGAGCAAGGCGACATCAAAAATCGCCTATACTTTGGCAACAGTCTCAACCATTTTATCTTCACTCTAGGGTGATACAGCAGTCAAGTTAGTGGTTGTGGTTGATAGTTGGTTGTTGATTGTAGTGAAAATCTAAAATCTTAAAGTAAGACCTCATTTTAAACATCTAGTGCCTCAAGAATCATATCCAATCGAAGCTGATCCTCAGTCCACTTTATCTTCTCTCAGAGAAAGTGCAATTTTAAGCATTCGCAATCGTCTGCGTCCTGGACAGCAACAAATGGCTGATTGGCACTCTGGGCCATTGGCTGTCTCTGCTGTTCCTGGCGCTGGTAAATCTACAGGAATGGCGGCGGCGGCGGCGATCGCGATCGCCCGTCAGTATCAGCGTTCAAATTCTTCAGGTTCGTCTCAACGTCGTCAGTTGGTAGTTGTGACATTCACTCGTTCTGCTGTTGCTAATATCAAAGTCAAAATCCGTAAATACTTGCGTGAAGAATTATCACTACCTCAAACTGGTTTTGTTGTATATACGCTGCATGGACTAGCTTTAAATATTGCTAGTCGTCATTCCGATTTATCAGGATTGCAATTAGACAATGTCACATTAATTACGCCAAACCAAAGCCATCGTTTCATCCGTACTGCCGTAGAACAATGGATTGCTAGCTATCCAGGGCATTATTTTCGCTTACTAGAAGGTATACAATTTGACGGCGAAGAAACCGAAAGATTACGCCGTCAGTCAGTATTGCGAACAGAAGTCTTACCAGACTTGGCAACAACCGTGATTCATGAAGCAAAAAGTTCGGGAATGTTGCCAGAAGATTTACGACGCTTGGGTCAACAAACCACAGATAACTATGAAATTTTAACTGTTGCTGCGGGATTATACGAACAGTACCAAAAATTAATGCGATCGCGTGACTTCATTGACTACGACGACATGATTTTAGCCGCACTGCGAGTCCTAGAAAATTCCAGCGCCCGCAAAATCGAACAAAACCAAGTATTCGCCGTTTTTGAAGACGAAGCCCAAGACTCTAGTCCCCTGCAAACCAAACTATTACAAATTCTTGCCACCAATCTCGACAATCCCAACCAACCAAACCTGATTCGTGTCGGCGACCCCAACCAAGCAATTAACTCCACCTTCACCCCCGCAGACCCGATTTATTTCCGTGAGTTTTGCGAAGATTGCAACAGCAAAAATCGTTTAGCAACAATGGATCAAGCAGGTCGCAGTACCAAAATGATTATTGATGCTGCCAATTTCGTTTTGCAATGGGTAAATAGTTCCTATCAAGCCAAGAATCAAGGATCTTTTAATCCTCCCACTTCCCCTTTCCGTCCTCAAACGATTCGCCTTGTTAACCCCAATGACCCTCAACCAGATGCGAATCCTCAACCAGTCGGACGGGGACTAGAACTGTATACTCCACGTGATATTCATCACACAGTTGAATTGCTCTCTCAAAGAGTAATTCAGTTATTTGTTCCAGAAGCAAATGCAATTAGTGCAGCTATCTTAGTGAGAGAAAACCGTCAAGGTAGATGGTTAGCAGAAGCATTGACGGCTGTATGTAAAGAGCATCAAATTACACTGTATGATGTCGGAGAACGCGATCGCCATTCCCATGTACCCCAAGAAATTTTGGCATTATTACAATTTTGCGATCGCCCCCACTCCGCCGATCACTTGAAAGCAGCCTTAGAAGTCTTTGTACAAAGACAGTTAATCCCCACTCAAGACCTCAACGCCCCTGCTTCTGTACCTGAAGAATTCTTGTACCCAGGCCCCTTGTCTGCACCCCAGCCAGAAGCAGTACAAAAAGCCGCACATCTATGTCGAAGTTTACTGCGGGCGCGGATGGAACTACCTCTGTATCAGCTGATTTCCTTCCTAGCTTTGGCATTAAATTACGACCAAGCAGAACTTGCAACTGCTGACAAACTCGCAGAAAGGGTGAATATACAAATAGCTGGTCATGCTTCAATGACAAATATGCTGAATATCCTCAGTGAAATCGTTAGTTCCGAAAGATTTGAATCCGTAGAAACAGAAGATTTAGAAGCCCGTTATACCCGTCGCGGTCAACTGACAATTATCACCATGCATAAAGCCAAGGGTCTAGACTGGGATTACGTATTTCTACCATTTATGCATGAAAACTTAATACCTGGTCGCTTTTGGGTTCCTCCCCAAAGCCAATTTTTAGGAGACTTTACCTTATCAGAAGTCGCCCGCGCCCAAATTCGAGCAGCACTTCACACTCAAGTAGATTTACCAGATGTAAGCCCAGCTTGGGAACAAGCAAAATACCTCAAAACAGCAGAAGAGTATCGTTTACTCTACGTCGCCATGACACGGGCAAAACGCCTGTTGTGGATGTCTGCTGCTCAAAAAGCGCCCTTTACTTGGAGTAAACCAGAGAATTTGCAAACCTCAACACCATGTCCTGTCTTCCCCGCATTAAAGCGACAGTTTCCTGAATGTGTTATTTAATTAATATTCTCAAAGCTACTGACATCGTGCTTTTTTCATTACAGCTTGAATATACTCACTTTTTCCCTCAGTGTAAGCTTCTCGATCTGTAGAGAAACGTACTGCTAAATCTCTTTTTAAAGCTTCATAGCGCTTTACCTCTTCAGGATGCATCCGCAAATAATCCCGGAATAACTTTCGTTGTTGCCAAAACTCTCCATACACCTCAACAATGTGAACATGATGCGTGCGCTGGTTGCCGTATGGGGGCATTCCTTTCACAAAAAACATCCTTCCTGGACGTGGATCATCTCGCCAATAGACGTATCCTAGTGCTTCCAACACAGGAATGGCCAGCTTTCCATCTTCTAGAGAACGCACTCCCACCATAATATCAATCACTGGTTTTGCTGCCAGCCTTGGTACTGCTGTGCTGCCAATATGCTCAATCTCAACAACCAAATCACTGCCTAGTGCCTGCCAAATAACTGTCGCCTCTTCCGCAAACATAACTTGCCATCGCGGATCATATTCAACAATCACCACCTCATCCATCTTTAACTTCTCCTCTTTTTCTTGGCGTTCTTCGCGTCTTGGCGGTTCGTTTCAAACTCAATAGTTTATAATGATGGATTGTGTCGAATTATAGCCATCCTCATGCCCAAACTTAAAACTCGTAAAGCTGCGGCAAAAAGATTCCGCGCCACCGGCAGTGGTAAAATCGTACGTCGCAAGGCATTCAAAAACCACCTGCTCGAACACAAAAGCTCCAACAAAAAGCGTAAGCTTTCCAAAATGGTTCTTGTTGACGAGCGCGACGCCGAAAATGTACGCTTGATGCTCCCCTATTTGTAATTTTTTCAGGAAAATTTAAGCCATGACAAGGGTAAAACGCGGTAATGTTGCTCGTAAACGCCGCAAAAAAATTCTCAAACTCGCCAAAGGTTTTCGTGGATCTCACTCCACTCTGTTTAGAACCGCCAATCAACAAGTGATGAAGGCGCTGCGGAGTTCTTATCGCGATCGCAAAAAGCGCAAGCGTGACTTCCGTCGCCTCTGGATCACCCGGATCAACGCTGCTGTTCGTCAACAGGGCATGAGCTATAGCCAGTTTATCGGTAATCTCAAAAAAGCTAACATCTTACTCAATCGTAAAATGTTGGCACAAATGGCAGTCCTCGATCCAACTGGTTTTGCTAAAGTAGCAGAATTAGCAAGCCAAGCAAAGAGTTAAAAATGGGTAATCCCAAACAGGTAATGATGGGGGGATGGGAAAATAGGGCGGTAGGGAGAAAAACCCTGCACCCAAAACCTACCACCCGCAATTACTTTTTGCGGAGTATTGGCAAAAAAATAATTCTTTTGTTGTTGCTATTTGCCCTTGTTATTGCAGATACCCAATCATCAGCATCTGCCGCAGAACTGCCAGAAATTCGGCGGCGGGGCTATTTGAATATAGCTGTCAAAGATAATTTGCGTCCGTTGGGATTTACAGATACAAAGGGTAATCTTCAAGGTTTTGAGATTGACTTAGCCCAAAAATTAGCAGCAGACTTACTTGGGAAAGATAATGCTGTTAAATTCAAACCTGTAGCGAATCGCGATCGCCTTTCACAAGTTATAGATCATAAAGTTGATCTCACTATTGCCAGAGTGACAGCAACCGAATCACGCGCCCGCTTAGTGAGTTTAAGTATACCTTACTACTTTGATGGCACGAGATTAATTACCAAAAATACCTCTATACAGAAGCTAGGCGACATAGATAAACAGAAAATAGCCGTTCTCAAAAATTCCAGTACCATAGCTGATATTAAGTATTATTTGCCACAAGCAGATTTGGTCGGGGTGAATTCCTATGCAGAAGGGCGATCGCTTTTAGAAAATAATACAGTAGTGGCTTTTGCTGCCGATACTAGCGTTCTGAGTGGCTGGGTGCAACAATATCCTCAATATCGGCTAGTGCCAGTCAAGCTATCAACTGAGCCTTTATCTGTAGTCATGCCCAAGGGATTGCAGTATGATGATTTGCGACGCCAAGTAAATGGAGCGATCGCACGGTATTTGGAAAAAGGTTGGCTCCAGCAGCGCGCTCAACACTGGGGTTTACCGTAAAATGGCCATTGGTCATTGGTCAATGGTCAAAAAACTATTTACTCTGGACACTTGACTCTTAACTATCAACTGTAGCCAAGAAGTTGATAATAGATAAAGAAGATATTTTTAATAAAGGCAATGGATAACAATTTACCAGTTATTTATCTTGCAATTTTGGTGGGTATTCTCTTATTCACCTTTATCAATGTTGTTCCCCAGATTTTCAAAAATCGCAAGATAGAAAGAAACTTTTCACGCTTGCGAAATAAGCTGGCAAAAGAAAAGGGAACGGCTCAAGAGTATTACGAATTAGCTAGTATTTATTCCGAGAAAAAAGTTTATACTCAAGCGGTGACTCTGTTTCAAAAAGCTTTGAAAGCCGCAGAAGAAGAGGAAGAAAAAAATATTGCTGGGATTTATAACGGCTTGGGTTACGTTTACTTTGCTCAAGAACAATATGATTTAGCAATTCGTCAATACAAAGAAGCGCTGAAAACCAAACCTGATTATGTCACAGCTTTAAATAATCTAGCTCATGCATACGAGCGCAAAAATTTAACTGCTCAAGCACTACAAGCTTACGAAGAAGCACTCAAATATGATCCGAAAAATGCCACTGCTAAACGCCGCGCCGAATCTTTAAGGCGTTTGGTAGCTGCATAAGTTATAACCCCTCCCGCAAGGGTTGTAGAGACGTTGCACTGCAACGTCTCTACAGTATTTAAATGTCAATCGATTTATCTTATCCGAGCAGTATTGCTTAGGGATGGGGTTTTTTCTATTTCTTATTTTTATCTTCTAGGTTCTCAGTTTTTTGCAGTATCGGGATGCACTGGTTAATCATCCAAATTAAGACTTCGATGGATGCGTCTTCTTGTTGAATACGGTTTTCAGCTTGGATACCGACAAGTAAGATTTTCAGGACTAGTAATAAAGTGATAATTTTCTGATTTAGGCTGGAAGTTTGTTTCCTTGTAGTCATTTATTTGACCTCATGTTTTTATTTACGAGGTCAATTGTTTGTTTGGGCAATTTAATTTTATTAAGATTCTCTTTATATTTGACCGATGGTAAGAAATATTCGTTGGGATGAGTCAGTTTTAGAGAATGTTCTAAGTTTGGTAGATGCTTTACTTTTATTAGCCGAACAACAACCAGAAGATTTAAAAGCAGCGCTTGTTGTCAAGTGGGAAACTAACAAATTGCGCTTTACAGGATACCAAACTAAACAAGCAAGCGGAAAAAGAAGTCGCACAATTGAGTATGGTACAAAAAAAGAAGATTTACTTCATCAGATCAAACAAACTGGTCAACAACTTAAAGCATCCTGCAAAATCTAGTCTTAACCAGCAAGAGGAATTGGAAGAAGTTCAGACAGCACTTGATTGTTTGTTGGAGTTAGGACTCCGAAATGACGAAAAATCTGCAAAGAATAAAGGCTATTGGAAATTTACCCTGACGCTTAAACATTAAACAGCCACAAGGGAAGAAAATTTGGAGGTGGTAAAGCAGAAATGGAAGAAACATCCAAAAACGAATTCTCCAGAAATTTCCCAAACCCCACCTCAAACAATAGATGACACCATCGACTTCTGCTTTCTCAACCAAGCGACGATGCAAAGACTTTGGCATCCGTACCAACAACTTACCACTATAAGTTTCATCATTACTAGGCAAAGGTATTTCATCCCCGGCTTCATACACAGTTTCAATCCACAACTCCCGCGCCTCATTGATATTTGTCATCGCCTCTTCTAAAGTTTCACCTTGAGAGAGACATCCAGGTAAATCTTTAATTTGAGCAACATATCCTCCTTCTGGATCAGGATATAAAGTCACAGGATATTGAAGATTTAAATAGTATTCTAGAGATGGTTTTTTAGTTGGTTTGTGCTTCTGATTAAGTTTCTCTATCATCACACTAATTTTGATAGGTTTAGTAGGGGCTTTATACCTCGTTTAAGCACTTCAGTGCTTACTAAGAAATTTTTAGACTGTCAAAATCTTTGTTACAGGCTACTAGGATTATATGTAGTATCACGTTATAGTCACAACTAGCTGCGATCGCCAGCAATTTACCATCATTACCTTGCAAGTTCTCGAATGCTAAGGAATTTACCGAAACGTTAATTTTTATTGAACTTTAGCAACACGAATGTTGTTTTAGTAGAGCATCCAATCCCAAGCAGCAACAACGTCTCAAGCTTTATTAGGGGATGTAAACTTACAAGAAGGCAACTACTGTCAGGCTAGAACATTTGAGAGAATCAAAAACGACTTAATAATTAAACACAAAAGTCCACCTCTTATTCGGACACGCTTGGTTTAATTTAAACGGAGAACACTATTATGAAATTGGCTTACTGGATGTATGCAGGCCCAGCCCATATCGGTACTCTGCGGGTTGCCAGTTCTTTCAAAAACGTTCATGCTATCATGCACGCACCACTGGGCGATGACTACTTTAACGTCATGCGCTCAATGCTGGAACGGGAACGAAACTTCACCCCAGTAACTGCTAGTGTTGTTGATCGCAACGTTTTGGCGCGTGGTTCCCAAGAAAAGGTGGTAGACAATATTACCCGTAAAGACGCCGAAGAACATCCAGACTTGATTGTTCTTACCCCTACCTGTACTTCTAGTATTTTGCAAGAAGATTTGCAAAACTTCGTCGAACGGGCGCAGTTGGAAGCCAAAGGTGATGTGATGCTGGCGGATGTTAACCACTATCGGGTCAACGAATTGCAAGCAGCCGATCGCACTCTGCATCAAATTGTCCAGTTCTACATCGAAAAAGCTCGCAAAAAGGGCGAACTTCCAGAAGGCAAAACCGAAAAGCCCTCTGTTAATATCATCGGTATTTCTACTCTTGGCTTTCACAACCAGCACGACTGCACCGAGTTGAAACGATTAATGGCAGACTTAGGAATTGAGGTAAATGCTGCTATTCCTGAAGGTGCTTCGGTTCATGAGTTGAAAAACTTGCCTCGTGCTTGGTTCAATCTTTGTCCTTATCGTGAACTTGGCTCAATGGCAGCTGGTTATCTAGAAGCAGAATTTGGAATACCCTACGTAGATATTACTCCTATGGGTGTAGTTGAAACTGCTCGCTGCATCCGTAAAATTCAGCAGATAATTAATGCCCAAGGCGCTGAGGTTGACTACGAAGACTTCATAAACGAGCAAACACTGCATGTATCTCAGGCTGCTTGGTTTTCCCGTTCAATTGACTGTCAGAACTTAACAGGTAAAAAAGCAGTCGTCTTTGGTGATAACACCCACGCTGCCGCTATAACCAAAATTTTAGCGCGGGAAATGGGCATTCACGTTGTTTGGGCTGGAACTTATTGCAAATATGATGCTGACTGGTTCCGGGAACAAGTCAGCGAATACTGTGATGAAATCATTATTACTGATGATCATGGTCAAATTGGAGATGCGATCGCTCGTGTCGAACCCTCTGCCATTTTCGGTACACAAATGGAACGCCATGTTGGTAAACGTCTGGATATCCCCTGCGGTGTAATTGCTGCACCCATTCATATCCAAAACTTCCCCATCGGTTACAAACCATTTATGGGTTACGAAGGTACTAACCAAATTGCCGATTTGGTCTACAATTCCTTTACATTGGGAATGGAAGACCACTTGCTCGAAATCTTTGGTGGACACGATACTAAAGAAGTCATCACTAAGGGTATATCTACTGAATCTGACCTCAACTGGACTAAAGATGGTGTAGCAGAATTGAACAAGATTCCCGGTTTTGTTCGTGGTAAAGTGAAGCGCAACACCGAGAAATTTGCTCGTGAGCGAGGTATTAAAGATATCACAGTTGAAGTGCTGTATGCTGCGAAGGAAGCTGTAGGAGCATAGTTATATAGTTCGGTTTCAGCTTTGAGCTAGGTATGACATGAGAGTGTTTCCTCCTTGGGAACACTTTTCTTATTCCTATTACTTAAGTAATTTGAAAATAGAAATTTATGAGCAGTAACAAATCACCTAACAGTTCTAATCAAAATAGACTATACACAAGATTAATTACTATTCTAAGAATAGTTCAATTTATCGGCTATTTTATTGTAATTGTTTCTTTTGTTATACAATTTTCCATCTTTCGCACTTTGACTTTTCAACCATATTATGGTGCAGTTTTGTTAGGAGCCTTACTTTATTTAGTAATTAGTTTCATCATAGTATATACTTTTACAGAAGTCTTAATAGCAATTATTGATCTCTTAAGTGTATCGGCTCAATAAACAGGGGTAGCCAAGAAAAATAAAAAAAACGAGCGAGGAACACATAGCGTCGTAGAATATGACACATGACGCGAAACCAATCGAGTGAAAAGTTAGTAGAGACCTTACTGC
>JAHHHW010000111.1 GCA_019359115.1 Pelatocladus maniniholoensis HA4357-MV3
GGGGACGGGAAACCGTCTAGTTAAGAGTCGAAGAAGCAAGAACAGTGGTGGAGAGGCACGGATTCATCCTGCCTCGTAACATCATTTGAGAATCCCTGCGGCTTTAGTCCAGGGAGTACGTCAATAAAGTATTTTATATAAATAGCCTGCCTACGCAGGCTATGTTTGTGTAGCGTGACTTCTAGTCGCCAGGTATTTCTTGATTGTGGAGTCAATCAAAAATCAAAAATCAAAAATCAAAAATAGAATAACATTCACCTTTGAGGGTAGTCACTACTTCCAGTACTCCCCATACCTCCTGTACCATGTGTATTTCCAGGAGGACGTTTGAGCCGTTTCATCGCCATTTCTAAACTTAACTTCATGCGTTTAAAAGCTTTGGCGAGATTACCAATTTCATCATTAGATAACTGATCAAACTCAACCTCCATATGTCCTGTGCTGACTTCTTCCGCTACACGAGTGATGCGTTTGAGAGGAAGAACTACTTGTCGATTCAAAAAGATGTTAACTAAGACAATTACGATCACAAAAACAAGAGATACAAGCCCAACAATTAATACAGAAGATTGATTTGCTTTTTGAATTACTCTGCTAGCTGGTACAGAAATTATTTGCGCGCCCACAATTTCATCTAATTTCCAGTTAAAACCGTTAGCTGTACCATAGCGGTCTAGCATACTTTTTGGTGCTTGCTCTGGCGTACTGTGGCATTCTAGGCATTTTGGAGCAGAAACAGCAAGTGGACGAGCAATGTAAAAAATATCTCCACCAGGAAGCGATCGAAATCCACTTGCTTCTTTTAAATTTTTGTTACCCCGGAAACTATTGACAATTTGTGTCTCAAAACTATCAGCCTTATCCCGCAAATTAGTAGGGTTTAAGGTTGCTTCCTTGTAAAAGAACTCTCGATAATCTTGTTTTTGTCGCAAATTCTCAAAGACTTCCCGTGCTGAGTAACCAGGTACTGATTGCGGTAGAAACTCAGTTTCCAATTGATCAACAAGTTCTGGATTAACTTGATTGCTAGTGTACTGGCGGACAGCAATCATAGTTTCCATCAACATCAAAGCTGTAGAGGTAATTTCTTGTTTGGCATTTTGCCTTAAAACAGAAGATAAAGCCAAACCGCTCAAACTTAAGCCAAATGTCAGAATTACAAGTAATAAAATCGTAACTTTTTGTTTCAGTCGTAAATTTTTTAACATAGATTTAGGCGTATAATATCATGTTAGCTAACTTTTATATTTATATAGTTCGTAATGTCTGGCAAATAATTGTAGGTAGTTAATTATATTTGCCAATCTTGCCTCAATTGAGATATGTAACATATTTTTTATTCTTTATTTGTAAATATTAATTTTCTGTAGTACCAGTATTTCTTTTCAGTCGTTTCATCGCCATTTCTAAACTTAACTTCATGCGTTTAAAAGCCTTGGCGAGATTACCAATTTCATCATTAGTTATTTGTTTAAATTCAACATCCATGTGTCCTGTGCTAACTTCCTCAGCTACACGAGTTAGACGTTTTAAAGGGCGAATAACTTGACGTTCTAAGAAAATATTGACTAAAAGAACAACACAAATAAAAACAGCAGAGACAATTAGAATAATTACAAAAGAAGATTTATGTGCTTTTTCAATAACTTTGCTAGCTGGCAAAGAAATTATCTGTGCGCCAATGATACTGTTCAACTGCCATCCAAATCCATTTTCTGCGCCATAACGCTCAATCATCGTTTTCGGTGCAACATCAGGAGTACTGTGACACCTCAAGCAGGCTTGTTGAGTCAGTTTAAGTGGACGAGCAATATAGAAAATATCTCCACCAGGTAATGAACGAAAACCACTTAATTCTTTTAAATCTTTTTCATCAATAAAACGCTTGATAATATCCGACTCAAAAGTATCAGCTTTATCCCTTAAATTTGTAGGATTAAGTGCTGCTTCTTTATAGAAAAATTCTTTATATTCTGGTTTTTTTCGCAAAATTTCAAATACTTCTTTGGCGGAATAAGCAGATACCGTTTGTGGCAAAAATTTCGTTTCCAATTTATCAAGTAATTCCGGCGTGACTTGAGAAACTGTATACTCACGTAAAGCACTAATTGTTTCAATCAGTGACAAAGCATTGTTAGCGATTTCTTGTTTAGCATTTTGCTTGAGTAACGAAGATAAACTGAATCCACTCAAACCCAAGCCAAACACAAGAATAAGAATTAGTAGGATCGTAAACTTTTGTCTCAATTTCAGACTTTTTAACATTGTGGTCATATCTCGGTTTTAGCAGGAATGATTAAAACTACATAATCCGATTCCAGTGTTCCAGATATAAAATATATTTTTTATTAACAAAAAGCAATCTAAAAATAAACATTAGGTTCTACACCCCAAAATACAAAAATTACGCAAGATAAATATTAATAATTTTAATAAGTAGCCATCATGAATTGTATACACCAGGGTGAATAAAATATAACTCTTCTTACACCCCTATACCTTTATTCCCCTACACCCCTTTTTCAAGTTAGATTTTAGATTACTTCCCTATGGAATCTGAGAGCTTGTACCATTAAGGAATTATCGGTCAAAATAAATAGCAGATTTAGCAATTATTACTAATGGTTTGGAATCCAGGACAACGGTTGTTTGGGGGACGATATATAATCCAAAGCAAACTAGGTGAGGGTGGAATTGGTATCACTTACCTCGCCACAACTAAACATGGAGAACTACGGGTTATAAAAACCTTAAAGGAAGAAATTTTCAATAACCCCGCCTGGAAACCGCACCGAGACAAGTTAAAGCTTGATTTTAGAGATGAAGCTGTGAGATTGGCTGTGTGTCGCCATCCGCACATAGTCCAAATAGAAAATATCTTTGATGAAGCAAATATGCCTTGTATGGTGATGGAGTACATCGAAGGCGAAGATATGGGTAAGCGCCTACAGCGACTAGGAATATTACCAGAAGCAGAAGCACTGCTTTACATACGCCAAGTGGGCGCTGCTGTAGCCATGATTCACCGCAAAGGCTTGCTACATCGGGACATAAAGCCACGCAATATTATGCTTCGTAACGATAAATTAGAAGCTGTTTTGATTGACTTTGGTATTGCCAGAGAATTTATTCCCAATGTTGTACAAAAACATACAGTCTATCGTACTCCTGGTTTTGCCCCTCCAGAACAATACGAATTGGAAGCACCACGAGGAGAATACATCGATGTTTATGGTTTAGCAGCTACCTTATATAGTTTGGTGACTGGGATCATACCAACCAGTGCGGAGGAGAGACGGCGTAATATTTCTTTAAGACCACCACAGTACTACAATCCCAATCTTAGTCACAAAGTAAATTTGGCAATTCTGCGCGGTATGGAATTGCAATCCAAACAGCGTCCTCAAAGTGTACAAGACTGGTTAAATCTACTAAATAGTGAATTTGAAGAAGATTCTTCTGTACCTCCTACACAAATTATCACTCCAAACACCCACACTCAAACTACCACTTTATTGAATCAAGGGGAATGGGAGTGTGTAAATACTCTCAAAGGTCATGCCAGCATGGTGCAAACTGTAGCAGTTAGTGGTGACGGACAGCTTTTAGCAAGTGGTAGTAGTGACACCACGATCAAACTGTGGCAGCTCGATAGTGGTAAGTTACTGCGTAGCCTTGGTCGTTGGTTTTCTGGCCATTCCAGTATGGTTAGTAGTGTTACCTTTAGCCCAGATGGAGAAATTCTTGCTAGTGCGGGTTGGGATGAGACGATTAAATTGTGGTTGATTAGTTCTGGCAAAGCAATTCGTACTCTGAGGAGTCACAGCAATTGCGTTAATTCTGTTAGCTTTAGTCCGAATGGACAAATGCTCGTTAGTGGCAGTGCTGATTGTAAAATAAAACTATGGCAAGTGAGTACGGGTAGAGAAATTCGGACTTTTGTTGGCCATACTGATACTGTTTGGTCTGTTGCTTGGAGTCCGAATCGAGAAGTGATTGCCAGTGGTAGTGCTGATTACACTGTCAAGCTGTGGTACATCAATACAGGTCAAGAAATTCGCACTTTGAGGGGACATTCATTTTTTGTGAATGCGATCGCCTTCAGTCCAGATGGCGAAATGATCGCCAGTGGCAGCGCAGACTCTACTATCAAGCTATGGCTAGTAAGTACAGGTCAAGAAATTTGCACTCTCGCAGGTCATTCTAACTCAGTATGGTCACTTGCCTTTAGTCCTGATGGACAGTGTTTAGTAAGTGGTAGTTGGGACAAAACTATCAAGATTTGGCATATCAGTACAGGTAAAGAAGTTTACACATTGACTGGTCATTTGAACTATATCCGGTCTGTCACCTATAGTCCAAGTGGGCAAACTTTAGTAAGTGGTAGTGATGACGACACCATAAAAATTTGGCGGTGTAGGTGAAGGAGATCAAAGATCGGGGACAAGGGATCGAGGATTAAGTATAAATCAGTTAACAGTTAACAGTGATCTTTTAACTGACAAGTTCTCCTTGTCCCCAATCCCCGATCCCTAGTAGGCTTTTGTTTCTTCAGATAGAGCTGGCAATTCTCAAAAATTGGGACAATAATGACGGCAAACCGTTATTTTTAAATATTAAAAACCTATGAGTTTAGGTATCGGTGATTTATTCTTGATATTTCTGCTTTTTTCGTCTTTTCAACCGATTTGGCAGAAACGTCAGATGGAATATCGACGTTTCCGCGCACTTCAAGAATTTCAGCAGCAACGTAAAAGCAGAGCAATTTTTCTGATTCACCGCCAAGAGTCAATTAGTTTACTGGGAATTCCCCTATCACGCTACATAACTATTGAAGACTCAGAACAAATTCTGCGGGCAATTCGTCTCACTCCGCCAGATGTGCCAATTGACTTAATTTTACATACTCCTGGTGGTTTGGTTTTGGCTACCGAACAAATTGCTAGGGCATTAATTCGTCATCCCTCTAAAGTTACAGTTTTTGTACCCCACTATGCTATGAGTGGCGGTACTATGCTTGCCCTGGCTGCTGACGAAATTGTTATGGATGCCAATGCTGTTTTAGGGCCTGTTGATCCCCAACTTGGTAATTTCCCGGCGGCAAGTATTTTAAAAATTGTAGAAGATAAACCCATCAGTGAAATTGATGATCAAACACTGATTATGGCTGACTTATCGCGTAAGGCGATGCAACAGGTGCAGCGCTTTGTGCGGACTCTACTAAAAGACTATGTACCTAAACAAAAAGTTAAGCCAGAAGATATTGAAAAAATTGTTGAAGCCTTAACAACAGGGCGCGTTACTCATGACTACCCAATTACGGTTGAAGAAGCAACAGAGATGGGGCTGCCCGTAACAGTCGGACTGCCCCGTATAGTTTACGACCTGATGGAGTTGTATCCGCAACCTCAAGGCGGACGCCCAACAGTACAGTACATCCCCATGCCTTATGATGACCGTCGCCCCATACTACCAGTTCCCAAAGGTAGACCCCTAGAAGAACCGAATTAAATGAGCGCCCTACAAGGGGGAAGTCAAAAGTCAAAAGTCAAAAGTCAAAAATCAAAAGTATTAAACCCCTCTCGCAACAAATGAAACAAACACATTTTTATTGTTTAGCTAAAAGCCTTGCTATATAAGGGTTATAAAATGTGTTAGTTAGGAGTTGGTACTTAGATGGGACATTATTGGGGAAAGACTTGTTAAATAATTCACCCTTGTCCCCCTTGTCCCCAATTCCCAATTCCCAATTCCTGTTACTTTATTTAGTCTAAGGTGTGGGTGACGGGGTTGCTGTAGGTGTTGTCGTAGGTGTTGCTGTTGATGTTGGGGTTGGTGTGGGTGATGGGGTTGTTGTAGGTGTTGATGTTGGTGTGGGTGATGGGGTTGTTGTAGGTGTTGATGTTGGTGTGGGTGACGGGGTTGTCGTAGGTGTTGTCGTAGGTGTTGCTGTTGATGTTGGGGTTGGCGATGGGGTTGTTGTAGGTGTTGTCGTAGGTGTTGCTGTTGATGTTGGTGTGGGTGATGGGGTTGTCGTTGGTGTCGATGTTGGTGTGGGTGATGGGGTTGTCGTTGGTGTCGATGTTGGTGTTGGTGGTGTAGATGATGGTGCTACTGATGGATTTTGAAGTATTTTCTTAGCATCTTTGTCAAGTCTCTGGCGCAATGCTAAATCAGCAATTCCTGTTTGGGGAAGCTGTAGTTTTTTCTGATAAACTTTGACTGCGGATTGGGTTTGAGGCCCGTAAAATGAGTTTTTAGGTAGAGCAGGATTTGGCTTAGTTACCAGATTCAGATTTGCCTGTAAAATCTTGACAATATTTGCTGCATAAGCTTGAGTTTTTGGCCCAGCTATGCCATCGACTGGTTGTAGTCTATAACCCTTTTGAAATTCTTGAACTGCTTTTTTAGTTTCTGCATCTGTTAAGGGTGCATTTGATACCGTAACTTTATAACCTAATCCTTGCAGTACACTACGAAATTGCTGGGGAGTATAGATTTGCTGGCGCACAGTCGTTGGTGTTTGTGCGATCGCTGCACTTGTTGCCACAGTTACTATACAAACGGCAGCTACACTAAAGCTTGATTTTCCAAATTCACACCACATAATTCAAACTCCTTTCAATGAAGCCGGGAAAATATTGATGTTACCAGAACTAACAGATGCATTTTAAGTTTATATAAATACTTTGGCTGAAATATTAATGATTTTTGATTAAAACGAGTTGAATTCAGTTTAAAATCAGAATACTTGTATAAAAAATTTACAAAATAATTTATAAAAAGTATTTCTACTTAGTAAAAAAAGATAGATAAACAAACCTAAAACAACATAAATTATAGTTGTTTGTTGGTGGTTGTTTGTTGATTATTGGTAAGTTTATTGTTTTCTATCACTCACTAACCACTAACTCCTAACCATTTAAAATCTTTACAGCTATAATGTCTTATTCAAAATCTCTAAAGAATTACAAACTCTGGTTTGAACGAGTAATGGCAATCATTGCCACTATTAATTTATGCTTAGTCTTATTTAATTTAAGTTATATTTCTTGGCGTGATAGGTATTTACAGTATGCACCACGAATTGTGATTGCCTATGATCCACTCAAAGGTATTGAACCTCATAGAGAAACGGAAAAATATCTCGACACAATCGATGAACTGAAAAATCAGGTCAGTAAAACTGGTTTACAGTCACTGGAGGTAAAAAATAAGCTAGCTGATTTACGCCGTCTGAGTGTTGAAATGATAGGAAATAATCCTTTTGCTTCAGCTAATAAAAGTGGCACATTGGAAAAAATTAAAAATAAAATGCGTACTCACCTCAAACAAGAATCTGCCAAAATAGCTTTTGAGATTTTTTGGAGTCAGGAGTATTTATTGCAAAATGGCTGGACAAAAGAAATCATGTTTTTTAATCAGCAAGTAAGACCTTTAATTGCTACAAATTACTATCGAAGCATTGGAGAAAATGGTGAATATTTTGATTATTTTTGGCTAATTGATTTACCTTTTGTCTGGATATTTGCTGTCGAATTACTCCTTCGTAGTTATTATATTAAACGCCGCTATCCACGTTTCAGTTGGTTAAATGCGATTTTGTGGCGCTGGTATGACTTATTTTTACTAATACCGTTTTGGCGCTGGTTAAGAGTCATACCTGTGATGATTCGTCTTGATCAAGCAGAAATATTAAATTTGCAACCGATTAGACAGCAGATGCATTTAGGAGTTGTATCAAATTTTGCCGAAGATCTTACTGAAATAGTTGTAGTTAGAGTTATTAACCAGGTACAAGGTTCTATTCATCGGGGCGAATTATTTAGTTGGTTTTTGCAAAAAGAGAATTTGCGTCCTTATATCGACATAAATAATGTCAATGAAGTGGAAGCGATCGCTGCTATTTTGGTACAAACTATCGTCTACCAAGTTTTGCCTACAATTCAACCAGAACTAGTGGCTATCTTACATCACAACCTAGAAAATGCATTAAATAATTCCCCTGTCTACCGCAACCTGCAAAACTTACCTGGAGTGGCAAAAATACAAACACAATTGAGTGAACAATTAGCAACTCAAATCACCACTAATTTATACAATGCTCTAGTTAGTACCGTGGAAGATCCTGTTGCAGCAAAACTCTCTAGTCAATTATTACAACGCTTTCGTGAAGCTTTAGGAGAGCAAATACAACAAAAACATATACTCTCAGAACTACAAGGCTTACTTGTAGACTTTTTAGAGGAAATCAAGCTGAATTATGTTGAACGCCTATCACAAGAGGATTTTAATAAAATTTTGGAGCAAACTACACGGTTAAAAAACGGGCAGGAAAATAAATAACAATTGACAATTGGCAATTGACAATTGACTCTTGACTAAATAAATATTTGTTGCTTCTCGCCCTGAAAAAAATACGCTACACTCAGAAAGAGGCGAATCAACTTTGATTCGTCCAAAGACTTCTTGGAAGATATCCCTATCGCAGGAAGTGGGTAAGTACCCACTTTTTTTGTTGGAATTGTCGCATGACTCATCCTTTAGTCCCACAAATTATTGATTTAGCCATACCAGTAGCACAAGAACTGGAATTAGAGATTGTTGGAGTCGTTTTTCACACAAACCAACGTCCACCAGTTTTGCGGGTGGACATTCGCAATCCACACCAAGATACTGGGTTGGATGATTGCGAACGGATGAGCCGCGCTTTAGAAGCGACTCTAGATGCAACAGAAGTTATTCCAGATACCTATGTTTTGGAAGTATCCAGTCCTGGTATCTCCCGACAATTAACAACAGACAGAGAATTTAATTCCTTCAAAGGATTTCCCGTCATAGTTTCCACTTTCCCGCCCTATGAGGGACAGCAAGAGTGGACTGGCCAATTAATTCGGCGGGATGAAACATCTGTTTACTTAAATCAAAAAGGTCGGGCGATCGCAATTCCCCTCACTCAGATTACTAAAGTACAGTTGGATGAACGTTGATCACACAAGGGGAAAGGGATAAGGGGAAAAGGGGATTGGTAATCGGGTATCGGGAGAAGACAACCAAAAGGGGAGACAAGGAAGAGACTTCTTCAATCATTCTTCCTTCTCCCCTTAGTTCTACTTCCCCAATCCCCAGTCTCTAGTCCCCAGTCCCTAATCCCTCATTATTTAAGGAGATTGCTTATGTCAATGGTTAGTTTACCTGGTTTAAAAGAGTTAATAGAAAGTATAAGTAGAGAGCGTAATTTACCTAGAGTCGCGGTGCAATCAGCCATTAGAGAGGCACTATTAAAAGGTTACGAACGTTATCGTCGTGCTCAAAATTTAGACAAAAAACAATTTGATGAAGATTATTTTGAAAACTTTGATGTCCAACTAGATGCAGAAGAAGAAGGTTTTCGCGTCGTTGCTACCAAAACTATAGTTGAAGAAGTTAGCAATACTGACCATGAAATTGCCTTGCAACAAGTTCAAGACATGGGAGGTGAAGAAGCACAATTGGGTCAAGAAGTAGTATTAGATGTTACCCCAGATCAAGGCGAATTTGGGCGGATGGCAGCAATGCAAACCAAACAAGTCTTGGCGCAAAAATTGCGGGATCAACAACGGCAATTAATCCAAGAAGAGTTTCAAGATTTAGAAAGTACAGTTCTACAAGCCAGAGTTTTACGGTTTGAGCGTCAGTCAGTAATCTTGGCTGTGAGCAGTGGTTTTGGTCAGCCTGAAGTAGAAGCGGAATTACCCAAACGTGAACAACTTCCTAATGACAATTATCGTATTGGTGCGACATTCAAAGTCTATTTAAAAAAAGTTTCTCAAGGTCAACAACGCGGACCACAACTATTAGTATCTAGAGCGGATGCTGGTTTGGTAGTTTACTTATTTGCCAACGAAGTTCCGGAAATAGAAGATGAAGTCGTACGCATTGTAGCCGTGGCCAGGGAAGCTAACCCCCCATCCCGTCATGTCGGGCCTCGGACTAAAATTGCTGTAGATACCCTAGACCGGGATGTAGATCCAGTAGGCGCTTGTATTGGCGCACGGGGATCACGGATTCAAGTAGTAGTCAACGAGTTGCGAGGTGAAAAAATCGATGTCATTCGCTGGTCTCCAGACCCTGCTACCTATATTGCTAATGCTTTGAGTCCAGCACGAGTAGATGAAGTGCGCCTTATGGACCCAGAAACCAGGCAAACTCATGTCCTGGTGGCAGAAGATCAACTCAGTTTAGCAATTGGTAAAGAAGGACAAAACGTCCGCTTGGCAGCTCGTCTGACTGGCTGGAAAATAGATATCAAAGACAAAGCTAAGTATGATCATGGAGCAGAAGATGCTAAATTTGCTGCTGCCAGAGCGAAATATGCCGCAGAATTGAATGAAATAGAAGAGGAGGAATTTGAAGAAGAGGAATTTGAAGACGAAAATCAACCACAGTTAAAAGTAAAAGATGATTTAAACAATAAAATCGAACAGGATATTGAAGAGGACGAGGACATTGACGACGAACTCGAAGACGAACTTTACGATCCCGATGAAGAATAGTTAAAACATTAACTAGCCCTGATATTAAGGTGTGCATCAAAATATCGATGAAACAAAAAATAGATATTTGGGATCGGATAATAGGTAATAAGTAACAGGTAAATAGGTAATGTAAGTATTATTTTGTCTAGACCTTCTACTTCCTGCCTCCTGCCTGATTCAAAATGATGAAACCAAACTATCGACGTTGTATTAGTTGTCGCAAAGTGGGTATAAAAAATGAGTTTTGGCGGATTGTCCGCGTCTTTCCTTCTAGACAGGTACAATTAGATGAGGGCATGGGGCGTTCTGCCTACATTTGCCCTAATATGAGTTGTCTAAGTGCAGCTCAGAAAAAAAACAGGTTAGGGCGATCGCTACATGCATCAGTGCCAGAAACACTGTATAAGACATTGTTGCAGCGTTTAGCCCAAAGCAATCTCCAAAATTAAATCGAGCTTAATCGCTTTGGCGGTAATTACCTGAAAAATTGTGTCGGCAGCCGTACCTAAAGGCTATCGCTACATTTTCAGCTAGGCTTGAATTTAGTGCCAAAATAGTAGTAGGGTGTCTGGCAAATCGCTCTTCAATATCCAAAAGGGGCGAGACAACACTCCAAACAAGACTTACGCTTAATGTGTTGTGGAAGACTCAGAATCAGCAAAACAAAAACAAAAAAAATTGCAATCTGGTAGCGCCCACGCGCAGTCCGGCGTCAACCATCGTTTTAGGTGGGGATGCCAGCCTTAAACCGATACATCTCTCTTTCCTGATTGGAGGCACCGGCAACAAAACGGCAACCTAAAAACAGTAATCAAAGGATGGAGATGTCGCTTTTGTCTGGCATCCATCCGCTAAAACTGTAAATTAAAGGGGAAGAGTGGATGAACAACGGCAAAGTTAGAATCTACGAATTATCAAAGGAATTGAATTTGGATAACAAAGAGCTATTAGCAATTTGCGACCAGCTCAATATTGCGGTCAAAAGTCATAGCAGCACGATCACAGAATCCGAAGCAGAACGCATTCGTTCTCAAGCGGAAAAACTGGCGGCTACGCACCAGATGCCAAAAAAAGAGCATCATGGTGCATTTAGTCATAAGCCCAATACAACACAAATACCATCTCACCATCGACCAGCTGCATCTCAAAAACAAGAATTGTTAGAAATTCGCAAACCACAACCACCCAAAAACAAATCTGGCAACGCCTTTGAGGCGTCAGCTGCTACCAATACTGAAATTGCTTCTTCTGAAGTTAACCCGCTCTCACCCCCCAGACCCTTCGCCACACCAGTCTCATCCATGAAGCCGACGGCACCTATTCGACCTATTTCCCGAAATCAGTCTGAGGCAATGCCAGAAACTGCTGTGACCAACGCAGATAAAACGCCTAAGCCCAACAACCACCAGCCCACAGAAAAAATGGCAGAGGAAAAACCAGAACTAACTTCCCCTGCACCAAGTAAATTAAAACCAGAAAGGCCTCAAAAACCACAACTGGTTTCCCCACCCACAAGACCTGCTGCGGACAAATCAGAATTAACGCCCCAGGCTCATCAAGCAGAAAAACCGATCCTCAAGCGCGATCGCGACCAGACTCGTGAGCCAGTTAAGGGTAAGGGTAAACCACAGCCTGCCACAAACGCAGAAGCGAAAGACACTACCCAACAGCCACCTAGACCTGCACGTCCAGTTGCAGGACGAGCCTCGTCGGAGCAAAAAGGTAATAGAGGTGCCTCTGTCATAGGAGAATCTCCAAGACCCAAGCCTCCAACACGTCCAATACCAGCACCAGCAGCAGTAGGACCACAAAAACCTGGGCTAGCACCAGTAAAATCACAGGTAGGACAAGAGGAAGAAACAACAGACGAGGAAGAAACTCCCGAAATTGTTGAACTTAAGCGTCCCACTCCTCCACGCCAACCAAAAATTGGTAAAAAGTGGCAAGAAGAAGAAATTGACGAAGCCAAAGAAGCTAACAAGGCTAAAACTGGCGTTAAAGGTAAACGTGTCAAGCCTATTGTTGATGAAGAGGACTTTGAAGAAGATTTCCTCGATGATGAAGATGCAGAGCTTGCTGCTGCTGCTGTTGCAATCAGTAATGCGATCGTACGTCCGCCCAAACCGAAGACGGGCAAACCAGCACAGACTAGTGCGGTTGCAGCTGCTCCTAAACCAACCAAAAAACCAGCAACTGCGGCAGTTCGTGACCAACAACGTCGCCCACAGGAGCAAAAGCGCGATCGCCCTGAAACACTAGTTGTCACAGGCACAATGACTGTCCAAGAGTTGGCTGATGCCTTAGTAGTTGCTGACACAGAAATTGTGAAGATTCTGTTCCTCAAAGGCATGGCGGTGAGTATCACTCAAAGTCTGGATATTCCCACAATTACTTTAATCGCCAACGAACTAGGCACAGAAGTCGAAACCCAAGAACCAGAAGCCGAAGCCCGTAAAGTCACAGAAATGATCGACGTGGCAGATTTGGAAAACCTGCACCGACGCCCACCAGTAGTGACAATCATGGGTCACGTAGACCACGGTAAAACCACCTTGCTCGATTCAATTCGCAATACCAAGGTAGCATCTGGAGAAGCGGGTGGTATTACGCAACACATCGGTGCTTACCACGTAGACGTAGAACATGGCGGCAAAGTCCAGCAAGTAGTATTTTTAGATACACCTGGTCACGAAGCCTTTACAGCCATGCGGGCGCGAGGAGCAAGAGTTACAGACATTGCCATTTTAGTTGTGGCAGCTGATGATGGTGTCCGTCCCCAAACGATTGAAGCCATTAGCCACGCCAAAGCCGCAGAAGTGCCTATTGTTGTGGCAATTAATAAAATCGACAAAGAAGGCGCTCAACCAGACCGAGTTAAGCAAGAGTTAACTAATTATGGTCTGACTTCAGAGGAATGGGGCGGCGACACAATTATGGTTCCTGTGAGTGCAATCAAAGGTGAAAATCTCGATACCCTACTTGAGATGATCCTGTTGGTCGCAGAAGTAGAAGAACTGTCTGCTAACCCAGATCGTTCTGCGAAGGGAACCGTAATTGAAGCTCACTTAGACAAAGCCAAAGGTGCTGTTGCAACTCTGCTCGTACAGAATGGTACATTGCGAGTAGGCGATATCCTCGTGGCTGGCTCGGTATTTGGTAAAGTCCGAGCAATGATCGATGATCGAGGTAGAAAGGTTGAAGCCGCTACTCCTTCTTTTGCTGTTGAGGTACTTGGTTTAAGTGATGTGCCAGCAGCAGGAGATGAGTTTGAGGTCTTCCACATTGAAAAAGAAGCACGATCACTAGCGAGCGATCGCGCCGAGAAACAGCGTCAATCCCGTCTCATGCAAGGTCGCGTCACCCTGGCTGCGATTTCTGCTCAGGCTCAAGAAGGCGAGTTGAAAGAACTCAACTTGATCCTCAAGGGAGACGTCCAAGGCTCAGTCGAAGCAATTGTGGGATCGCTCAGGCAAATTCCACAAAACGAAGTCCAAATCCGCTTGCTGTTAGCTTCTGCGGGAGAAATTACCCAGACAGACATTGACCTAGCTGCTGCGAGTGGAGCCGTGATCATTGGCTTCAACACCACCTACGCAAGTGGTGCTAGACAAGCTGCTGATGAAGCTGGCGTAGATGTACGAGAATACAACATCATCTACAAACTCCTAGAAGACATCCAAGGTGCTTTGGAAGGTCTATTAGAGCCAGAGTTAGTGGAAGAACCCCTGGGTCAAGCAGAAGTACGTGCTGTCTTCCCTGTTGGTCGCGGAGCTGTTGCTGGTTGTTATGTTCAATCTGGCAAACTACTTCGCAACTGCAAGCTGCGAGTACGTCGTGGTAGTAAAGTTGTCTACGAAGGCATTCTGGATTCGCTCAAGCGTATGAAAGAAGATACTCGCGAGGTCAACCCAGGGTTTGAGTGCGGTGTCGGCGTTGATAAATATAGTGACTGGGCGGAAGGCGACATTATTGAAGCCTACCAGATGGTGACTAAGCGTCGTACCCTCTCGGCTGCGGCGAGATAAAACTGTGGCTAGCAAGAGAGGAAGTAGACACTTCGTATCTAGGCTAAACACCGGACATGGAAAGTTTTTTACAAACTCTCCATGTCAACCCATATCTAGCAAATCTCTCTCTGGCTTGATGAGCTTTCGGCAAGCCAGAATTATATTAATATTTACTCTCATATTAGTAAATTTTCTAAGTCTGTAGCTTTATATTGTAAAACGTTAAGACTTATGAAAGGCTATTTAAAATGCGTCTGACTTGAAACCCATAGTTTTTTCTTAATTAGGTTTTACTCCCAAATCCTAAACTGTTCCCTGTTAAGAGTTTCCAATCCCCAGTCCCCGTTCCCTTTTGAAAAACTCCAGTTCTCAACTTGGACGAGGTTTAGTTGTTTTAATCAAAATAATTTTCTTCAGCAAATTACCGTAAGCATCGCATCGCTTTTAGTCACAAATGAAACAGAATTTAATGCCATAGAAGTATTAGCTTTAATAATATGTTTGGCAAGGTTTCACAATTGCGGGGTGTAGTCAATTTAGATATAACATTGGTTCTGTTTATCCCTATTTTCAACATAGGTGTACAAAAATCAAGGATGTGTGGATAAGTCTATTAATTAAGCTAAAACTAAGGACAAAAAACCTATGTCACCAATTCAAACTTCTAGCGATCGCCATTTTTCTGATGAAACTCAAATTTGGAATCATTTAAAGAGTGCGATCGCAGCTAGTTCTGGTTTCCAGCGCTGGTTGTTGGAACGCGATATTCAATTCCAAAAACTCAGCCTTGAACAACAGATACAGCGCTATTTACGAGAAACTTTAGAAAATTTAGCTTACTAAAATACACTCGCTGCTTGTGGTTTCCTTTGATAGCAAAATTGTCTAGAGATGTTGCAGCCGCTCAAGTAGTCGCAATACGTGGACTTGCAGCCGTAGGGCATACGGTCAAGATGCTTGCTGTAGGCGGAAGCCTTCCCGAAGGGTGGGTAAATTCATTTTCTACCCCGCGAAGCAAGAATCCCCCGGCTTCTAGCCGTGGGGAGTGTCAAACCCGTTCGAGTGACGCTCACGGCGAAAGCTTTACAATTGTTAGTGTAATCTCAGCATAGATTCTTCAGGGCAACTAAAAGCCCACACTATAACCGTTTCGGGTCAGTGTGGGTGATTTACATTGTGCCTTATATACAATACTATGAAAGACATTTCTCAAAAAGGTATAAATTCTGAGGAAATTATCAACTACCTCAAAAGTGAAATGACTTTGAGGCAAGTATGTCAAAAAATCTTATATCAAAGAATTATAGACAATGCAGCCCAAGAGAGGGGCATAATTGTTACTACAGAAGAAATTGAAATTGAGGCAGATCGTCAACGTCGTGAACAGCGTTTAGAAAAAGCTGTTGATACATTGACCTGGTTAGCAGAGCAATTTGTTAGTCCCTATGATTGGGAGGTTGGAATTCGCAATCAACTGCTAGCACTAAAAGTAGCACAAACACTCTTTGATAAAGAGGTAAAAAAGTTTTTTAACCAAAATCGACAAGAATTTGAGCAAGTCATTCTTTATCAAATGATAGTGACGTCCGAAAAACTTGCTCAAGAACTTTATTATCAAATTGAAGAGGGCGAAATTAGTTTATATGATGCGGCTCACATTTATGACATTGATGATAACCGTAGACATAAATGTGGTTATGAAGGGACAATTTATCGTTGGGCTATCCAAGCAAATATAGGTGAGCTTGTATTTAGTACTCCTCCCAAACAATTAATTGGTCCATTAAAAAGTGAACAAGGCTACCATCTTCTTATGGTCGAACAATTTATTATAGCAGAATTAACACCTCAAAGGCATGAAGAAATTCTCCAGAATATGTTTCAACAATGGCTGAATAGTGAAGTGCAGTATTTGTTAAATTCTGATGGAATTTATATAGATACATTAGAGATGCATTAGAGATACAAACCAGATATAAAATAGATACAAAAATATATTTTTAACACGTTATATTTTTTGAATACAATAATTTTAATTCTTAGCCATATAAACACCGATATTTAATGGGTTTTATCACACAAAAAGACGTCATATCGAAAACTTATGAGGCTTGGAGATAATTAAATGGACAAAAAAAGGGAGAAAATCTTTAAAATTAATAATCAGGTAAGCTTTACTCGCTAAGAGTTTTATTTTTAAGCTCTAATATGTTTTATTGTCTCTTTTTCAATTAATTAAATTGATAGTCATACACAACAATTATTCTTAAAGAGTTGATAAAGGAATCATGAAACAGTAAGCAAATATTGTAAAACTAAGTAAAATATATTGAAAAGCTTTTGAGATATATACAGAATAATTAAAGATAGCAAATACTGTATAGCTTGAAAAACTCATACTCTTGGACAAAATTAAATTTTTATAAACTTTGTGTGTTCGGTTTTACTAAAAAGGATTATTTATGAGCCAATTCAGTCTTTTGATAGATTACTAGGAAAGTATTAAAACACAAAAATAGGGATTGCAATGGTCTTATGATTATTAAAATAATAATCAATTTGTTGACCAAAACATAAGGGGAATTATCTTTCTACCTACTGATAGCGCTTAGATAGCCTTTACTTCTACACAAGAGATAGACTCTTATGATAATTGAGTAAACCTCAATGCAGAAGCATCATTATCAATATTGCTTGTTGCTGTCATAAATCATTTGTCATTCATAGAATATTCATTTCCAAATGGCTAATGATAAATGATCTGAAAACTCCAACTGAAAGACATTATTTCGGCTTGATTCAAATTTAATTCAAGCTTTGCATTACTGTAGAAAATTACCGTAGAAAGTAAGCTGATATCTTGTATCAAGCGACAAGAAGCCACACGCCAGCGCTATTAGTCCACCACACATTGGATGTGGCGGACTACTAAGTGCAAAATCTGAGCTAACTCTTTTGTGTAGCGATGAAGATTTAACAAAAATAATTTTAAAAACAGCTGCGGCGGATTCGTGTATTTGATTCCTGGAGGTGAGCGGGTGTTATCTGTGTTTTCTGAGCAAGAACTAGTGACTCAACAACTCACTGTAACTTTCGGTGAGACGCTCTCAAAAAAGGAGTTAGACGACTATTTGGCGGCAGTGGAAATTATAGAACCACCACCGACACAGCAGTTTTGGCAAGCCACAGAAACTCAAGCAGGAATTTATATTGTCATTGCAGGCAAAGTTAGACTGCTAGATAGTTGTGATAACTTGATTGCTACTCTGACAAAAGGAGGAACATTTGGTGAAATCACTCTATTTCCCACAGCACAATTCCAGCCATATGCAGCTAGAGCTTCCCATCGCTTAAAACTTTGCTATCTCAAAGATGAGGAAATGCAGAGATTGATGCATAACTCTGCTCAAATCCGCGATCGCCTTTATCAAAAAGCAGAAATTTGGGATCTGTTGCTTGGTTATAGCCAAAACTCATCACAGCATCAGATATCTGTGCCAGAAATGTTCAAAGTTTTATCTCTATGTGAACGGCGCAGTCTGGAAATTGGTTCTCTACCTATCGAACTATACCAAGATAAGCAACTATGGCTACTCTATCGAGGAAAACTGCTTCATACTGATGGTCAAAGACTAACTCAGGGAGATATTTGTGTTCCAAAGACGCAAACTCACTGGCAGGTAGCTGCACCTACAATTATCTACAGTCTCAAACGTTCTCAGTGGCAAACAGCATTGCAATACTGGCCACAACTAGGGAATATTGATGGTTTTGATTCAACACAAATTGTCATTGACGAGAAGGAAACACCACCAGTCAACAAACCTGAACGTTACAGAAAAATTATTCCTTTTCCCGTACCAGAAACATCTACAAAACAACCAAAACAGCTAAAACAACTAAAACCAGAGCGAACAAAACTACGCCCTTATTTTCCCAGTCCGAAGGTGCAAATCGGGCATTGGTGGGGACGCCTTACCTGTCGCTATCCCTTTTATGCTCAACAAAGTGCTTCTGACTGTGGTGCTGCTTGCTTGGTAATGATTGGTAGCTATTGGGGTAAGCACTTTAGTGTTAATCGTCTGCGGGATATGACCAACGTCAGCCGTAGTGGGGCATCTTTACGCGCTATTGCTGCAACTGCTGAAAGCCTTGGTTTTGTTACCCGGCCTGTGAAAGCCAGTTTTGATAAATTGGCAGAACAAGCTTTACCTGGAATTATTCATTGGGAAGGTAAGCACTTTATCGTTGTCTATGAAATAACGAAAAAGCATGTGGTTGTGGGTGATCCTGCGATCGGTCAACGCACTCTCACCCCCAAGGAATTTGAAACGGGTTGGACTGGTTATGCATTGTTGCTACAACCCACAGTTCTACTTAAAGATGCCAAAAATAACACTGCTAGCCTTTGGAAGTTTTTTGACTTAGTCAAACCTCACCATAAGGTACTGCTAGAAATATTCTTTGCCTCAGTCTTAATTCAGTTATTTGGATTAGTAACACCAGTTTTCACCCAGTTACTATTAGACCGGGTGTTAGTACAACGCAGTTTTACCACCTTAAATGCTATTGCTTTAGGGATGATCATTTTTGGTTTGTTCCGAGTGATCATGAATGGAGTGCGGCAATATTTGCTGGATCACACTGCCAACCGCGTTAGTGTTGCCTTACTAGTAGGATTTATCAAACATACTTTCAGTTTACCTCTCTCGTATTTTGAGTCTCGTTATGTTGGGGACATAGTCTCCCGCGTCCAAGAAAATGAAAAAATTCAACGCTTCTTGACTGGACAGACATTGTCTATCTTGCTGGATTTGCTGACATTGGTAATTTATCTAGGCATGATGTTCTGGTATAGCTGGCGCATGGCATTGTTTGTATTGTTCACTGTACCGCCATTTTTTATCTTGGCGCTGGCTAGCACTAGTATTTTACGCCGCATTTCCAGAGAGATTTTTAATGCTGGGGCAGAAGAAAATAGCTATCTAATCGAGTCCTTGACAGGGATTCGCACTGTTCGTTCATTGTCTATAGAACAGACAGTGCGCTGGCGTTGGGAAGAGCTACTGAATAAATTGATTAAAAAAGCCTTTAATGCTCAGATCATCAGCAACCGCCTCACTGTCATTACTGGTGTAATTGAAACCTTCGTGAATACCTCCTTACTCTGGTATGGAGCATCGTTAGTTATTAATCAAGAACTAACGATTGGGCAGTTGGTTGCTTTCAACATGCTAGTAGGTTATGTGATCAGTCCTTTTCAAAGGCTGTCACTGCTATGGAATCAATTACAGGAAATTGTTATTTCCACCGAACGTATCAATGATGTTCTAGAGGCAGAACCAGAAGAAGATTTACAACATAAACCCCGTCAATCTTTGGGTAGTCTTCGTGGTCATATTAATTTTCAAAATGTTACCTTTCGCTACCACCCAGAAAGTGATACCAACGTCTTAGAAAATATCAACTTTGAAATTCAACCAGAGCAAATGATCGCTGTGGTTGGACGTAGTGGTTCTGGGAAAACCACACTCAGCAAATTGATTTTGGGTTTATATCCACCGAGTGATGGCAAAGTATTCATTGATGGTCAAGATGTCAATAATATTTCCCTGCGATCGCTCCGTTCTCAAGTTGGTGTAGTAGACCAAGATTCCTTCCTTTTTGGTGGTACTATTCGCGAAAATATTGCCATAGCTCATCCAGATGCTTCTTTGGAACAAATCATCCAAGCAGCACAAATGGCGGGAGCAGATGAATTTATCCAGCAACTACCACTAGGTTATGAAACCCAAATCGGTGAAGGTGGTGGAATGCTCTCCGGTGGACAACGCCAACGTCTAGCGATCGCTCGTGCTTTACTAGGAAATCCCCGCTTGTTGCTTTTGGATGAAGCCACCAGTCATCTAGATGCTGAATCAGAACGCATTATTCAAAATAATCTCAAAACCATTCTCAAAGAACGCACAAGTGTGATCATTGCCCATCGTCTTTCTACTGTCCGTAACGCTGACTTAATTCTGGTTCTAGATCGTGGCTTATTGGTAGAAAGCGGAACCCATGACAAACTCATCGCCAAAAAAGGTCACTACTATTACCTAAATCAACAACAGTTATCTCAAACAGGTTAATTATTGGTTGTTGCTCATTGACAAGTCAATAGTTAGTTTTCTTTTTTCTCCATTGTCTTCCTTGTCCCCCGTGTCCTCCTTGTCTCCCGTGTCCTCCGTGTCTCTCGTGTTCCCCTTACCTTATCCATGAGCAAGGAACTATGCCATATCCACATGCGAACTCTTCATCTGCACTGGTCAACGAACCAGATAATAAACAAAGCTACCCACAGACTCAGGAATTTACTCAGCCAAAGGAACATATCAAAGATTGGCATTATGCCACTGAAGAGTTACTAGATGCCTTACCGAGAGTTTGGACTCGTAGTGTTCTTTATGCACTTATAGGTTTTACAGTTCTTGCCTTACCTTGGTCAGTGCTTACCAAGGTAGATGAGACTGGTAACGCCAGAGGACGTATAGAACCTAAAGGTTCAACCCAGAAACTAGATGCACTGTCAAGCGGGAGTGTGAAGGCTGTCCAAGTTAAGGAAGGTGACACTGTTCAAGCTGGGCAAGTTCTGCTGGAACTTGAATCTGATATCTTGCAAACGGAACTCCAACAAGCTCAAGAAAAACTGACTGGATTGCTCAATCAGCGATCGCAGTTTGATCTACTCAAAAACCAACTCCAGTTGACGCTTGGAGTTCAGGAGCAACAAAACAAATCTCAAGCATTAGAAAAAATATCCCAAGTCAACCAAGCAAAACAGGAACTGGATGCCAAACAGAGTACCTACAACTTACAAAAGTTAGAAAAACAGTCATCACTCAACCAAGCACAGGAACAAATTTCTACGAGTCATAATGACCTGAAATCGGCTGAAGAACGTTTGAAGCTAGATTCCAGAATAGTTCATCGCTTTAGTAAATTGTTACAGGATGGTGCGGTATCCATAACTCAAATTGACCAACTCAAAAAAGAGCAACAGCAAAGCAAGCAAATGTATGAAAAGGCTCAATCTGATGTTAAACAAGCTCAATTGCGCTTGGCGGGGGAACAGAGCCGTTATCAAGCAACAGTCAATCAGTTGGAGTCTGATATAGAGAAAGCAAAACTGCAATTACAAGGGGAGCAAAGCAATTATCAAAGCTTATTACAAGCTGGTAAATTGGCGATTCTCAAAAATCAGCAACAATTCAAAGACTTGCAAACACAAATCACTAGCTTAGAATCTCAAATTGCTCAAATCAAAAGCCAAATGGCATCTTTAAAGCTTCAGTTACAGCAACGAATAGTGCGATCGCCTGTTAATGGTGTAGTTTTTGAGTTGCCAGTCACAAAGCCAGGAGCAGTAGTACAACTTGGTCAAAGAGTAGCCCAAATTGCGCCTAAAAATACGCCTTTCATCCTGAAAGCTCAGATGCCTAGTCAACAAAGTGGCTTCTTGAAAGTAGGAATGCCAGTCAAAATCAAGTTAGATGCCTATCCTTTCCAACAGTATGGTATTGCCCAAGGCAAAGTTACTTGGATATCTCCCGACTCGAAAGTTAGTCAAACACCCCAAGGAAAACTAGAAAGCTTTGATTTAGACATCGCTTTAGATCAGCAATATCTCCAAAATGGCAACCAACGTATTCCGTTGAATCCTGGTCAGACAGCAACCGCAGAAGTTGTTATTCGTCAACGACGGGTGATTGACTTTGTCTTAGATCCATTCCAGCGACTGCAAAAAGATGGCTTGAAGCTTTAGCAATTAGTTGCTGGTCTTTCCAAAAAATCAGATTACTCACAAGGGATTGCATCATGGCTAAAAATCTCACTGTGACTTCTTCAGACATCATTCGCAACATCAAACTTTCTTGCCACATTCCTATAGTTGTGGAGGCGATCGCATCTGAAAAAATCATTGCTGAAGCAGCTAAAGAAGCTGGTATTCAAATCGAGAAAGCAGAACTTCAAGAAGAAGGAGACAAGCTGCGCCTAGAGAAGAAACTCATCAAAGCAAAAGATACTTGGGAATGGCTCAAAAAACATCATCTATCTTTAGATGAGTTTGAAGAATTAATCTACAATCAAGTCCTCTCTAATAAATTGGCAGATTATTTATTTGCAGATCATGTCGAAAAGTTCTTTTACCAAAATCAACTTGAGTATCTAGCTGCTGTTACCTACGAAATCATCCTTGAAGATAGAGATTTAGCTTTGGAATTGTTTTATGAACTAGAAGAAGGTGAAACCAGTTTTTCAGAAATCGCCCGTCAATATATCCAAGTACCAGAATTACGTCGTGCTGGTGGATATCAAGGAATTCGACGCCGCAAAGAATTTCGCCCAGAAATTGCAGCTGCCGTGTTTGCGGCAACTCCACCTCAAATTATCAAACCAATTACAACTCCTAAAGGAGTATATTTAATTTGGGTTGAGGAAATAATTCAACCCAAATTAAATGACCAATTATATAAACAAATAATTTTTGAATTGTTCTCTGATTGGTTAAAACAACAAATCGAAAGCATGGAAATAGTGATTGAATTAGATACAACTATCAATCAACTTAACATCATTTAATCAAATTAGAAAATAACTGATTCTTTTTTCAAAGAAGTAAATTAATTGTTTCACAAACACTCTTGCATGGTGAAGTTGGGTCGTTTTTTTTTGCAAATAAACATGTTTCAAATAAATATATATGAAAAATAAAAATTAACATTTCTTCAAAATAAATCTAAAAGTTTGATAGAGACAATAAAAATACTTTTATTGTCTAAAATTGCATACAACAATGCTTGTTTCTTTGCATAGAAATAATATATTGATATGGCAAGCCTGTAGATCATATATTAGTTTTTTAAATAAAAAAATATTCAAATAACTCTTGTATTTTTATGGCGATGAGATAAATTAAAAATAGTTAGCAATACAAATTAGATTGGTTGCTAAACTAAAAGCAAGAAAGAATTAATCAATTCTCAGGTGAAATCTATGATTATTTCTGATCTGAATCAAATTGAATCTGTTGAATCTAGTCAAGTAATTGGTGGGGGCTGCTGTTGTTACAAGAAGTATGACAAGTGTGACGACGACAGCGCTACTGCTGTTGCTGTTGCTATTGCTGCGGCTAAAAGTGGTGGTTGGGGCTACTAAATTTTGAATAATGTAACCAATAAAAAATAAGTTGGTTACTCGTAGGATATCTGATTATTCAAAGTTTAATTAATCACTATCGGTGATGCTAAATCGTAGATCAGTACTTTTCAGATATCCTTGAAATCACAGCAATTACCATTAATTAATTCCCAGGAGAAACTCATGATTATTTCTGATCTGAATCACATCGAATCTGTTGAATCTAATCAAGTCGTTGGTGGTTGTGGTCATCGCTACTATGGCGGATATGGCAAGAAGTATGACGGATATGGTGGTGACAATGCTACTGCTGTTGCTGTTGCTATTGCTGCGGCCAATAGCGATGGTTGGGGCTACTAAGTTTTGAATAATGTAACCAATAAAAAATAAGTTGGTTACTCAGAGGATGTCTGATTAGTCAAACTTTCATTAATCACCATTGGTGATGATAAATCGCAATCCAGTACTTTTCAGATATCCTTGAAATCACAGCAATTACCATTAATTAATTCCCAGGAGAAACTCATGATTATTTCTGATCTGAATCACATCGAATCTGTTGAATCTAATCAAGTCGTTGGTGGTTGTGGTCATCGCTACTATGGCGGATATGGCAAGAAGTATGACGGATATGGTGGTGACAATGCTACTGCTGTTGCTGTTGCTATTGCTGCGGCCAATAGCGATGGTTGGGGCTATTAAGTCATGAAAAATGTAACCAATAAAAAATAAATTGGTTATTCACAGGATGTCTGATTAGTCAAACTTCCATTAATCACCATTAGTGATGATAAATCGCAACCCAGTACTTTTCAGACATCCTTGAAATCACAGCAATTACCATTAATTAATTCCCAGGAGAAACTCATGATTATTTCTGACCTACAGCACATCGAATCTGTTGAATCTAATCAAATTATTGGTGGTTACCACAAAAAAGGCAAATACAGAGATAAAGGCAAATATAAGTATTACAAACACTATAATAGTTACAAGGACTGATTACTAGCACACTTATGTAGTATTAGGATGCGAAATCTCCAAACCCTTGTTACCAGGTTCAACCTGGTAAAGAGAATAATAGTCTTTGGTTCTTGCTGAGAATAGTGCAAGTTATCAGTAGGTGTGGAGTCAGCAACCCCGCTCTTTTGACATGGGACATCAAGTCCACTGGTTGGGGAACTCGTGATATTTTCAGTGAAGTACATTATCTTGCAAACAAGGATGAAATTATGAGTGGATTAAAAATTGATGACCTAAGTTTTTGTGAAATTGAGGTTTATAATGATCTGAAAGTTCAGGGTGGTTTATTTCCAAATCAGCTTTTTAAAGGCATTTCAAATATTTTTGGAGACGATTTAGCTGAGTTTGATAAGCATCCAGGAGAATATTCTTTGGAAAAGGAGACAACAGATAAATTCGGAATCAAGCATAAAATTTCAGCAAAGAAAACTGAAAATAGCAAAGTTATAACTAGTACATCAAACAATACTAAGGGTGGTGCAGAGTATTTTGGAAGTATATTGTCGGTAATGTAAGTAATTTAATCAGTACCTAAAAGTGACACAATTTTTTTGTAATCGGATAGGCGATTGAGTATAGGCATAGCAAAGCTTTGTTATGCCTATATTTAATTTTGTTGTAATAAATATTCTACTGAAGCTATTAAATATGTAATTGAAAGTAATTAAAAATTAATCCCTTGTTTTTTATAAAACAAGGGATTAGCAAAAAGATTAGATGATTTAAATCCCAATTACTAAAAATCAAATAATTTTCTAATACTTGTTACAGATGATGCCTAAATTAAAAATGTGACTTATAGAATTGGATACACCATCTTTATCAGAAACTATGATAACTCTTATTTCTCCTGCAAAACTAGTTGTTAAATGTTTTCCATGATAGAGTCTTGTAAAGTTTTTATAGAAGGTGATATCTCCAGTAGTTTTTCATCAGCTTTTTCTAATCCAGACGTATCATTTGGATTGAAACTAGTGTAACTATAAAATGATGAACCACCCATTATAGCGTTGGTTAATTCTACTAATTCGTCAAATTTTAAATCAGCAATAATCATGTTTTTGTCTCAAAATATATTTATTTTTCTGCCTGTTCAACCTATGGCACTACAGTTATTGGTGTTCCTATACTTACCTGATCAAATAATTCTTGAACATCCTTGTTATACATACGAATACAACCATGAGAAGCTGCTTTCCCAACTGATTCAGCATCAGGAGTCCCATGAAAACCAATCCAATTTGTACCATTTGTCCAAAATCCAATCCAGTAACGACCAAGAGGATTTTTTGGACTTCCTCCTGGGATAGATTCGCCTGTAAAAGGATGCATCCAAGCTGGATTTTTTGTCATCTTGAGTACTTGAAAATGACCAATTGGAGTTTCCCAACCTGGACGACCAACTGCAATAGGATAAGACTTGATTTGAATTTTACCTCGATAGAGGATTACTTGGCGTCGGCTAATAACAATCTTTAAGTTAATAGGCTGCTCTATAGAATTTGCTGAAGTTTTTGCTTCACTATGAGAGTATGGTGTGCTAAGAGATGGAACTTCTGTGAAAATATTTAGCACAACACTGGTACTAGCAATCACAACAACACTAGCAAGCTTTGAACACAAACTTTTATTGTTGTTTACGCTCATTTTTTTGTTCCAGCTAAAAGATATTAGTTGCAAATAAGTTTGCGGATTTTTGAACAAATCATTACAATATTTGGGGAAATCCAAAAAAATATTCAATTCATGCATCTAATACAATTTCTTTTTTTGTCTCCCTTATATCTTCCCTGCAACGCCAATATTTCTTATTTGGAATTCCCTGATATGGAAGTAATTATGTCAGCCAGAAGTATTTACTAGATGTGGAAGTTTATTATTAATATTTATCTGTATTTATTGGTTTATCGTCTGCCTCAAGGTTAGTGTCAGATTACATTATGCTGTGATCAAAAAAACAGATTTAATGTTGCATATATCTAATAAATAAAAACTTGTATCCTCCGATTCAAGGTAAAGTAGCTGAGTATGGGAAGAATGGGAATGTGCAAGTCGCAGCTATGTCTTTTGTTCATTCATATAAATATTTCTAAAATTCATTTCCACAGAGAGTGAGATAGTGTATTGATCTTGGCGTCAAATAAAATCAGAGTTAAAGTAGATGTTTATGGTGACTACAACTTTTCACGCACTCAAAGAATGGGCAATTACCGTCAATGCTTTAGAAGCAGGGAAAACAATCATGCTGCTTCGCAAAGGCGGTATTCACGAACGTAATGGACGCTTTCAAGTAGTCCATGACGAGATTTTGCTTTACCCAACTTACGAACATCAACAACCTTTTCTACTGAAGCCTGAGTATGCTAACCTTGTTTATCCCGTAACACCTGGTTGGCATCCAGAGACAATACGCATCGGTAGCTGGGCAAAAATTACCGATATTTTTCCAGTTTGCGATGAATCAATAGTCAATGCTTTGCTTCCCTTTCATATTTGGAACGAGCATTTTATTAGCGATCGCCTGAAGTGGAAAGCGCGTCAGCCATTATTTATTTTGCTATTGCGGACATACAATCTATCGCAAGTTCGAGAAATCCCTTATCTACCTGAGTATGGTGGTTGTAAGTCATGGATTGATTTGGATGAAACAATTCATATACAAGATGCAAAACCAGCTTTGTCAGATTCTACTTACTATCAGTTAGTAGCGGAAATTCGTGATATTGTTGGTGACAAGTTTTATGTCTCTGCCTTTGAATAAGTCATTTAGGCTAACGCACAGAACCGTCGCTAATATAAATTCGGTTCTTCAGTACAGTTAATGTTCCCTGTTAATAGTTTCCTTTCCCTACTCAGTACACTTTCTATTCCCCGTACCCCGTACCCCGTACCCCGTTCCTTATTTTCTCTGTTTACTCATAAATTCATAAATCAAACCAGATTCCTATATTTAGTGTTAATTTGAATATTATTGTTGCTTTGAAAAAACTAGAACGCTAACCAGATATTGTGGCGTTAGCAGTTCATGTTAAATCATTTAGACGCAAAAGCACAGATTCCCAATTACTGTAAATAAAATTGGTGAATCTGGTTAAAAAATAATAGTACAGCTACGTGAGTTCACTTAAAAAACTTTGAGAAACAAAAAACCGTATTTGTCGATACACCAGTTTTGTTTTACAGCACTTAACATTAGTGGAACACAAGTGTTGTTTATTGCTATCTGATATTCATGAAGGTGCGTAATTTCTACTCAGACTCAAGAAAGAATTGTATGAGTATACGCATCTGGAAAACTAGCCAAAAAACTACCCCAATGGGTTGATGTTAGGCTTGACAAAAGTCTGTCATTATGCATCTAAAGATAAAAATACAAAGGAGTTTACTATGCAGCAAAGAATGTGCTGGCTATCTACCTCTGGTGAGAATGAGATTAAAATTTTGCATTTGCAAACTGCACCTCATCAACCATGGCGTCCTTACACAGCTTTCCCTCAATATGTAGTACCAGATTATAAAATCCCTGGCGGTTCTAGAGGTTGGGCAACTTATCAGAAACTTTTAAAAGCAGGTTGGACTTTAGTGCCTACTGCATTAGCCAACGAGTTTTCTGTATCCAAGGCTCCCGTTGAGCTTTAATTTGTAGTTTATAGATTTATAATTCTTTCGTATAGGCTTTGACTAAATAATCAATCCCCCTTGTTGATATTCAACAAGGCAAACTTGCTGGATATGAGGGCAAGGGAAAAAAATGGTTAGTCTTAGGAGTGTAACGAAACAGATTCCAAGCATGTCTGCACCAAAAGCAGATTTTAAACATTTGGGATGCTCCCTATCCAAAATCCATAGATACGATCGCGGCTTCAAGAAAGAGTAATCTAAAATCTAAAATCTCATGACCGACTCTGGTTGAACTGGTATCCAAACTGTAAAAATTGAACCAACACCGACGCTAGATTCTACTTCAATTCGACCCCGATGTAGTTCTACAAGTTGTTTGGTTAATGCCAAACCGAGTCCCGTACCTTCGTAACGGCGACGGTAGGGGGTATCTAGTTGATGAAATTTTTCAAACAGCAGTGGTAACTGTTCTTGAGGAATACCGATACCAGTATCTTCCACTTGAAATACAGCCGTGTCATATTCCATCCACAGGCGTAAAGTTACATTTCCACCTTCAGGCGTAAATTTGATCGCATTACTTAAAAGATTCCATAAGATTTGTTCTACTCTTCTGACATCAGCAGTAAAATTATCGCCTTTTTGATCGACAAGTAACTCTAGTCTCAAGCTAACTTGCTGGCTGGTAGCTTTTTCCAATAACGATGCAACTATATTTTCTGATACCTTGACCAAAGAAAATTCTGTAATATTTAAAACAGCTTTACCTGCTTCAATCTGGGATAAATCCAGAATGTCATTAATCATTTCTAATAGATGTTCACCGCTATCGTGGATAGTTTGCAGATATTCCCGTTGGCGTTGATTTAAATCTCCAAAAGACCAACGTAGTAAAGTTGCTGACATACCAATTACGTAGGTCAAAGGAGTCAGTAATTCATGGCTAATGGTAGCAAGAAATTCACTGCGGAGGCGACTAGCAGCCTCCGCAGCAACTAAAGCGTCATGTAGTGCTACAGTACGTTCAACTACTCTTTGTTCTAGAGTTTGTTTTTCTTGAGTAAGCGATCGCATTAACTCAGCTTGATGAATTGCGATCGCTAATTGTTCAGCAACAGAAGTTAAAAGACTTTTTTCATTTTCATTCCAATTGTGTGGTGTATTGCACTGATGAGCAATTAATAGCCCCCAAAGTTGATCTTCAAATACAATTGGAGCGATGAACTTTGAGCGGACTTTGATATTTCTTAAAAAATTTAATAAACACTCTTCTAAAGCATAAGTTTTTTCGATATCATCGACAGCGACAGTAAATCCCTGGCGATACTTTTCCCACCATGGAGAGTTAGGTACAAAGCAGTATTCTTCTCTATAGTTCAATACAGAAGGAATAGTCTCGTCAATCCGGGATTCATAAATGACGCAACTCGCAGATTGCCCTAAATTTAGTGAAGATGAAAAATCTGAAGCGTGATTTTTTTCCTCACTAAAATTTGGAATTCCGAAACCAAAATTTCTACCATTCAATGATGGATAATTTACTTGTGTAGGCTTTGACTGGCGGACATAGGTTAAGGAATTTTCTGGAGAAAATAGCCCAGAAGGCAAATTATTATTATTTACATTCTCAAGATCGTTGTAAAGCTGTGCGACTTGTGGATAAACTAGCTTGCAAATTACTAGACGATCTAATTCTAAAAACTTTCGCACTTGCTCAATTGCTGTCACCATAATTACCGACAAGTCTAGACTTTGGCGAGTCCGAGTAGTAATCTGATTCAACAGGCGCTCTTGAGCAAGTTGTTTGTTAAGAGCATCTTCCACTGGCTGACAAACAGAAGCAACAGGAGTTGTTGAGGCTTGTGATTGTGTTACTTCCTGATTTAGCTGTGGCAGGAAAAAATCTAACAATAATAGCGTAAACTGACTTTGGAGTTTGACATCATTAGGAGCAAGCAGTTGACAAACAGAATCAATTTTTTGATGTTGCGGAGAATTATGTACAAATAAATCTCTGATGCTTGTCAGGAAAGAGGCGATCGCTTCACAACTAAATGTAAACTTGACATCCAACTGTTCCCCAAAATCTCCTTTTTGCTCTGGAAAACCCACCATCAAAGCACTAAAACCCTTAGAAATGACAACTGTAAATCTTTGCGTCTGCCATTCTTCAGGTATAGTAATCCGCTTCAGCACAGCTTCTGTTAGAACCACAAACTCACCTTCTACTGCTTGAGCCATTTGCTCTAACAATTCGCCAAGCTGATTAAATATATCTAAAGGCAAGGTGCGAGAAAAGCTCAAATCAGGGGAAATCAGCATGTTCCAAAATTCGTGAAAATGAAGCTAGATGCAGTTGTTTAATTATTTTTTGATCGCGTTCTAATAAACAGTTTAAGATCCTCAGACAGGAATATGCATCGAATTAATGCCACTCCCGGAGGTTGGAACCCCCAATCAGAAGGTGTAAGCTTCTTAGAACAAACCCCAGCCCCACTTGTATTGCTGACGGCCGCTGACACCGACATTCAAACTTTGGCAGCTGCAATCCCCAAGTTACCTACAAAATTTCCTGAATTTAGAGTTGCTAACCTATTGAACTTGCAGCATCAAATTAGCATTGACACTTATGCCGAGCAAGTTTTGCAACCAGCCCAGGTAATTATTCTGCGCTTACTAGGGGGACGTTCCTATTGGGCTTACGGCTTAGAAGTAGTCCAGGAAATAGCACAAAGCAATGGTATAACCCTAATTGTAATGCCAGGCGATGATGCTCTTGATCCTGATCTTATGTCTCACTCTACCCTGCCTTTGGGGAATGTCAATCAAATCTGGCGCTATTTCAATGAAGGTGGTATAGAAAATATTGCTAACGCCCTAAAATATATTGCTGATCATTGCCTTTCCACTTCCTTTAACCCACCACCACCCCAGATTGTGCCACGTGTTGGGTTGTATGAAGGGGATCGGGAATTGGGGATTGGGGATTCTCCAGAGGAGACGCTTCGCGTAGACGCGCAAGCGGCTTCTCACAGAGTACGGGTATGGGTAAGAGACTTGTTGAATTATTCTCCCTTGTCTTCCCACACTCCCCACACTCCCTTACCCCCAATCCCCAAAATCGGCATCCTCTTCTACCGCGCCCATTATCTGGCTGGAAATACTAAAGTCATTGATGCTTTGTGCGAAGCTTTGGCAAAACGGAATTTAGAACCTATACCAGTTTTTGTTTCTTCGCTGCGTGAACTCGATGTACAAGAAGAGTTAAGCGAAATTTTTCAACCCAAAGATTCACAGCCAATATCTGTACTACTAAATACTACAAGTTTTTCTTTGGCGCGGTTGGAAACAGAAGCACCCCAACTAGAACTGTGGCAAAAATTGGATGTGCCTGTATTACAAGTAATTTTAAGCGGTGGTGGTGTAGAACAGTGGCGATCGCAGTATCAAGGACTTTCCCCCCGTGATGTCGCCATGAATGTAGCATTACCAGAAGTAGATGGCCGCATTATTAGTCGGGCTGTATCTTTTAAAACAGTGCAAACTCGCCATCCTCAGCTAGAAACTGATGTGATGGTATATGAACCAGTGAGCGATCGCATTGATTTTGTCGCTGACTTAGCAGCAAAATGGGTGCGTCTGCGTTCTAAATTGCCCCAACAAAGGCGTATTGCTCTGATTTTGGCTAATTACCCCGCCCGTGATGGTCGCATTGCCAATGGTGTAGGATTAGATACACCTGCTAGTGGTGTGGAAATTCTGCAAGCTTTACAGTTGGCAGGATACGATGTAGAGAATATTCCTGCTACTGGTGATCAATTAATCCAACTTCTGACTGCTGGGGTAACGAATGATCCAGAAGGTAGAGAGTTGCGTCCCGTCCAGCAAAGTGTTTCCGAACAGGAGTATCAAGAGTATTTTGCTACCTTGCCACAAAAAGTGCAGCAGGGTATCGGCGATAGATGGGGAGTGAGGGGACAAGGGGGACAAGGGAGACAAGGGGGACAAGAGAGACAAGAGGGACAAGCGGGACAAGCGGGACAAGGAAGTAATTTTTCTCCCCACACTCCCCACACTCCCCAATTCCCAATCCCCGGTATTCAACTTGGTAATATTTTCATAGGTATTCAGCCAGCGCGGGGCTATGATCTTGACCCTAGTTTGAATTATCACGCGCCAGATTTGGAACCAACTCATGCTTATTTGGCTTTTTATTACTGGGTGAGAGAATGTTTTGGCGCGGATGCTGTGGTGCATGTGGGTAAACATGGAAATTTGGAATGGCTACCGGGTAAGAGTCTGGCTTTATCCAATAGTTGTTACCCAGAGGTGGCTTTGGGGGCGCTTCCTCATTTATATCCGTTTATTGTCAATGATCCTGGTGAAGGTTCCCAGGCGAAACGTCGCGCCCAAGCGGTGATTGTGGATCACTTGACGCCGCCTTTGACTCGTGCAGAATTATATGGTGGTTTGCAGCAACTGGAAAATTTAATTGATGAGTATTATGAGGCGGAGAGTTTAGATCCAGGACGTTTAAGCCTAGTTTGCGATCGCATTCAAGAATTAATTCTCAAAGAAAATCTTCACCTTGATTTGAAATTGGTTAATAACAAAGAACAATTACTAATTGGCAAAATCGATGGTTATCTGTGTGAATTAAAAGAAGCCCAAATTCGCGATGGTTTACACATTTTTGGGCAGTGTCCAACTGGAAGACAACTACGAGATTTAATTATAGCGATCGCTCGTCATCCTAATCGTCATCACAATGGCTTTACTCGCGCCATAGCTGAAGATTTAGGCTTAGATTTCGATCCGTTGACAGCAGATTTCGCTACTCAACTATCACCTCAAAGCCATCAAATTCTCCAAGAAAAATTTCAGCATTCCTGTCGCACTGTTGGCGATGCTGTCGAAGTTCTAGAAACCTACGCCGCTACTCTCGTAGAAAACTTAATCTCTTCCCCCACTCCCCCTACTCCCCCCATTCCCCACTTCAGCGCCCTCACCTGGATACACTCCCGTCTTTTTCCTGCTTTACAAAAAACTCACCAAGAAATTACTCACTTGTTACGGGGACTTGATGGTAGATATGTTCCTAGCGGCCCTGCTGGTGCGCCTACGCGGGGGCGTCCGGAGGTTTTGCCAACAGGAAATAATTTTTACACTTTTGATATTCGGGCTTTACCTACAGAAATAGCCTGGGATATAGGTAGGAAGGCAGCCGAGACTTTAATAGAATGCTATACCCAAGAGCATGGGGAGTATCCTAAAACACTAGGTTTATCTCTGTGGGGAACAGCGACGATGCGGACTGGCGGTGATGATATTGCTGAAGCTTTGGCTTTGTTGGGTGTACAACCTGTTTGGGATGGTGCAGCAAGGCGGGTTGTAGATTTTGAAATTTTGCCGTTGTCAGTGTTAGGGCGTCCACGTGTGGATGTAACATTAAGAATTTCTGGATTTTTCCGGGATGCTTTTCCCAATCTGATCGATTTATTCGACCAAGCAGTATCAGCAATCGCAATGTTGGATGAACCTCCATCATTAAACCCCCTCGCAGCACAAGTTCGCCAAGAAACAGATTGTTGGATGCAAGCAGGCTTGAGTTTAGAAGAAGCGCAGGTGCGATCGCGTTACCGGGTTTTTGGTTCTAAACCAGGTGCTTATGGTGCTGGATTGCAAGGTTTAATAGAATCACAAAATTGGACAAATGATCAAGATTTAGCGCGTGCGTACATTAATTGGAGTTGCTACGCCTATACTAGTTCACCCCAATCTCAAGAAGGATTAGGGAGTTTAGGTGGCATTTCGGCACCCGAAGCTTTTGAGCAACGTCTATCACAAATGCAGATTGTCTTACATAATCAAGACAATCGTGAACACGACATACTTGATTCTGATGATTATTACCAATTTCAAGGAGGTTTAACCACAGCAGTACGTTCTATGCAAGGGACAAATCCCCAAACCTATTTCGGAGATAATTCGATTGCTGCCAAACCACGAATCCGCACTCTCAAAGAAGAGATTGCTAGAGTATATCGTTCTCGTGTAGTTAATCCGAAATGGATCGCAGGAGTCATGCGCCACGGTTATAAAGGTGCATTTGAAATGGCAGCGACTGTAGATTATTTATTTGCCTATGATGCTACAGCCCAATGCGTAGAAGATCATATGTATGAGGGAATTGCCCAGGCGTACCTATTCGATCCTACTGTCAGTGAATTTATCCAGAGTAAAAACCCGTATGCCTTGCGTGATATGGCTGAGAGACTTTTGGAAGCACACAAACGTGGTTTTTGGCAGGATGCAAATTTACAGATACTCGAAAATTTGAGAAACTTAATTCATCAAGCAGAAGCTGTTATAGAACAAAAATTAATTTGAAGTAAAAAGTAGTGTAGGGAAATCTATGGACAATCTTGCGTATTTGCACGTAGCTTTTGCCTACGAGGAATCACCAACTGATGAGCTAATTTCCTTAAGTTCTTGGTTGGAGAACGCAGCACTACCAGATTGGAAACGTCTTTCTGGCAAGGCTTGGAAGCATATGCTACCCCTTGTTCTCACCTTGTCTGTTCTCAGTAGTGTTGGCAGTGCCTTGGCATTGGAAAGAGGTGATCAAGGGCCTTCTGTTCGTTCCTTGCAACAAAAGTTAACAAATATAGGTCTTTATCAAGCGCCCATTACACAAGTATACGACTTTGATACAGAGGCTGCCGTTCGGCGTTTTCAAAAAGCTGCTGGTATTCAAGTTAACGGTGTTGCGGGGCCAACAACCTTACAAACATTACAAAAATGGCCAAAAGCTACTAAAAAAGCTACTACAAATAGTAGCGAAATCTCAAAACTCCGGAGTTTGAATTATCTGACTCCCAAAATCAGTACTGTGAGTTACCAAACTCAACAAGTCAGTACTGTGAATCTCACTACAACCAACAAGCGCCGTAATCCCAATCTATTACAGAAAGGTGACGAAGGAAAAGCAGTCAAAATCTTGCAAGAGCGGTTACGAGTAGCAGGTTATTATTACGGGAAGTCTACGGGTATATTTGGCCCAATTACCGAAGAATCTGTGAAGCGGTTCCAAAAAGCTTATAACTTAAAAGTTGATGGGGTCGTAGGATCAGCAACAACGCGGAAATTGCCGCCAGTTGGTGTTGGTTATGGAGAGGAAACACCCAAAATAGCCAAAAATAGAGATAATCTTACCCAAGGCGATCGCGGTGAAGTTGTCAGAGTTCTACAAGCACAACTAATTAAAGCTGGATATTTACAGGGAGATCCAAATGGCTACTATGGCCCTTACACGGCTGATGCTGTACGGCGCTTCCAGGCTGATAATTACCTCAAAGCAAGCGGAATTGCAGGGCCAACGACTCGAGCCAAGTTGTACAGTGTGCTAAACCCTACTTCTAAATCCAAGAGCGAATTTAACGTTTTGGAAATACAAAGACGACTTCAAGAGCGTGGTTTCTACAAGGGGCCTCTTAATGGTGTGATGGGGGATGAAACAAAACGAGCTATCAAACAAGCTCAAGAATTTTATGGCATTAGTCTCAGTGACGTGAGAAGCGGAACTTACTAGCTCCGCTCAGTTGTCAGTATTAATACTTACAGCCTGCCTATCCCCACTCACAGTCAGTCGAAAACTGTTCAAATAATTTCTCGTTTGTGATGTCAGCACCTTACCCAATAACCTACTCAAGTGTTACAGAGGCATTAATGCTCGTTGACACTTAGGACAAATAGCATGGATTGTTAACTGGCAATCAAGCAGTTGATAACCTTCTCTTTGAGCAGTTTTCGCACCTATTTTTAAAATAGAGTCATTTTTGAACTCTATAGTTGTGTTGCATCTGACACATATAAGGTGATGGTGATGGTGAGGATAGGGTTGATTCAATTCATAATGTTTATGACCCTCCCCTAACTCCAATTCCCGTAAAATCCCCATTCGTGCCATCAACTTGAGCGTCCGGTAAATTGTTGACAGGCTGATTCCTTCGCCATCGGTTTCTAGCCTGTGATACAAATCCTCGGCACTAAGATGTTCACCTTGCGGAAGATCCTGAAAAATGTGTAGAATTGTTTCTCGCTGGGGTGTTAAACGCCAGCCTCGATCATTTAGTTCTGCCTTGAGTGAAGAAGCTGTATAGACCGTCATACTAGTTTTTCTCAACAAACCCTTTCAGCTGAGAATATAGCAAAACTTGAGGGCAATTTGCAACAATGATGTCTTATTGAGAACATTTACTAAATGTGATGTAGCTAACAATGAGAAATTAATAGGTAACACACTCTGTTATAATCCCCGTCTTGAAAATATCTTGACGAAATAAACTTTTTAGCTGCGGTTCTATTACTGCAAATGATTTGCCATAACTTAGTAAGAGTCTATGGGAATGGGGATCGGGGATCGGGGATTGGAGACAAGGGGGAATCTATCTTTCCTGTTCCCTGTTCCCTGTTCCCTGTTCCCCAATAACTAACTAAGAGACTCCATATAGTCGCGAATAAGGTTACGTCGCTTGGGTTGACGCAGCTTTTGTAGTGCTTTGGATTCAATTTGGCGTACTCGTTCCCGTGATAACTCAAGAGCACGTCCAATTTCTGCTAGCGAGTAAGGATGACCGTCTGCTAGCCCAAAACGCATTAAAATTACGTCTCGTTCGCGGGTGGTTAAATCTGCCAAGAGATTGTGCAAGTCTCTTTGTAAAGATTCTCGCATTAACATATCCTCTGGCGTCACGCTGTCGGTTTCTAGTAATTCACCCAATTCTGTGTCTTTATCTTTACCGACTTTCGTTTCTAGAGAGACGGAGCGCGGAACTCTTAACAACACTTCCCGGACTTGGGCTGGTGTCATTTCTAACTCTTGGGCTAAGTCTTCTAGAGTTGGGGTACGACCTTTTTCTTGAGCAATTTTACGTTGAGCTTTTTTGATTTTGTTCAGCTTTTCTGTGATGTGAACTGGGAGGCGAATTGTTCGACTAGAAGTAGCGATCGCCCGTGTGATCCCCTGACGAATCCACCAATAGGCGTAGGTGCTGAAACGATAACCTTTGGTTGGGTCAAATTTTTCAACAGCTCGCTCTAAACCCAAAGTTCCTTCTTGGACTAAATCTAACAATTCCAGACCACGATTTTGATACTTTTTAGCAACAGATACAACTAGGCGGAGGTTGGCCTTGATCATGTGTTCTTTAGATTGGAGTCCATCACTTTGGATTTTCTCTAATTCTTCTACATTCAACTTGGCAATTTCAGCCCAGCGCCGTTTCCCCTGTCCTAAAATTTGTTTGAGATCAAAAACATCTACACCAGCAGCGCGCGCCCACCTTTCTATAGAAGGACGATGTCCTAATTCCGATGCTAAACGCTCTTGAACTTCGATTATCCGAAGATAAGGTACAAGTATTTCATCTCCTTGCTTGGCAGCATTAGACAAAACTATCCGCATCCGCAAGTAGCGCTGCACTTTCTGAGCTTCTGCAACCTCTTCATCCCGCCCTAAAAGTCTCACTCTACCAATTTCTTGAAGATACAGACGTACTAAGTCTGTACTGCGACGGTTAGGACTAACAGCAGAACTGGCGGAATCTTGAGAAGCCATCTCCAACTCTTCGAGGTCGTCTACCTCTAATTCAGTTTCATCAATAGTTAGATCTGGATCAAACATCTGAGGAGGTTGTTGGGTTTCGTAGGTTGCATCTGCGTAAAAGGATGTTGCTGGCATAAGGATCGTCTCAATGGCTCCAGGTAACAATAGATTGCGGTCAGCTAAATCTAATCAACTGTTGCTATTGTTCCCGTGATTTACGAAGAACTAACACGGTTTTGAGTAATATTTGGGTTTTTTTCCAAAAAACCATACTGGTTTTTATTCTTACATCTCCGTAATTCAGCTGTTCGGCTGGCTTTGCCTATGAACCAATAGCTATCCAAAGGCAAAGCCAGACTATAAATCACCAATCTTCTAGTTACAATTTCAACTGTAGTCGAGCTTGACGGTGACTTTTATAACGAGGTATAAACATCTATCAGTGAAAAACTTATTTTTTTACAGGCATAGTCATATCTACATAGCTATGCAGATACTTTCCTGAAGATTTGATATTTTTTCGTCAGGGAATTTTGGTAATTCATATTTGGTGGTTGGTAGTTGGGATTCCAAGCAATCACCAACTACCAACCACCAACAAATCAATCGTGATATTCCGGCTTGATATCGCGTAACATAAGTTCTTCAAGCGCCTGTCGGGGAGTCACGTCGGCTTGGAGTAAGCGATACACTTGTTCGGTAATAGGTATGGAAATATTTTGCTGGTGCGATCGCACCAGCAAAACTTTGGTGGTATTAATCCCTTCAGCAGTCCCTTGTAAGTGGGTAAGAATTTCTGTAAGAGTTTTACCACAAGCTAGTTGATAACCAACTTGGTAATTACGACTCAAAGGACTGTTACCAGTTGCCAGTAAGTCACCTAAACCAGATAATCCATAAAATGTTTCCTGTTTTGCACCCCAGTGAACACCGATGCGAACCATTTCTGTTAAACCACGGGTGAGTAAAGCAGCTTTAGCATTAGTTCCCAATTCCAAACCGTCACATACACCAGCAGCGATCGCCATGACGTTTTTTAGTGTTCCTCCTAGTTCTACTCCCAAAGGATCAGCATTTGTATAAACTCGGAAACGGTTTGAAGAAAATACCAACTGTACAACCTCAGCAGCACCGATAACACTGCTAGCAACTACCGTTGCAGCTGGTAATTCCTGTTGAATTTCCTGAGATAAATTTGGTCCAGAAAGAACAACTACAGGATTGTTGGGGAAAGCTTCTTGCCAAATTTGCGACGGTGTACAAGTAGTTTGCAGGTCTAAACCTTTCGTAGCTGTGACAAAAATTATCTTTGGAGAAAGGGGTAAAGACTGAAGTTGAGAAATCACATCTCTGACACCTTTCATGGAAACAGCAGAAACAATAATATCTACATCCTTTACGAGTTTCTCCAAAGTTTGCAAACTACGACGCGACCAAACGTGTACTTTGTAGTCATTGGCTTTAACCAAAACAGCCAAAGCACTACCCCAAGCACCCGCACCTAGAATTACTACTGATTTTGTCATTGGTCATTTGTCATTTGTCATTGGTCATTGGTTATTCTCCCTTTTCTTCCCACACTCCCCACGTGGATATCTTTCCATCAATTCTCTGACTTGTTCAGCATGATAAGAGCTTCTTGTCAAGGGTGATGAAACTACTTGTAAAAAGCCTATTTCTTCACCGAATGCTTGCCAAGCAGCAAATTGATCTGGATGAATAAATGTATTTACTTGCAAGTGTTTTTGACTGGGTTGGAGGTATTGCCCGATTGTCAAGATATCACAATCAACGCTGCGTAAATCTTGCATGACTTGGCGAATTTCTTCGTCTGTTTCACCGAGTCCGACCATAATTCCGGATTTGGTGTAAATTGCAGGAGCAATTTGACGCGTTAGCGTTCGCGCAAGCGTGTCGCTTTGCGACTCAGCTCTTCTGTAGGAAGCTCGCTTGAGTAATTCTAGGGTGCGATCGTAATTACCTTGGGGACGGACACGGCGATATAAACGCGGAACTGTTTCTGTATTATGGTTGAGGACTTCCGGTTTGCCTTGAAGAATTAACTCTAGTGCTTCCCAATTACCGCACAAATCAGGAATTAATACTTCAATCGTAGTGTGAGGTGAAATCGCGCGAATTGCTTCAATACAACGGACAAAGTGTGATGCGCCTCCATCCGGCAAGTCATCTCGATTCACAGAAGTAATAACCACGTGGTTGAGTTTCATCCGCCGCACTGCTTCTGCTAGTCGTGCGGGTTCTGTGGGGTCTAGAGGTTTGGGTTTTTTCTCAAAATCAATATCACAGTAAGGACAAGCACGTGTACAAGCAGGCCCCATAATTAAAAAAGTCGCCGTTCCAGCATTAAAGCACTCACCAATATTCGGACAGGACGCTTCCTCACAAACCGTATTCAGGGCTAAATCCCGTAAAATCTCTTTAACATTTCCGACGCGCTCCCGCTGAGGCGCTTTCACCCGCAACCAGTCTGGTTTTACAGTCACAATCCACTTTTACCACTTAAATATAGTTATCAAAGTTAATGTTAGCAAGCTTCTGCCGAGAAGGATGTAGACGTGCAAGCGGCTTCTCGTAGAGTAGGGTGAAGAATGTCCTACCTTTTTTCTTTAATTGTCATTTAGGCAAGCTTGTGATAGTCTATTATCTATATTGGCATTATAGTGCCGGGATGTAGCGCAGCTTGGTAGCGCACTTCGTTCGGGACGAAGGGGCCGCTGGTTCGAATCCAGTCATCCCGATTTGATCTTGTTGAATAACTAATTAAATATCGTCGTTAACAGAATTAGTGTCGCTGTTAACAGATGAATGTCCAATACTGTAAGGTATAGGATTTTTCGTCATAATTTTGGGCATGTAGAGACGTTGCACTGCAACGTCTCTACAGGGTTTAAATGTCAATCGATTTGTCTTATCCGAGCAGTATTGCCTTACAACCAGCCTCAAGGGACAAACTCGGTGCGTAAGTCCTAACATTGTCAAGCAATCCATTGCCAAGTAGGGATTATACCCTGCAATATAAGAGATGCTAAAATTCCCAGAGGTAATCACACGGGGGATAAGGTAGCAAAAAACAACAGTGCTGGCAATGTACAATAGGGAATTGCGTGAATGAATAATTTTGGGGAAAAAGTCAGCTTTATCTGGAGTGTGGCGGATTTGATCCGTGACACGTTTAAACGGGGCAAATACCAAGATGTGATCTTACCCTTCACGGTGCTGCGCCGCCTAGATTGTGTGCTGGAACCCACCAAGGAACAGGTGCTAGAAACCCACGCCCAGTATAAGGATAAACTCGATAACCTCGATCCTGTCCTGTGTCGAAAGGCGGGTTTTGCGTTTTACAACAGTTCCCGCTACGATTTTGGCAAGCTACTGGACGACCCAAAAAATCTGGCGGCTAACCTGAAACTCTACATCAACAGCTTCAGCGCCAATATGCGCGAAGTGCTGGAAAAATTCGACTTCCCCAACACCATCAACAAGCTTGACGAAGCAAATCTGTTGTATCTGGTGATGGAGAAATTCAAAAAGATCGACCTGCACCCCGATAAAGTGTCGAACCTGGAAATGGGGTATATTTTTGAAGAATTGATCCGCAAGTTTAACGAAGCCCTCGACGAAAATCCGGGGGAACACTTCACCCCTCGCGAAGTAATTCACCTGATGGTGAGTTTGCTGCTATCTCAGGATAAATCATCCCTCAGCCAGGATTACATCACCCGCACCGTGTACGATCCCTGCTGTGGTTCGGGCGGAATGTTGACCATTGCCAAAGACCGGATTTTAGACCTTAACCCTAATGCTACAGTGTTTCTGTTTGGGCAGGAAGTCAACCCGGAAACCTTTGCCGTCTGCAAATCCGACCTCTACATGAAAAGCATCGACGGTAAGGACGCAGAAAATATCCAGTTTGGCAGTACCCTTTCTAACGATAAACACAGCCATAAAACCTTTGATTATCTGCTTGCTAACCCGCCCTATGGCAAGGACTGGAAGCGGGACGAAATAGCCGTCAAGTCAGAAGCCGCCAAGACGGGTAGTCGTTTTAGTGCGGGTACACCGCGTATCAGTGATGGGCAGTTGCTATTTTTACAGCACATGCTCTGCCGGATGAAGGAACCAAAGGGGGTAGCCGTGTGGCGATCGTTATGAATGGTTCGCCGTTGTTTACGGGTGATGCAGGGAGCGGCGAAAGTGAGATTCGGCGGTGGATTCTGGAAAATGACTGGCTAGAAGCGATTATCGCTCTGCCGGAACAGCTTTTTTATAACACGGGCATTGCTACGTATATTTGGGTACTCACCAACCATAAAGCACCAGAGCGTCAGGGGAAGGTACAACTGATTAACGCTTCTGGCTTCTGGATAGCGATGCGGAAAAGCCTGGGTGATAAGCGTCGCGAAATCAGCACCGAACAAATTGACCAGATTACCGAGTTATTCCAGACATTCACAGCCAACGAGGTAAGCCGGATTTTTGATAGCACCGATTTTGGCGATCGCAAAATCACCATTGAGCGCCCGTTACGGCTAAACTTTCAGGCATCCCCAGAACGCATCGAACGCCTGAAGGAACAGAAAGCCTTTATTAACCTTGCCGTCAGCAAGAAGAAAGACCAAAGCATCAAGGATATTGAGGAACAGGCAGGGCAAGCCCAGCAACAGCTGATCCTGACGATGCTGCAAACGTTGCCGGATACGGTGTTTAAAGACCGTGCCGATTTTGAGAAAGTGCTGAAAAAAGCCATTAAAGCGAAGGAGCTAAAAATCGCGGCTCCTGTCTATACCGCCATCCTTACCGCGTTATCAGAGCGGGATGAAACGGCGGAAATTTGCCGCGATAAAAACGGTGATCCTGAGCCAGACAGTGAGTTACGCGATACTGAAAATGTTCCGCTTCAGGAAGATATCCAAGCATATTTTGAGCGGGAAGTCAAACCCCATGTGTCCGATGCATGGATTAACATTAGCATCCGCGACGAGAAAGATGGGGGAATAGGTAAGGTAGGGTATGAAATCAACTTTAACCGCTATTTTTACCAGTATCAGCCACCAAGAACGCTGGAAGCGATCGAAGCCGATATGAAACAGGTGGAAGCCGAGATTCTGGAGATGTTGCGGGAGGTGGCAGGATGAACCAAGCTACTTTGGAAATGCAGGATGTTACCCAAACCGTGCGGACGTGGAAGCGGTATCCGAAGTATAAAGATTCAGGGGTTGAGTGGTTGGGGGAGGTTCCTGAGAATTGGGAATTAAAACGAATAAAATATATAGCCCCTATATCATCAAAGAAAGTAACTAAGAAACCTGATGATTTAACCTATATTGGGCTAGAACATATTGAATCTAAAACAGGAAGGCTTCTCTTAGACGCTCCAGTAGAAAGTGTAGAAAGTACAGTTGCAACTTTTGAAAAAGGTAACGTTCTTTTTGGAAAACTCCGCCCTTACTTAGCCAAAGTTATTTTGGCTGATTTTTGTGGGGTTTGCACAACTGAGCTATTAGCATTTGAACCAGCAAAAAATATAGATGGTAAATTTCTTTGTTATCAGTTTTTAGCTGATGGATTTATTGACCTGGTTAATTCATTTACCTACGGTACAAAAATGCCTCGTGCAAACGGTGAACAAATAATTAATCTTTCTGTTGCTGTACCTACTTTTATAGAACAAAAAACTATAGCCTTATTTCTCGATCGCGAAACTGCCAAAATTGATGCGCTGATAGCCAAGAAAGAGCGGTTTATTGAATTATTGCAGGAAAAACGCACGGCGTTAATTAGTCATGCTGTCACCAAAGGGCTTAACCCTGATGTACCGATGAAAGATTCCGGTATTGAGTGGTTGGGCGAGATTCCAGCGCATTGGGATATGGTTCCAAGCAATCGGCTTTTCCTGGAAAGCAAAGAGCGGGCGCATGATGACGACGAGCATCTTTCGGCAACTCAAAAATATGGTGTGATTCCGCTAGCTGAGTTTGAACGCTTGGAAGGTCGCCAAGTAACACATGCAGTGAAAAACCTTGATCAACGAAAACATGTCGAGGTTGGCAACTTCGTTATCAGTATGCGGAGTTTTGAAGGCGGTATTGAGCGGGTGAAAGCGCGCGGATGCATCCGATCATCATACGTCGCCCTGGTTGCTGAGAAAAAAGCACATATTGGCTTTTACTCTTACCTGTTCAAGTCAAGAGCCTACATTCAGGGGCTTCAGGCAACGGCAACATTCATCCGAGACGGGCAAGACCTTAACTACAACAATTTCCGGCAAGTAAAACTGCCATGTCCGGGCATTAATGAGCAGAAAGCAATTGCCGATTTCGTTGAGCGGTCAATTATCCGTATCGACCTTCTCTCCGATAAAATCCAACTCAGCATTGACCACCTAAAAGAATACCGCACCGCCCTGATTTCCGCCGCCGTAACCGGAAAAATCGACATACGGGAGGAGGTAGCATAAATGGTTGACACCTCCGAAAAAAACTTTGAAACCACAATCGAACAAAGCCTCCTACAAAGCGGCTATACCTCCCGCAACCCCAGCGACTATGACCGCGCCCTGTGCCTGATTCCCCAGGATGTGTTCAATTTTATCCAGGCAACCCAACCCCAGGAGTGGCAGAAATTCGTCACCCAGTATGGAGAAGACGCAAAACCCAAACTTTTGAAACGCCTTGCCGAGGTGATCAAAAAACGCGGCACACTGGAGGTGTTCCGCAAAGGGCTGAAAGTCAACGGCTGCCGCTTCCAGCTTGCCTATTTCCGCCCTGTCACAGGGTTGAACGCCGAAACCCAGCAACTCTATCAGGCAAATTTTTTCAGCATTATCCGCCAGCTTCGTTACAGTGAAAGAACCCCCGATAAAAGTCTTGACTTGGCGCTGTTCCTCAATGGCGTACCCTTGTTTACCGCCGAACTGAAAAACCCCTTTAAGGGACAATCGGTAGAACACGCCATCAAGCAATACCGCACCACCCGCGATGCGCGGGAACCCCTGTTTACCTTTGGCGTTTGCCTGTCTCATTTTGCGGTTGACCCCGATTTGGTCTACATGACCACCCATCTGCAAAACGGTAAAACCCGCTTTCTGCCGTTCAATCAGGGGCGTAGTGGTGGCGCAGGGAACCCGCCTTCAGCATTGAGTTTCAGCACCGCCTATCTCTGGGAACAAGTGTGGCAGAAAGATAGCGTGTTGGACTTGATCCAGAATTTCATCACCTCGGTGGAAGAAGAGGACGACCAAGGCAGAAAGACGGGCAAGAAAAGTCTGATTTTCCGGGAGCATCCCAATTTTGCAAAAATAAAGAAAGGAAAGTTATTCGCGAGCTTGAATCGCGAATAACAAGAGAGACTCAATCTTGTGGATCTTCCTCCTCTTGCTCAGAACCAGAACTAATATCTAGT
>JAHHHW010000112.1 GCA_019359115.1 Pelatocladus maniniholoensis HA4357-MV3
TCAGAGGACTCAAAAAAAAGTTTGTTCCAGTCCACTTGAGTGGACTTTCGCTATGAGCCTGGAACTTTAGTTCTAGGCGGGATACAGTTTCAACATGAAAAATTTTGACTTATGTGTACACCGTAGGATCAAGGAAACGGAGAACAGACGTCAACGAAGTTCAAACACTCGTTGACGGAGTTTTTAGCCTACGTCTTTCTTGCCAATCGACATAGAACAAGAGAATCGCCAGCATTATATAGCCAATAGCCCAAGGTGTACCAGTTCCAGCGCCTAAATTAACAACTGTATCTGCGACAGTCCAACGATAACTGTGCATTAATCCAACCCAGGAGATAACAGCAGCAAGCAAAGACCAATAGGCAGCTTGGCGAAACTTGCGCTCAATAATATAAACTGTTATGCCCGCTAAAATCATGGCAGAAAAAATAAACCCCTGTTCCAGAGCAAAAGCCCCATCAATATATGTATCGCTCAACTTAAACTGCTCAATTAAAGCTGGTGTCAAAGGTTTCTCTACTGTACCCAAACCTGCTGCTCGCAGCGCATTTTTGGCAATTAAAGCACCCCAACCAGCAATCCCCGGTAATAGTCCCACAACTACTGCTGGTGCATGGTGCGACGGCGTGGCTGTAAAGCTTTGAGCGACAATCACAATTCCAATCCACAACACAATTGCCATCCCCGCTTCGATCGGCACAAAGTAAGCCAGCATCGCTACAGTTCCAGTCAAGCAAAGCAAGCCCATAATTATGCCATTAAGTACAGAGTAACCAACTCTTGCTCCCAAAGCTTTCCAACCAGGATGACCAATATAAATAGTAGTCGGAAAACAGGAACCACAAATAGCAGCAACTAATGTACCAATACCATTTGCCGCCAGACAAGGAGCAGCCGGATAATTATCACCCGCAGCTTCCGCACTTTCTAAATTCTGGAGACTGCCAACAAGATTAAATAATCCCATTGGTAAAATAATGCTGAAATATTCCACCAAGACTGAACGACTGCTCCAAAATTTTCCTAGCCATAATCCAGGCAGATAAAACCCAATTGGTTGTAGGGTAGCGGCAAACTTAGCCTGATCCCAACTTAGCAAACCTGTTGTCCAAGCAAGGGCAATTCCTAAAATAACAGCTAACAAGCCACCGGGTATGTCAAATCGCACCCGCCCAAAATAAGTCACCAGAATTACACCAAGAGGCACTAAACCGACTACAGGATTGGCAAAAGTACGAAATAGAAAACCAATGGCAATAAAAGTCAGCGCAATACCGCCCAAAGTGGAAAGCAGTGCTGCACGGGGAGCGAGACGGCGCAGTGGCTCTCCTACCCAAGCCCCAGCAAATTCTATCAAACCCGAACCAAAGCAAGCCACAAGTCCTGCTTGCCAAGCCAATTCAGCAGCTTGTTCGCTAGATGCACCCCCAGAAATTGCCGCTAATCTTACAGGTAACATCACCAGAAAAATATAGGCAAACAGGCTGACGGTGTTAATTCCATAGGGCAAAGCAGTAATATCGTCCCGTTGCTCACGTTTGCCCTGCTCCTTGGCTAACCATGCATAATAGAGGTTGCCAACAATCAAACTTAAAGCAATTCCTGGCAAAATGCGCCCATAAACCAACGACGCAGGAAAGCCAAGCACTGTTTGACATAAATTAACAATCAATAAAATTTGAATAAAATTATCGAGCGCCAGCCCAAATAAACCATCAATATCTCTGCGAACAAACCAACGGGGTACTGTGGTTGTAGCGATTTCCATCTTTTTACTTTTGCTTTGGTCTTGCCGCTTTCACAATACCAGCTGTGGTATTACTGGTGATAGAGATTTTTATATCAGTTATCAGTTATCAGTTCACCTTCGTGTCTTTGTGCCTTGGTGGTTCAAAAGTCAATTTTTTAACTACTATAGCAGTTCTCGGTTGTGTCCAATACGTACCCCACCCCTTAATCCCCTCCCCGCTTGCGGGGCTGCGGTGTACACATAAATCCTCTGATCCCCCTAAATCCCCCTTTTTAAGGGGGACTTTGATTCTAGTTCCCCCTTTTTTAAGGGGGGTTAGGGGGGATCAAAACGCTACTAGGCAACTTTATAAGACTTCTGTGTACACCGCAGGCAAGCGGGGAGGGGAGGTTTTGCGTCAGCAAAGCCGGGGTGGGGTTCCGACTGTATTGCAATCGAGTGAGAAGTGCTATAAGACACTAAGACTCGAAGAAAAATACATTACACCATAAGCACTAAAGTGCTGACTACGAACTTTCAAAATTACCCCTCATTGAAAGATCCCCGACTTTTCTAAAGCCGGGGATCTATACTCGCAGATTATTAACCCTTGATCACTGATAACTGATCACTGTTAACTGATTTAATAGCCGCCTTCTTCTTCATACTCTGGCATTTTCTCTTTGACTTTCTTGGGAATGTTCACTGGTTGTGGGGGTTCGTCGTCCCAAGCGTCGCGCTTGAGGTCGTCGTCGTAATCTTCGTAATCTTCGACGTAGGATTTACTGGTGTAAGGTTGGGGTGGTTCGTAAGGTTGGGCTTCGTACCTATCTTTACCCGTAGCTTCACTCCAGTTGTCTTCTTCCTCTTCTTCTTCGTAGCGGATGGACTCGTAGGCTCGTGCTTCCATCACCCGTCTTTGAGGTGGACGTTCCTCTTCGTAATAGTCTTCGTCCCATTCCTTATCTGCTACAGGTTCGGGAGTGCGAATTTTGGGTTTAATTGGTTCAATGGGGACTCCACTTGGTAGTTGGTTCGCAGGTGCGACTTGACGCGGCGCGTAGTTGTAGTCGTCCACGTCTTCGCGTTCCCAAGGCGCTCTACCGATACCAAGGCGCTCTAGAACACCTACTGTTAACTGAGTTACCCGTTCTTCAGCCCCCTCGAAGACAATTAATCGGTTGGGGCCTGTGCTGACAATTTCTTCGATGGATAGTTCGTAGGTACTGAGGAAGGAATCAGGAATTTGGGGTAGTCCTAAAGAGGCGATGGTGATAGAATATATCTTCCCGGTCTCGCCGTTGAACTTGAAGCCCCGGACTTTTCCTAAGACTTCACCTGTTTCTGTAATTACTTCCCAACTTATCAGGTTGCTGAAAGCCTCAACCTCAATGTCTTCGATGACATCCTCGTTATCAACCAAAATTACATCCCCGATTTGGTTGATGTTGTTGAGGTACATATAGCGCGGTATGCCAGACACGGAGATCAGGCTGTCTCGTAAGCCAAGAGCCACAACCTCTCGCTGATCTACATCCACCCAGACTTGACTGACTATGCCTAGCCGTTTACCGTTGTCACGGGTAATCACCTGGGTATTTAAAATATCGGAACGCCTAATTATTTGTTCAGAGGTCATTCTATACCGAGTCCCTGATCTCGAATCCGGTTTATCTATACACTATTATTAACAAAAACTCAAGCCGATGTATTAGACGATTGTAACTTAATACCCAACACTTGAGTAAAAGCACCTCTGGCTTGAGTAACGCCAATTGTGCGTTCGGCTGATTCTATCATCGGGCGACGCAAACTCACAACTATAAATTGTGCTTGTTGCGCCTGTTGTTTAATCATTTTAGCTAATCGTTCCACGTTTGCTCCATCCAGAAACATATCTACTTCATCAAATGCATAAAACGGTGAGGGACGATATCTTTGGAGGGCAAAAATAAAGCTTAAGGCGGTGAGAGATTTTTCTCCCCCAGACATGGAAGCAAGGCGCTGTACTGGTTTACCTTTGGGGTGTGCGACTAAATTTAAGCCACTGATAAAGGGATCTTCGGGATTGTCGAGTTGTAAATAGCCGTCACCTTCAGAAAGAGTGGCAAAAATGGATTTAAAGTTTTCATTAACGGCGTCGAATGCTTCTTTAAAAGCACGCTGGCGGAGTGTGGTAAAGTTTTCAATTCGTAACAATAATTCGGTGCGTTCTGCTTCTAACGTCTGCAACTTTTGACTGAGTTCTTCTAACCGTTTTTGTGTACGTTCGTATTGTTCTAACGCCAGCATATTAACAGGTTCCATTGCTTGCAGGCGTTTGGCAAGCGATCGCAATTCTTTTTGCAACTCTTCTAAATCAACTTTATCTGGTACTTCTGGTAAGGGTGATGGTAAGTCAGCTACCACTGTTTGCAGTTGCGCTTGAAGATTGGCGAGTTCTTCCCGTCGTGTTTGCTGGGTTTCTTGGAGTTTTTGAATTTCCCACTCTAATTGTTGTTGACGCTGGGTGTCACCACGTAATTCCTGTTCGGTGCGATCGCGCTTTTGTTTTTCTTCTCCCAAATTCGCTTCCATTTCGCTCAAACGCTGGCGGGTTTGGGAGATTTGTTCGTCTGTGGTGGTGATTTCATTGGAGACGCGAAATTTCGTGTCTCTACATGATGTTTCTTGTCTTTGGTATTCAATAATACGCTGTTCTGATTCTTGAATTTTCTCCTGTAAGCGTTGTTGCCGATTTTCTAAGTCTTTGAGGTTTTGTTCGGCTGACCGTAACACCTGGTCACGTTGTTGCAATTGTTGCTCTTGTTCTTTAATCACAGCTTGGATTTGCTGCCATTCCTGGGGAGTTTGGGAGGCTTCCAACTCTGTGAGTGCGTGGCGTAGTTGTTGTAATTGTTGCTCCTGGTCTGGTAATTCCCGATCCAGAACTTCCAAGCGTGATTGAGCAGAAGTTAATTTTTCGGTATTTTGGCTAAGTTGCGATCGCGTGGTTTCTAACTGCGAAGTCAGGGTTTTGATTTCTTTTTGTAACTGTTCTAGCTGTAATTGCTGTTCGCGCCTAGTTTGACGTGCTTCTGTTAATTCTTGGGAAAGCTGTTTGGTGCGAGTTGCAAGAGATGCGATCGCCTCAGTACAACGTTCCAAAATTCTTTCAATATCCTCCAACCGCTTGCGTAGAGACGTTACATGTAAAGTCTCTACATGATCGCCCGCTTCACCACTACCAAAGCGTAACGCCGAACGTTGGAAAACGCTACCACCAGTCATCGCACCGCTAGTTTCTAACAATTCGCCTTCGAGGGTGACAATGCGGTAAAGTCCCAAATTTTTCCGCGCGTGTTCTAAGGTGGAAAACACGACTGTATTTCCGAAAACGTAAGCGAACACATCACGATAACGCGGCGCACATTCTACCAAATTCACAGCATAACCAATAAAACCTTGAGCCAAACGCAGCGTTGCATCATGGGTAAATCTGGGTGCTTGAATTTTATTTAACGGTAAAAAGGTTGCTCTCCCCGCCCGTCTTTGCTTTAATAATTCAATGCCAGCTGCGGCGACAGCATCATTTTCCACCACAATATGTCCCAACCGCGCCCCAGCAGAAATTTCCAAAGCTAGTTGAAAACGCGGTTCCACTCGTCCTAACTTCACAACCAGCCCACAAATCCCAGACATTCCTGATTGGAGAATGACTTTACTTGCACCAGTCCCTTGGACTTCTTGCTGTGCTTGCGCTTGTGCTTCTAATTTATCCAACTGGCGTTGTTTTTCGCGCTGTTCTTGTAAAAGGCGCTTTTGGGTTTCCTGTTGGATTTGTAATTCTTGTTCTGTAGCGGTGAGATTTGGCGTTAAGGTTTCGATTTGTTGTAGAGACGTTACATGTAACGTCTCTACATCAGAAATTTGGGATTGTTTATCAGCAATTTCTGGTTCTACTGTTTGAATTAACTGGGTTTGTTCTTGAATTTGCTGCTGTAGTTGATTGTTTCGTTCCCTTAGCTGCGCTTGTTCGGTGCGTTGGGGTTCGACCGTTTGCAGCAAAGTTTCAATTTGGCGATTGAGTGCAGTTTGTTGTTGTACCCACGCTTCGGAAGCTGATGCGATTTCTGCTGCTGCTTGGCGGGAATTTTCTAATTGTTGTTGAACTGCGTCGCGTTCTTGTTGTAGAGACGTTACATGTAACGTCTCTACATTTTGTTGTTGCACCAATTGTTCTATAGTTTGCTGATGCTGTTGAATTTCTTGCTGAGTTTGAGTTAAACGCTTGGCTGTTTCTTGGGATGCTGTTTCGAGTTCAGTTTGTTGACGCTGAAGTTGTTTACGTTCCGCTTCTTGATTTGCCAGAATTGCTTGTACTGCTAACAGTTCTTCTTCTCCCAATGCTTTCACACGGGCGTTGAGTTGGTCAAGTTCAAGATTTTTTTGGGTAATGTGGGTGTTAAGGTGAGTGAGTTGTTCAGTGAGTTCAGTAGAAGTGCGATCGCCTGCTTGAATTTGGTTTGCTAACTTTTCTTGATGATTTTGCAGGGTACGCCAAGATAAAACCGCTTCCCACTTTTGTTTTTCGAGATATTCAGTCCGGAGCTTTTGGTATTTTTCGGCTTTAGCTTTATCTTGCGACAAGCGATCGCACTGTGTAGTTAATTCGGTTTCAATAATTCGACAACTGTCTTCTTTTTCCCTAACTTCTTCCAGAGTATTTTTAGCTTGCTTAATTTTACGATCAAAAGAAGCCACCCCTGCCAACTCATCAATAATTTCCCGCCTTTCCCGCGCATTCATCGAAATAATGCTGGTAACGTCCCCTTGCAAAACGACGTTGTAACCTTCTGGATAAACCCGCAGACGCTCTAATTCTTCGTGTAACTCTGTCAGAGTAGTAGAAATTCCGTTAATGTAATAGTTTGAGGTATAAGTTCCTTGAGGAGTTACGCGTAATCTCCGAGTGACACTCCACTCTCCACCAGCGATCGCGCGGATTTTTTGTTTGCGATTTCTTTCGTCTTCTGTTGGTTCAACCTCCCCTTCCGTCCCCCCCGTGTACGGGGGGGATACAGGGGGGGTTTCGTCATCGAAAGTATCAACTTCGACAGTGGAAACAATCGGTTCCATATCTAAAAATTCATCTGGTTCATGATCCAATAAATCAAACGTCACCGTCACAATCGCTTCCACAGCACTACGAGACTTACTAGTTTGAGTTGTGTTGACAAGATCAGGTAGGCGATCGGCGCGCATTCCCTTAGAACTAGAAAGTCCTAAGCAAAACAGCAACGAATCAAGAATATTCGATTTCCCGGAACCATTCGGACCAGAAACGACAGTAAACCCCGATAGCAGAGGGACAGAGGTAGTGCCACCGAAGGATTTAAAATTGGTAAGTTCAACCCTTTTTATATGCACCATAGGCGCTAATTATTTGGCAAGGCGGAAAGTTCAAGTTTATCAGTGAAAGTTGTGAATAGTCATTGGGGATTGGGAAAAGGGGTGAGAAATTGGGGATTGGGGTAATAAGTAAAAAAGTTCTGAATTTTGAATTGATATTTCTCCCTTGTCGCCTGATTTTTCCAACGCAGTTTACATTTAGATTAAGTTTATTAAACCGCATCAAGCCTAGAAAGTGGAGAATTTAAGATAACAGACTATCCAATTTGTAAATACTACAACAGGACTGAAAAAGCCAGATGAGTTGTATAAGGAATTGTATAAGGTTGAATGATGTAGAAACAAAGCTTAACTCTCGCAATAAATAGGCAAAACTGCACTACTCTGGCTTAACTAACTCAGTGAGTAGTCAGTATGAAAATTGTGCAAGAAGTTTCTCTAATCAGTGTTGGAAGTTTTGAAGAATCAAGCGATTGGTCTATCATTAGAGCGGAAATTCGTGATGCTATTTCTCTAATTGTTCATCCTCCTGGTACATCCAGCTTTACCATCAATCCAGCAAAGCATGGTAATGGTGTCAAGCCAATTAAAGAAGCTTGTATGATTGCACTGAGGGATAAATTTGGATGGAAGTTGGAAACTTCAATTAACTATGCAACCAGATCACCAGGAAAAGTGGATGCAACAAAAGTTATTGACAACCATCTTTTTGCACTTGAGTGGGAAACAGGCAATATTTCCTCAAGCCATAGAGCAGTCAATAAAATGGTTCTGGGATTGCTACGTGGTGTTTTTCTCGGTGCTGTCTTGGTACTTCCAAGTAGAAAAATTTACCCTTATTTAACTGATCGGATAGGCAACTATGAAGAGCTAGAGCCATACTTTGATGTTTGGCGCTCAGTCCGACTTGAAGAGGGTTTTCTGGCAATCTTCGTGATTGAACATGATCAGATAGATCCTAATGTACCAACAATCACTAAAGGAACAGATGGTCGTGCTTTAGTTTGAATTTTTCTGTAGTAAAAGCTATGTAGAATAAGGAATTGGCAGTTGTAATGTATTTGTTTTGCGTTGCTTCAATTTTTTGTTTCCTCTTGCCGATTCCCATTGCTCTATTATTCCATTAGCCAAATCAGTCAATCGTTCTATTGCTGGCTCTGTATCACCAATTTCCGAACCAATCCAGTAACGGTGTAATTTTTCTGCTGCATAGAATGTAGTGCCAGAACCCCCAAATGGATCAAGCACAAGCTGCTCTGGATTGGATGCCATTGCAATAATCCGCTCTAGCATAATGGGAGCCAGTTCATTGGGAACTCGTTTTTTATGCCGACGATGCCGAACTGGTGGAATATCAGTCCACATTTCCTCTGCTAATGTCCATAAAATTTCTGTAGGATCAGCGTCAGGGACATCTTCCCAAACATCCTCCGGCGTATCCCAGACATCCATCAAATTAATACCCTTTTCATTGAGTTTTTTTCGATGTCCACCATAGTCACGAATTTCTCCACCACAATGCCGACAAACTTGAATTGGTGTATAAACTTTGTTGAAGACAGCTGGTTCTCCTTTGGTGTAATAGATCAGTCCGTAGTGAGCAGGAGACATTTTTTTACCTCTGGGAAAAGCCTTCGGCATTCTGCAAGCAATCCAATGCCGAAACCACATCCCCCTCTGATTGAGATATGCACCGTACTCTATGCACCATTTAGGCAGGTTGAAGACAAATAAACTGCCACCAGGTTTAAGTACTCGAATGCTCTCGCCAAGCCACTGTTTTGACCAGCCTAAATACTTATCCACCTCCATCTGATCACTGACACCTTCACCATATTCTTTACCAAGATTAAAAGGTGGATCAGCAAATACAAGGTCTACACACTCATCAGGTAACGCTGACAGAAGTTTAAGACAGTCTCCTTGATAGAGGATACCATGTTCACTCATATAAACCTGTTGCAATCCTTTTTGAGTTGCAACATCAGGTGCGATCGCTTGAAATGGGAGCATTGACTTAACCCTCAGTACGTTAGTATTGTTTGAGTCTACAAACTCTATTGACAATTGTAAATGGAGTTTTCTTTGGAAGTTGTGCTACGTGGCTGATAGGGTTTTCCAGTAGGTTGATTCTTATATCTTTCTACCTCAACAGTTTCTATGTAGTAGTAACGCCCAAGTTTGCAAGCTCCAATTTGACCATTTTTGATGAGGTCGTGAACTCGCTGACGGGTTACATTAAGTAACCTGGCAGTTTGAGTTACAGAAAGTAATTGGGAGTTGTCATCTGAACCAGAGTCGGTCATAAAACTAGAAGTACTTTAATTACTGGAGTTAGTTTTTTCCATATTGCATCCTCGCACTCCCCTAATCCACCCGTTGCAACTGTGCAACTTGAGGATCGATAATTTTTTGACCAAGGTGATCAAATTTAATTGCTACAGAAACTTTTTTCTCAGAACCAAAGACGTGTGTAATTTCACCTTCGCCAAAGATTTTGTGTAAGACGCGATCGCCTACTTGCCAATTTTCTGTAACGCTTTGTTTGGTTTTGGTTCCGCGCTGTGGTACATTTCCATTAGCTGTTTTTGTGTAAGCAACTCTACCAGGACGATGAGTAACTAATAATTCTTCGGGTAATTCGTCGAGGAATTGCGATCGCACTGCTGGTTCTCGACTACCATAAAGGCGACGTTCCCGCGCGTGGGAGATAAATAATCTTTCTTGGGCGCGAGTAATCCCCACATAACACAAACGGCGTTCTTCTTCCAAAGCTGAGGGATCGTTCATCGAACGGTAGTTAGGAAATAACCCCTGTTCTAACCCCACCATATACACCACAGGAAACTCTAAGCCTTTGGAAGCGTGGAGAGTCATCAACGAAACGGCTTTTTGTCCTTCTTTGAGATTATCTAAATCGGAACTCAAAGCTGCACTGGCGAGGAAATTTCCCAAGGAAACTTCTTCGTTTTCTTCTTGAAATTGCAGTACGGCGTTGAATAACTCTTGGACGTTTTCTACTCTGTCTTCTGCTTCGTCTGTTCCCTGATTCATCAAGTCTTGCACATAACCAGAGTCTTCTACTATACCTTGTAAAATATCGGAGGCTGGCATGGTTGCTAGTTCTGCTTGCCAACGGCTAATCATGGCTGCAAACTTATTTACAGATTTGGCAGAACGTCCAGCTAAGGTATTAACTGATGTTTCGTCGCTCAGTATTTCCCACAAAGTTGTGCCTAATTCTTGAGCTGCACCAACTAAGTTATCAATCGTCGCTTTACCGATTCCCCGGCGAGGAGTGTTAATCACCCGTAATAAACTGAGTGTATCAGCTGGGTTAGCGATCGCTCTTAAATAAGCGAGTACATCTTTAATTTCTTTGCGGTCATAAAACTTTAACCCGCCAACAACAGTGTAGGGAATTTGCGCTCGGACTAAAAGATCCTCAAAGGGGCGAGATTGAGCATTCGTACGATAAAGAATCGCAAAACTTCCCCAATCTAATTCCGGGTTTTCTCTTTCTAAATTGCGAATTTGATTAATAACAAATTCGGCTTCAACAATTTCGTCATCAGCTTTGAAAAAATAAATCTGTTCGCCTGCACCTCTAGTGGCGCGTAGAATTTTATCAATGCGTTGGGTGTTGTTTTCGATCAGTTCGTTGGCAGCTTGCAGAATATTTTCACAGGAGCGATAATTTTCTTCTAATTTTACCATTGTCCTGGTATCATCATCCTGTAAACCATCGCCGAAGTCCTGCTGAAACTCTAGCAAAATCGTAAAGTCAGCCATTCTAAAAGAATAGATTGATTGGTCAGCATCACCTACTACAAAAACTGAGCGATCGCTCCAATCCCAGTTATTCTTATTGTTTTCACCATGTGTTACTAATAACCGAATTAAATCATATTGAGTCCGGTTAGTATCTTGATATTCATCTACTAATATATGATGAAACTTGCGATGCCAATAACCCAAGACCTGCTCGTTTTGCTGAAATAATTTTACAGGTACAAGAATCAAATCATCGAAATCCAGGGCATTATTTTCTGCTAGCCGTTCTTGATATCTATTGTAAACTTCAGCTATCACTCTTCCCCGATAATTTGGCTGTTCTCTCTCAAAATATTGAGGTGATAAACCTTTATTTTTGGCATTACTAATAGCGTAGCGTACTGAACGCGGTTCAAATTTTTTATCGTCCAGGTTTAACTGTTTTGTAACTATTTCTTTTACCAGACTCTGAGCGTCGGATTCATCAAAAATGGAAAAATTACGGTTCCAACGTCGTCCTTTTTCGTCTTGATATTTTTCAATATCAAAGCGGAGAATCCGAGAAAACAAACTATGGAAAGTACCACACCATAAATCTTTGATATAAGTACGCCAAACTCGCGATTTTAGCTTGCCTTGATCGTATTCTGGTAGTAGATCAAAACGTTCACCAAATTCTGCGATCGCTAACTGTTCAGCAAATAACTTCTGAATCCGGTCTTTCATTTCCCGCGCTGCTTTATTGGTGAAAGTCACTGCGAGGATATTTTCAGGATCGACACGATGTTGCAAAATCAGATTAGCAATCCGATAAGTTAGCGCTCGTGTTTTACCGGAACCTGCACCAGCAACAACTAGCAAAGGTCCACAAAAGTGTTCAACGGCGCGGCGTTGACTGGGGTTAAGGTGACTGAGAAAGTCAATAGTCATTAGTCAATTATCAAGGGTCAAACAATTTTGGATTTTGGATTTTAGATTACTCTGGATTTTGGATTTATTCTACATAGCGAAATATATTTTTTCACATTAACTTGTTTATTTTGACAAAAAATGTTTCCTAAATTAGCTTTGCTTTCACTTTTTATATAGTATTTAAACTCTATATACCGGAGATTTGACAGTGGATTTTTGGAGTAACTTTTTTTATAGCGGGAATTTTATCCCACATGGTCATTGTTACCTATGGATGCCGGAGTTAGTATGGGTACATATCTTAGCAGATTCGCTCATTGCTCTGTCTTATTACTCAATTCCACTGACACTGATTTATTTTGTCTGTAAGCGGGAAGATGTACCATTCAAGAGTGTTTTTCTCTTGTTTGGAGCTTTTATCGTCTCTTGTGGTACCACCCATATTATGGGAGTGTGGACACTTTGGCATCCAGATTATTGGTTATCAGGTGCTATTAAATCTGTCACAGCTTTGGTTTCTGTTTATACTGCTTTGACCATAATACCTCTAGTGCCTCAAGCATTAGCTCTTCCTAGCCCAGCGCAACTAGAAGCAGCGAATAAGGCTTTACAAACAGAAATTCTAGAACGTAAGCGAGTAGAACAAGAATTGCGCCAATATAAAGAAAATTTGGAAGAATTGGTAGAACAGCGTACAGGAGAACTTGCCAACACCAATGAACTACTCCAGCAAGAAATTCTTCAACGTCAACAGTCTCAAGAAAAAATGGCGTTGTTATTAAAAGAGTTAGAAAGTACTAATAAAGAATTAAACGATTTTGCCTATATAGTCTCCCATGATTTAAAAGCACCGCTCAGGGGAATTAGCTCATTATCAGAATGGTTAGTATCTGATTATGCAGACAAGTTGGACGATGAAGGTAAGGAATTAATTAATCTGCTAATTGCTAGAGTAAAAAAAATATATAGTTTAATAGATGCAATATTGCAATACTCGCGAATTGGACGCATTAAAGAAGAAATCAGGCGAGTAAATTTAAATGATGTCGTCACAGAAGTCATTGAATTACTCGAACCCATCGAAAATATTCAAATAGATATAACTAATGAATTACCTATAGTTTATTGTGAAGAAACTCGTATAGAACAAGTTTTTCAAAATTTATTGAGTAATGCCATTAAATTCATAGATAAACCACAAGGTAAGATCACAATTGCTTGTACTGAAAAGAATGGATATTGGCAAATCAGTGTTAAAGATAACGGTTGTGGTATTGAAAAAGAACATTTTGAGCGCATATTTAAAATTTTTCAAAAACTATCTGACAACAAAAACTCAGATAGTACTGGTATTGGATTAGCCATAGTTAAAAAAATTGTAGAAATGTATGGCGGAGAAGTTTGGGTAGAATCAGAGTTAGGTGTAGGTACTACCTTCTTTTTTACATTGAAGAAGCAGTAATAGGGATTGGGGACAAAACAATTAAAAATTAAAAACTTTTTGACTTGTTGCTGATCCCCAATCCCCAATATGAGCGGATAATATTAAGTGTTGAAACGAAATTCAATTATTTCTACCAGTTACAGATAGTCCTTCCACAATGAGAGAAGGAGTATAACACGAACCATTCCAATCAGCGTCGCCACCTAGTTTAGCTATTTGTTTGAGTGCAGTATAAACGTTACCTGCCACCATCGTATCCTTTACACGTCCTACTACCTGACCATTTTGGACACGATAGCCTAAATCTACGTTGATAGAAAAATCACCAGAAATGCCACTACCAGCACCCAACATTTGATCCACAATTAAACCATCATCCAGTAACTTAATTAATTCTGTTAGTGATCCTGAACCAGGTTGGATGAGAAAATTAAATAAGCCAGGGGTGGGATAACTACCCAAACCCGGACGAAAACCATTACCAGTGGAAAAACTACTAAGTTGACTTGCGGTGGTGCGATCGCAGTAAAAATTTTGTAATTCTCCGTTTTGGATAAACACCATAGGCTGAGTCGGAGTACCTTCATCATCAAAAGGACAACTGTAGGGTCCTGCTTCAGGATCTTGGTAAAGGGTAAGGGAGGGAGAAACTACTAACTTACCAATGCGTTCTGCCCAAGGAGAAGCCCCTTCCAGTAAACGTTTGGCATTTAACGCAGCTTGCACAGTACCCCACAGCATATCAGCCGCTTTAGAAGTAAACAAAACTGGGACACGACCATGAGGCGGTGGAACGTTTTCTTTTGTCCAATCCAGATGCTGTAAAATTTGGTGAGCAAGTTTTTTCGGTTGGAGGTTGTCACGTTCGGTTTCACCATCGGAAACACTTAAAATATCGTCTCCCCGTACCCATTCAGCCGAAAGATAGCAACTGAGAGTAGTGTCATTGTAGTAACAATCGAGACCTTTAGTATTTACGAGTCTAGTAGTTTCCACATCACATTCCCAGTCGCCGTTGCAAACAACTTCTGAGTAAACGTCACGAATCAGGGCGATTGTTTCTTTACCCCACTCCACTAATTTTTCTACTGTTACATTTTGCCCTAAGTCAGGGTAAGAGGGCTGGAAGTTACTGCCTAACTCCAAGGTTTCCGGTTGATTTAGCTGACTCAAAGATAAGGCGCGTTCTACCAAAGCTTGTGGTTCCATAATCCCATAGGCTACTGCCAGTCCCGGACGTCCATTAGACCATAATCTTAATGCTGTACCCTCAGCTTGGCTAGTTTCTAGCTGCTTGAGACGGTTTGCCTCAAAAAATACTGGTCGAGAAAGCGATCGCGATTGATAAACTTCAGCAGCTTCTGCTCCGGCTTTTAAGGCTAGTTCCAGCAACTGTTCTGCTAGTGTATCTTTTGGTAACTTTTTAGACACCATGTTTTGTACTGGCAGTGAGAGATGGGGAGTGTGGGGAGTGTGGGGAGTAAACAAGCAACTACTAACCACCAACAACTATTCCCCAATTCACTTTAAGACAGATTGATCTCACACAACAGCCAAAATCCTGCAAAAGATTCGGATTGGGGATCAGACTGCACCCCAATAAAATGCACTCCCTTGGCTTTTTGCTTGGCTTGTTCAAAATTTCTTGCTTCTGACAGAATTTGAGGTTTTTTGAGATTCGCTAAAATCCAGCTTTCTGTTGCACCAGTTTCTAAAAGCAATCTTCCTCCTTGGGGATTGTCGTCAAATCTCAACCAAGCTAAATCTAATCCAGACATCCAGCCTGCTAGAGGTAAGGCTCTTGGTGAGAAAATCAAGATACCAGGAATGTTAGTTTCAACAGAAATTTGTGCTAACTCCAAGGGAAATCCTTCACCAAAGTCAATTTCCCACTCAGACATATCAAACAATTCTGATGCTGGTAAAGTCACAAATCCCCATTGTTGCCATTCCAAAGCATCTGGTAAGCGTTGAGGTAAAGGTGCTTCTAAACGTACCGAGGGATTTATCCCGCCTTCATACCCTGGTTCTTGTGGATACACTTGTTCAATCCGCTGCTGTAACCATTGATTAAGTATCAAAGTCCGTCGGCTTGGCTGTGCTGGAATACCAATATCACCACAAGCTTTGGTAATCATATTATTCATTTGGCGACGGAAAAAGCGGATTTTAATCGGTGCTTCTCCTGCTTTATCTATTGCTTGCTGCAAAGCGGTTCGCAGCCATACAGAGTTTACCTGGGTACTGGGGCAATACTGAGCATAGCGAAACAAAGAATCAATTTTGGTGCGCGTATCTAAGGGACTTTCGCACACTAGAACTTCCCAAACTTTTTTCTGATTTTCGTCCAAAATTGGACGGGAGTAAAAATCAAGTTCCCAAATACTGCCCATGTGATGCCGTTACAATTTGGCTACTTTTTTCTATATCTTCATCATACGAGCCTATGTGTAGCGTCGGAGTAAAGATAGGGATGTTGTTAGCCAAGAAAAAACTCGATAAACGCTAGATATAAATAAAAACAATCTAAATTTTTATTAAAATTTGCTATTTTAGAAACAATCCATTTATTGAGTGTCCTAAGCCTCTACAGGAAGCTTAGGATTTTTTTTTGATTATTAGTCATTATCTGGGATAATTCGCCTAAATTAAGCCCATTTCTTGCAATCCTTGCCGCAATCGCTGTGCTTCTTGGGGATTAAATTTTTCATGCAAAGCGATCGCTCTACTAAAGGCAACTAAACTAGCCTGTAAATTACCGACTTTGAGTAGTACAACGCCTAGATTTTGATATGCATCTGCGTAGTTAGGGTTGATCCCAATAGCTTTTTGATAGCAGGCGATCGCATCTGTGTATAAACCCATTGCCTTGAGAGTCATACCCAAATTGTAATGACCTGTGGCAAAATTGGGGTCAATCTTCAAAGTATTTTCATAAGCAATCTTGGCATTATTTAAATCTCCAGCTGTTTTGAGTAAATTACCTAAATTGTTGTAAGCACCTAGTTTAAGCATAGGATAAATAGGTAATTTAATTGCAGCTTGATAATGAGCAACAGCCTGTTTTAGATTTTGTAATCGACTGTAAGCAATACCTAAATGATAGTAAAGTTCATACAAAATATCATAATTGTCTTCTGCGGTAGTTACTCCTCTTGCTAATAATTCCACACCTTCGGGAATTTTTCCAGTTTCGACATACAATGCCCCTAGTTTACTGCAAACATAGGGATCATCAGGATGAGTTGTTAAAAACTCTTCCATTGCTGCTTGTGCTTTAGCATATTTGTTATTTTGGTTAATTGCATGTTTTTCATAACCAGAATGTAGAATTGCTACACCCTGCAAATAACCTACTTGCCATTGTGGCTCTTTGGATAAAATTTCAGTGACGCTATCATCAACTAAAGCATGATAAGGGCGGGAAAAATAGATATCTGGATGATGACGAAATAAACGAGAAACTAAGGAATAGGGAGATTGTACCGCCCCGACTTCTTGACGAACTAGATTAATCAGTAAATATTCTTCTCTGTAGATCGCCTCTTGCAATTGGGGTACAACTTTCTGTGCAAGACTTTCATCTGCATCTAAAACGAGAACCCAATCACCTGTAACATACTTTAGGGCTGCATTTCGGGCTGCACTGAAATCATTGCACCATGGAAACTCATGCACCTTTGCACCAAATTTTTTCGCTATATGCACGGTGCGATCGCTCGAACCTGTATCTAGTACTATGATTTCGTCTACCACATTTTTGACGCTGCCCAGACATTTGGGAAGTGCTTTTTCTTCGTCTTTGACAATCATGCACAGACTGAGCTTCATAAGTTGATCGTATTCTTCTTTAGAATTTATATAAATACAAGCAACTTTTATTTTGTGCGAAAATCAATATCAAATAAAGGGCATCATGAGAAATTAGTTCTCAAGCTTGTGATACTCAATGAGGTTCCAAAAACTCAAAACCTTAACTGATACCATTTCACGTTAACTACGATACATATAAACTTATAAATTCCGTAATATTACGCTTAGTTGTTAATTTATTTGTTAATTATTGAGTTTTACTATTTATTTTTAATAGAGACTCCCAATCTTGAATTGCTTCTTCAGGCCACATCCAATTGTTAGCCAATTTACTTTTTTGAAAACTAATAGGATCATCTTTGATAACCATTTGCCGCAGTTTTATTGCTTCGTTAATATATTGATCTCGTTTAGAATCTGGCTGATTACGTGCAGATTTGTATAATCCAATAGCTAATCCTGCGTAAGCCGTTAAAGCATCCTGAGTTTCTTGTTTTGGTTTGGCTACGACATTGCTGACTGATGCATTCTGTTTGACAGCTGCATTCAGTGCTTTAAACCAAGAGTCGTTGGCACGATTGAGATTGCCTTCTGTGTAGTAAGCAAAACCTAAAGCATTAGAATATAAAAGGGAATTTGGTTGTGTTTTCACGGCATTTTCCCAAAATCGACGGGCATCATCGACACTATATCTAGTGTCTTTGATTTGGGCAAATTGCCATGCTAACCGTCCTTTCAAAAAGTTGACAAAAGGATTGTCTAACTTATCGGCAGAAATAAGATCAAGGGCTGTTTTCGCATTATCTAAAGCATTACGATCAAGAAGTGCTTCTACAGCTAATAGTCCATTTTGTAAGTCACCCTTGCTGAGTTTATCAGTAGCATAAGCGGTGACAATTCCAGTGGCCTCTGTTTTGAGATTAATCGGTGAGAGACTGGGACTAGATTTCGATGGTGTGGGAATTCCTGGTAGATCAGATAGAGTAGGAGTTTGTTGATTTTGCCGCCACCAATTTATACCTACAAATATTGCGATCGCACTCACTCCGACAACACTAATTAGAGATAACAACTGGCGTCTAGCACGTCGTCTATAAGAAGCTTTCTGAGAAGGAGTAATATAAGAAGAAACAAAAGTAGTTTGCCAATCTGCATCTGTACCTAAGTTGTCATCAACAGCTACTTCATCCCTTCCTGGTGCAATTTGTCTGTTTGGGGCTAATTGCGGTTCAAATTCTCCCCATAAAGCATCTATCTCTTCATTCTCATCTATATTACTTTCATGCTCTTCTTCATCTTCTCCTATGAGTTTAGCTGTCATCGAAGTTTGCTCGTTACCATCTATTTGACTGCCTAGTTCACCAAATATCTCGGCAACGAAATTAGAATCTTGAGCATAGGTTGGATCATCAGATTCAATTTCATCTACTAAATCGCCCCAGGTTTCTTCACCTAGCCAGTCTCTGTTCGAGGATTCTTGTGTCAGGTCGGAGGGCATCATATTATCAATCGGCAAAGACAGACTAGTACTATCTGCTGTGGCTGAGTATAATTCTGGTGTTCCTCCTACAGCCTGCTCATAATCGTTGAGTAATTTTGTGGTTTGGGGTGCATCAGTTTCTGGTCCAAGATAACCATTAAAATCTTTGTCCAGATACAAAATAGGCAACGCCCAATACATCTGATGTGATCCATAGGCAGAAATTAAGCCTTGCCGTACTCGACTCACACACAGATCTACAGGATATCCCTGAGCAAGGTTGCGGTAAAATAACTGCGTCAATGTCAGTGCAACTTCATCAGGAATACGTTCTGACATTGCCAGAACACTCCTGATACCCCGCTTCACTAAGCTTTCGGTAAGATTGCGTTCACCAGTTTCTTGTGTGGGATCACAAGTAGCTGCATATGCCCCTAAGCAGGAATTAAACACTGCCATTTGAATGTTATTGTTGACGAGTAAGCCTGCTAAGTCGTCTCCACTGAGTGTTTCCGTAAGCCCTGTTCTACTACTGACAAGATAAATTTCGCCGCCATTGGGACCTAAGTTACTATGGCCGGAGTAGTGCAGGATGTGATAGCGTCTTTGTTCAAGAACTTGTGTTAATTCCTCTCTACCTGGTTGTTCTAACAAAGTTAATTCAATTCCTGGTAGATAAGCCCCAGTTTCCGAGAAGCGTGGTGATTGACGATGCAGTTCCGCTTGTAGTTCTTCGGCTTCTTGTTTGAGATAATTTAAACGAGTTCGATCATTAGGAGAAGCAATAATCATCAATACTCTGATCCCACCTTCTTCTGACGGTGTCAGCAGATTTGATGGGAGACGAGATGCAGCATTAATTCCAGATTGGAAGCGAGAAAAAGCAATGTACGGCCCCGTAGCTATGGGGCGATCGCCTGCGTGCATCACTTCCCAAGGCAAACGTGCCAACCGATTATCTTTTAATCCTAAACGTAACCGCAACACACCTTGGCGATTTTGGGCGATACCTTGGGCAGCCATCCAACTATCTCTAAGGGTGCCTTTAAACAATTTTTCGTAAAAGTCCCGACCCAATGCTGCTAAGTTGAGAGAGTTTCTGGCGATCGCATCTCCCTGTAACACTAACTTCAATGGATCATTCATCAAATGTCCAGCAGCTGTCAACCAATCAGCTACAGGCCAAGTCACCAGTTCTTCTGCCAACGGCACTCCCTGCGCGACTCTTTCCGTCCGCACCAAGTAGTCGTTTTGCCCTACAGGGGTTACGGAAATTTGAAATTCCTGGGTCACAATTTCTCCTGTTTGCCTCCTACTGATCCGGTTTTACACGCGATTCATTTTCAAGTTAATGTTTCGCTGTTTATGATACATTTAGATGCATTTTGCAACTGAGATGTTTCTGATTGCAGTTGTTTTGCTGCTTTTGCAACTTCTACAACTTTAATCCGGATTTTGTCGGCTGTGCCTAGAACATTTTTATTGGTAGATGCACCTTGATCTTTAACTCCCCTGTTTGGCTAATACACTCTGGGGAGTTTTTCTATCTTTACCAGAAAAACGTCCCCTATGTAACAAAATTTTATCTTTGCTTTTCACTCAAAGGCTAGAAACTGACATCAGGTAAGGAAAAAGAGATTCAAAATAATCTTTTGTTTACCCCTGCTTTTGCTACCCACTCCTCTAAAATACTGTTGGCTGATGCTGGGTTGAATATCATAATCTGCTCAATTATTTATCAAAAAAAATTCACCGCGTCACCACATCACCGTGTCTTCGCGTCCAGTCTTAATGATAAGTATTCAAGCGGACTTGATATGATCCCTGGTTTGCCCACATATTAGTTTGTACCAGAGGTCATAGCACGTTTGGTACATCTAGTGGAATGGTGAAAAATTTCTCCATTTACCGTAAAAAGCTGGAAAATTTATCCTGATGGCAATATAGACAACCAGAATTGTGAATTAGTAAATATACCCTGGTAACTCTGCTTCCCTAGTTGGCTATCAAGCACTAGGGGATTTTTATTTTTACACCCAGTTTTTGTAGAAACTAGGGTGTGTAAGTATAGGTCTAATTCATAATCTTGCCACAAATGGAAGATTTTTTCGGATATTAGATATAAAACCAGAAAGGTAAAAAAGCCAACCTAATTCCAAATGAGAAATTCACAATTGTTATGCCCTATTTTCCATACTCTGTTTTCTATACCCTACTATCCGCTTAGTCCCATATTTTGATACCCCTAGTGTTTGCATCCAAATCTCTACTAACGATTTTGCTCTCAAAAAAAAGATTGGTAGATGGCTGACTGATAGATGACTGGTAGATGACTGGTAGATGACTGGTAGATGACTGGTAGATGACTGGTAGATGACTGGTAGATGACTGGTAGATGACTGGTAGATGACTGGTAGATGACTGGTAGATGATTGGTAGATTAAATCTGATAACTCACTCCCCTTGTTGGTAATCGGCTACTGAGGGATTTTATGTTGTTTTTCATAACTATTTCATCCCATTTTCGCAAAATTATCCGGAACATGCAGGTTTGTCTGAGAACATATTAATTGGTAGATGCACCCTGATAACAAACACCCCTTGATAGCTGTCGGCTACTTGGGGATTTTTTTATGTGCAGAAACAAACATGTAGCCAATTTTTTGCACAAATTTATCCGGAGTATACTGGTTTTCCTCAGAACATATTAATGGTAGATGCACCCTGATAACAAACACCCCTTGATAGCTGTCGGCTACTTGGGGATTTTTTTATGTGCAGAAACAAACATGTAGCCAATTTTTTGCACAAATTTATCCGGAGTATACTGGTTTTCCTCAGAACATATTAATTGGTAGATGCACCCTGATAACAAACACCCCTTGATAGCTGTCGGCTACTTGGGGATTTTTTTATGTGCAGAAACAAACATGTAGCCAATTTTTTGCACAAATTTATCCGGAGTATACTGGTTTTTCTCAGAACATATTAATGGTAGATGCACCCTGATAACAAACACCCCTTGATAGCTGTCGGCTACTTGGGGATTTTTTTATGTGCAGAAACAAACATGTAGCCAATTTTTTGCACAAATTTATCCGGAG
>JAHHHW010000113.1 GCA_019359115.1 Pelatocladus maniniholoensis HA4357-MV3
TAATGGTAGATGCACCCTGATAACAAACACCCCTTGATAGCTGTCGGCTACTTGGGGATTTTTTTATGTGCAGAAACAAACATGTAGCCAATTTTTTGCACAAATTTATCCGGAGTATACTGGTTTTTCTCAGAACATATTAATGGTAGATGCACCCTGATAACAAACACCCCTAGTTGACTATCGGTTGCTAGGGGATTTTTTTGTTAGAAAAACATATGATAACGCATCTTTGCAAAAATTGCTCAGATTTATCAAAGCTTTATTGTTTGTTTGCACTCCCAATACTTTTTTGTATTTGTTAATTGCAAACTAATTTATTTTATCATTTTTATAGTAGCCACATCGTTAATCTCTGTCGTAAGGAAGGTGTCGAGAGGAATTGCTGCTTAAGGGTGATGTGGAAGCATACGCAAATATATATAATACCAATTTGCTGCTGTTTAGGCTTCTTGATAAATTACTTCCTGAAATTGAATTACGTCTTTTTGTGGGTCAGCGTGGGAAACTTTCACTGCAACCTGTTCACCCAACTTTAAAGCACGGCGAAAAGACATTGGCAACTGCAAACCCAAGTCTTCCAAAAGAATGAGTGCTAAACCGCTATCTTCTCTCAACCACATCAATACTGTGGCGTGCCAAACGCTATCTGTACAACGGCGCAAGTACTCTAATGCCCAATATCTGTTAGTCTGCCGTTCTACCATTGTTACTTCTTGGGTGATGGTAGTGACGGTCATCATCACTTCTTTGAGCTGTTCGGCAGAAAAGGGCAGAATATCCCCGCGCAGATGTGCTTTGAGTTGAAAATGGGTGAGCAAGTCGCTGTAGCGGCGAATGGGAGAGGTAGCCTGAGTATAAGTATCTAAGCCTAAACCAGCATGACGCACTGGTGTAATGCTCATTTCACTTTTGGGCATACAACGACGCATAGCACAGGCTCGGACAAAACCTGCTGGTAGCTGGAGTAATTCTTGTTCGGGGGGTAATTCTGGTTGGGGTTGACCACGAAAAGGCAGAGGAATTTGATGAACTTGGCCATAACGGGCAGCAACTTCACCAGCAAGTATCATCATCTCAGCTACTAGTTGCCTAGAGGTGGAGTCGTCTAAAACATAGATGTTAATGTCGTCTTCTTTGACTTTAATCATCGCCTCCGGCATATTAATGCTGATGGCTCCTTGGGCATATCTCCAAGTTTTACGCTTATTAGACCATTTGGCGATCGCGGCAATTTCTGGTTCCGCCTGTACACCTAAATCCAGTACTTCGTCTACGTCTTCGTAGGTGAGGCGATAAGTAGGTTTAATCAAACTGGCATGAATGTTGTAATCTTCTACCGCCCCAGATGCATCTAAAATGACTCCAAAGCTCAAAGCACAGCAAACCTGTCCCTGCACCAAACTCATAGGTCCAGTTGCCAATATTTCTGGAAACATAGGAACCATGCCAGTAGGTAAATAAACTGTACTACCTCGCTTTCTGGCTTCTAGGTCTAACTCATCTTCTGGTATCAAAAAGCGTGTTGGGTCAGCGATATGCACCCACAATCTTTCCCGCCCATCTGGAAGTTGCTCCCAACTCAAACCATCATCTATTTCTGTAGTACTTTCATCATCAATTGTGTACACTTTGAGATAGGTCAGATCCAAGCGGTTAGAATCTGGGTCAGGCGGTGGTGATTGCAATCGCTGTTGCGACACTTCTAGTACCTTTGTAGGAAATTGAACTGGAATTGAGGAACGACGCAGAAATAAATTTTCATGAGGACTCCACCAACCCAAGTCTACCAATAATTGCAAGGCTCCTTGGGGTGTTGCAGAACGCCCTAGCATGTTCATCGTTTCCAGGACTGGTGCTGGCGGCGGATAGGCACGAGCCAGAGAGTCATAATTTAGCCCTAAGCGCACAATATCGGCAAGTAGTGCTGCATATTTTTCTAAAGCTTCTAGGCGGTGGCGGTCATGTCTTTGCCACTCGACTGCTTCACCTTTGAGCGCTTGCTCAACACGAGCCAAAAATTCTTGTTGTCCTTTTGCTTTGAGTGCCTCTACTTCTAGTTGGTGTTTACGTTCTGCTACCTGAGTAGCTGTGCGGGGTTCGTAAGAGTCCCCCTTTTGCTTGAAATAGATTTTATCGTCTGATAGCAAGCAATAAGCAGCATAACACTGATGTGCTTGTGATCCCGAAAAGAGTAGATTTGCCATTTCTTGTGGCGTTACTGTTTCTCCATCCTCTACTAATAGTTCCCAAGCTACTTCTAAACTTGATGGATCTAAGTAAGGCTTGACTTCTTCTAGAAAACTAGAAATTTGTGAGGATTTATAGCTTTGTCCAGTAACTGTATAGCTGATTTGTCTAGGCGCGAGACTGTGAGATTGACCCCGTTCATCGATAACGAACCAACGAGTCTTTCCGTCTGGACGATCTACCACACCCAAACGGCGATCGCCTTGAAGTCTAAATTCAACTAGCGTCCCCTTCTCCACAAGCCTCGCATCTTAATTAAAATTTTAGATTTTAGGTTTTAGATTTTGGATGAAATAACTCAATTATTAAATCCCAAATCTAAATGATTTTAAGCTTGACTGAGCCGATTTTACACTTAACTTTCTTAGATTTTAGATTTTGGACTCAGAAACGCCAAGTGCAATGCTACGTAAACTCAGCTTCTTGATCTAAAATCCAAAATCCAAAAATAATATTAATAGTTAGCCTTCTGCATTGATAAACGGCAACAAAGCCAGAATTCTAGCGCGTTTAATCGCTAATGTTAACGATCGCTGTTGCTGAGATGTCAATCCAGTAATTCGACGTGGCAATATTTTACCGCGCTCGGTGATAAATTTACGCAGCAAGTCTACATCTTTGTAGTCAATTGGTTCTCCCGGCTTAATCGGAGACAAACGACGACGGTAATAACTCATGGTTGTCTATTTAATTTCCTTGTGAACGGTATGTTTGTTGCAGTGAGTGCAGAACTTTTTGAGTTCTAAACGATTGGTGGTGTTACGACGATTCTTTGTCGAGGTATAACGTGAAACACCTGGTGAGCGTTTATCTGGATTTGTACGGCACTCCGTACATTCCAGTGTCAGTATGATTCGGACACCTTTAGCCTTAGCCATAATTTTACAAACAATTAAGCCTGAGAATAATTAACACAAATATCTATCTTCGCACATTTCGCTGCAAAGTTTCAAGCATTCGCTTGACTTTTATATCTAGCGAATAGCCACGACTTGCCGAAACGATTATAGTTTTAGCATAGCGGTCATGCAAAGCTTGCCGCAGTTGACTGTCAGATGCAGCCGTACCACAATCGATCGCCAGAGGAAGTATTAGCAGTATAGCAGTGGGATTGCGGATAATATTGCTCAAGGCGACCGCAAGCAAAAGCCCACCCAAACCAATGATCGCCTCTCGTTTCACAAGAGCTTGTAAACCTGGTACTCTCCCCCCTTCAACTTCTAGTACTCTAAGATCCAGAGCATACTGCCCTAAACTTTGTCCTTGGTTGTTATACACAACTACTACTCGTAACACCAACCAAGCGATCGCAAAAACTAGTATCTGGAGAAAGTGGATACCAAGCCCACTACTTCCTAACAAAGAGCTAACTAACCAAACAATCAAAAAATCAATCCCAAATGCCATAATTCGTCGCCCAAATTCAACTCTGGGATAGTTTGGTGGGGGTATGTGTTTAATATTCATAAAATATTGTGTTTGTATAAAATTTTATAAGTAGCTTGGCTTTTTATATATTCTTAATCTTAAAAGCTTTTAACCATAAATGTAGCGATCGCGATTTAACCAATTCTTAGTTGAATATAAGCATTCTTTATGAGCTAAATAGAACAAACATAAGTAATATTGAGTAAATCTCAAAATAACTAAACTAAAGTGAATGAAATGAGTAATTTTACAGATAAAACCCACGATAAGAGAGTACATCTTCATTATCTGGATGGTTTGCGTGGTTTGGCAGCTTTATACGTGGTTTTTTCTCATCTATGGGAATTACAAGGACATGATTTACCAGGTATGTGGCTGAACTTTAGCAAAGTTTTTAGATATGGACTTTTTAGTGTAGCTATATTTATTGTCCTTTCAGGATACTGTTTAATGCTGCCAGTATCTCGTTCTCAGACAGGTTATATTTCCGGGGGTTTATTTAATTATATAAAGCGGCGATCGCGTCGAATATTGCCACCATATTATTCAGCACTGATATTGTCATTGATAGTAGGTGTTTTAATCACAATTTTAATTAATCTTCATTTCCTGTATTGGGATAATAATCTCTGGGGGCATTTTGAGCATACCTTTTCACTTTTTGATGTTGTTTGCCATCTATTTTTAATTCACAATCTCATTCCCAACGATGAAATTTATAAAATCAACGGACCAATGTGGAGTGTTGCTACTGAATGGCAAATATACTTCCTATTTCCTCTGATTTTACTGCCTATATGGCGGCGTTTAGGATGGTTTGTCGTCGTCAGTTTGGCTTTTTTATTAGGATTATTGCCTTATTATTTATCTCATGGATTAATCGGCAGAGCGCATACATGGTATCTTGGTTTATTTGCTTTAGGGATGATGGCAGCAGATATCGGATTTTCTCAAAAACACTATTTGCAAAAAATCAGAAAATCACTACCGTGGGGTTTACTAGCCGCAATATTTTTTGGTATGGCTTTATTTACTGATATGTCGCAAAAATTTGGCTTAGAAATATGGGTAAATGAATTGTGTGTTGGTTTAGCAACTGCGTGTTTGTTAGTCTACTGTACTAATTGCATAGTAGAGGAAAAAACACCACCTTTAGTATTAAAAATATTGCAATCTCCTGGAGCGATCGCACTAGGAACATTTTCTTATAGCTTATATTTACTTCACTCTATAGTCTTAACTGTACTCAATCAGTATCTACATACTTTCCAATTTACCCCTCTCAAAAGAGAGATTATCTTCTATACAACTGGTTTGTCACTATCATTATTAATTGCCTATATTTTCTATTTAATCTTTGAGCGTCCATTTATGTCTGGCTTCTTACAAAAACGGAAAATCAAAGATGCCATTAAAATAGATTAAAAGTCAAAAGTCAAAAGTCAAAAATCAAAAGATAATTTCCAAAAATAAATCTGCGGGATTTCAACCCAATCTTTTATTTTTCCTTCTTTCTTTTGACTTTTGACTTTTGCCTTGTTTGGGGATTTGAGGTAATCTCAAAATAAAGGATTGTTACATCAGGCTGTGTATTGACTATGGATATCATTCAAATCCTCAAAGAAGACTATCAAAGATTTCCAGCAAATCAAACTTACAGCATCTATGCTGAAGAGGTTTATTTTCAAGACCAAGTATTTAAATTTCGGGGTATTCAGCTATACAAGCTGATGATTAAATTTATTGAGACTTTTTTTTTAAATCCCAAAATGGATTTGCATGATATCCAAAAAGAGGGAGACACAATCACAACTAAGTGGACACTCAGTTGGAATACTCCCCTTCCCTGGAAACCACGTATTTCTATCCCTGGTTGGAGTGAATTGCGTCTCAACTCTGATGGTTTAATCGCTTCTCACATAGATTATTGGAATTGTTCGCGTCTGGATGTGATCAAACAACATTTCTCTGCTAAACAATCGATAATGTAAATAAATGTAAAAACTTCTCAGATAAAGCAGAATCATCCATGCGCGTAATTTTAATGACCGGAAAAGGTGGTGTAGGTAAAACTTCCGTAGCTGCTGCTACTGGATTGCGTTGTGCAGAACTTGGTTATCGTACCCTGGTTTTGAGTACAGATCCCGCTCACTCTTTAGCAGATAGTTTTGATCTGGAACTAGAACACGCTCCCCGAAAAATTCGCCCAAACTTGTGGGGTGCGGAACTAGATGCGCTACAAGAATTAGAGGGAAACTGGGGTGCTGTCAAGCGCTACATCACTCAAGTTTTACAAGCGCGAGGTTTGGATGGAGTACAAGCGGAAGAATTGGCAATTTTACCAGGGATGGATGAGATTTTTAGCTTGGTAAGAATGAAACGTCATTACGACGAAGGTGATTTTGATGTTTTGATTATCGACTCTGCTCCAACGGGTACAGCATTGCGACTGCTGAGTTTACCAGAAGTCGGTGGTTGGTATATGCGCCGTTTTTACAAACCGTTTCAAAATATTTCTGTTGCTCTGAGGCCTTTGGTTGAACCTCTGTTTAAACCCATTGCTGGTTTTTCTTTACCAGATAAAGAGGTGATGGACGCACCTTATGAGTTTTATCAACAAATAGAAGCACTCGAAAAAGTCTTAACTGACAATAATCAAACCTCAGTGCGTTTGATTACTAACCCGGAAAAAATGGTAATTAAAGAATCTCTTCGCGCTCATGCTTATTTGAGTTTGTATAATGTTGCAACTGATTTAGTTATAGCAAATCGCATTCTTCCCAACGAAGTCCAAGACTCATTCTTTCAGAAATGGAAAGAGAACCAACAGCAATATCGTCAGGAAATTCACGAAAACTTTCATCCTTTACCTGTGAAGGAAGTACCTCTATTTTCTGAAGAAATGTGTGGTTTAGCAGCCCTAGAACGACTCAAAGAAATACTCTATAAAGATGAAGATCCAAGTCAAGTTTATTACAAAGAAAATACGCTCAAGGTAGTACAAGAACAAAATCAATACAGCTTGGAATTGTATTTACCAGGTATTCCGAAAAACCAAATTCAACTCAGTAAAACAGGCGATGAATTAAATATTACTATTGGTAATCATCGCCGAAATTTAGTCTTGCCACAAGCATTAGCAGCACTGCAACCAGCAGGAGCGAAAATGGAAGATGATTATTTGAAAATTCGCTTTGCTGAGGCTGTAAATACTTAATTTTTAGAGGTGGGTAATCTAGTTCGCAATACGGTTCGGTTAAAGATTTTTCGTCATAATTTTGGGATTGTACCAGACGCGATATATCGCGTCTGGTACAGGGTTTAATGTAGATCGATTTCAATACTGCTCGGTTAAGGATTTGTCGTCGTAATTTTGGGCATGTAGAGACGTTGCAGTGCAACGTCTCTACAGGTTTTAAATGTCAATCGATTTGTCTTATCCGAGCAGTATTGAGATCGATTTGTCTTATCCGAACCGTATTGAGAGCGATCGCGCTTGATAACCCTTATTTTCCTTATAAACTGTACAGACGACTGCATTAACAATGCAGGTCGATACATTAACAATGCAGGTCAATACATTAACAATGCAGGTCGATACATTAACAATGCAGGTCAATACATCAACAATGCAGGTCAATACATCAACAATGTAGGTCAATACATCAACAATGCAGGTCAATACATTAACAATGCAGGTCGATACATCAACAATGTAGGTCAATACATTAACAATGTAGGTCGATACATCAACAATGCAGGTCGATACATCAACAATGCAGGTCAATACATTAACAATGCAGGTCGATACATTAACAATACAGGTCGATACATCAACAATGTAGGTAATCCGATTTTGGATTTTGGATTGACCATGAGGATTTATCCAAGAGCTATTTGATTTTAGATTTTGGAAAATGGAATTGCTCCACTCATGAAATCTGCTTGCTCTTTACCCTGCTTGGAATTATTGGTCAATTGTTCTTAATTAATATTTCTTAATGACATAGTTTAGACACCAAGTTACTATTATTTTTAAATAAAATTTTTTATGAACTTTCGTATAAATTAAAACTTAGTTGTCATTGACAGAATACATATTATTATACACTGTTATTTAACTTTTTCTTAATCACAATTCATACCTCATTTTCTTGGAACATATGCAGGTTATTCTCAAACCAGAAACTCTACGGCTTCGGATTGCCAACCGTATCCGTCTTTCTTCAGAATTGCAAGATGTTTTGACAACAACAGTAGCAGAATTACGCGCATTTCTTGGAAGCGATCGCGTAAAGATTTACAAGTTTCATCCGGATCAAAGCGGACAGGTGCTAGCGGAATCTGTGGATAGCAATAAGTTACCTTCGCTACTTGGGCTAAATTTTCCCACAGATGACATTCCGCCTGAAGCCAGAGAACTATTTATCAACTCACGGGTACGTTCAATAGTGAATGTTGATACTCAACAGATTGGTCGTATTCCCCTAGCTGAAGATTTGGAAGACGAAGAGAATTTCGCTGAACAAGACTTTTACCGCCCGGTAGATCCCTGTCATGTGGAATACCTGACAGCGATGGGGGTTAAATCCTCTGTTGTAGTCCCGATTATGCATCACAAACAACTTTGGGGACTGTTGGTATCTCATGACTCCCAATCTCGTTTAATTCCAGAATCAGAATTAGAAGTAGTACAGATGGTGGTTGATCAACTTTCCTTAGCGATCGCCCAAAATACTCTGATTACCCAAGCCAAGGAAAAAGCCACAAGGGAAACCACTATAAAACGTATTGCTACCCTGCTGCATTCATTACCCACAATTGAATATCAGTCAGCTTTAGCAGAAACCATCGCTGCTTTTGGTGGTTCTGGTGGTAGGCTTTGTATTAAAAATCCCGCAGTCATGGAAAGTTTTGCGGATTGCTTGCAACTTGATAACGAGCATATCAAGGTTTATGCCTATGGTAAGCAACCTATGATTCCAGACCAGGCAAAATACAGACATATGGAACAATATAGTGTCTGGCAGGAACGCTACAAGTCTGGTAAATATCATATTTGGGCGATTTCAGACGTCTATAAAATTCCTGGTTTGCGAAATTTGCAAGTTGCTTTTCGAGCAACCAAAATTCGCAGTATTTTAATGATTCCACTCAATTATCGCCAAGAATTGCTGGGATACTTAAGTATTTTTCAAGACGAAGTTGAAACAAAAATTCTCTGGGCGGGTGAGTTTGATCCTGATGGACGACAACTATATCCCCGTCAATCCTTTGAAGTTTGGCAAGAATCGAAAACCGCACAACCTCGTGAGTGGAGTGTCGAAGAAATAGAATTAGCAAGAGAGTTAGGTCAACAATTTGCTTTTGCAATTCACGAAAACGAGCAATCTCAACAAATACGAATGCTTGTTACCAACGCCAGCACTCAAATCCAACAAGATACTACCAATTTAGAACAGTCAATCAAACAACAAGCACTTTTGGAGGTGATTGCGAAAATCAGAACCTCTCTTGATATTGAGACGATTTTTCAAACGACTAGCAAAGAAGTTTGTCAATTATTGCAAGCGGATCGTGTGAGTGTTTATCGCTTCAACAGTGATTGGGGTGGTGAATTTGTTGGTGATTATGAGGTGGCTAACCCAGAGTGGTTACATATATCTAAACTCGGCGTCAATACAGTTTGGAACGACACTTATTTACAACAAACCCAAGGGGGACGTTATCGTGATCATCAGATACTGGCGGTGGATGATATTTATCAAATGGAATTTGAGCAATGTCACATCCAGCTTTTGGAACAGTTTGAGATCAAAGCCTTTGCGATCGCTCCGATTTTTGTTGGCGAAAAACTTTGGGGATTGCTAGCAGCTTATCAACACTCAGCCCCCCGCCACTGGGATTCTTCTGACACTCACTTCCTAACTCAAACAGCAGCCCAACTCGGAGTAGCACTCCAGCAAGCTGAATTACTTGCAAAAACAAAACAACAGGCTGTCGAATTGCAAAAAGTAGCAGAACAACAGCAGTTATTATTAGATGTCGTGACAAAAATTCGCGCCTCTCTCGAACTAGCGACGATTTTTCAAACGACTACCAAAGAACTTTGTCAATTACTGCAAGCTGATCGTGTGAGTGTTTATCGCTTCAACAATGATTGGAGTGGTGAATTTGTTGGTAGTTTTGAAGCGGCTAATCCAGAGTGGTCAAATTCAGACAAACTTGGCATTAATACTATTTGGCATGATACTTACTTACAAGAAACCCAAGGGGGACGCTATCGCTACAATCAAACGTGCGTTGTTGATGACATTTATCAAATGAAATTTACTCCCTGTCATGTTGATATTTTAGAGCAGTATCAGATCAAAGCCTTTGCGATCGCCCCGATTTTTATCAGTCAAAAACTTTGGGGTTTGCTAGCTGTGTATCAACACTCAGCCCCCCGCCACTGGGATTCATCTGAGATTAAATTTCTCACTCAAATAGCAGCCCAACTGGGAATGGCACTTCAGCAAGTTGAATTGCTTGCCAAAACCCAACAGCAAGCGGTTGATTTACGAAAAGCACTCGATGATTTGCAAGCTACAGGAGAACAGAAGCAGTTCTTGATTAGAGTTGTGGAAAAGATGCGGAAGTCTTTGACATTTTCTGGATACGATCACAATGATGAACATTCATCATTGAAGTAAAGATTTGAATTTAGGGGCGAAGGGGAAGCGGGGATCAAGGATCAGGGTTCAGGTATTGGACATTGCTCCTTGAGTCTTGACTAATCACTTCTATTCGGCATTTTGGCAGAACATTTTGATGGTATTTAGTTATTCTATTGATTATATCTATACTGAACTAAGTATACGGTTACACAATTCTTTGCGATTATGCAGGTAGGGATGTAGCGATCGCAACTATAAGCCCAAGACCTACAAGTTCTTGAAAGAATAGACCTCTTGCAAAAATATTTTTACCCCACCCTAACCCTCCCCGTTTACGGGGGAGGGAACTAAATCTTCCCCCCGTTCACGGGGGGATTGAGGGGGGTTCATTCGACTTTTGCAAGAGGTCTAATAGTTGAGAGTTGACTAATAAAGTGAATATTAAATCTGGGGAATGTGTTAAGAATGTGTAGCGCACTACTGGATTAGCTGTGTGACAACACTTGAAATTGATGTAATTATTAATTCAGTAGGGGCGTACAAACGTACGCCTTTACTATAAACCAACAGCGAAATAAGTTTGTGACATCTCCCGACGCTGAATCAAAGATTACAGCGCGGTACTGAGCGCGGGTTAGTTAATTTTTACTTATTAAATTTCTGATGGAACAGATTTCATCAAGGGTCGCGACCGTTGGAGAACAAACTGTATCTCCAGATATTCTAGTCGTATGCCGCACTTTTCTACCCAGGGAAGGTGGTATCGAAGAGTACATTTATAATCGCTGTCTACAAGATACAGATAGGGTAATTCTTCTTACTGCTAGTTGTGCAGGAGATAAAGCTTTTGACAAATCACAGGTATTTCCTGTGTATCGTTGGCACATTCCCCAGTCTTGGCGTGATGGTTTGAGCAAAAATATCCTCAAACCAATTCTAAATATGCTTTGGTCAGCTGTTTTCGCAATAAAACTTTATTTTCGCTATCATTATCGCTATATCGAATGGGGACATGGCTACGGTTTTATTTCACTGTTGCTTTTGAGTTATCTTTTACCGATTCGCTTTTTTATCTATCTACACGGGAATGATATTTTATATACTTTACGCAATCGAATAATGCGATCGCTGTTTGCATTGACTTTGCGAAGAGCAGAAGGTATTGTTTGCAATAGCGGCTGGACACGATATTTACTCACCACTCATTTTCAAATCAATACTCCCACTCACATTATTCATCCTGTAGTTAGAAGAAAGAAATTTGGTGTAGCTAGTCCTAACGCAATTGAGGAATTACGTTTACGGGTACGCAACAGCCACGATATTCCAGAAAATGCAGTAGTAATTCTCTCGGTCGGCTGTCTACAACAGTATAAAGGTTTTGACTTAGTAATAGATAATTTACCACTACTACTCACTTTAGGGCTGGAGGTTCATTACATACTGTGTGGACAAGGCCCTTGTGAGGCAAAATTACAATCTCAGGTACGACGCCTGCGCTTGGACAGATGGGTACACTTTGCTGGACATGTTGCTGAACGAGAATTGGCTGGTTACTATGCAGCTTGCGATATATTTGCTTTGCTAACTTTATTTGATCGCAACGTTAGCAGCCACTTAGGTTTTGGCATGGTTTACTTAGAAGCAGCTTACTTTGGTAAACCTATTATTGCCTCAAACTTTGGTTGGGTTACAGATACAGTTCGCGATGAGGAAAATGGTTTAATTGTCAATCCTTATTCTGGTTTAGAAATGTTTCAAGCATTCCGCCGACTTTGCGAAAACCAGCAACTACGCGAACAACTTGGACGTAGAGGAAGAATACTAGCGAACAAAAGAAGTTTGCACCGATGGCTTTATATACCTGAATCTCGCTATTCTTGTTTACTAACTTAGAAAAACTCCAAAAAATAAATTACCCAACTCCTGCACTCAATAAAAATAGGGGTATAGGGGTGTACGGATGTAGGAGTGTAGGAGGATTTTGTGGGGTGGGTAAAAATTTAGGAATATTTGAAATTTTCAAGATATGAATTTCAGAAAAACTCTTATTTTCTCTTACACCCTGACACCCTCACACCTTCGCACCCTTGGTTCCTTAACCCCCACCAACAATAGTGACAATTTCTAGGCGATCGCCTTGCTGTACTTTTGTTTCCTGCCAGTACTGACGGTGTAAAATTTCACCGTTGTATTCTACTGCTACCAATCGAGGATTAAACCCTAGTTGTTGAAGTAGTTCAGGTAGAAGAGTTTGAGGTACACAGCTACGAGATTCACCATTGATCTGGATAGTAATTTGATTCGACATAGGAATGATCAGGATCTGGTTGAATACGATTGAGCTGCGATAGAAAATATTGTGTCACTAAAGTAGGTTGTTCGGCTTGCATGATGCCACGCACCACTGCTACACGCTTCGCCCCAGCGTCAATCACATCATTGATGTTGTTGGGATCGATACCGCCAATAGCAAACCAAGGGATAGAACAATTTTTAGCAACGTAACGAACATATTCTAAACCAGCAGCAGCCTTACCTTCTTTTGTAGGAGTTTCATAAACAGGCCCAACACCGATATAGTCTGCTCCTTCTTTGACAGCCCGTTGCATTTCCTCAGAATTTGTGGTAGAACGACCAATCAAGCGGTGAGGTCCGAGTAATTGTCGGGCCATAGCAATAGGCATATCTTGCTGTCCCAGGTGTACCCCGTCTGCATCAACAGCCAAAGCGATATCTACCCGGTCATTGACAATAAAAATGGCGTTGTAGGTATGGCATAACTGCCGTAATTCTTGAGCTTGCTGGAGACGGACAGCATCATCTACTTTCTTATCGCGATACTGTACTAAAGTTAATCCTCCCTTGAGGGCAGCTTCGACTGTATCTAGTATTTTGTCACTGGGGGAGGTAACAAGATACAAATGCGATCGCACAAGTAACTGATGTCGTTGATAACCCATCAAATTACTTTCTAGGGTGTAAACTCGGTAACGCATCTGCTTAAAAGCTTTCCCCATATTTGGGTGATAAAGCTTGCCATATTCTTCTAACACCCGCATAGCTTCTTCTACTCGACAGAAGTTAGCTTGCAGCAAAGATTTGATACTAGCGCGCTGTTCTTCCTGGAGATGAGTTAATTCAGTACCAGGATCACCCGGTGTATCTCGAGCCGCCCTTAAATCAGCAGTATGCCAGGTTGCTAATTCTTGCCGCATTCGCTTGCATTCCCCAGTTAACTGGGTATTATTTAAGCCAAAGCGACACCATTCCTCAATAATTCGCAAACCTTCACGCGCACGATCTAAATTTGCATCTAAGATGCGACAAATAACTTGACTTACTTGCTCTCTTCGGCTGTATGGCTCGACCATTACAACAATCCCATTAGTGTTTTGATCGTAACAGTCAGTCCCTTTCATAGTTGCAATAATTTTTTCATATATTTTGTTTCTTTAAATTAAAAATTTGAGGTTCGAGATCAAGAATTAGAAAATAGGAATTATAAAATATTTTTACTATAACCTCTACTCCTAGAGTGAAGGGGATTGGGGATGGAGGATCAAAGGTCGGGGATCGGGATTGGAAATAAACAAAAACCACTAACCATTCCCCATTCCCCGATCCCTATTACCCATCCAATATGTGAGTGATATCATCGACATTTTTGCAATTTAGAGAGTATAAAAATTGCTAATTGGTTGTAAGGAGTGCAGAAAAGGTGATTTTCCCCCTCGTTGTTTATAAGTCTTGTCAGGCTGACGTTCTACTAGCACAAAAGATTAACCAAGAGCATAATTCACATCCGTACTTAGAAGTGACAATGCTTTTTATTTATCATTCCGTGCGTTTGTTTCTGAACGCTGCTGGTATAGGAGTTACAAGTCTGATACTTATTAGCTGTTACTTTGATACCGCCATTGCTCAGACATCTCCACCACAAAAGCAGATACACCATACTGAGAAAACAATCTCTCAGGTAAATGCATTGTTTGTCAACCCAAGTATCGGAAATGACAAGCAGGCAAATGGGGGTGAAAGTAGCCCTTTGAAAACTATTACCAAAGCTTTGCAAGTGGCTACCCCCAATACTGTAATTATGCTTGCTAAGGGAACTTACAGCGCCCAGACAGGAGAAATGTTCCCATTGATACTCAAGCCTGATATTACCATTCAAGGAGATGTTAGTAGTAACGGTGGTGGCGTCATCATCAGTGGAGGTGGTGATTACCTTAGTCGGAGTTTTGGCAGTAAAAATGTCGCTCTTGTTAGTGCCAAAGGAGCAAAACTAACAGGGATAACGGTGACAAACTCTAATCCACGTGGTTACGGTTTATGGATTGAGTCTAACAATTTTACCGTTGTAGACAATACATTTGTTGGTAATACTCAAGATGGAATTACTGTGACTGGCAACACTGCACCGATCATCCGTAATAATTTCTTTGATCGCAATAGTGCTAATGGGATAACAGTTACTGATACCTCTGGTGCAGAAATACGAGAGAATGTGTTTCAAGAAACAGGCTTTGGCATTAACATTGCCCAAAAAGCTCATCCTTTAGTGGTGGGTAATAAAATTATCAACAATAGAAGTGGAATCATTGTGCAAGCTTCTTCTCAGCCTATTTTGCGGAATAACGTGATTGAGCGTAATCAAGAAGATGGGTTAGTTATATTAGCTCAAGCACAACCAGATTTAGGTAACAGTTCCGAAGCTGGTGGTAATCAGTTTCGTAACAATGGTCGCTATGATATCAATGCTAGTGCTACTAAGCAGATTATTACTGCCTATGGGAACATTCTGGCTAGCGATCGCATTGCTGGTGATGTCAACATTAGTGGTACAACAGGTGCGATCGCTCAAAATTTACCATCTCCTTCTCCCCCGCCTGTTGTATCTTCTTCTGTTAAGAGAGCTTCCAGACCATTAAACAGCCAACTACTACCATTACAACCAGCAAATTCTACTTCTAAGATTGTTGCCACTGTTACCAAGCCAAAGCAGTCCATACAACCAGCTACTTCTAGAGTAGTTACAACTTCTAGCCAACCAAAATCACCAACCTCAAGAAACACTGCGGGATTTCCTATTCCTAGCAGCTTGGTAGTTAAACAAACAACCACGGGTTGGCAACAAGCAAGTACACCACAAATAAATTATGTACAGGTAGCACCAAAAGCACCAAATACAGTCGAATTTGTTGCACCTCAACCCCAATCTCCACCTAATCCAGTCACATCCACATCAGTCAAAACCGCAATAAATCAAATCCCATCATTGCCAGTGCTGCAACCTCCAGCTATTCCTAGCAATAATGTTCCTGTGGGTAATCAGCTACCAGTATCCGAAAATGCTTCAACTACAGCCTATGCTGGCGGTTCACTAAGTACGCGTTACCGAGTGATAGCAGAAGTACAAACTCAAAGAGATCAAGAATTAGTAAGATTTCTAGCCCCTGGAGCCTTTCCCACTTTCTGGGAAGGTAAAGCAGTAATGCAAGCAGGAGTGTTTAGCAATCGGTATAATGCCGAGCAAATGTTAGCTATTCTTAACAATAATGGTTTGAGAACTGTGATTGAGCCAATTGGATACTAGGCCATCAGTCAAAAATAGGGATTGGGGGTCGGGGATTCTCCAGAGAAGCCGCTTACGCGTCTACGCGTAAGCGGCTTCTCGTAGAGTACGGGGATTGGGAAGAGATTCGTTAAATAATTCTCCCTTGTCTCCCTTGTCTCCCTTATCCCCAATCCCCGATCCCTATTTTTAAGACACTTAATTTCTTTAATAAAAATTTAACAATTACTTCTCCACCCTTACTAATACGCCCTTTTTGCCATCTTTTCACGGTTACTATTTTCAAGCGAGTATAGAAAATTGTGTCAAAATTGATTGTCAAACAGTTGCAAAATTCCACACTAGATTGAGAAGATAGAAAGACTTCATCGTAAAAACCATAACAGTAACATCTTTTTCCTAGTACTTTTAGTGAGAAACACTAGTGTGGAAATCCTTCCACAAACACCTCTTGCAGCATAGACAACCACCTAGACTCTCAACGGCAACATGGATACTTGCAAAAGGACTACTTTCAACGAAACGAACTGCTACGAACCTGATGATACACAACAGGAGGAATTGTTCAGTATTCCTAATCTACTCTCCTTAAATGTCACAGATAATGATCCCGAGATCATTGATCTCCAGTGTGTAGAAACTCAAATAGATCCAAACAAACCTGAATCACACAAACAACAAGAAATTTTCCAGCAAACTACCTTGATTCAAAGAGTTGTTGTACCAAGAGCAGATTTTATCAAACAAAACTCCTCTAGTAAGTCTGCTGAACTGCCAGTATATCCAATCCAACGCTATCCCCTTTACGAATCTAATGAGTCAACAACAGAATCTAGCAAAGAAAACTCACTCTATAAACCTGTGAAACAAGAGAAATTGCTGGATACAATTTCTTATATATTTCTGGATGATGAAAATCTGGATGAGATTGAGCACTACACTCGAGAATCCCGGACATCTTCACCAAATTCCAGGTTACAAACAAAAATGCCCAGTCGGTCATCATCTGTAGGCTTAAGTTCTAAGGTAAAGCTAGCTTCAATGATGTTTGCTGGAGGATTTGCTGTTGGAGGAGCTTCTTGTTGGTCTGTTATATCAGATCAATTTGCCTCAGCTAATACTAAGCAGCATAAATCAGTACAGAAATATGCTAGTAATATTTCTGTATACAGCACCAATGCTTTAGAAAAAATAAACATCAGTAAACCTGAAATTGAACTTCCAGAGTCGAGCTTTACAGCACTTGAGCCGTCTGAGGAGAACGAACCGCAGGCGACTTCACAACCAGCCAAAAAAGCTAGTTTGAATAAAACTGAATCTCCACTGTCTAAATCTCTTCCTAAACTGATTAAATCAAAGGCTACTTCACAACCACCTAAGAATCAGGCTAATCACAATCAAACTGAATCGCCACTACCTCAATCTCAGGTCTTGGCTGCAACATCAAAGCCTTTATTCCAACAGCGATTGCTCACCTCGGCAGATCTCAAGGGTCGTAATGGGAAGGAATTAACGCTGATGCGTAATGAAATCTATGCCCGTCACGGTCGTCGTTTTAAAGAGCAAAAGCTACAGAGTTACTTTGAAAGTCAAAGTTGGTATCAGCCTCGTTATACACCGACTGAGTTTCCCGACTCTGTTCTTTCTCAAATAGAGTCAAAAAATGCCGTTATGATACGTGAGTACCAGCGTATTCACGGTTTAATGGTTGATCTATAGCTACCTTTGTTTGAAGGGCGACTTCAACCAGGGTGCTTTTATGTCGCCCCTGTTATATAAAAGACTTAATTATTACTAACGTAGATATAGCAATCCGATTTGATTAATGAATTTACTCGTGGAGGCAGGCAATAGGCAATAGGCAATAGGCAATAGGGAAAGAAAGAAAAAAAGGAAGCTAGATGTGTACTGAGTTTTGTTCAAAAATCAAATAGGAATCCTATATTTCAATCTAAAATCTAAAATCTAAAATCTAAAATCTAAAATCTAAAATCTAAAATCTAAAATCTAAAATCTAAAATCTAAAATCTAAAATCTAAAATCTAAAATCTAAAATCTAAAATCTAAAATCTAAAATAAGGGTTTTCAACCAACATTCTTATAAATTGTCATTAGACATCGCTTTCAGTTTTGAGGTAAATGACTGAGAGCGATCGCTCGTTTGGGGAGTAAATTGCTCAATTGGAGAATGATTGACAGTAGCTGGAAGTAGCTTTCGTTGTGGTTTAGGAGTAGGAGTGGCGGGGAGGGAAGAAGACGCGGTGACGCTGTGAGTGGGAGACGCGGAGAAATTATTAAGATATCTCTCCGTGTCTTCATGTCCCTGTGTCCCCATGTCCCCTTGTCCTCCTTGTCCTCCGTGTCCTCCTTGTCCTCCTTGTCCTCCTTGTCCTCCGTGTCCTCGCGTCCCCGCGTCTTTGTGTCCCCCTGTCCCCACGTTTTCTTTTTTCACTTCATCGAGACGAGGGTTGTGGTAAGAAGAAAATTGAGACCATGTTGGTACTGAAGTTAAGCTTTCGGGGAACTTGCTGCAAATTAGACGCTCAAATTCCATATTGAAATGAAAGACAGCCTGCCCCCGTCGTTGCCAAAGTGTTAATATTTGCTGTACTGATATCGCTTTATAACGCCCCTGATACAGTGCTTCAATCACTGCCATATGTAACCAACTATCAGAGTATTGCTGTTGCCAACGATGAACTAGTTCACTGGCCTGATAACCACTGAGTTCAAAACTATAGTGAATCAATAAGGCTATTGCCAAGTCGGCAGATGTTCCCAAACTTGGTGTAAAAGGTGGTATTTCGGTTTGAGGCAATAGGGCTAAATCTTGCTCCCGTTGCATATGGCTAGCTGTTAGGGGATCGGGGATTGGGGATTGGGGCAGGTGGGACCCCTGGAGGTGAACTCGGGGCCCCCTTTGGGGATTAGGGGCGAAGGGGTAATGGGGGATCGTTCAATAATAAAAGAGTGTCTCTCATTCTACTCTTTCCCCACTGCAAAAGGAGAAACAATATATGGTGAATTAACCTTTGGAGATCGCCCGATCGCAACTAATGCTTGGTATACCATTGCCGCTACTTCTGCCCGTGTTGCTTCTTTTGTGGGTGCAATTTGTTTAGTATCTGGGTAGTTAACTATGATTTTTTGCAACGTCGCGGTTGCAACTGCGGTACGGGCATAATCGGGAATGCTATTGCGATCGCTAAACCCAGATAATACATCAGCATTAGCTGCTGGTAAACTAAGTCCATTGACCAAAGAAACAATCACCTGTAATCGTTGCACATTTTGCACAGGGCGGAAGGTGCGATCATTAAAACCACCCACAAACCCGCCCTGTGCTGCTTGTTGAATGGCTTTGTAAGCCCAAAAATTCTTGGGTACATCACTAAACTCTGGTGCTGAACGTTTAGCAGTGGGGTTAAAAGCTGCTGCTATTAAAGCAGCATACTGAGCGCGAGTCATTAGTTGATTTGGTTGGTAGCTACCATCAGCAAAACCACGGGTTAAATTCATACTCACTAATGCCCGAATAAATCCTTCTGCCCAGTGTCCCCTAAGATCTGTAAATGAGGGAATATCGGCATCTGGATTGACAATGTAAGGAGAAATTATTGGTTTTTGCTTACCGCTACTCACCAACGCTTGATAAATTAACGCTACTACCTCAGCACGAGTGATGTCCCGCAAAGGTTCGAGTATTTCCGTTTGCGGATAGTTTACCACTAGTAGTTTCTGAGTAGCAATGGCCACAGCCTCAGTTGCATAACTGGGTATTTGAGCGCGATCGCGATACACGGTTAACACATTAGGATTAGCACCACTTAGTTGTAACCCATTTACTAGCGATACGATGGCTTGAATTTTTGTTAAATTTTGTCCTGGTCGAAATGTACTATCTGGAAAACCGCTTATGAACCCCATACTAGCAGCTTTTTCTATGGCTGGGGCTGCCCAGAAATCTGATTTAATATCAGTGAATTTACTATATTTATTCTTTAGAGGTAGTTCAAAAGTTTTAGCAATCACAGCAGCATATTGAGCGCGATTGATTGGGGCTTCTGGCTTAAACGTACCATCACCAAAGCCACTAATTAAGCCTTTATTTAGTAAAGCTTCTACAAAAGCAACTGCCCAATGTCCTGACATGTCAGAAAAACTCGTGTTTACAGGTGTTGGTTTGGCAGTGCTTTCAACAGTTGCACTCAACTCTACTAATCCCTTGATCCCCACAGGATTTAACAGGTTTCCAGCCGAAACTAATTTTGCTGATGTGGCATTTTGCACATCAAAACCAGAATTGCCGCGAAATATATTACCAGCAGGATCTTGTGTGCTACCCAAATCGGGGATCGCGTTACCGTTTACTAACAAACCGCCTTGGGAATTTTTTTCGATGACATTTTGGCGTAGTACTGGTCGTGCATCACGAGATAGAGCGATCGCAGTCTGATTTTCTGATAGTTTGTTATTTGCAATTAAGGGAGCGGCAAAATCACTGATGGCGATACCAATGGCATTTTTTTGGACAACATTCCGCAGCACTTCTCCTTTACTATTACGTGCTATTACCAACCCAGAAGCACCATTTTCGGCAAATACATTGTCGAGAATCGCTGGTTTGGCTGTACCACTAACAAATACGCCTTCTCGTCCACACTTAATCAAGCTATTATTAGCTAAAGTTGGTGCTGTAGATTCAATCCAGATACCAGTACCTTTGGCGAGCGAGTTAGTTACACTCACACCCATGAGACTGGCATTATCGAGTAATAGCAGTGTGATGTTTTGCAATCCAAAACTTTCGCTTTGATACTCTCCACTTCCAGAAATAACGATACCTTGACCTTTTGTGGCTTCGTTACCCACCACCATTACCCCAGCTGGGATAGTCAGTGGAAAAATCTCACCATTAGCACTGCTGTAATTACCTGGTGTAAGCTGAATAATTGTTGCAGTTTTGGCTACTTTTAAAGCACGGGTAAGGGTTTTATATGGAACTAAGCGTGACCCAGTATTAGCATCATTCCCCGTTATCGGGTTGACATAGATTGTAGCAATCAGGGTAGAGCTGACCATCGGTTCTTGTGATTAGGCGAATGTTTAAATTATGACTATCAAAAAAAAGTAACTCTACTACTGACTGATTACAAGAACTTTAGGAATGCGATCGCTTAAAGATTTTAGGACTAGACCTTTCAAGGTGTAATGTATTTTTCTTGGTGACTTTTTACTTTTTACTTGTTTTGACTGTTGAACCACCAAGGCACGAAGACACCAAGGGGGAAAGCCCTTTTAACTTAGGATTTACGCAACTGGCATATTATTGAAGTTCGTAGTGTAGACGCTCGTAAGAGCGGCTTCCTGAAGGGTGGACTTTAGTCCTCAAAATAAGGGCTAAAGCCAATACTGCTCGGTTAAGGATTTGTCGTCGTAATTTTGGGCATGTAGAGACGTTGCACTGCAACGTCTCTACAGGTTTTAAATGTCAATCGATTTGTCTTATCCGAGCAGTATTGGGGCTAAAGCCCTTACTACAAGCAAAAAATTTTTATTTGTTGTGACACTTGTGTAAGTCCTGTAACTGAATGAATAACTCCTTCAACCCACTTGAAGTGGATTTTTGCTATGAGCCAGTAATTTTTTTGAGAGTGGGATGTTGGACTAATGAAATCCATCGAAGTGACGTTGACTTAAAAAGGAGCAGGACAAGCCGCAGTTGGTTTAGAAGTGCGTTGAGCAGTGGTGGTTGTGGGGTCATAGGCTGTTAGCACTACCTCACCTTTGTCGTTAAATATCCAACCTTGGGCGGGGATAATTTTCTTAGCTGTGGGTTGGGTTGTGGGTTGGTTGATAGTTGAATTTTGGGAACTGCTGCTACTAGTAGATGGATTGACTAAATCAATGCGAACATTATCACTGCTAAAGCCATCATTTGGGCTAGATGGCAAACCACCTCGTCCGGTGATGATAAATGAGCTGCCAGCACCTTGTTGACAAGGGTTTTGGGCAATTTGACTACTTGGGTCTGTGGGGTTATCTGGTAATTCGAGTAATCCCTGACTGGGGTCAACATCTAGAGTATTAATTTCTACAGTGCCACTCAAAGTCGGACTTTGTTGCGAAATAGCTGTGATGTCATTGGTAGGTAGTTTACTTGGATCAAAGCCATTAGAACGCAGTTCGCTGTCTTCTCGACTACGGGGTACAAACCCGAAAATACCATAAGAATTGATAATTACCTTACCTCCCTGACCTGTAGATGCATTAGCGGTGATATCGCTGTTTTGCACAGGTGTAGCAATCACAAAGCCTCGATAACCTGGGTTGTTGTTGATAAATATGTTACCGCCATTGTTTCCCCCGGAAGCGGAAATGTTACTATTGCGGCGCATGAATAAGTAGTCCTGGACACTCAGAGTAATATTGCCACCGTCACCTGAACTGGTGCTAGCAGTAAGGCTTCCCTGATTGTCTAACTTGATAAAGCGAGCGGTTACTTTCAAATTACCTGCATTACCTGTTCCTAAACTTCTGACAAATACTCCTGCTCCATCGCGTACAAATAGCTTTTGAGTGTTAATGGTTAAGTCTCCTGCATTTCCTGTTGAGTATTGTTCAGCTTGAGCAAACAAACCACTAGGCAACTGACCATTAGGGGTGGTACCAATAAGTTCTATAGTTTCAGCAGTGACATTCAACTTCCCACTATTACCTGCACCAAAAGTGCTAGCACTAACTTTTGCTCCATCGCGTACGAATAACTTTTGAGTGTTAATCGTCAAGTCTCCTGCATTTCCTCTTGAGCCTGGGTTAGCTTGAGCAAATAGACCACTACGAAACTGACCATTAGCACTAGTACCAATAAGTTCTATAGTCTCAGCAGTGACATTCAAATTCCCACTATTACCTGCACCAAAAGTGCTAGCACCAACTTGTGCTCCATCGCGTACGAATAGCTTTTGAGTTTTAATCGTCAAATCTCCTGCATTTCCTGTTAAGCCTTGTGCAGCTTGAGCAAACAAACTACTGAGCAATTGACCATTAAGGCTGGTACCAATCAGTTCTATAGTTTCAGCAGTGACATTCAAATTCCCGCCCTTACCTCTACCAAAAGTGCTAGCACTAACCCATGCTCCATCGCGTACAAATAGCTTTTGAGTGTTAATCGTCAAGTCTCCTGCATTTCCTGTTGAGTATTGTTCTGCTGAGTATTGTTCTGCTTGAGCAAATAAACCACTAGGAAACTGACCATTAGGGGTAGTACCAATCAGTTCTATGGTTTCAGCAGTGACATTCAATTTCCCACTATTACCTGCACCAAAAGTGCCAGCGCTGACCCGCGCTCCATCCTGTACAAATAGCTTTTGAGTTTTAATCGTCAAGTCTCCCCCATTTCCTGTTGAGCCTGGGTAAACTTGAGTAAACAAACCACTGAGAAACTGGACATTTGTAGACGTCCCACTGATCTCTACTAAACATCTCCAAAATAGTATATTTTGTGGTAAAAGAACGTCAATAGAAGTTTTTTGACACCAAAATATGAGTAACGTACTAAATCACATAGAGGAGAATCCTCAAGAAACCAAGCGATTAATA
>JAHHHW010000114.1 GCA_019359115.1 Pelatocladus maniniholoensis HA4357-MV3
CACCTTCTAAATATGTATCAAGTATTTTTTGACGAAAGTCGAGGGAATATGGTTTCATTTTTCTCCTTGAGGAGATGCACAGCTTTATCTTAATAAATGTACTTCATTAGACCGGTAAACGCTATAGCCAACAGCAACAGCAAACCCTGCAACGCTATTACGATGCTAATCAGTTACTGCTCGATTGCTTGAATAGCAATTGTGAGGTGACAACTGCTATCAGGCAGGAAATTGAAGCAACCTTATTATTGCCGACTAAGGAACTTGAGGACAGGGAATGGCAATAGAACTGAGGTTATTTACCTACTGCTGTTTTTTAGAGTAGAGTACACAGATGAATAAGTATTTTGAAATTGTGAAATCGAGCGATCGCTTGATTATGCCTAAAATGTAGCAAAATCATCTAAGTGAGTTCTCCAAAATTTGACAAAATTCACCATTTGTGGGGATGTCAGTATTTAGTGAATCAGTAAAATTTATGCCAACAGGTTGAGTTACAAAACTTTTTATTTGGCTTAATATTTGAGATACTGCAAAAAGCTAGGCGTGTTGTGCTGGGCAAGAATTTGGAATGCGCGCTCTTCTCAACTGTCCTGCTTGATAAATCTGCAACAGGAGTTTGACTGTATGTACTTCTCACTCTGGCCTGGTAGACCATATCCTCTGGGAGCAAACTGGGATGGCAAGGGTACTAATTTTGCTATATTCTCAGAACATGCGACTTTAGTTGAATTGTGTCTATTCGATCAAAAAGGTCGAGAAACCCGGTTAGAAATTAAAGAAGTGACTAACTTCACTTGGCATGGTTATGTGCCTGGAATTGGCCCTGGTCAAAGGTATGGTTTTAGAGTTCATGGCCCTTTTGCGCCGGAAGAAGGACATCGCTTTAACCCCAACAAACTATTAATTGATCCCTACGCTAAGGCAATTGATGGCGATGTCCGCTTTGGTGAAGAAATATTTGGTTATCGTTGGGATGATCCAAATGAAGATTTAGGTTTTTCTGAACTTGACGATGCTCATCTAGTTCCTAAATCAGTTGTTGTTGATCAGTCTTTTGATTGGGAAGGAGACGAATTGCTACGAACTCCCTGGCATGAGACTGTGATTTATGAAACTCATGTCAAGGGCTTTACTAAACTACACTCAGAAATTCCCCCAAAGCTACGTGGAACCTATGCTGGACTGGCTCATCCCGCCGCGATTTCTCACTTGCTATCCTTGGGTGTAACGGCAGTAGAATTAATGCCAATCCATCATTTTTTGGCCTATCCCGGACATTTAGTAGATAAGAACTTAAAAAATTACTGGGGCTACGATTCTATTTGCTACTTGGCTCCCTACTCTGGTTATAGTGCCAGTGGTTCTCTAGGACAACAGATGCGGGAGTTTAAGCAGATGGTGAAGGCATTACACAATGCTGGCATTGAGGTGATCTTAGATGTAGTTTACAATCACACAGGTGAAGGCAACCACATGGGGCCAACTTTATCCCTACGTGGTATCGATAATGCTTCTTACTACCGTCTGGTTGATGGCAATTACCGTTACTACATGGACTTTACAGGTTGTGGTAATTCTCTTAACGTCCGCCATCCCCAAGTGCTAAAACTGATTATGGATAGTCTACGCTACTGGGTATTGGAATGCCATATTGATGGTTTCCGTTTTGACTTGGCATCGGCGTTAGCTAGAGAATTATACGCGGTTGACCGTCTGGCAGCTTTCTTTGATATTATCCACCAAGATCCAGTAATCGCAGATGTGAAATTAATTGCTGAACCTTGGGATGTGGGTGAAGGAGGCTACCAAGTAGGCGAATTTCCTCTGTTATGGTCGGAGTGGAATGGTAGGTATCGCGATACTGTACGGGACTTTTGGCGTGGAGAAGACAGCCGCATGGCAGAATTTGCTTATCGGTTTACAGGCAGTTCTGACTTATATGAGTTTAATGGCCGCAGTCCCAGCGCTAGTGTTAATTTTATTACTGCCCACGATGGCTTTACTCTCCATGACTTAGTTAGCTACAACGAAAAGCATAACGAAGCCAACGGCGAAGATAACCGAGACGGGGAAAGCCATAATCGTTCGTGGAATTGCGGTATTGAAGGTGACACTAATGACCGGGAAGTAACACAACTGCGGCGAAAGCAACTGCGGAACTTCTTGACTACGCTGTTTCTTTCCCAAGGTGTACCCATGCTAGTAATGGGTGACGAAATGGGGCGATCGCAACGAGGAAACAACAATCCGTACTGTCAAGATAACGAAATTTCCTGGCTGGATTGGGATTTACAAGAAGAAAACGAAGCGCTGTTAGACTTTACTCGTCAATTAATTGATTTACGTCGCAGACATCCAGTCCTGCGAAGACGCAAATGGTTCCAAGGTCGAGCCATTCACGGCTCTGGTGTCCATGATATTTTGTGGTTTAACCCCGATGGTGGTGAAATGACAGAGGAACAATGGAACGATGGTTTTACAAAAGCGATCGGCATTTTCCTCAATGGCGAAGAAATCGCCACACCAGGGCCAAGGGGTGAGCGGATTATCGATGAAAACTTTTTATTATTCTTCAACGCCCACTACGAAATGGTGGAATTCACAATTCCTAAAGGACTACAGGATTGGGAATGGCTCACCATTATTGATACTACTAAACCCCGCTTTGTGCAACGCGGTAAACGTTACATCGAAGATAAACCTGTACAAGTAGAAGCGCGATCACTTGTGATGTTGCAACGTATGGGCAGAGTTTCTCACGATGATGAAGATTAGGAATAGGGGATAGGGTATGAATCAGTTAACAGTGACCAGTTTAATTTGATAACTGATAACTGATAACTGATTAGTTATCTTCCCACACTCCCCACATTCCCCTATCCCCCATTCCTCATAACTAAACACTAACTATCAACAATCAATATGTATATCGGTTCTCAATATTTAGGCGATCGCACTTGCAAGTTTACTCTCTGGGCGCCCTTAGAGGGTAATGTTGCTGTTCATCTTGTTTCCCCAGAAGAAAAAATTATTCCCCTGCAAAAGGATGAAAGGGGGTATTGGCAGGGAACTGTCAATAACGTTGAGCCTGGATGTCTTTATTTTTACCAATTGGATGGTCAAGTTGACCGAGCTGATTCCGCTTCCCATTTTCAACCCCAAGGAGTTCATGGCCCTTCGCAAGTTGTTGACCACAGCAGCTTTAGCTGGACTGATGCCGAGTGGCAGGGAATTCCACTTGAGCAAATGGTCATTTATGAATTACATGTCTCTACTTTTACTGAAGAAGGTACATTTGAGTCCATAATTCCTCGGATTGCCGAATTGCTGGAATTAGGTATCAATGCGATTGAAATTATGCCCGTTGCTCAATTTCCAGGCGATCGCAACTGGGGCTATGATGGTACTTTTCCCTATGCGGTACAAAATTCCTATGGTGGCGTTGATGGCTTGAAAAAATTAGTAGACGCCTGTCATCAGCAAGGAATGGCTGTAATTTTAGATGTTGTCTATAACCATCTTGGCCCAGAAGGCAATTATCTTTGGGGATTCGGTACTTATTTTACTGACCATTACAAAACACCTTGGGGTAGTGCAGTTAATTTTGACGGGTCTTACAGTGATGGGGTGCGGAATTACTTTGTGCAGAATGCGCTGTACTGGCTAGAAACTTTCCATATTGACTGTTTGCGTTTGGATGCAGTCCACGCTATCTATGATTTTGGCGCTAAACATATTTTGGCAGAGATTGCCGAAGCAGTTGCTGAACTTTCGCAACGAGGATATAAACGCTACCTGATTGCCGAAAGTGATTTAAACGATCCCCGCATTATCCGTTCTCCCGAAGTTGGTGGTTACGGGATTGACGCACAATGGAGTGATGATTTTCACCATGCTTTACATACTGTACTTACAGGAGAAAATCAAGGATACTATAAAGATTTTGGTCAATTAGAACAACTGGCCAAAGCATATCGCGAAGGTTTTGTTTACACTTGGGACTACTCTCCCCATCGTCATCGCTATCACGGGAATGAAGCAAGCGGTTGTTTTTCGCAGCAATTTGTAGTGTGTTCTCAAAACCATGATCAGGTAGGTAATCGGATGATGGGCGATCGCCTTACCTCCTTAATCTCCTTTGAAGGGTTAAAATTAACTGCGGCAGCTGTTTTGCTGTCTCCTTATGTTCCTTTGTTGTTTATGGGTGAAGAATATGGTGAAACTGCACCTTTTCTCTACTTTGTCAGTCACAGTGACCCTGACCTAATTAAAGGGGTGAGGGAAGGTAGAAAGGCAGAATTTGCTGCATTTTTTGAAATTTATGGTCAAGAAGCACCAGATCCGCAAGCAGTAGAGACGATGAAGCGATCGCGCTTAAATTGGGAAAAGCGTCATGAGGGCAAAAACCGGATGTTATGGTTGTTTTACCAAAAATTACTCAAACTGCGGAGAGAAATTCCTGCACTTGCTAATTTGGATCGCCATAACTTAGAAGCATCGGTAATCGAACCAAACAAGGTTTTACAGCTGCGGCGGTGGTGTGAAAATAATCAAGTATTATGCTGGCTGAATTTTAGCCAAGAAGTTGGTAAGATAAAAGCAAATATACCTAGTGGTCCCTGGAAAAAACAACTGGACTCGGCTGATTCTGCTTGGGGTGGTGACAACTCCCAGTTACCCGAAATACTAGACACTGAATCCCAGTCAACTTTTGCACTTAATCCTGAAAGTGTAGTTGTTTATTGTCAGTAGTCTTTTGTCATTAGTCATTTGTCCTTTGTCATTTGTAATTCTAATGAGCAATAGCTAATGACTAATGACCAATGACCAATAACCATTGACTAATAACTAATCATGGAAATACCAGTAGCAACATACCGGATACAGTTTACCCCTAGCTTTGGTTTTGATCAAGCCAAGGCGATCGCTTCTTACTTAGCAGAACTAGGAATATCTAATTTATACGCATCCCCAATTTTAACTGCCAGAAAAGGTAGTACTCACGGTTACGATACTGTTAACCCCAACGAAATTAATCCCGAATTAGGCGGAAAAGAGAAGTTTTTTGAATTAGTTGAAGAACTCAAGCATTTTAATCTCGGTTGGGTGCAAGATATAGTACCCAACCATATGGCATTTGATAGTCAAAATCACATGCTTGTAGATGTTCTGGAAAATGGTTTTGACTCTCAATATCGAGAGTTTTTTGATATTGATTGGCATCATCATTATCCAGAAAATCAAGGCAAAGTTTTAGCACCTTTTTTAGGTAAATTTTGTGGTGATTGTTTAGAAAGTGGTGAACTCAAGCTCCAATATGATCACAGTGGTCTAACTATCAACTATTACTCACTAAAATTTCCCATTCGGATTGAATCTTACTCTCAAGTTTTTACCTACGATGTAGGACGTATACGAGATAAATTAGGTAGAGATCATCCTCATTTTATGAAATTTCTGAGTATTCTCTACATGTTGAAATACATTCCATCAGGGGAGGAAGGAAGAGAACGCTACGACCAGATTATTATTACCAAACGCATGTTATGGGAACTGTGGAATGATAGTCCCGAAATTAAAGAATTTATCGAAGATAATATTCGTAAATTTAATGGTGAATCGGGAAACCCTGAAAGTTTTAATCATTTAGAAAACCTCCTCAATGAACAATTTTTCCGTCTTGCTTATTGGAAAGTTGGAAATGAAGAACTCAATTACAGACGTTTTTTTACTGTTAATGATCTCATTTCACTCAAAATAGAAGACGAACAAGTTTTTCATGCTACTCATACCTGTATCTTAAAACTAGTTGAAGAGGGAATAATTAGCGGTTTAAGAATTGACCATATTGATGGTCTTTATGATCCGGCACAATATCTCAATCGACTACGAGAACATGCTCCTGATGTTTATTTAGTTGTAGAAAAAATCCTTGAACCCCATGAAGAATTGCCAATAAATTGGCCAATTCAAGGTACAACTGGTTATGATTTTCTCAATCAAGTAAATGGCATTTTCTGCCAACAATCAACAGAATCCGAGTTCAATTCTATTTATCAGCGCTTTTTAGGGAGAAAAGTTGATTGTGAGGAATTAATTGACCAAAACAAAAGATTAATTATTAGTAGACACCTAGCAGGAGATATTGATAATTTAGCTCACTTACTGAAGCAAATTTCTGGTCGCTATCGCTATGCTAGTGACTTTACAATGTACGGCTTAAAAGCTGCTTTAGTAGAAATTTTGGCATTGTTTCCTATTTATCGCACCTATATTAATGGCGCAGGAGCTAGCAAAGCAGATCGGGAATATATTCAGCAGGTAATGACACAAGCTAAAAAGAATATTCCCAACTTCCTCAACGAATTAAGCTTTATTGAAAAGTTTCTCATCCTTGACATTGATGAAGACCTCTCCCCAGAAGATCAGGAACAATGGTTGCATTTCTTGATGCGTTTACAACAATTTACTGGGCCATTGATGGCGAAAGGCGTAGAAGATACAGTTTTATATGTCTATAATCGCCTAGTCTCGCTCAATGAAGTCGGTTCTCATCCCACAGATTTTGGTATTTCTCTAGAAGATTTCCATACTTTCAATCAACAGCGTGCTTCTCAATGGCCCCACGCCATGAATGCTAGTTCTACCCACGATACCAAACGTGGTGAAGACATGCGCGCTCGAATTAATGTACTCTCGGAAATTCCCGAAGAGTGGGAAATTCATCTCAAAGAGTGGCGTGAGATTAATGCTCCCTACAAAGAAACTGTAAATAAACAGGATGTACCAACTCCCAACGATGAATACTTTTTCTATCAATCATTGATAGGGGCGTTTCCCTATAAAGACGAAGAGTATCCAGGCTTTGTTGAGCGGATACAACAATATATTATTAAAGCTATCCGTGAAGCCAAAGTCCATACAGCTTGGCTTAAACCAGATACAGCCTATGAAAATGCTTTCACTAATTTTGCCGATCGCGTCTTGAAAGATCCTCAGAATAATCCATTTCTGGAAGCTTTCCGTCCGTTCCAACGCAAAATCCAACACTACGGCATTTTAAATTCTCTCTCCCAGACGTTAGTGAAGGCAACTGCTCCAGGTTTACCAGATTTTTATCAAGGATCGGAACTTTGGGATTTAAGTATGGTAGATCCGGATAACCGTCGTCCGGTAGACTTTGAAATCCGACAAGAATATCTGCAAGACATCAAAACCAAAGCAGCACAAGACATGTCAAGCTTAATTGCAGAGTTGCTGCAAACCCCAGAAGATGGACGAGTGAAGCTATTCTTGACTTATCAACTTTTACAAGCACGGCGAAAATACTTAGATGTATTCCAATGGGGAACCTATGTCAAATTGTCGGTAGCAGGTAGCTTGAAAAGCCATGTTGTAAGTTTTGCTAGAGAATTACCAGACACGAAAATAATTGCGATCGCTCCTCGTTTCCTCACCTCCTTAGTTAAAGAAGGCGAGTATCCTTTGGGTGAACAAGTATGGCACGAAACCCGCATTGTTCCCCCTGCTGGTTCCTCTGATATTTGGTATGACGCCATCACTGGACAGAAAGTACAAGGCGAAGATACCCTGTGGTTGCGGGAGATATTACAACAGTTCCCTGTAGCGTTGTTGGTTAATCAAGTAGAAACATCAACAGTAGAAGGTAAAAATCAGGAAGCAGAATAGCATAAATTATCTCGTCCCACAATTTATTGCAAGGCGCTAATGGGGAGCATCCCTCATGTTCAAAAAACCCGCCTGCGATTGAAATCGCAGTCTCATGGCGAAAGTCTGCTTTAAGCAGACTACTACTCGTCAAGTTTAAATTGATGGATAAGAAAGTTCGTAGTAAGGACTTAAGTCCTTATTTTTTAAGCACGCGCATTGCTTACTACAAACCCTTAATTCAAACTTGATGACCTACTACTACTTGATTTATTTGAGTCGTCTTCAGACGACTTGTGCTATGAGCAAAGGGTTTAAACCCTTTGCTTTGCTCTGAACAACCCCACCCCATAGCGTAAATTAAGCTAAAATTCAAGCAGTGCAAGGACTTTCCATTTATCTAGCCCATGCTTGAAAATCTGCAAACCCAATTTTACGAACTAGAACAATTCGCCAACTCCCTTGTCTCTAATCAGTTGACGCATCTAAGTTTATTAAGCGTTGGTATAATTTTTTTTGCCGGACTAATTACCAGTCTGACGCCGTGTATGCTGTCTATGCTGCCGATTACTATTGGCTACATTGGCGGTTATGAAACAAAAAGTCGTCTACAATCAGCCGCCCAATCTACTTGGTTTGCTTTAGGATTAGCAACCACTCTTGCAAGTTTGGGAATAATAGCAGCTTTAGTTGGAAAAGTCTACGGACAAATCGGTATCGGTTTGCCAATTATTGTAAGTGTGATAGCTATCCTAATGGGGCTAAATTTACTAGAAGCTTTGCCCTTGCAAATGCCCTCTTTTAGTGGTACTGATTGGATTTCTCAAGAATTACCTCAAGGTGTACGAGCCTATGCGCTCGGTCTGAGTTTTGGTTTAGTCGCCTCTCCTTGCAGTACTCCTGTTTTAGCAAGTTTACTAGGTTGGGTTGCTAATACACAAGACCTAATTTTAGGTGCGGTTTTGCTCATTTCTTACACCGCAGGACATGTAGCACCATTAATTTTAGCAGGTACGTTTACTGCTTCTATAAAAAAAATACTAGAATTACGCCGTTGGTCTAGTTGGATTAATCCAATTAGCGGAGCTTTGTTAGTAGGATTTGGTGTTTTTTCCCTCGTTTCTCGTATTCCTTTTAGTTAAAGTCTGCTTAAGCAGACTACTTGATTTATTTGAGTCTACGCTCCTACTAACAACCAATTACCAACCAAAAACTGACTACTAACAATTTACAAATGACTTTAGACAATACAAATAATTCAGTTTCTGAAAGTTCACCTGAAAAATCTACAGAAAAATCCAATTTTTGGTCGATTATCGTGCAATCCTTACGGCAGGATTTTTTACCTGTACTGACAGATTTACGTTTAGCGATCGCACTCTTACTAATTATTGCCCTATTGAGTGTTACTGGTACTGTCATTGAACAAGGTCAATCACTGGATTTTTACAAAGCTAATTATCCAGAACACCCAGCTTTATTTGGTTTCCTATCTTGGAAATTTCTTCTCACTGTGGGATTAGATCATGTTTATCGTACCTGGTGGTTTTTTGCTTTACTCATCTTTTTTGGTACTAGCTTAACTGCTTGTAGTTTTACTCGACAGTTACCAGCTTTAAAAGCTGCGCGTCGTTGGAAGTTTTATGACCAACCACGACAATTTACTAAACTAGCATTGAGCGCAGAATTAGATCATGGTTCTGTTGATTCTTTGATCCAAATATTACATAAGCGCAGCTACAAAGTTTTTCAAAAAGAAGATCAAGATCATATTCTTTATGCTCGTAAAGGAATTATCGGACGCATCGGCCCCATCATTGTACATATTGGTATTGTCACGATTCTTTTAGGGTCAATGTGGGGAGCAATGACTGGGTTTATGGCCCAAGAAATAATTGCTAGTGGTGATACATTCCAGGTTAAAAATATTATTGATGCAGGACCTTGGGCTGCAATACACAAAGCTAAAGATTGGTCTGTGCATGTGAATCGTTTTTGGATTGATTATACTCCTAGTGGCAGTATTGACCAATTTTATTCAGATTTATCTGTTTTGAATAACCAAAACCAAGAGGTTGATCACAAGATAATTTATGTTAATCAACCTCTGCGTTATCAGGGTGTGACTTTTTACCAAACAGATTGGGGAATTTCTGCTGTGCGGGTGCGGGTAAACAAAAGTCCAGTTTTTCAAATTCCCATGGCGCCACTTAACACTAATGGTGGGCGCATCTGGGGAACCTGGATTCCGACAAAACCAGATTTAAGTGAAGGTGTCTCTTTGCTAGCCAAAGATTTACAAGGAACAGTACTAATTTATGACGCCGCAGGTCAACTTTTTAACACTTTGCGGACTGGTATGGCTACGGAAATCAATGGTGTGAAACTAACAGTTTTGGATGTCGTTGGTAGCACGGGTTTACAAATCAAAGCCGATCCAGGAATTCCAATGGTTTATTCTGGGTTTGCTTTGTTAATGTTGGGTGTGGTGATGAGTTATTTTTCTCACTCACAAATTTGGGCGTTGCAAACAGATGGACACCTGTATGTAGGTGGTAAAACGAATCGCGCCAAGGTAGCATTTGAACAGGAAATTTTAGGAATTTTGGATCGTCTGAGTCAAGAACCAAAAGATCAAAACAAAGCGATCGCATCTTAGAAAGGTTAGGGGATCGGGGATTGGGGAACAGGGGACAAGGAAGAATAACTATTGATCTTTAGATTTCACGTGACGAACTTCAATTACTGTATGCACGTTACCACGTGGTGCAAAATCTGCTTTGAGAGTGATTTCTAAAGGATCGCAAGCAGCGACAAAATCATCCAAGATTTGATTGGCTGATTCTTCGTGAGAAATGTAGCGATCGCGGTAACTGTTAATGTAAAGCTTGATAGCTTTTAATTCTACCACCAGTTGATCAGGTATGTAGTTAATATGAATGGTGGCAAAGTCTGGATAGCCGGAAAATGGGCATTTACAAGTAAATTCCGGCAATGTGATATCAATGTTATAACGTCGTCCTATGCGCGGATTAGGAAATGTAATTAGTTGTCCTTCCGCGATTTCGCGTTCGCCATACTTTATTTCTTGACTTGGCTGTGACACACTTTCAGATAAAGAATTACTCATAATAGAAATTAAAAAATAGCAATGGTCAATGGTCAATGGTCAATAGAATATCCTCTGGACAATCGACACTTGAGTTTTAACTTAGAATTCTTCTGATTGCCAGTCTGGGCAATTATCACCATCCCAACCATAAGGATGCATGCCACAGACTAATAAATTACCACCATACGCTTGACCGTGGTAGTGGCAGCAACCAATGCAAGCAGGATTTTTTTCGGCTGAGGGTTCAACTGGATAGGGAAAACCGGGATCTAAATCATCACCGATAACATCTTCCAATTCCCAGTACATGTCCAAAAATGGTTCAGTCAATTCCTGGAAATACTGATCTATTTCGATAGCGATCGTATTTTGCAGTTCTTCGGTAACTTCTTCTGTAACTTCAACAAAAGCGTCTACCATTTCACCTATTCCCAGGAAAAAGCCTTCGACTTCATCGCTTAGTGTTTGTACCATTTCCCAAAAATCCTTTTGCCAATTTTCCATATAATTAACGCCTTAGTTGGTAGGGGAGCATCTCAATTTTGCAAAAAGACGTGAACAAGGGGAGCATCCCAATTTCTCAATATATCGCAAAGGGTTTAAACCCTTTGCTTCAGACGACTCAAATAAATTAAACAGTCTGCTTTAGCTATTTCAATCGCAGACGGGTTTGAACTTGCAAGGTGTAAATCTGGAAAATGAAATTTATTCATGTCTTAATGTCTTAGTGTTTCAAAAATTATTTTTTCACCAAAGGCACTAAAGACACAAAGCGTTTTCTCAAGTATGGGTTCTTAAGCTTAAACTAGACATCTTGAAGCAGTTTCCTAAAGAGTAATATCTTGCAAAAATTAAATATTCATCTAACGTTAAAATGCTACCTAACTGACAGCAACGAACAACACCTAGATAAACTAGGTTTTAACTAAATTCTACGCTATATAGTAATGGGTTGATCTCAGCAAAACAAAGCTAATATCAACCCAGCATAAATTTATAATTAATTATCACGTTGCAAACGCTTTAACTCGTTTTCTAAATCCAGAACTTGCTGGCGTAGTTGCTCGACATTCTCGTTATCGCCTTGGACATCTTTCGCCGTTGGCTGCTCGTCTTCTTCTATAATTTCAATGCGGCGCGGTTCAGATGGAGTCGTTGTTGGTGCTGCTGTGCCATCAGCTGCTTGCTGCTGGGCTTGCTTCATCATCTCCTCAACGAAACGGCGAGCTTCTTCTGTGGTCATTTCGCCCCGTGCTACCATTTCGTCTGCTAGCTTTTGGATTTGCGATCGCACCTCAGATAACGTTCCGCCTGCTCTCTCACCTGCGTAAGAAGCTAACCCAACACCAAGGTAAAAAGCTTTTTTAACAATATCTCCAAAACCAGCCATTACAGCCTTTACGCTCCTAGAAATAGGGCGACCCGGAGATTACGCCTACTGTAAGCATCCCGTGTTGCTGCTACCTTCCGGTCCTGACAAGATTTGGGCGTTACAGTCGCATAAGTCCAGGTCTAAAAATAAGCATAGCATGAAATATTCTATATGTGTGTTATTCGACTATAATTTTCCATTCATATAGTTTGTAGCTAACACAATCGTTTATGATCAACGGGTCATTGGCTACAATTGCCTGCGCTTCTGCCATAGATGCAGCTTCAAACACCATCATCCCGCCTCCCATCTTTGCCCAGTAGCCAGTTTTAGCATTGTGTCCTTTAGCAATCAAATCTTTTACGTAAGCTTTGTGAGCAGGTATATATTGGTCAAAAATAGATTTATCAACTTTGCCCTCTTCAATCTTGACAAAAATCGGCATGTACTTGTCACTTCCCATTACAAAACATTTCCTACTCAAGTTATGATAGTTTTTGAGTAGCATTTGAGTAGCGATTCAATCAAAATTTTGGGCATAACGATTAAACTCCCTTGCAAAAATCACAAACTCTTTTTTTCATAGCCCTGCTACCACCACAGGAAATTCAGGATTATGCTAACCAAATCAAGCAGTGCTTTGCTCTTAACTACGCCAGTCGTCACGCCCAAAAATCTCCGCCTCACATTACCCTACAACCACCTTTTAAATGGTCTGATCAAAACCTACTAGTATTAGAGGCGTGTTTGCAGGAATTTGCCAGCACTCAAAACCCAATACCAATTACGCTAAGTGGTTATGGTGCGTTTATTCCTCGCGTCATCTATATCAATGTGATCAGAAGTCCAGAACTATTGGCTATGCAAGCGAATTTAATGACACACTTAGCCAACCAATTGGGAATAGTTGATCAAGTATCTCAAACTCGACCTTTCGCACCTCACATGACAGTGGCGTTTAGAGATTTAACACGTCAGAACTTTAAAGCTGCTTGGCCAGAGTTTGAAAAGCGTGAGTTGTATTTTGAATTTACAGCAAATAATTTAATGCTACTGCGACACGATGGTAAGCGGTGGAATCTGAAAGCAGAGTTTTCGTTTGTAATTGGCGATCGCTAACTGTTAATTGTTGTGAAATGCTTAAAATTACAGCCAACTACTTTTCAAACAATCTCTGAGAGTAACGATACACTTGTAAAACATTGTCTAATTTTTACATGCTTCCTCAACATGCCTCATCTGACATCGACTAGTGCGATTCGTTCTCAGATTGCTGAATTTGCTCAAAGCTCTACTTTGTGGATAGATACAGAAGTCGCGGATTATAGAAGTAATCATCCCAGATTGTCACTTATTCAAGTACTAGACGAGGTAACAGATATGAGTGGCGATCGCATTTATCTTTTAGATGTATTAGACTCTCCAGAGATTGTCGCTGATTTCATTAGTCAAATCATGACGAATTCGGCAATTGAAAAAGTCTTTCACAATGCCAGTTATGATTTAAAGTTCTTGGGTAATAAAAAAGCCAAAAATGTCACTTGTACTCTAGAAATGGCAAAAAAGATTCCTTATTATATCTTGCCATTACCTAACTACCAACTTAAAACTCTTGCTGCCAAATTATGCAAATTCTTATATATTAACAAACAAGAACAAACCAGCGACTGGGGACAGCGACCTTTGAGTGAAGGACAGATAGAATATGCTTATTTAGACTGTATTTATCTGGCTCAAGTGCATTTACGCTTAATAGAATTAACTCAAAAAAGTAATCCTGAGCCAAAAACAGAAGACTTAACTGAACTCGCAAAAAAATATCAAGAGGTTGAACAAAATTGGAAAATAGTTAAATCAGAATATGAGCATTTACAAGAGCGAATCAAAAAAACTATGCAAGCTCAAAATTTGTCTGAAACTTCTGATTTAAAGTTAAATACTTCTGAACGTACAACAATAAAAGTTGCATTAACAGAATTAGTCAAATTAATACAAAGCAAAGGTATTGAACTAGATTTACCCATTACATTGACGCAGAAAATGCAAAAAGATTTGGGCGATAATCTTGAACAATTGTTGGTAAATATAGAAAAAACACAAACTTGGCGCTTAAGTATTAAAACTGAAGAAGGTATAGCTCAGGATGAGTAAATTCTGTAATATGATAATTTCGTTAAGAATGTTATAGCAATTCTCCTTAAACCACAAGCACATAAAGTCCAAAAATAAAAGAGAATAGGAGATGTTTTTACACATAATTTAGCATTGCTTTATTAATTAGATGTTTGTGAGCTTTTATTGTTAAATATAGAAAATACTGGAACATTAATAAAACTGATTAGCACAATTTTTAGGAACATCTACTTATTTAGAATGACTTATGAAATTGTGGTTAGAGGAGCAAAAATTGATAAGAATAACAGTTAGCATCGCTACACTTATGACATTTATAGCCTTTGCAACTGTTTCTTGTGCAAGGAGTAATGAGGTATTAGTAACAGAAATTGGTGTTAGTCCTCCCAAGACTCCAACATCAAAACCATCAAAAGCAGGAGACTTCTACACTCAGGGTCAATATAGACATATCAAAGGCGATGCTCAAGGTGCGATCGCAGCTTATACCGAAGCCATCAAACTTAATCCTAAGTATGCCGAAGCTTACAATGGGCGGGGACTTGTTCACTTTGATCTCGATGAGAAGCAAAAGGCGATCGCAGATTACAGCGAAGCAATTCGTCTATTTCTCAACTATGCCGAAGCCTACAATAACCGAGGTAATGCCCGTGCTGCAACAGGAGATATCAATGCAGCAATTTTAGATTATAACGAAGCCATTCGTATTGCTCCCAATTATGCCGAAGCCTACAATAACAGAGGTAACGCCTACGCCGCCTTGGGCAAAAGAAACGAAGCGATCGCAGATTACGATCAAGCTATTCGCCTCAATCCTAAATATGCTGTGGCCTATAATAACCGAGGTAACGCCCGTTCCGCCCAAGGTGATAAACAAGGCGCGATTAATGATTTCGACCAAGCTATTCGCTTAAATCCCAATTTTGCCGCCGCTTATAATAATCGTGGTAATACTCGCGCTGCAATTGGAGACAAACAAGGAGCAAGTTCTGATCTCAAACAAGCAGCAAGTATTTTTCAAAAACAAAAGAATACGGATTTATATCAACAAGTGATGCAAAATATCAACAATCTTCAGCGTTAGTCCACTTCTGTAGAATAATTATTTCCTAAGCGTTTAACAAATCATTATTATTATGAACCAAAATAAGCGTCAGGCTTACTGGCGTGCCAACACAGCTTTGATTAGAAATCTTCTGCTTATTTGGGCATTTGTATCAATTGGTTGCAGTATTCTGCTTGTGCAGCCATTGAACAATTTACGTATAGGTGGTTTACCTGTAGGCTTTTGGATGGCACAGCAAGGTTCAATTTATATCTTTGTAGTGTTAATTTTTGTCTACGCCGTGCAGATGGATAGACTTGATCGCCAATACGGTATCAAAAGGAGAGGCAAATAATGTCAGTTGAAGCTTGGACTACTTTATTTGTTATCCTTTCTTTTATTCTATATCTCTACATCGGTTGGCGAACCCGCGTTCAAGATAGCAAAGGCTTTTTTGTCGCCGATCACGGTGTTCCCGCTCTTGCTAATGGTGCAGCAACGGCGGCTGATTGGATGTCAGCCGCTTCGTTTATTTCTATGGCGGGGTTAATCTCTTTTTTGGGTTACGATGGTTCAATTTACTTGATGGGTTGGACTGGTGGTTATGTCTTATTGGCTTTGCTATTAGCCCCATATCTGCGGAAGTTTGGTAAATACACAGTTCCTGATTTTGTTGGCGATCGCTATTACTCTAACGTCGCCCGTGTAGTTGCAGTTATCGCGGCGATCTTTGTCTCAATGACTTACGTCGCTGGACAAATGCGCGGTGTCGGAATTGTATTTAGCCGCTTTTTGCAAGTAGACATCAGTACTGGTGTTGTGATTGGGATGGTAATCGTTGGCTTTTTCTCAGTGTTGGGAGGAATGAAAGGTATCACCTGGACTCAGGTAGCTCAATATTCTGTATTAATCATTGCTTACTTAATCCCTGCTATTGCGATTTCTTTACTACTGACTAAAAACCCCATCCCACAATTAGCCTTTGTCTTCAGTGATATTGTCCCAAAACTGAACCAAATCCAAGTTGACCTTGGTTTCCAAGAATATACGAAACCATTCGTAAATAAGTCAATGTTGGATGTTTTATTTACTACTGTTGCTTTAATGGTGGGAACTGCGGGACTGCCTCATGTAATTGTCAGATTTTATACTGTACCTGATGTAAGATCAGCCCGTTATTCTGCGGGTTGGGCGTTGTTAATGATTGCTTTGTTGTATACAACAGCACCAGCTTTGTCAACTTTTGCCCGCTATAACCTCATTGATAGCCTACACAACAAAACAATTGAGCAAATCCATCAGTTTGATTGGGCGAAAAAGTGGGAGAATACAAAGTTACTCACCTTTAAAGACAACAATAATAATGGGCGAATTGAGTTAACACCAGATAAAAAAACCAGTGAGATTAGCATTGATCCTGATATTATCGTGCTTTCCACGCCAGAAGTCGCAAAATTAGCACCTTGGGTAATTGCTTTGGTTGCAGTCGGTGGTTTGGCGGCGGCTTTATCTACAGCATCAGGACTATTGTTGGTAATATCTAGTGCAGTCGCTCATGATATTTATTACCGGATGATTAATCCTGGGGCCTCTGAATCCCGGCGAGTCATGGTTGGTAGAGTCATGGTTGGTTTTGCGATCGCGATCGCTGGTTATTTTGGCGTCAATCCACCTGGTTTTGTGGCTCAAGTTGTGGCGTTTGCTTTCGGTTTAGCGGCGGCTAGTTTTTTCCCAATCATTATTTTAGGAGTATTTGACAAGCGGACAAACAGGGAAGGAGCGATCGCTGGTATGGTGGTTGGCTTGTGCTTCACTATCTTTTATATAGTCGGGGTGAAATTCTACGGAATGCAACCTTGGTTTTTCGGAGTCTCTGCTGAAGGAATTGGGACTCTTGGTATGTTAATCAACTTTGTCGTCACTTGGAGCGTTTCTCGACTCACACCACCTCCACCACTAGAAGTCCAAGAAATGGTTGAGGTGTTAAGAACCCCTGGTGATGAACCACCAGCAATTGCAGAACTGGATGAAGATCATCTTGATTGAGATTTAGGGAACGGGGAACGGGGAATCCCCAATCCCCTTAAGCGATCGCAACTCTCAAAACAATATAAATTTTTTGAGAAGTTAGTAGGCTGAGTCGAACTAAAAAGATAAGTATTTGTTAAGCTGAAGTCACTCGTTCCAGGAGTAGTTTCAGCACGATGCATTGGTTATTGTCTGGCCCTTTAAGTGTAGAAAAATTAGCAGTTAACATAACAGATTTACCAGCATCATTACAAGGTACAAAGCTGGTGCAGATGTCAGACTTACATTATGATGGTCTGCGACTGTCGGAAAAAATGTTAGAACAAGCGATCGCCACGAGTAATGAAGCGGAACCGGATTTAGTTGTACTAACTGGTGATTATGTTACAGATGATCCAACTCCTATTCACCAACTAGTATTGCGACTCAAAAACTTACAAAGTCGCCTTGGAATCTATGCTGTACTCGGCAATCATGATATACGCTATTATCGTTCTCGCGATGCAAAAGCAGAAATCATAAATGCATTCACAAATATCGGAGTCAAAGTCCTTTGGAACGAAATTGCTTATCCTTTGGGAGAAGAACTACCTATAGTTGGACTGGCTGACTTTTGGTCACGAGAATTTAATCCTGCATCTGTGATGAATCAATTAGATTCCACAAAACCTTGTATTGTTTTATCACATAATCCCGATACTGCTGAATTTCTACAAAAATGGCGAGTAGATTTACAACTATCTGGTCATACTCATGGTGGTCAAATTATACTGCCAGGTGTTGGACCAATAGTAATTTACTATAAAAAACTTGTTTACAGAACCCACCCCAAAGTAAAGCGATGGATACCATTTTTGCGAGGTAATTATGTGAAAGTGATGCGACATTGGGAATGGGCAAAAGGATTTCACAAAGTGGGAAAAAATCAGTTATATGTCAACCGTGGTTTAGGAACTTATCCACCAGGACGCTTATTTTGTCCACCAGAAGTGACTGTTATTACTTTACAAAACTTAGTTTAAACATTTGGAATGCTCCCGCTAAAACTAAACTACCGCCAGTTATGACCGAACAACGTCACTAACTGGCGGTAGTTTATAAATATCCTTAATAAATTTATACGAGTCGAGATTCAGATCAAAATTACTCAAATAAAGTGGACAAACCTCGCAACTACATATCCTTCCGTCTAGAGCATCCTTCATCAATTCCAGCTAGGCAGGCATTCTTGGCTGTGCGTTCAAAAACCTCCAAAACAACTAAATGAACTCAAGGCGAAAACACATTTAAAGGATGCAATGACTCAGAATTTGTTGCGATGAGACTAGAGCCGGAGGCACAAACCCTAATCTAAGAAGCTGTGGTTGAAGTTTTTAACTGCTCTGTGCCTACTTTTTAAATTAGCATCACTTTTCTCAGCAAAAACTTTTATTTTACCAAATGTGATTCGTAGTAATTTTTCGCAATAATTGACTACAGATTTTGATATTATCAATAGTCTTTACATACATATAGCGCAATACGGTTGGTGTTATACCAATTCTTCGTGAAGCTGCTCCCGAATTTTACCCCTCCCCAACCCTCCCCTTGCGAAGGGGAGGGTGCGCGTGAGCGCGGGTGGGGTCTTTGTATGCGTCTTCATATTAAATTGACAATCGTTTGTACCAGACGCGAAATTTCGCGTCTGGTACAGACCAAATTTTTATACCAAAAATCCTTAACACCAAGCGTATTGACATATAGCATTCAGATCCCCGACAACTCATGCGAAGTCCAGGATCTTGGAGTGAAACTTATGGAGAGGCAAGATTCAAGAACATGATCACCTTAAGCGTACGACGGCTAATTTTCCAGCGCCCGTTTTGATCGAAATGTCCGCTAACAAGTCATTACTGATAATAAATAGCTAAAGTTAAAAAAGACAGTTGTTTATAAAATTCTTTGTGTTCTCTGTGTCCTCTGTGGTTCGTTAATCAAACATGACTTCAATATTGCCCTTACCAGATCCTCATCAAAGTAATGTATCTAATTGGGAAAAAGAATTAGATAATGCTATTTTTAGCTTTGAAGATATTCAGGCAGAACTGAACTACAAACAAGCACAAACAGCGCTGCGGAATTTAGTAGCGAATCTAGACCTTTCTCCTGAAGAACAAGCAGGACTGGAAACAGAAATTAATGATCTTGAAACCATGCTAGGCAAATTAGACAGCATGGTAGTACATATAGCTGCTTTTGGGATGGTTGGGCGGGGTAAGTCTTCTTTACTGAATGCTTTGGTAGGTCAAACTGTATTTGAAACCGGGCCTTTGCACGGTGTGACTCGTAACGCCCAACGAGTAAATTGGACTATCACCACTGAAGCAATTGGGGAGACAGAACACGCTTTGCGAGTTACCCTCTCTGGAAGTGGCCAATCGCGAGTAGAATTGATTGACACACCAGGATTAGACGAAGTTGATGGTGATACCCGCGCTATTTTGGCGGAACAGATCGCAAAACAAGCAGATTTGATTTTGTTTGTGATTTCTGGTGATATGACCAAAGTTGAACACGAAGCCCTTTCACAGTTGCGGGAAGCGGGTAAACCGATGTTGCTGGTATTTAACAAAGTCGATCAGTATCCAGAAGCAGACCGGATGGCAATTTACCATAAAATTCGTGATGAACGAGTACGGGAATTACTTTCGCCAGATGAAATTGTCATGTCAGCAGCATCACCACTAGTACGGACGGTAGTTCGCCGCCCTGACGGTAGCAGGGGTATGCAAATGCGTCAAGGTAATGCTCAAGTAGAAGAGTTGAAGCTGAAAATTTTGGAAATTTTGCAGCGCGAAGGTAAAGCTTTGGTTGCTCTTAATTCGATGCTGTATGCTGACAATGTGAATGAACAATTGGTGCAGCGTAAATTGATGATTCGGGAAAATGCTGCGAATCAATTGATTTGGAAAGCAGTGATGACAAAAGCAGCTGCGATCGCCCTTAATCCTTTAACAGTAGTTGATATTCTCAGTGGTGCAGCGATTGATGTTGCTTTGATTTTAGGTTTATCTAAACTCTACAGTATTCCGATGAACGAATCAGGAGCTGTAAAGTTACTCAAAACAATAGCTTTAAGTATGGGTGGTATTGCTGCAAGTGAATTATTGGCAAATCTCGGTTTAAGTTCACTCAAAACCTTACTGGGTATCTCTGCACCCGCCACAGGTGGCGCATCTTTTGCACCTTATATATCCGTAGCACTGACACAAGCAGGTGTCGCTGGTGTTTCTTCCTATGGAATTGGACAAGTTACCAAAGCTTATTTGGTGAATGGCGCAACCTGGGGACCAGATGGACCGAAGGTGGTGATTAATAAAATTTTGGCAACACTTGATGAGGGTTCGATTTTAAATCGAATTAAGGAAGAATTGCGGGCAAAAATTAAGCGAGTTTAAGTTTATGCTTGATGTACTTGACCAACGAAGCTTTTAAATATCTGTTTGAGGACACCAGAGGGCGAGAGCAATGGAGATGCGATCGCCTTTCTCTATTAATATTTCATCTCATTCAATGGGACATGTGAAGAATTTATCTCATATTTTTGATGAGATTTACTTATCAAAGAAAATTTTATTTTTGTGATGTATAAAATTTGAATTTTAATTGGCAATTATCAGCCTACGCATAAGCCATTTGACTTATGCATAATAACATCATGGTTTAACTTTATATCAGCTAAATTTAGGTATTTCAATATCCGGATTTGTTTTATAAATTTTGTAGAGAATGAATACAGAACAATCCATATGCTAAAAATCATCAAGAATAGGTTATCAGTTTATGAAAAATAGTATGATTTGAATTGTGTTAATTTTAAAGCCAGTATTTTTAACATAAAAAGATAGTTTGTTTTTTCACTTTTTGAACAAGTATTACTAATATGATTGGATAAAAAAGATCAGGAACAGGTATAAAAAGCATAGATGATGCAAAACTTAAATATTCATTATCAATCTGCTAAAAAGCCTTACAGATAGTATCCAAAGCTATTTTTGTCTAAATACAACAAAATATAAAGACAAGAAAAATGATACAAAAATACTGTTTAAAAAAACACAATAGATAAAACAGTCAATATGATCTATTTATTACATGATCTTCTGTAACTAATCATCACACTTGAGATGAATATCAAAAAATGCAGTTGTTAATCTTGAATTAACTATTTTTTGAAACAATGAACACCAAGTATAGATAAGAGAAATAACAATGCTATTTGATCCTTCTAGTGAACGTGGTAGTGGTAGATAAACAAATAGCCCTCAGCTACCAAGATAGTGTTTGAAAACAGCTAAAATTTCTGCATTCATAACAAAATTATGGGAAGTAATCTCAACTTGACGATTTCCTTGATCTTCATGACTCAAATGCAGACTAAGATAACTATGTGGCTGATAGGACATTCTGTCCGCCCATTCGATCGCCACTATTCCCGGCGCAACTTCAAAACCTTCCCAATAGGTTTCTAAGTTTAAAGTTACTACTTCTTGCGGTTCAAGGCGATACAAATCCAAATGGTAGAGAGGAAGCCGCCCTGTGGTATATTCATTAATCAGAGTAAAAGTGGGACTGACAATCGGTTCGGTGATACCCAAACCTTCACCAATACCTTGTACCAAAGTCGTTTTCCCAGCACCCAAATCACCTTCCAACAAAATGACACTATTAGCACTCAAGTATTTACCGAGAGTGACACCAAGCGATCGCGTCGCCTCTGCACCAGTGAGAAAAATTTTCATAGCTGATATCATGTCCGCTTGAACACTTAATATTATCCGTTAAGGTCGGTAATGAGTAATTGATAATTGGGTTATTACCAAAAATGTACCAGACGCGAAATTACCCTGCGGGATCTTGCTGCGCGTCTGGTACAAAGATTTCGGGTAACGCATAATTAATTTCTGGAGATGTCTGTTACTTTGACATTTTCGATCACCATAAATATTCTGCTGTTACTTTTTCATGCGAACATTAATTATTGATAACTATGACTCTTATACCTTTAATCTGTACCAAATGATTGGGGAGGTAAATGGAGAATTGCCTCTGGTGATTCGTAATGATCAGCTTAACTGGGATGAAATTAAAGAGATTGCATTTGACAATATTGTGATTTCTCCAGGGCCTGGTCGTCCAGAAAAATCAGCAGATTTTGGAGTTTGCCAACAAATAATTGAAAACGTGAATATCCCCTTACTGGGAGTTTGTCTGGGACATCAAGGACTTGGCTATTTACATGGTGGTAGGGTGATTCATGCTCCGGAAGTTCGACATGGTAGAATCAGTAAAATATTTCACAATGGTTCTGAATTGTTTCAAGGCATTCCCAATCAGTTTTCAGTGGTACGTTATCACTCTTTGTTAGTTGCTGATGAACTACCTGAATGTTTAGAAAAGATTGCTTGGACTGAAGCAGGACTGGTGATGGGATTGCATCATCGGTATTTACCTTTTTGGGGTGTGCAGTTTCACCCAGAGTCTATCTGCACAGAATATGGGCAAAAATTGCTCGAAAACTTTAGAGATATAACGCTGCGATTTAAAGATCAACTGTTACAAAGTTCAGCAAAGAAGTATTTTACAAAATATAGATCTGTTAGTTCTGCTATAAATCATCCTGACCAAAAACAGTCCAAGAAGTTTCAATACGATTCGGATAAGACAAATCGATCTACATTAAACCCACCAGAGACGCGATATATCGCGTCTCTACAATCCCAAAATTATAACGAAAAATCCTTAACCGAACCTTATTGCGAGAAGTTTGAACTATATACACGCAAGTTAAATATCTGCCCAGATACAGAAAAAATATTTATACATATTTTTCGGGATGCACCAAATGCCTTTTGGTTAGATAGTAGCCCTGTGGAACCCGGTTTATCTCGCTTTTCGTTTATGGGTGATGGGAGTGGGGCAAACAGTTTATTAGTACGATATTATACTCATGACCAAGAACTCACGATCGCCCAATCAGGTACGGTAATCCGTCGTAGCGAAAGTATTTTTAAATATCTCAAGCGAGAACTAGATTATCGGCGTTGTCAATCGGATGAACTACCTTTTGATTTTAACTGTGGGTTTATTGGCTATTTTGGCTATGAACTTAAGGTAGAGTGCGGATCGCAATTAGTGCATTCTTCTGTTTTACCTGATGCTATTTTTTTACTTGCCGATCGCATGATTGCGATCGATCATCAACAACAGTGTCTTTATTTGCTGCAACTAGTCAAAAAAGGACAAACACAAGAGGTAGAAACGGCAAAAACTTGGTTTGACACTATCCAACAACAACTCGAAACCCTTGCTCCTCTCCCAAAGATTGTACACCAGAGAAATCAACAGCCAATTAAGTTTCATTTGCATCGCACTCACCAAACTTACATTCAAGATATTCATCAATGCTTAGACGAAATTCATGAAGGAGAAACTTATCAAGTTTGTCTGACGAATCAGCTTCACACCGATGCGACTCCTGATCCATTGACTTTCTATCGCACATTACGTCAAATCAATCCTGCTCCCTACTCTGCATTTTTGCATTTTGGTGATCTTGCGATCGCCTGCTCATCTCCAGAACGGTTTTTAAAGATTGATCGAAAAAAATGGATAGAAACTAAGCCCATAAAAGGAACGCTACCGCGAGGAAAAACCCCAGAAGAAGATTTTATCCTGCGCGAAAAATTACGCAACAGCGAAAAAGACCGGGCGGAAAATCTCATGATTGTGGATTTGTTACGCAATGATTTGGGACGAGTCTGTGAAGTTGGTAGTGTCCACGTACCAAAATTAATGGATGTAGAAACCTATGCAACACTACATCAGTTGGTAACAACAGTACGGGGGCGGTTACGATCAGACTTACAAGCGGTGGATTGCATTCAGGCCTCATTTCCAGGAGGATCGATGACTGGCGCGCCCAAAATCCGCACCATACAAATTATTGATCGCTTAGAACAAGAGGCGCGAGGAGTGTATTCCGGAGCGATCGGCTTTTTGGGTTTGAATGGTTCGGCTGATTTGAATATTGTCATTCGGACTGCTGTTTTGACTCCTGATCAAACCTCTATCGGTATCGGTGGCGCAATTATAGCACTTTCTAATCCTGAGATGGAGTTTCAGGAAACGCTACTCAAAGCGAAAGCTTTAATCCAAGCTATGGTACTGACGATGCAGGGAACGTCTGAGCCAGATATGTATTCCATTCTAGGATTAGAAACAACAACTGCTGATATTTATGAAAAATTAATTGCATAAATCAAGAGCTAAAAAGAGGTAAGCGCCTTTGGTTTAGGATTTACCCTGATGGCTGTTATGATCATTTGCTGTGTTGCGCTCCACTGTACCACCGCAATAACACCTTTGCTAGTCGTTGGGGGTCGTGACGCACACAACCTGTTTCATCTTCGTACATGACGTTAGCTAAAACAATCCTTCGCCCTAATTTGGTGACATCTTCGCGATCTAAAAAGACGGGATGGGACTGTTGTTGTGCATAACGTATGAGGGCGCGTTCTGAAGGAGATTTCTTGTGTACCAGCACAGCATTAAATAAACGTTGACCATCGCAAGCAGCATCAATTGCGCGAATATGATCAGCAACACTAAATCCTTGGGTTTCGCCTGGTTGAGTCATAATGTTGCAGACATAAATGCAGGGTGCTTCAGAAGCTGCGATCGCATCGGCAATTTCTGGTACTAACAGATTAGGAATGACGCTAGTATACAGACTACCAGGCCCCATAATTATATAGTTAGCTTCCTTAATAGCCTTAATTGCTGCGGGCAAAGCAGGAGGATTTTCAGGGAGACAGCCAATCTTAACAATATTACCTCCAGCTTCGGTAATTTTAGACTCTCCTTCTATGCGACGACCATCAGCTAACTCAGCCCACAGACGCACATCACTCAGAGTCGCTGGTAAAACTTGTCCCCGGATAGCAAGTACCTTAGAACTAGCAGCAACAGCTCGTTCCAAATCTCCGGTAATTTCACTCATCGCAGTTAAGAACAAATTACCAAAACTGTGACCAGTCAAACCATCGCCGACTTGAAAACGATATTGAAATAGTTCTGTAAGTAATTTTTCTTCATCCGCCAGTGCTGCTAAACAATTGCGAATATCTCCAGGTGGTAAAACCCCAAATTCCCGACGCAAGCGCCCGGAAGATCCGCCATCATCAGCGACAGTAACAATAGCAGTAATATTAGCGCTGTAACGCTTGAGTCCTCTGAGTAATGTAGAAAGTCCGGTTCCACCACCAATTACAACTATTTTCGGCCCTCGATACAATCGGCGATGGGCCAGCAGCATATCTACTAATTCTTCTTCATTATCAGATCGTAGCGCTTCAGCAATTGAGCCTACTGTACGAGTTTGTCCCCAAAGTAGCAACAATAAACCACCCAGCAGAACTAAAGGCCCACTGATATAGTTGGGTATAACTTCGGCGATTGTTCCTAAAAAACCCCTCACTAACTCTAGCGCCCAGAAAATCGGCGTTAATTTAATCCAAATTGCCAAACCCAGCGATGCGAGTAATACACCTCCAATACTAATTAAAAACCAACGTTTCACCGAGAGTCCTGGTGATAACCATTTGAACCACTGATTAACTCGGTGGGGAGTGCGACTGCGCGACTGCTTTTGCAAAGTTTTAAGGGCTTGTCTTAAAAAACCAAGTGACATACCTAAAAAGGAGCGATAGTAAAAACTAAATAATTAACAGAAAATTTACAACTACCTGGTCAATATCCCAAATGTGGGATTATCACATTTTTGATCACAAAAAAGAGTGTAGTACCGTTTCACAATTAGTCTGATAAATTTGGTGGGGGACAAGGGAAGGGGGACAAAAAATACAAGAAGGACAAGGGGGAAAGAATAAAACTACACTTTTCCCGCCTTTAATTTTTGATCTTTGACTTTTAACCTTTACCCAAGCGTATTGCCTACACTCTTAGTAGATCGAAAGCACCCTGTCAAAGTTGCCAATCTGCGCCTGAACACAAAATTTTGGTTGAGTTGATTAAAAATTCATGGAAAAGAGAATTTTAGGATTAGATCCAGGATTAGCAAAGTTGGGATTTGGAACAATTATCCACAAATCAAACCAACCTCAGCAGCAAGATATCTCAGTAGATATGCTAGATTTCGGTGTTATTAGTACAGAGGCTGGTACAGAAATGGGACAAAGGCTACGCACATTGTACGAAGATTTACACACTTTGATAAAGGATTTACAACCCGATTTAGTAGCAATTGAAAAATTATTTTTCTATCGCATGGGCAATACTATCCTAGTTGCTCAAGCACGGGGTGTCATCATGTTAGTTCTAGCCCAGTACAATCTTCCGTACTTAGAATTTACCCCAGCTCAAATTAAACAAGCATTAACCGGATATGGCAATGCAGAAAAATATGAAGTTCAACAAGCCGTAGCGCGTGAATTAAATTTAGATTATATCCCTCATCCAGATGATGCCGCAGATGCTTTGGCTGTTGCTTTGACAGCTTTGTTTCAGTATTTATAATGTATAAAAAATCAAGGGGACTTGATCACTGTACAACAGACATAAAAAAGCCGCAAAACAAGTGTTTTACGACTTTTAATGTGGTGTGAGGAGCTTAACTACATCCCATCATAACGATGATTCACCAATCTCAACGCATTCGTAACAGTTTTTGTAACAAGATTTTTGTGATTAGTTAGTGGTTGTTAACGATCGCTTACTCTACCTATCTTCTAATATCTACACCAAAGAACCGCCACAGCTAGAACCACACCCAGCAGTACAACCGTAGCAATAAGCTGCTGTTTGGATTTCATCAATCAAATCTAAGCTACCAACTGCTAGTAATTTGGCGAGCGCCAGATTTTCACCATCGTGAGTTTTTGCAGGTAAATTCATCATCTGGTTGAAGTCGCAATCATACACATTACCGAGATAATCAACAGACAGTTGATCACGGCACATCAAATTTTCTACAGTGTTGGGGTTGAAATTTGACTCTAAAAACTGCAAATAAGGCGCGTATAATTTCTTGCGTTCTAAATGTAGTTTAGTTCTACCTACTGGTAGGTTAGTAATAGTGAAAAGATTGTTAAATATAATCCCAAATTTTTCTTGTAAAAACACTTTGTAATCTTTTTCTAGTTTGACTTGATCTGGAGTTAAGGAAAATTTTTCGCTGGAAGCTAATTGAGGATTATACACTAAATCTAAAATCAAACTTGGTTCTTTGCCATAACCAAGCTTATTCAGCCATTGCAGCGCTTTGATAGAACTATCATACACACCATTACCACGCATTTTATCAACATTATCTGCTAAATAGCAGGGTAAAGAAGCAACCACTCTTACTTGATTTTGAGCAAAATATTCTGGTAAATCACCAAATCTATCTTCAAAATAAATAGTTAAATTAGACCTAACTATCACCTCTTTTTTGGCTAATTTTGCTGCTTTAACTAATGGCTTAAATCCATAATTCATTTCTGGCGCACCCCCTGTCAAATCGACAATTTTAATCTGGGAAAATGTGCGAATAACTTCAATCAATTGTTGGCAGATTTCGGGAGAAAGTTCTTCTGTACGTTTTGGCCCTGCTTCTACATGACAATGACTACAAGCCAGGTTGCAGCGCTTTCCTAAGTTAATTTGTAAAACGGTAATTTGTTGTTTTGTTAAAGGTGAATAAAGTTTATGTTTGAAAGGTGTTATGGATGTTTGAATCATAATTAGACTTATCTTGAAAATAGGGATTGGAAATTGGAGAGCGAAGATACACTCGCGTTCGAGGAAGAGATTTTCATGCTTGGTTGTGGGATTTTCTGATGAGTCAAGTTTTCGACTCGTAAATCAGGTTTTCAACTCGTAAATCAGGTTTTCAACTCGTAAATCAAGTTTTCAACTCGTAAATCAGGTTTTCGACTCGTAAATCAAGTTTTCGACTCGTAAATCAAGTTTTCAACTCGTAAATCAAGTTTTCGACTCGTAAATCAGGTTTTCGACTCGTAAATCAAGTTTTCGACTCGTAAATCAGGTTTTCGACTCGTAAATCAAGTTTTTGATTTTCCTGTAAGAGTTTAAACCCTTATACCAATTTCCTGTGAAGCTGCACATTATTTTGACCCCTCCCAACCTCCCACCCCCTTTCATCCCCAGGGCTGTTTCATTCGTAATGGTAAGGATTTTGTCAAGAGTTATGAGCTAAAAATTTGAGGAGTTGGTGAGCAAAAAATGAGCGCTTGAACTTCCTATTATTTAACAGCAACCACCGCCATCATAATGCCATGTGGAATCAGTAAGAATTATTTCGTCTGCCATAGAAGCAGCAAAATTAGCGGCAGTTTTATCACATACTACTGCTGGAAGACCACGTTGTAAAATATGACCTGCACCATCATCAAAAAATTGTTCTGAACCTGCATAAATTGCTGTTTTGCCAGTAAAAATACAAGCCCCATCTTCAGGAATAGGCACTTTGAAAGATACTGAATCAAGACTTTCTAAAAGTAATGGTTCTGACAAATTATAAGTTTGACAATCTAACAAACGATAAGGGCGACGACTGCGAATTTCTACTTGACCAAAACCAGCATTGATGATGCGTTCAATATATTCTGCATAAGTGAGAGCGCCAGATAAACACATCGCCCGTAAACGCTCATCTTGTTGTAAATGTGCTGGTATAGGAACAGTCGCAATCGGATCACTCATCTGCAAACGTCCACCTGGTTTTAGTACCCGATATGCTTCTTGCAAGGCGCGGGTTAAATCTTCTGGTTCAAAAATATTAAAAAGGCAATTTTGAGCTACAACATTTACAGAAGCATCATCAACAGGTAAATTAAAAGCATCCCCAGCACGAATATCTACGAAGCTAGGATCAAACCAAGGGTTTTCTGTAGCTGCAATTTCCAGGTTACGTGTAGCAGCTTGGCGCATCTCTGCAACCGGATCAACAGCAATCACAGCACCAGAACGTCGGGAAAAATAGGCAAATTGTAAGGCTTCTAAGCCTCCACCAACACCGACATACAGTACATTAGGCTGGTTTGCCAGTTCTGTTGCATGAACAGTTGTACCACAACCATAATTCATTTCCTGCATTGGTTGAGGAATTTTTAATCCAGGTAGTTGTAGAGGTGTACTTTGCACACAACAAAGTCCTACTTCCGGTGTTTGGGCAACTTGACTGTAAAATTGTGCTGCGGTTTCAAGATAAGTCATTATTTTGGATGATCTCAAGTGTGTGTTAGGTTTAGAACCAGCCTTGTGATCCTAATATATTTGAAACTCTATTTGATGAGTTTTTGCTGAGATTAATGTTGCTTTGCGGAACATTTTTACTTAGATTTCTGTCATCACTGATTTGTCTTGTCAATTTTATTTTGATTTTGATGAGTTCGTTGTCAGCACTTTAGTGCTTGAATTGATTAAGGCTTTAGCCCTAACTACAAATTTAATTTCATTTAATTTAACAACATTGTTGATACTTGAATCTTTTTTTACTGAGTGTTTTGTGTAAATGCTACAATCCTCCTAAATTAAAATTGGGATACTTCAATGCCAGTTGCAGCTAAATCAATTAAGTTTGGTACCGATGGCTGGCGCGGCGTGATTGGCGATGATTTCACTTTTGAACGTCTAGCCCTAGTTGCGCCAGTTGCCGCAAAAGTACTATTCAATACCTACGGTAAAAAAGTCGGCGATCGCACAATTGTAGTCGGTTATGATCGCCGCTTTATGGCAGAAAACTTTGCCCAAAAAGTTGCTGATGTTGTCTCAGCAGCAGGGTTTGATGTTTTGTTTAGCGAAACCTTTGCACCAACGCCAGCTTTTAGCTGGGCTGCAAAGCAACACAATGCTTTGGGAGCGCTAGTGATTACTGCTAGTCACAATCCAGGACAATATTTGGGATTAAAAGTTAAAAGTGCTTTCGGTGGTTCTGTACCGCCAGAAGTAACCCAAGAAATAGAAGCGCTTTTAGAAGAGGAAGTACCAGTTGCCTCTACTCCAGGTAAGATAAAGCAATTCAATCCCTGGGAAAGCTATTGTCAAGAGCTAGAAAGTAAAGTTGATATAGGCAAAATTCGTGAAGCTATAGCCTCTGGAAAGCTGACAGTATTTGCTGATGTGATGCATGGTGCTGCTGCTGGTGGACTAGGAAAACTATTAGGCGATGCAGTTAAGGAAATCAATAGCGATCGCGATCCGACTTTTGAAGGTGGAGCGCCAGAACCTTTACCTAAATACCTTTCCCGTCTGTTCGGGGTAATGAAAACACACCGAGAACACAACCCTACAGGTTTAACAGTGGCGTTGGTGTTTGATGGTGACTGCGATCGCATCGCAGCTGTAGACGGTGCAGGCAATTTTTTGAGTTCGCAAATTCTCGTCCCAATTTTAATTGACCACTTGACCCTGCGACGCAATTTCACAGGAGAAATAGTCAAAACCGTGAGTGGTTCTGATTTAATTCCTCGTGTCGCAGCATTGCACAAACTGTCAGTATTTGAAACACCTGTTGGTTATAAGTACATTGCAGACAGAATGCTAGCAGCCCAAGTGTTACTGGGTGGGGAAGAATCAGGAGGAATAGGTTACGGTAGCCATATTCCCGAACGTGATGCACTATTATCAGCATTATATGTACTCGAAGCGATCGTCGAATCAGGCTTAGATTTAAGCGATTATTACCGTCAATTGCAACAACAAACAGGCTTTAGTTCTGCATACGATCGCATTGACTTACCCCTAGGAAGTATGGAAGTGCGGAGTCGTCTTTTACAACAATTGCAAACAGAACCATTAAAAGAAATCGCTGGAAAAACAGTCACAAATTGCCAAACAATAGATGGTTATAAATTCCGCCTAGCTGATGATAGTTGGTTGATGATTCGTTTTAGTGGTACAGAACCAGTTTTACGCCTCTACTGCGAAGCTTCAACCCTCGAACAAGTACATCAAACCTTAGCTTGGGCAAAACATTGGGCAGAATAATATTTAGTCATTTGTTATTTGTCTTTTGTTCTGCTCTCTGGAAAGGAAAGCTAAGTAAAGATACGATACCTCTATAATCTTCAGCCTCATGACCAATGACCAATGACTAAATTACTCGTAGTAGCCACAGGAAACCCAGGTAAATTGCGGGAAATGCAAGCTTACCTATCTAATTCTGGTTGGGAATTAAAACTCAAACCAGAAGAATTGGAAATTGAGGAAACAGGTGAGACATTTGCTGCTAACGCCTGTCTGAAAGCATCACAGGTTGCAAAAGTAACAGGTAACTGGGCGATCGCAGATGATTCTGGTTTAGAAGTAGATGTTCTCAACGGTGTACCAGGTGTGTATTCTGCCCGTTATGGCAAAACCGATGCTGAACGCATTGCTAGATTATTACGAGAGTTAGGTGACCAGGTGCAGCGCCAAGCTCAATTTGTGTGTGCAGTGGCGATCGCTCGTCCTGATGGTGCGATCGCTTTACAATCAGAAGGTATTTGTCGTGGTGAAATTCTCTATAGTCCTAGTGGCGATGGTGGTTTCGGCTATGACCCGATTTTTTACGTCCCTCAAATGCAAAAGACCTTTGCTGAGATGACACCAGAGATGAAGCGTAGTATCAGCCATCGCGGCAAGGCTTTTGCAAGCTTACTTCAAAAATTGCCGTATTTACAAGCATAGCTGGTAGGTGTTAGTTGTTAGTTGTTAACCACTAACCACCAACAACTAACAAAACTTAGACTGCTTCTGTATTCTTTTCTCCAGTTCTGATCCGCACAACTTGTTCAACTGGCGAGATAAATATTTTACCATCGCCGATTTCACCTGTCCGGGCAGCAGCGATAATTTTATCTACAACCATATCTACCTGGTTATCTTCTACGACAATTTCTAGTTTGAGTTTTTGCAAAAACTCCACCGTATACTCCGAACCGCGATAGCGTTCTGTTTGCCCTTTTTGTCGCCCAAATCCTCGAACTTCAGAAACGGTCATGCCAACTATACCAGCATTGACCAAAGCAATTTTCACTTCATCAAGCTTAAATGGACGAATAATAGCTTCTACTTTCCTCATTAGTTTCGCTCCTGCTTTTTAGTAGCTTCTATCTATATAACCAGATCCTTTGTCCAAAGCTTTAACTGATAACGCAACCCATAATTGTCAAAAAGTGTCGATACATACAAAATACTGAATATAATGTCCGCTTGAATACATATATTATCCACCAGTGTCGGTAATTGGTAATGGGTAATTGGCAAAGTTCCATATTAATTTATCACTATTTTGTAGCTTATGTAACAGAAGTAAATTCTTGTTCGCTAGATGTAAAAGGATTTGAGCGTTGGAATGTCCTGTTTCCAATTCCATATTTTGGGAACTTGGCAACTGTTATTTTAGTCCATGCCTTAAACTTGGCTTCATTTATAGATGAGTATTTCATTATGTTTGGTGGTGTGCGTTCACTAAGTGACTCTTCTGGAGTATCGCTCAAAGTTGGATTTAATTCCCAGTAATTTTTACTAAAAAAGTGGACTTGCAAACATAAATCACAAAAAACAAATAAACTCATAACCACTTTTCGGTAATCTTGGGGTTATCAGATCACACAACTTTATATAGAATTTACGGAACACTAACCATACAAATGTGAGAATACTATCTATTCTGCTTTCGTTAATCCCCAAAATTGTTGAGTAATGAACAGAAAATTAGCTCTCTTTTTGCTTTCTAGCCCCGCACTGTTTGCGTCTATGCTGTCTATGGTGATGATGACTCAACCAGCACGCGCAAATCAAACAGTGAATTCAACCCAAACCCATGTTTCTTGTCTGGAGTCTCCCCACTCTGCAACTCGCCGTCTGGTATGTACACGGGTAAGTAATACTCCTGCTGCACTACCCAAACCAGAAATGAAGTTGGCTCAAAATAACAATTCCAGTGACATAGTTGAAATGAATTTTAGTGAAGAAGAAAGCGATACAGCCATAAGTTTATTTGGCTGTGATTGCCCATCTTGCATCAATGCTTTACGCCAAATGCGCGGTCAAACTCCCATGCCAGTGTAGCAAATTCATCTTGAGCGCAACAAAAAAAGAGTCAGAGAGTGAATTCTCTGACTCATAATCGGAGACAAAAAATCATCAACCCAGTAGCTTTAACCGTAAATTATGAATACGGCAAATCACTTGTGTTGCTTCTGGAACAAAAATTAAAATCTTCCCAGGTTGTGTAAACCCAAGATCACACCTGCTCCCAATATATGACCGAAAGCGGTAGTAGCCAGTAAGGCTGGCGCTCCAAAACCGCCAAAGAACTGGTTTGAAGGCAAAGCCGGTTCTGCATTGGGGTACTTGATGGTGAATTTACCAAAGAGAATGGCAAGGATATTGCAGATAATCATGGTCAACCCAACTGCTGGACTCCATTGCAGAGGTGTGGTTGCAGCCGCTAGTAAAGTAGATGTCAGCAACTGAATTTTCTCCTTACAATTGTGATTGCGTTAAAAATACCATGTGAACTTCTTACCAAAAAAAAACAATCCAAAGTTGAAATCTGCATTAATAGTTAACATTTTTTTTAATTACTTTACAGTCTATGTCTATGGATCAAAAATTATTTGATTAATCTATATGTTCGTGGCGTTTTTCCTGTCCAACGTTTAAATGCACGATGAAATGCACTCGATTCTGAAAAACCAAGTAGAAAAGCAACATCGTCAATCATGATATTGGGCTTTTTGAGATGTCGTAGAGCAAGTTGTTTGCGTGTTTCATCCAAAAGTTGCTGATAAGATGTACCCTCAGCTTGCAATTCTCGCTGAAGATTACGAACGCTCATGGCTAAAGTGTGAGCGATCGCCTCAATTGAAGGCTTCTCCCATATACAAGTTAGTATGGCAATCATGCGATCGCCTTTATTCAAGCCTTGGGTGGGATGGATGGGACTTGCGACTGTCCCTTTTTGGATTTTAGGTCAAACAGAACTGTTTGCTACTGTTATATCCCAGACTCCCATGTTTGAAACTACACCAATTGGGTTCATGATGTGGGAACTCTGGTTGATTGTAATTGGTATCTTCACTATTACGCGCAACGAGCAAACGCCGACGCTTGATAATTAATACTTAAACTACGTCTGACTTGAAACCTATGGGAAAAGTATAGAATTTGAGAGTAAAATCTGATTAAGAAAAAACTATGGGTTTCAAGTTAGATGCGGTTTATTATCTATTTGAACAAATAATATTTATATTAACAATTAGATTATGAATATTGAAATTTTTAATCAGTTTCCTTTGATAACTCTATTATTACACTGGCTGGCTTATGCTTTTTTAGGATGGTATTTATCTGTTCATCATATTGTTTGGCTTGTAGGAGTATTGGTAGTTGCTTTGGTGTTAGCTTTAGTTGGGCGGAGTATCACTTGGTTAAATCGTTTGTTGGATTATGGTTCTCAAGTTTTAATTGTTACCGTTGTGTTGAGTATGTCGGTTATTGTAGTAGCAATTTTGCCAATATTTTTTACTTTTATTGTTACACCATTAGCAACTACAGTTTTAGCAGAAATAGAACTCCGTTTTGCTGGTTTTAGCAAACGAGACGCATTATTGTTTTTAACTTTATTAGCTGCGTTGGGTTTGGTTGTAGGTGAAACCATTGATTTAATTTTCTTACCTAGTAGTAGATATTAATGATCAATATTATCTGAATTTTATCAAATTCAGAAAACAGGAACCCCGATTTTTCAAAAATTTGGGGTTTTTATTAAGCTGATGTGCATTTAAACTAGGATTTTTGAGAGCTATACTGCTTACTGTGTCGAGATTGCTCGCTCGATTTAAATGCTGAACAGCTTATTCCCGAAGCATTTAGGAATGCCATATATGAAATTAGGTAGCGATCGCTTCCCATCTTTCCCTATTAGTACTTAATCTTACAAATATTTTCTATAAATTTAATTGTAACATTATGTTAAATAATGCGTAATAACTTCATTGATTTGAGGAGTATTACTAGAGAGATGACAAATAGACGTATTTTGAAGGTTAAATTCATCCTATTGATAGAAATCTAGCTATAATATTTAATTTTTTGAGTTATGTTTGATTGTTTGAGTTTTCACATCATGACAGTAATCTAACTTTCTGCGGCGATGTAGCAGAAATCAATTCAATTCCATAAAGTATTGAAACGTGAGAACACAGCATGAACAAAGATTTATCAGATAATACACTGAAAATTTTGTTGATAGATAGTCATGAAATGTGTCTAAGTGGAGTATTCAGGTTACTACACTCACAGTACCCGGATGCAAAAATTGTGACTGCTAAAACTGCTGAAAAGATTTTAAATCAAATTTTGCAATTGCAACCTGACCTAGTTGTGATGGATATTTTTTTACCAGAAAAACAAGGAGTCGTAGCACGAATTAGTACGGGTATGCAATTACTCCAAGATATGCTTAATAAGTATCCTAAGCTTAATATTGTAGTTCAAAGCGAACATGTAAAAAAACTAGTGCGAATCAAATCTACAATTGACACACACAAAGGAGGCTTTACAATAGCTGATAAAAGTCTTTCCAGTAAAGAAATGCTCATCAGAGTTAGTTGGGCTTTACAAGGACTAACCCATATCAAAGATCTTCAGTCTATCTACTCTGAATTAGAAATTAAACCAGAGTGTTTAAGACTGTTGACTCTAGCTTTTCAAGAAGGGTTACAAGATAAAGCGATCGCAGAAAATATCTGTGTATCAGAACGCATGGTGCGCCACTACTGGGATAAACTACAAGACGCTTTAGGAATTGATTGTCACGAATTAAAAAACCAAGGCAAAAATATCAGAATCATAACTCAAATTCGTGCTAGGGAAGCCGGTTTAATAGATTGAAAAAATCTTGAATATTAATACTAATATATAACCAGCAAAAATCATTTTTTTTGATGGTTTGGCTAATGGTTCTACTAGTTCAGAATCAGAAAATTATTGTTTTTTGTCATTAAATCATGACTTGCACTTAGTACGAATACGCACTAAGTGCAAGATGCCATTTGAGATTAAAAGTATTCTTAAACCTGTTTTTTGAAAAAAATCAATATTTATCCGCGATAGCAAGGGTTATTTTAGTTACATCAACTTAACAAATTTTTTTGATGTAGTATGCAATGTAAGTACTTGCAACTATACTCACTTTTAGTTTAAGCTTTGAGACTAATTAATCATTAATTATAAACAATCATTTGACATCCTCCCACTGGCTTTTAGCCAGTGGGATTCCAAACATCACTGTTTGGTTTTCCTCTTTCGGTGAGTCGGCTTAATTGGAGGAGTTTCCCCACCCAAGTACTTATATACAGCGTATTGCAGGTTTATGAGGTACAGACTATTCGGTCATAAATTATAAGAAAGTTTTTCACTCAATCAGAGATGTACCTCATTTACTTGAAAACTGCTGTAAGTTTATTTGTTAGAACAAAATAAAAGTAGATTAAGAGAATAATAATCAATCTCAAAAAATTAACACAAAGCCAAAAATACGCAGGGCTATTTCATTGTTGGCATCACCCTGTCACATAACTCGTACCATGTCCAGTAAAATTCAATTCCAATTAAATATTTACCAATACTGGTGTTGGTTGAGTGTCGTAATAATATTTAGTGCAACCCTAATCAAGCCACTAAAAGCCCAAGTTATTAAAACAACGCGAATACCAAACCACACAACTGCTCAAGTTCCAAATATTAGACCTGAACCTGGTAAACCTCCCTCAAATCAGACTTTACCAGAACAGTCACCACTACCACCTCCAGAAGAATTATTGCAACCCCCTGGTACAACAACTCCAACTCCAGAAACAATCCCAAGCGGTGAAATTCCTCAAACTATCATCGTGAAAAAATTTAAAATCACAGGTAGTACGGTTTTTAGTCCTGAAGATTTTGACAAAATTACTAAACATTTTACAAATCGCCCTATTAGCTTTAGACAACTGTTCCAACTTCGTTCAGAAATTACTCAATTTTATGTAGATAAAGGATACATTACATCTGGAGCTTATATTCCTCCGCAAAAATTGCAGAATGGTGTAGTGGAAATTAGGGTGCTTGAGGGTGAGCTAGAAGACATAAAAGTTGTAGGTACTCAAAAACTTAACCCTAAATATTTGCAAAGTCGTCTGGCTATTGCTATAAACAAACCACTAAATCGCGATCGCTTGTTAGAAGCATTGCAGTTATTACAATTTAATCCCTTAATTGAAACCTTATCAGCAGAACTGTCAGCCGGATCTCGTCCTGGACAAAGCTTACTGGAAGTAAGAATCACAGAAGCCAATACTTTTAACGTACAGTTGATTTTGGACAATGGGCGATCGCCAGCTGTCGGCACTTTTCGTCGGCAAATACAAGTAAACGAAGCCAATCTGTTCGGATGGGGCGATAGCATTAGCGCTGTTTACGCCAATACAGATGGTAGTAATGCCTTTGACTTAAATTATACACTGCCCCTCAACCCGTACAATGGCACCTTGTCATTTAGCTATGGTTTTTCTGACAATAAAGTTACAGAAAGACCCTTTGATGTTCTTGACATTCAATCAAACTCTAATTACTACGAATTATCACTGCGTCAGCCCATAATACAAAAACCTACTCAAGAATTTATCTTAGGCATAACAGCAAGTCATCGTCGCAGCAAAGCCACATTTTTGGATGACGAAGTACCTTTCCCAGGGACAGGTACAGATGCTGAGGGAAGAACACGAGTAACCGCTGTGCGCTTTTTTCAAGAATGGGTCTCTCGTGATAGCCTGCAAGTATTTGCTATGCGTTCTCAGTTAAGTGTCGGACTTGATCTTTTTGATGCCACCATCAACGAAACCTTCCCCGATAGTCGTTTTGTCGCCTGGAGAGGACAAGCGCAGTGGGTGCGTTTATTGGATCGCGACACTTTGTTAGTACTAAGAGGTGATGTACAACTAGCAGATAGACCACTCGTTCCCTTTGAACAAATTGGGATTGGGGGTTTAGATTCCGTGCGCGGCTATCGTCAAGATGCTTTATTGACAGATAACGGTATTTTTGCATCTGCGGAAGTACGAATTCCTGTTGTTCGCTTCTCAGGACGCAACAACTTTTTGCAGGTGGCTCCCTTTGTGGATTTTGGCAATGGTTGGAATGATTCTGGTAGATCGGAATTTGAAGTTGAACTCGACAGCAATACCTTACTATCTGTTGGATTAGGGCTGCGACTACAACTTGAAGACAATCTCACCGCTCGCCTCGATTGGGGTATTCCTTTGATTTCAGTTACTTCCGAGGATAAAGACTCTTGGCAAGAAAACGGTTTGTACTTTTCCATCATTGTCAATCCTTTTTGAACATGATGGGTAGTGTCTTCCTACGCCCCTACAATCTACGATAAGCAAGGCGGAGACTCTGCACAAGAATAATTAAAGATGCGATCGCCATCAAGCCTCCCCAAAACCAGTAAGGTAAAAGTAATTGTTGCTGAATTTGGGCAGTATCAGATATCCCTAGAGGCCCTGCACTGTAGCTAAATAAATAATCAAGTTGGTGATAAGTACTTACACATGCTTGTACGCCCAAAAATTGCACCGCGAATCCCTGCATCCAACGTGGTGCTTTTAGACCAATACCTAGAATAATTAAACCCAATAAGGGAATTGCTACTAATCCAAATAGGGATCTGACCCAAATTGCCGTTGATAATACTAAAAAGCCACCTAATATTTTTAAACTCCACGAAGCAGTTTTGAAGCTACGGGAAGCCAAGATTAAAGCCGCACCAGCAATAGGTGGTCCCATTGGCCCACCTGCTGCAACTAAAGCACGACCAAGAGGCCCTAGTAATAAACTGCCACTGTAGCTATAATATGCTACTCCAGATCCGTTGGGAAAAATCAGTAATTGTTGGAAGCTTCCTCCCAAAACTAGAGCCATTAAGCCATGACTGATTTCATGAAACCAAGTCGCCAGGATAGTAAATGGGTATAAAATATACTCACCCACCGAAAATTGCCACAGGATGATTGTTGCGATCGCTGCTGTGATCAGCCAGGTAAGCCCCATGCGTTCAACCTCTGGTGGAGCTTCATTAGCTAATAAGGGTTGATGTTGTTTATTTGATTCCCTCATGGGTTTTTTTCCTTGGGTAGTGATCCCAAAAGCAGAAGTTGCTTTTTTATCTATCCTAGCTGCTTGCTGAAAGTAGGAAATTGAGGACAAGGAAAGGGGGACAAAAGGGACAAGGAGGACATATTAATCCAAAATCCCAAATTGTTTGACTAGTGACGTACTCCACACACTTGTTGGTACTTCTAAACGGATTTGAATTTGTGGTCCTGAACGAGCTAGGCGGAGGATAACTCCATCGGTAACTGACACTCTCACAATTGCTTGCCCATCTACATAAGTTCCATTCGCACCTAAATTGACGATTTCCCAGCCATGTTCCACTCGTCTTACTTCTATATGGCGACGGGAAACCACAGCACTATAGAGAACAACATGATTATCCGCCGCTCGTCCGATAAAAATGGCTGGTTCGTCGTCTGCAAAAGTCCAGCTTTGGGCTGGAATAGGTTGTAGTGGGTGCAGGAGGATAAGTGTAATCACGCGCTAGGCTTGTATCAATTCTCCTCCACTATAGCTGACCCTTTAGGAGATTTGAAAGATGAATGTCACCAGATCTCCTTTGCCTAAGCTGATGCGATCGCCTGATCTTAAGCGATGTCTGTTTCCAGGTAATAAAGGCAAATTATTAATGTAAGTACCGTTAGAACTGCCTACATCTTCAATATAGTAAGCGTCTCCCTCTACACGAATATCTGAGTGTATTCGCGAAACAATTTCTGAGTTGGGAAACCCAGAAACATCCACATCGGGTGGAATCCGATCATTAGGCTTACCGATATGAATTACAGACAGATTCTGTGGTAATTCAATTTGCCTATCGCTTTGGACGTGGACAAGCCGTGCAGTTACTTGCTGTAATTGCGTTCTCGAAGCAGTAGGTGGTGATGACACGGGTTGGGGCGATGGTGCTGGCGCGGGTTGGGGTGCTGGCTCACTTTCACTCTCTATTTCACTCTCTATTTCAGGTACTGGACTCTCTTCTTCGGCAACTACTGGTGGTGGGGCTGCAACGGTTGGAGGAGGCACTGATGCTGGAGGTTCTGGAGGTGCTGGTGGTGGAGAGGGGCTGGTTTCCTCAGCATTAAAAGCTGGAATTGGAGGTGGTGGTGGGCTACTTTCTCCTGAAGGAAATGCTACAGCTGTTGGTGGCAAAGGTGGGGAGTCAGGCGTAGTGTAGCTGGCAGATCCACTCACTGATGCAGGTTGCGATTGTATAAGTGAATCAGGTGCAACTAACGGTTCTACTTCCACAGGAATGTCAGGTGCTACGGTTGCTGCTACTGGCGTTACATTACCTGTACGCAGTTGATAGCCACACTGTCCACAAAAAGAAGCATCTGCCTGCACGGTTGCCCCACAACTAGGACAGTTAGTAGTCGCTGGTAACGGGGTATAGCAAGCTTCACACTGGGTAGCGCCATCAGGGTTGTGGTGATTGCAGTTAGGGCAGACGATCATGGAAATTAAACCTTTGTTTTAGGTCATCGTACAATAGGGCTGACAAGCAGAGGCACAACTCTAGCTTGAAAATAAGGATCGGGGATCAGGGATCGCTTAAGAGGTTTTCATATCCTCGTTGTGGGCTATTGAGCGTGAGATTCTAGTTTCTGATTTTAACAAGTAGTTAAATTCAGTTATCAGTTATCAGTTATCAGTGATTAGATTATTTTTAATGTTGGTAACTGTTAAGTGTTCACTGTTAACTGTTCACCTGCTGCTGCATCCAGTAGCCACCACAGTTCACCTTCGGGTTGAATGAGGCGGGATGGATAAGTAGAGTTATCTGCTTCTGGTGCGAAAACTTCAGCAAGCGCTGGTTTTTTGTTTGCGCCAGCAACTATGAAAATAACGCATCTGGCTGCATTAATAAATGGATAGGTAAAGGTAATGCGAGAATTACCATCTTTATTGCCTACGGTGATTAGGCGATCGCGTACTTTGAGTGCTTCTGTGTGTGGGAACAAAGAAGCTGTATGTGCATCATCACCCATTCCTAGCAAAATCACATCCAAAGCCGGAAATTCTCCAGGTGAAGAGCGAAAAAACTCTTGCAGTTCTTTTTCATGTTTAGCCGCAGATACTGCTGGATCACCCTCAGTGGTGGGTACAGCATGAATGTTAGCTGCTGGTATGTTGACGCGATCTAACCAAGCACGACGTGCCATACCTTCATTACTATCTGGATGATCGGGCGGAACGTAACGTTCATCCCCCCAAAATACATGAATTTTATCCCAAGGGAGATTTTGGGTGGCGATCGCTTCGTACAATGGCTTAGGTGTACTTCCGCCAGATAAGGCAATGCTAAATTTTCCTCGTTGTTCAATAGCAGCCTGAATTTGCGAGAGGATCAATTCTTGAACTCGCGCTATTAAGGCTGTTTTATCTGGTAAAACCTCAATTTTTCTCTTCATCGCTTCCTCATTATATTGGCGACTTCCAGCATTACCATATCGAAATTACTGACTTTGTAAAGTCAAGGTCAAATTACCAAGCTTTGGATTTTGGACTCTGGACTCTGGACTTCAGACAGCAGATAACACTTGTTTATTCAAATCAATTACGGCAATTTAATAAAATCTTGCCGAATCTTAATAAAAATCATCAGTAACAATGACAGTTATCAGTTAAAAGTTATCAGTTTTTTAACTATTCATTGATAACTGATATATTTGATGCCAATCAGCGATCGCTTCTCGTTGGGAAGCTAATAAATTTTGAATTCCTTTTTCAGCAAAATCTAACAGTTGATTGAGCTGGGTACGGCTAAAAGAGCCTTCTTCCGCAGTTCCTTGGGCTTCAATAATTCCCAAGTGCTGATTCATCACTACGTTAAAATCTACTGTAGCGGCAACATCTTCAACATAGTTCAAATCTAAAAAAGGCTCTTCCTGTAGTAATCCTACAGAAACAGCTGCTATTTGTCCAACCAGAGGCGATCGCTCTAAAACTCCTTGCTGCAATAATTTAGAAATTGCATGTGCTAGGGCTACAAACCCACCTGTAATTGCTGTTGTTCTAGTACCAGCATCTGCTTGCAAAACATCTGCATCTATAGTCAGCGTACGTTCTCCCAGCAATTCTAAATCTACTGCTGCTCGTAAACTACGTCCAATCAAACGTTGAATTTCCTGAGTTCGTCCAGACAATTTCAAAAATTCTCGTTCTTGCCTTTGCTGAGTAGCAGTTGGTAACATACGGTACTCAGCAGTTAACCAACCTTTGCCAGTACCAGCAAGAAACTTAGGGACTCCTTCAATCACACTGACGGTACATAACACCTTAGTCTCACCATAACTTGCCAGAACAGAACCATAGGCAAAGCGAGTAAAGTCTTGATTAAAGGTAACAGGACGCAGTTCGTAAGGTTTTCGACCATCTGGACGCTGCCAAGCCATTGCAGTAGCCTCAAATTTGATCAGACACTGCCTTCAGGGTATCGTTTTAGTTCGCAGTTTCAGGAAATTTAAATAAGTATCTAAGGATTGGGATTGGGGAGAATCCCCGATCCCCATTAAAAGCAAAATTAACAAACAGCAAGCAGGTTCATGATAGTGTGTAGTACCATCTCTGGGGATTGGTCGCCGTTAATGGTTAGGAGGCGACGGCGACGGTCGTAATATTCTAGGATGGGAATGGTGCGATCGTAGAATAATTCAACACGACGTTGGACAATTTCTGGTTGATCATCTGGAAGACAACGCCCTAAAGCACGGCTGACCATAACTGCTTGTGGTACTTGTAGATAAATTGCCCAGGATAATTGTTGCCCTAACTCATCCAACAAAAAATCTAATTCTTCTGCTTGAAACGCTGTCCGAGGATAACCTTCTAACACCCAACCACGGTTAGCATCAGGCTGCTTGAGTTGATTCAAGATAAATTCAATAATCACCTCATCTGGTACTAATTCCCCTGTTGCTATGTATGGTTGTGCAAGGCGACCCAAGTTGCTAAAGTTAGCGATTGCTTGACGCAATAGTTCGCCTGTGGAAATCAAAGGAATTTCAAGTTGATTACACAGCTTTTGCGCCTGTGTACTTTTTCCGGCTCCTGAACCTCCTAGAATAACTAATTTTACAACCATAAACTCCTAGTCCTGTCAATTTCACAATTGTCTAAGTCTGTTTTGCGGTTCTAGAAAAAAATTAATATCCGAAGAATTCAGAAGTTTATCGGGATATTTCAGAGATTTTGCCTATTTTTTTCTTTGGTTTAAATTCAAAAATCAGTGTTCTAATTTTTACTAACAAATTCATAAGCAAAACCATAATTTAAATCTTCATAAACCTTGACTTGAGTACAGAGGTAGTGTTTGACTAAGAATGCGACTTGCCAAATAGACTACATCTCTTAAAAATAGTTTGATTATACAGGCAGACTTACTAGAATAAACCTCAGCGAAAACTCCTTATTCTATTGTATTTTTTTTAATACTCAACTATGGTTGCCCAGCTAGAAAACCTCAACACAAATTTGACACTTGATCTACCATACTCAATAGAGGGACTCGTGCAAGTTTTCACGAGTACACATCGTAGCTTTTTTACTAACGTCATGGCTCAGGCACTGAGAATCGCTGGTCAAGGTACGCCAGTTTTAGTAGTGCAATTTCTTAAAGGAGGTATTAATCAAGGTCATGAACACCCGATCCGATTGGGACAAAATTTAGATTGGATTCGCTGCGATTTGCCTCGTTGTATCGATACACCACACCTCGACGAAAGCGAAACACAAGCCTTACAAAAGTTGTGGCAACATACACAAAAGGTCGTATGTGAAGCTAAGTATTCTCTCGTTGTCCTGGATGAGTTAAGTTTAGCGATTAACTTTAATTTGATTCCCGAAACAGAGGTTTTAGCCTTTTTGGTAAAACGTCCGGCTCATGTCGATATCATTCTCACAGGACTGGATATGCCCAAGTCGATTCTAGATATGGCAGATCAAATTACAGAAATCCGTCGCAGTCATCAGCCTTGAGGGGATTGGATCTGAAAATCTTCAGCAAGCGGAGTGTATTTCAGTTTCTGAAGACGGTTTGCTCGATTATCAGGAGAACTTAAACACACTGGGAAAATTATTGACAAAGCAAGGTCAGATATTAGACATCTCCGACAACTATCAAAGCCTTTATGTGACTAGCTCTTAGGGTGCAAATGCAAGCATTGCGATTCAGCTAGTCTATACGAATAAATAAGGGTTTGAGATAATTCTTGTAGAGAACAA
>JAHHHW010000115.1 GCA_019359115.1 Pelatocladus maniniholoensis HA4357-MV3
TTGTTCTCTACAAGAATTATCTCAAACCCTTATTTATTCGTATAGACTAGCTGAATCGCAATGCTTGCATTTGCACCCTAAGAGCTAGTCACATAAAGGCTTTGATAGTTGTCGGAGATGTCTAATGTGTCAAATTAGCCTACTAGTTACTATCCACTAACTAGATTGGAATTTGCGTGAAATCCAATTGATGACACCACTGAGAATTGCACCACCCATAAGGATTCCAATTGCTGGATTGAAAACAGGTTGCCAGAGTTTGTACCATAAATCTAAACCCAAGGGTACTCCTGATGCTTTGCCGATCGCAGCGATCGCTAACCACCCAAAACCAAACAGAACAACAAAGACATCCACTACCAAAATTAGGTTAAGCCAACTTAAAAATTTCTCTTTCATAAGCTTAATGTGAATAATGTTAATGGTTGTTTGTTGGTTGTTGCACCCTGTGGGTAGACACGTAGAAACAAAGCGGCTTCCGCAGGGTAGAGGGTTCCAAAGGTAGGGTAAGTAGCCGCTTGCGCGTCTATGGAACTAATAACCACCAACAACCAATAAACAACGATACTCCTAATTTTCAAATAGCCAATTTTTGACTTTTGCTAAACTCTGCCAATCTGGTTTTCTCTTAAAACCATCTTCAATACTGTCTTGAATTTCCTCTTGCCATTCGGGGCTAAGAGTTAATAATTTACTAGCAGCATCAATGTGTTGGCGTAAGCCTTTTTGATTGGTTTCCAACATCGCAAGGGCGAGGTTTACCCTTGCCTGTGCATCTTGTGGATTTAACTTTACTGCTTTTTGTGCTGCTTTGAAAGCGGAATTGGGTTTGTTATCCAACAAATACAACCACGCTAAACAAGTCCAAGCAGCACTACTTTTGGGAGAGCGATCGCAAACCTCTTTAAAAATAGGAATCAAAGTCTCTGCTGATTCCCCAGCTTTATAGCGTTCTAAACCTGTATCGAACAGGGATTCAACTGTGTTAGTCATTGGTCATTGGTCATTAGTCATTAGTTATTGGTCATTGGTTATCAGTCCTTCGTCAAATGACAAATGACATAGACGCGCAAGCGGCTTCCCGCAGGGTAGGACAAATGACATCTTACACCCCAAATGACTTCCCACAACCACAGGTTTGGTTGGCGTTGGGGTTAGTGAATTGAAAGCCACCGCCAATCATGGCATCGCTATAATCAAGCATTAACCCATAGAGATATAATAAGCTTTTGCGATCGCAAACTATTTTGAAGCCTTCATAATCAAAAACATCATCATTTGGTGTGATCTTGCTGGGGTCTTCAAAGTCCATTAAGTAAGACATTCCGGAGCAACCTCCTTGACGTACTCCCACTCGCAAGCACAAGTCTTTGCCACCTTGTTTTTCCTGCAACAATTTCACTTGCCGCAATGCAGTTTCGCTTAACTGAATTCCCCGTTGTGAAGACTGAGTTGCCTGTGTCATCTGCTTTTTTAGCTCCTTGTGCGGTTATCGATTACCCTATACAAGCAAAGCGGGAACCTTTAACCCAAAAGTTTCGTCGTTGGGTAGCCCCGAAAATTTTCACAAACGCTTTCCAACCACACGTCTGTAAATAACTTTGTTTATCCATTTTAGCGATATTGATGTTCTAGGTTGCCAAATTGTAAACACTCCGTCAAAAGCACGCAAAGATTTTTATTCTAGAATTGAGAGATTCAATGTGTTTTATAGATTCGCTATTTTTGGAGTTTCGACCTTTGGCAGCCCACAATCACGATTACCTTAATTAAACAGCTAAGGGAGTTTTCATCGGAGGCTAGCCCTGACTCAAAAGTCTAATTGCAAATCGCTTGTTTTGATTCACTTACTCTATGACAAGTTTTAATCGCTCTACCAGCCGTCGTTTACGGAAATTAACTCAAATTCCTTCTTTATGGGAGGGCGATCGTCGTCCATTATCATCACCAACCCAGCTATCAGAGTCTGAGACTAAAGGCGAATGTATTCTTTGGGTGGATGGTACACAAGGTATCGTACGGGGAATGGACGTAGTACCTCCAGAAAGCGGGCCAGAGGCTATTGTTCGGACTTTGATGCGAGCAATGGAAAATCCCCATAGTCCTGCTAAACCTGCTCGCCCCCAAAGAATTGTGGTCAGAGACCGAGAAATACAATTCTACTTGCGTGGAGTACTACAAGATTTAGATATTGCTATTGACTACTCACCTGATTTACCTCTGATTGATGAACTGTTTCGTGGATTTGCCGAAATTCTCGACTCTCAAATTCCCGAATTACCTCCGCAGTATGCAAAAGCTTTGCGAGAAAAAGCATTAGCAATTTGGCAAACTGCTCCTTGGGAATTGTTAGAAGAACAGCAAATTGTCTCAATAGAGATCAACAAGTGGGATGTTGGTACACTCTACGCCTCAATGATGGGGATGCTGGGGATGGAGTATGGAATACTTTTGTATCGTTCAGAAGATTCACTTAAGCATTTTCGCGCCACAATTTTAAGAGAAGAGGAATCAGAAGGACATTTAGAAGAAGCTTTCCTAAAGCAAGATTGTCTATTTTTGACGTTTGAACATGCTGAGGAAACAGACGAAGAGGAAGAATTTGAAGATTTAGCAGAACTACCACTGTCAGAAATTGAACCCACCTTTGGCAATATTCATCCTCTAGAGGGCCTACGCTCAGTTTTATACGATGAAGAGGCACTGATAGTATACGTTGCCTTAGAAAGCCTCAGCCGTTTTATTCGCGATCACCGCCGTCAATTGGATAGCGATTCTTTTCCTGCTCTGAATCGTCGCTACCGCATTTCCTTACCCGATTCTTGTGATGAACAAACAAAATCAGTATCTATTACTGTTTCTAGTATGCCAGAGTTGGCAGCAGAGTTAGAAGAAATGGCAGGCTATGAGGATGAAGAAGACGAAGACGAAGAGGACATAGAATCGGATTCTATGCCGATGTTTAGGTCATTGCGAGATGACTTAATCCCAGAAGACTCTTTCCTTAGCTTAGGTGTGGTGTCTTGGGAAATGTTGGAGTACTTACGTCAAGGAGTTAGTTACCATCAAGCAGGGGAAATTGAGCTAGTAGGTGATGGTCTGCCAGTAATTTTAATTCAAACTTCCCGTCCCAAAGCTAAGACCGTAATTGAAAATATAGAAAAAGCTGGAGGTCTTAAAGCTATTTGTTTTAATCCTGGTGCAGATCCTTTTGGTGGCGATCGCTATGATTTAGGTTTACTACAAACTCAAAATGAGGAATTATTTTTATTTGGTGAGTTTTTAGATGATGACCCCACTCACGTTGAAGCCAGAAAAAAATGGAATCAGCGCTGTAAAAATACTAAAGGCTATTGCGGTTTAATTATTGCCAAAGGGCTGACTGGATCTGCTCGTGGTAATCCCCAGTTGCGAGATATGATGGCTTTATTTGAGGCGCGATCGCTTTCACCTAAAGACTTAGGTATTGGTACTCTCCAGCTGATGCCACAACTACAATTTGAATAGCAAGCTGAACATATAGCGTTGTGCTTAAAAACACAAGTTTTGTCTTGCTCAATCACAATTAAGGGATATTTTTTTATATGGAAGTCCCTGAACGTGTTATAGCATTCCTAAATCATTAATAATTTGTGAAAAACAAAACCCCCGATTTTTTCAAAAAGTCGGGGGTTTGAGCGATCTAATTGTTTACAACTCAAATAGGATTGCTAAGTAGTTGGACAAAATTAAATTCATTCGTGGAGATAGGGAACAGGAAAAAACTGTGCAATTAATTGTGTCTGATACCAATTCTCTGTAAAGCTGCACATTATTTTAACTCCTCCCAACCTCCCTTTACCAAGGGGAGGTGCCGAAGGCGGTGGGGTTCTTTCTATGCATCTTCATATGGAAATGGTATGAGTACTTATATACGCAGTTCATGATAGGCATTTTATATAGTTATGTATTCTATATTTGCTTATTTGTCTGAAAGTTTATTATTTAAACATTTTAAAAATTCATTATTAAGAATTGCAACTTAAATAAAATTTACTATTTACTTGAATAAGTTTAAATTTTGATTGTTTTACTTGAATATTAAGGTGTATTTTAATTTTTTTAAACTCTCTATAGATAAAATTAATTATTCTGCTATGAGATACTTCAAAAGCAAGTAACAATATTTACAAATTCGCTATTGATAGTAATTGTTTCATCCATATTATTTGCTCAAATGGAAGTATAAAAATAGACTTAATATATCTTTATAACTAATATAAATATCAACTTAATGTAGTTTATTAATTCACGCTTTTTATAATTATTATTTTCTAAATTTATGGATTTTTTTGCTATCTACAGAATAAAATGTAATCTTTTTACTATCTCTTAGTAAAAATTTTATAAAACTAAAACTCTAACTTTCAGTAGAATTTCGTTAAAGTTTAAATAAAGTCATAGAAATAAATAGGAAAACATATACAATAGGAACATTAATAAGTAGGGTGTTTATACGTTAATATCGACACTATTAATATATGGGGATCAATGTCAATTTCGATAATAATTCAAATGGTTTACTACAACTCGAAAAACAATCTGCTGTTTTATATTTAGCTCAAAAATGGGCTAAAAAGTATTTGCATCATTTAGAATTGAACTGCTTGTATGAAGATAAGCAAGATGCTGTGAACTTCAGAAAGATATTATCTTGTGAGGGTAGAAAGACAACAACACAAAAGCTAATGAATTCTTTGCGTACTGTGGATTTACAAGCCTGGAACAAAACAAAAGCTTTGTTATCACAAGAAATTAAAAGATATCGTATTGACCCCAAATTAATAAACCCTTGGGAAATAACAGCAGATTCTTTTGGGATATACGAACAAGCATTGCATCTATGTATTCAGCAAGTATCAAGTCAAAATTTGCCTATACAAATCCCAATTACAAACAAGCAAACACATTAATACCATATCTACAGATGTTATGACACATGTTTTACCCAAATGTATTTGGTCAAATTGAGTTATAGAGATTAGGTCAAATTCCTTTGACACTGCTATATCTCTAAATAAATAGTTATTTAGCTAGCAGCAATTAACTTTGCCAGATTATAAAATTTTTGGTCAAGCTTGATTCTTCCTTGAGATAGTTTTTGTTGTGTATTAGATAATATACGCTATTCCTTCTGACACAACAACACTTTATTCATTTGTTTTTTTGATTCTATTCAAAAATGAAGAACACTTCAAGCAAAGCAAATTTTTTACAGAAACGATTGCTTGTTTCCTGACAAAAACTCTGATATTCTTAACTCTTTCATCCTCACTAACATTTTGTACACAATGTTGATAAACAGCAAATAACAGAATCCAATGACTAATAAAAAATGGGCTGTAAAACGTATCACTGTGAATTTAGCGGCACAGGAAGCCGAAAAACTGGAAAAGTATTGTGAGCAAACTGGTAGACCAGCAACTGATGTAATTCGGGAATTGATCCGAGGATTATCTGTAGCTGAAGATACCAAAGACAGTGACAAATAGGGAGGCAGAAATATAGATTAAGAGTACAAGGAAAAAGAATAACGAAGAAGGAAAAAATTTGTTTTTGTCTTCTACTTTTTACTTTGTTTGACTCTTTTACAAACTTGGCAGGGTGCTTTTTGAATCTTTTGGCTCTAGGACGCTAAATAGAAGACGAGTAGCAAATTCCGACACCAACCCAGTTACAATTTGTAAAGAAATTGAAAAGGAAGGACGGAATGCGCGTTGCAATCATAGGTGCGGGACTGGCTGGGCTAGCAACCGCTGTAGATTTAGCTGATGCTGGCTGTGAAATCCAGATTTTTGAGTCCCGTCCGTTTGTTGGTGGTAAAGTGAGCAGCTGGGTAGATGGAGATGGCAACCATATCGAAATGGGATTGCATGTCTTCTTTGGCAACTACAATCAGTTGTTGAAATTGATGAAGAAGATGGGAGCCTTTGAAAACCTGCTTCCCAAAGAACACATTCATAACTTCATCAATAAGGGAGGAAAGACAGGTGCGCTTGATTTTCGTTTCTTTCTGGGTGCGCCTTTCAATGGTTTAAAGGCATTTTTTACTACCTCTCAACTCTCATTACTAGATAAATTACAGAATGCTGTAGCACTTTCGACTAGTCCAGTTGTCAGGGGTTTGGTAGACTTTGAAGGTGCGATGCAAGATATCCGCAACTTAGACAAAGTTAGCTTTGCCGAGTGGTTCCGTAGTCATGGTGGTAGCAACGGCAGTATTAAGCGGATGTGGAACCCCATCGCCTATGCTTTGGGTTTTATTGATTGCGAGAACATATCCGCTCGCTGTATGTTGACGATTTTTCAGTTATTCGCTGTGAGAACAGAAGCCTCAAAACTGCGGATGTTGAAAGGATCGCCCTATGAATATTTGCATAAACCGATTTTGGAATATCTAAAAGCGAGAGGAACAACAATTCATACTCGCCGTAGAGTACGAGAAGTCCAATTTGTTGAGGAAAAAGAACAAACCTGTGTCACTGGTTTAGTTATTGCTGACGGTGACACGGAAGAAAAAATTACCGCAGATGCCTATGTAGCAGCTTGTGATCTGCCTGGAATTCAGCGTCTGTTGCCTCAGGAATGGCGTCAGTGGTCAGAATTTGACAATATTTACAAATTGGATGCAGTTCCTGTAGCAACGGTGCAGCTACGGTTTGATGGTTGGGTGACAGAACTGCAAAATGTAGAGGCACGCAAACAGCTAAATCACGCAGCAGGAATTGATAATTTATTATATACCGCCGATGCAGATTTTTCTTGTTTTGCTGATTTAGCTTTGACTAGTCCTGCTGATTATTATCGACAAGGGCAAGGGTCTTTGTTGCAGGTAGTGCTGACACCAGGAGATCCGTTTATTAAAAAAAGCAATGAAGAAATTGCTCAACACGTTTTGGCACAAGTACACGAATTGTTCCCATCATCGAGGGAATTAAATATGACTTGGTACAGTGTGGTTAAGTTGGCTCAGTCTTTGTACAGAGAAGCTCCAGGGATGGATATTTATCGTCCCCGTCAAAAAACCCCTGTGGCTAATTTCTTTTTAGCAGGGAGTTATACACAGCAGGATTATATCGATAGCATGGAAGGAGCAACGATTTCGGGAATGCTTGCAGCAAAAGCTATTTTGGAGACTATGAAACAATAGTTTGCTAATCCAAAATCCAAAATCCAAAATCCAAAATCCAAAATCCAAAATCCAAAATCCAAAATCCAAAATCCAAAATCCAAAATCCAAAATCCAAAATCCAAAATCCAAAATCCAAAATCCAAAATCTAATGTCTGATTGGTTAGAACATACTGTGCAAGTGGAAGTAGAGGCTCCTATAGATTTAGTATGGAGTCTCTGGTCTGATTTGGAGCAAATGCCTCGCTGGATGAAGTGGATTGATTCAGTGAAAGTTCCTGAAGATAACCCAGATATATCATTGTGGACATTGAAATCTGGTGGTTTTGAATTTACCTGGAAATCTCGGATTCTTAAGGTAATTTCTCATCAAATCATCCAATGGGAATCTGTCGATGGTTTACCGAATCGGGGAGCTATTCGTTTTTACGATCGCCATACCAGTAGTATCGTTAAACTTACTGCTGCCTATGCTATCCCTGGTATCCTCGGCAAAATCATGGATAATTTATTTTTAGGACGAATAGTAGAATCAACTCTGAAGGCCGATTTAGAGCGGTTCAAGCAGTACGCTTTAAAAGCCAAGGGTGAAGGATGAAGGCTGAAGGTTGAAGGTAAAAAATTAAAGATAAAAAATACTTCTACCTCATCATGACCTATGGGAAACCGCCTTCAAGGGCGTCTACATCCTTCATATTTCATTTACCACGTTGGATCGCTAAACAAATTGATTTCTAATTCTTCACATTCGTCTGGAACTGAGCTAATGCAAGCACGAATGATTTCTCCATCATCTAGTTCCACTGTACAAGCGTGACAAGTACCCATCAGACAACCAGTGGGAATGATCACCCCTGCTCGATCAGCAACATCGAGCAAGGGTTCTCCCACTTGAGCGTCAACCGTAACATCATCTGGTAAAAAATGAACGCGTACAGTCATAATTTTTAGCTTACTACGACAACAAAGGAGTCAAATCTAGGTGCTGTTCAATTTCTGTAGCAAGGGAATCTAGTAGATTTTCGCGCTGATCTCGATAGTTAGCAACACCTGTAGGCAGAGATTTTAAACCTCGTTGTTGACGCAAGCGATTTAACCAAGCACGACGCCAGGGTCCATTGTCAAATATACCGTGGAGATAAGTACCCCAAACTGATTGGCAATTATCCACTAATCCTAAATTCGGATCGTCAAATAAAGGATAGTAAGATTGGGAATCTATGCCTTGGGTTTCAATGCGCGATCGCCCTTGATGAATTTCAAACCCAGTCACAGGTAAACCCATTTGCGGATGATTTGAGGTGACTTGACGCTGGCGAGCGATTTTTTGTCCTGTGATTACTGTTTTAATGGGTAATAGTCCTAAACCTTGAAATCTACCTGCTTGCCCTTCTATACCTTCTGGGTCTGCTATCATTTGACCAAGGATTTGAAAACCACCGCAGATACCCAAAACTGTACCACCTGCTGCCGCATAGTTTTGAATTGCTTCTGCCATACCAGTTCTTTGTAGTAACAGCAAGTCAGCAATTGATGTTTTTGTACCTGGGAGAATTACAGCATCTGGATGTCCTAATTCTTGCTTAGGACTTAAGTATTTTACCATCACTGTTGATTCTGATTCCAATGGATCAAAATCGGTAAAATTAGATATTCTGGGTAAGCGAATTACACTAATACTTAGGTCTGTGCTGGATTTATATGATCTACGTTCCAACAAATCTAAGGAATCTTCTGCGGGGAAGACAGTTTCTAAGTATGGAATTACACCAATTACCGGAATATTTGTGCGTTCTTCTAACCATTTTATACCAGATTCCAGGAGCGATCGCTGTCCTCGAAACTTGTTAATAACGACACCACGAATCAAAGCACGTTCTTCTGGTTCCAGCAATTCCAAGGTTCCAACTACATGGGCAAAAGCACCACCCCGATCAATATCAACTACAAGTAAAGTTGGAGCATTTAAATATTTTGCCACTCGCATATTAGTTAAATCACGGTGCTTGAGGTTTATTTCCGCCGGACTACCAGCACCTTCACAAACCAACAAGTCAAATTCTGTTGACAAATGCTGTAGAGACTCTTCGATTGACCGCCATCCTACTTCAAAATATTGCTCGTAATAATCTGCTGCATTGACTTTTCCCACAGCTTTACCCTTAATAATCACCTGGGAAGTCATATCACCCTGGGGTTTGAGTAAAATCGGATTCATTTCTACCCAAGGTATAACCCCAGCCGCCCAGGCTTGTACTGCTTGGGCGTAACCAATTTCTCCACCATTAGCTGTGACATAGGCATTTAAAGCCATATTCTGGCCTTTAAAGGGAGCCACTCGCCAGCCGCGCCGCGACAAAATACGACAAATAGCCGCCGTTAACAGTGATTTCCCTGCGTGGGATGTTGTTCCCACCACCATAATTGCTTTCATATTCAAATATTTTTCCAATCCGGTGTGATCTTAAAAGCATGAAGCCTAATATGGCTATGCTGGTTGAGTCATTGGTCATTGGTGATTTGTCATCAGCGTTGTACAAATGACAAATGACATCGGACAAACGATAATCTTACGCAATATCTCATATAAATTTACAAAGACATAGTAAAGACTTCATAAATGCAGTTGAGACTTCCGTACATATTGTTCCCGTCTCAGTGCGACTCCTAACTTTTCACCTCAAAATTGGTTGATGGATAGAGCTAAAATGGCACTCTCAACCAACGAGCCACAAAATCTAAAATGCGATCGCCCCATGTTAAAGTCGGCAATGGTTGCTGCTCCCATTCTTCTACTATCTGACGACCAAGGGGTGTGAGGCGAAAACTATCTGTAATTCCTTGACCATCAACTTCACGTCGCAGTACACCTACTTGGATTAACCATGCTAAGGAATTGTCTGCTCTTAATTCAGACAAAGAAGCTTTGGTGTAGCCTTTGTTAACACCAGAATTGCCAACAATTTCACTCATCGCGATCCTCTGTGAAAGCATCACTGCAAATAAACCAAAATTAAAAGGACAACAAAGTAGCGATCGCTTGGCTCTTTCTATGGTCTTAGGTGGATATGTCAGAGTTTTCTGATTTCGAGCATCAACAGCAGACATTTTGGTTTCCAGTTATCAGTTATCAGTTATCAGTTAACAGTTACCAATTAATAACTGATAATTGTTGACTGATTTCTTTTTTTATTTTCCTGTAATGATTGTAAATTATTGTAAAATTTCAGATGCATCAGTAATTTCAAATTTAGGAAAGGTAAACTATGCCTCTAGCAGTTGGGACAGATGCACCTGCGTTTACCGTTAAAGACACTAACGGCAACACAGTTTCTTTATCTGATTTCAAAGGTAAAACAGTTGTTCTGTATTTTTACCCCAAAGACGACACTCCAGGCTGCACCAAGCAAGCTTGTAGTTTCCGTGATGCTAACGAGCAGTATACAAGCAAAGATATCGTGGTACTAGGGGTAAGTGCAGATGATGAAGCCTCGCATCAAGCATTCACCCAAAAATATAATCTCAATTTTCCATTACTAGCTGACACTAACGGCAGCTTAATTAAAGCCTACGATGTTGATGGTGGCGGTTACGCCAAGCGTGTTACCTACATCATTGATGGCAACGGTAAAATTGTTCATGTTGACTCTAGTGTCAATACGTCTACCCATGCTAGTGATGTTCTAGCTACCTTGGGATTATAGATAGAGTTAAAGGGAACCTGTGAGCCTTTGCAGGTTCCCTGCATGATATAACTCAGTATTTAAAATTGACTTTTAGCTCAACTAAAACACACCAAACAAAGTTTATGGAGCTGGAGTAGTATTCACTCTTGGAGTTATTATCTGCGAACTTGGTGTCTGCTGTTTGTTTTGTTGTGTTACTGCTCGTTGTCTAGCTTTAAAAGCTTCTGTTGCTTCATCAAGTTGTTGGTTTTGTGCATTTACATCCAAATCCGGCACACTTAAATTGGCGCGATGAATTAAATTGAACACGCCAAAACCATCATTTGTGTTGGAGGTAGAAAAAGGGTTATTGTTGCTGTTGTATGGGTCGTCTGTATTGTTCTGCGGATCGTAATTTTGTAAATTTGGTACTTCGCTTGGTTCAGCAAGGCTAGGTTTTGGCATCAGCAAAGAAATAAAGCCAATTCCTGCTAAAGTGCTAACAACAAGTAGCTTAAGTGGCAGAAATGAGATTTTCATGCAGATTTACCCCCCACATAATTTTAATTTCATGATGCTTCTATTTTAAATAACTCAAATCGTTGTTTGTTAGTAAGGATTCAGGTCTAATACCATTTTGGATTTTGGATTACTCTTCCTTGAAGCTGCGATCGCGTCTATAGATTTTGGATTGGAAAACTCTTTGGTGCATAATAGTTCTGTAAGTCAACTGTCCCATTGTTTTTTCAAATTGATCTAAGATTGGGGAATCAAATACGTCTTTCATATTTTTTCATAATATAAAGAATAAAAAAAGACACAAAAATACTAAGTAATCCTAATTGCCACAAACCACATCCAGCTATAATCCCCAATCCAGAAGAAGTCCAAATAGCTGCTGCGGAAGTAAGTCCACGAACTTCTATTGTTGAGGATTCTTCGTCTGAAGTTTCTCGCAAGATTTCCCCAGCACCTAGAAATCCGACACCCGCAGCTACACCCTGAATAACGCGGCTGAGTCCATTGTAATCTTGCGGTTCTATGTCTATTTGTAAGATGACGAGGACAAAAATTGCCGAAGCAACACTCACCAACATATGAGTTCTCAAACCAGCTGGTTTGCGTCTACGTTCACGTTCTAAGCCAATTACTCCCCCAAAAAATACTGCTAGGCATAGTCTAAAAGTAATGTTAGCCCAATCATTAGGTGCAAGAAAAAATGTATTTGGCGATACTAAAACCTGTGGTATCATGCACTTATACTGATGTCGGAAATCCTTTGCAGAATGTGAGCGTAGCCATTTCAACTAAATTACCAAATTTAGCGGCTAATACTCCAAGTTCTTGGTCTTGTTCAGTTAATGTTTTCCAAATTTTTCGGAAGTTGTTTTTCTTTAGCACGGATAATCATTATTGGATAATGGTCTTGCTCAAAACTTTGGTAATTGTAGTGTTGTGGTAAGATTCTTGATATAGATTTTTGTTTCTAAAATGCCCAGCAACCTATAGTACTAAAAATTCAAACTCAAGGATAAGTGAATCTACTTACCTGTTGTTTAGTTTACAAAATATGTAAACTAACAGTTATGTGAAAGCTGCGGCTATTTTGGGGGATAATAACGCAAGTTATACATATTTAGTCTTTAGTATTCTTTCAGTATAAACTCAACCGCAACACCGAAAACTAGAAAACCTGTTAACAAGTTGTCTATTTGTTCAACTTGGATAGATTTCTAGAAACTTTACCGCTAGTCCTAGTAACACGTAGACGCTGAAATTTAGTTTTAGTAGGATTTTGTTCTTTGTTGATTGTTTGGTAGTTCCAACAAAAACTGCTAGTGCGTCTATGGAATCACCAATCACCAACCAACAACCAACAACCGACAACCAACAACTGACTAATTGAGTGGACAAACTCTATTGGCTTGAGCAAATTAAACTGCTAGATCGCGCCGAAGTTGGTGATAAAGCTTTTTATTTAAGCAGAATCATGCAGCGTGGTTATCCGGTGCTGTCTGGTTTTGTCATCCCAGCATCAGTTTTGCGAGAATTTCTAGAAAATCTCAACAGTTCAGAAGCATTAATTGCTGACTTACCAAATTCTTCATTGCACTTAGATGTTGGTAATTGGCGCCAGCTTCAGCAGGTAGCTGAACGGTTGCGTCAAGAAATTATTAGCGCAGCTGTATCATCTGAGTTATTAACTGCGATCTCTCAAGCAACTCAAAAATGGGAAACTCAATATCTGATTTTTCGCCCAAGTTTAACACTCCCTACAGGTAAGCACGGAGTTGCGAATATATCTGGTTTGCTAGACTCACAAATTTGTCACTGCGAATTAGAAGCGATCGCCTCAGCACTCAAGCGAACTTGGAGTCAGTTATTTCGTGCTAGAAGTCTTTTATGTTGGCAACAAGCAGGAATTGATCTCCAACAGATTAAATTAGCAGTTTTGGTACAACCAATCCACAATGCACTTGCCAGTGGTTTAGTGAGTACCAACTCTTCTCATTGGGAAATTCAAGCCTCTTGTGGGCTGGGAATTGCGATCGCCCACGGTGAAGTTTTGCCAGATGTCTACTATATTCAACCAGAAACTAGCATTGTTCAAGAGCAACAGTTGGGATACAAGCTACTCGCCTATTGCATTAATAATGAAAGTTCTGGCGTTGATCTGCAATCCACATCAATATCATTGCCCAAACAAGACGACTCTGGTTTGCAAGTATATATACTCACTGAAGCGCAACAACAAGCATATGCTTTACCAGAAGAATATTTGCAACAACTCATCAGACTGACAAATCAACTTGTCAAAGAACTAGGTAAACACCTCACCTTAGAGTGGACAATTTCTCAACAAACCCCATCGGCAAAACTTTACATAACGCAAATTAGCCTACCCCACTCAGGAGTTTCCAATATTCACTTTATCAAAGGACTAGGTGCAGCAACAGGAAAGATCACAGCATCTGCTCATGTTATCCATTCTCAACAAAAACCAGAACAACTACCCAAAGGAGTAATTTTAGTTGCACCAGCCATCACACCAAATTGGTTGCCCATATTGCAACAGTTGGTAGGTATTATCACGGAGCATGGAGGTCTCACAAGCCACGCGGCAATTCTAGCGAGAGAATTAGGTATTCCAGCAGTAGTCAACGCAGCCAATGCTACAACTGTGATTCATAGTGGCGAACAACTACTAATGGATGGTGATAAAGGAGAAATTTACCGCCTGAATACGGAAGTACAACCAGAGGATACTGACAACAGACAATCAGATCAATTTTTGCCTTTTCTCTCCTTTCCTCATCACACGACACCTTCAAACCATTCTGCATCTCTAACAGAAGCAGCGAAACGTCTACAGAACAGAAATTACTTACGTGCAGGAGTCTCCCCACTTTTACAAAATGGCGGCGAATCCTCCGCAGCTTTGAATCCAGGTTTTCATCATACTCCAACAACAAACCACAATTCTATTTCATCTACAACTAACTCCTCAACAAACGAATCCATGATTGCTACCCGGCTGCTAATTAACTTAAGTCAGCCTAGCTTGATCGAGCAAGTGCTTTCTTTGCCCATTGATGGAGTAGGATTATTGCGTTCAGAATTGATGGTACTCAATATTTTAGAAGGACAGCACCCCCTAAATTGGCTAACCAATGGACGTCAAGATGTACTGTTAGAGCGATGGTACGAACAAATTTTACAGTTTGCCCAGGCCTTTGCCCCACGACCTATTTTTTATCGGTCATTAGACTGGCGATCGCGTGAATTACAATCAAACAGCGAGAATTTACAATCTTCACCCCAATCTATGCTGGGAGAACGCGGTACATTCAGCTATTTGATCAATCCTGCTGTTTTTGAGTTGGAATTAGCAGCCTTAGCAAATGTACAGCAAGCTGGTTATACCAATATTCATCTAATTTTGCCTTTTGTGCGTACAGTCGAAGAATTTGACTTTTGTCGTCAAAAAGTAAAAGAAGCAAGGTTAAATAGAATACCTAACTTTCAATTATGGATGATGGCAGAAGTACCAAGTGTATTATTTCTACTACCAGAATACGTCAAAGCTGGCGTCCAAGGAATTTCAATTGGTACTAATGACTTAACCCAACTACTATTAGGAGTAGACAGAGAGCAAGGACAGTTTACAAAAGCATTTGACGAACGTCACCCAGTAATTATGAATGCTGTAGCTCAACTAATTCGCACAGCCAGAGAATTACGAATACCTTGCTCTATTTGTGGTCAAGCACCTGCGTTGTATCCAGAAATTATAGAGCATTTGGTCGAATGGGGTATTACCTCTATTTCCGTAGAACCAGAAGCAGTAGCAAGGACATATCAAGCGATCGCACGTGCTGAACAACGCCTAATTTTAGAAGCCGCACGGCGACAAATGTAATAAAGGGAACAGGGAATGGAGACAGGGAATGGGGAACAGGGAACAGGGAACAGTCATAGAGAATTAGTTTAGCTTGAGCAGCAATTCATCTCATCACCTATCCGCAAGGAAGGTGATGAGATGAATTGCGAGCGTTCCGGACGACAGTCCTCTGACCAATGCTGGAGGCGAGGGAAGAGGACATGGAGGAAGCGAGCAAAATATTTCATAATTTGGTACAATAAGATTGGTTAGCTTCACCCGTATTGGTGTCTGATAAGCCTCTGCCCAGTGGCATTGCGACCATTGGTAAGCGACTCCGTTGCACAGCATAAAAGTAAGTAGGCACATCTTGATTAATACAAATCACCTCCGGGTTTGTCCTATAGCGCAAACAAGCCAGCATTTCATCCAGGGCAGTAAGAATTTGTAGGGTACAAGGTAGAAATTATATAGTCTGCGGTAGGGCATTCCGTGGACTTAAAGCAAAGCTCATCGCCTCCGAAGCAATAGCTGGATTGGATGAGAAGCCTACACTGTATGCTTGCATACAGTGTAGGAGTATGTCACTTGTTCATCAATATTCCTTCCGCACGCAATAACCAAAAACCACTGAAAGTAATCCCCGAATTATCAGGCTGCACTAGTAAAAAGTGTAATCCGTGACTTTCCTGCTTGCGTTGTTCGTAAACCTTAGCCGCAGCTGCTACTTCTAGATCACTAAACGTCGCTAAAATCCATCTATCCACCAAACTAGCTTCCAATACCAACCCATCCGGCGCACCCGCAACATAACTTAATGCCACAGGACGCGTTTGTTGCAACCACCGTGCTAAACGCATTGATTGCCGTCCCCCATAAATTATTACACCAGGAACTGACACCATTGACGCCAAACCCAAATTAATCGGTTGCAGAAACTCCGGTATTACCAAAATCGGGATAGGCTGTTCTGCAAACGCTTCCACCACCTTACCTGCTGACAAAGTTGCAAATTGCCATTCTTCACCCCAGAGATTTTCCGGTAATGGCGTAGGTGGCGGTTTATCTACTACCGTGGGATAATTTTTTTCTTGCAACCACTGTTTCAATGCAAAAGTGCGGCGAGTCGGTTCAACATTGATACCTAAACTGCGTCCTGCTTCCTCAATTAAACCCAAACATTGCGGGCGAAATACCTGAATTACATCTGGTAATTTCCCATCCGCAACCAGTTGCAACTGAGCAGTTACCCAACTGGAATTCACCTGAGACTGAGGACAAATTGCTTCATACTGAAAACTGCGATCGCGATCGCAAATCAACAACTCCCATAAAACTTGTCCTGCTGCCTGTTGTTGGCGATGATGATAAAAATCAGCTTGCCAAATCACCATAATTCACCATATTAAAAAAAGTGAACCACAAAGACACAAAGACACGAAATAGCTTTTCTTTGTGTCTTAGAGTCTTGGTGAGTCCACTTGCCGTCTTGGCGGTTCCCGTCACGATGGCAAGGTGGCGAACCCGAAGGGTGGTTCATTAATTCTTAGACCAATACTTTGGCTAAAATCGGCGGTACTGTCACAGCAATTTCTGGGACGTATACCTGGGAAACATAGTCAGCAATCATGCGATCGGTGTTAAACAGTGGTGCGTTGGTTTTTATGGAAGCCTTCATCATCTGTATCCAACCGTGGGGAATGGCGTTAGCATCCTGGTTGTAATAGAGGGGAGTTATTTCTTCCTCTAATAATTTATACAGTGATTCCGAATCAATACGGTCTTGTAGTTCTTGATCGCTGGTGTGGGCATCTTCGCCGATTGCCCAACCGTTAATGCCTTTACCGTTGGCATCGGCTTGGTAGCCTTCGCACCACCAACCATCGAGGACGCTGCAATTTATACCACCGTTGAAGCAGACTTTTTGTCCACTTGTACCGGATGCTTCTAGGGGACGACGGGGATTGTTTAACCAAACATCGACGCCTTGGACGAGTTTTTGGGCGGTGTAGATGTCGTAGTCTTCGATAAAAGCAACGCGGTTGGTGAGGGCTGGGTGTTTGCACCACTCCATTAAGCGTTGAATAATTCGCTTACCTTCTTCATCGGCGGGGTGTGCTTTGCCTGCGAAGATAATTTGTACGGGTCGGTCAGCGTTACCAAAAATTCTTAAGGCGCGTTCCATGTCACGCAGCAGCAAATGACCGCGTTTGTATGGTGAGAAGCGTCTAGCAAATCCGATGGTAAGTGCTTTGGGATCTAGTAAGGTATCAGTGGCTTGAATGTTTTGGTATTCTTCGCCTCGTCCTTCTCTAGCTTTCTTAACTTTATGGCGGGTGTGAGCAACAAGTCTTTCTTTGAGAATTTGATGTCGCCACCACAGTTCTTCGTTGGGAATATCGTCTACTTTTTCCCACATTTTGGGGTCAACTGCATGGGTTTTCCAATCAGTTCCCAAATACTGATTGTACAATTCTGCTATTAGGGGAGCTGTCCAAGTTGGTGCATGGACTCCGTTGGTAATGTAGCCGATGGGGACGTTATCTTCAGATCGATTGGGATACATGACTGTCCACATTTGGCGGGAAACTCGTCCGTGTAACTCGCTGACACCGTTGGAAGTGCGACACATCCGCAATGCTAAAACAGTCATACCAAAAGGTTCCCAAGGATCACCGAGTCGGCGTGCGCCTAATGCTAAGAACTGTTCGCGGGAAAGGCGTAGTTGTGGCCAGTAGTGGGCGAAGAACGAGTCCATTAAATCTGGAGAGAAGACATCATGTCCGGCGGGAACGGGTGTATGGGTGGTGAAGACACAGCGTTTACGTACATCTGTTTCTACGTCGTAGAAGGATTTATTAGTACGTTCAATTTCTTGGCGGACAACTTCTAAGGTACAGAAGGCGGCGTGTCCTTCGTTGAGGTGATAGACGGATGGCTGGATTCCCAAAGCTGTTAAAGCACGGACACCACCAATTCCTAAAACGACTTCTTGGGCGATGCGAGTTTCTTGATTTCCGCCGTAGAGGTGTCCAGTTAACCAACGATCAATGGGATCATTGTCGTCGCGATCGCTATCTAAAAGATAGAGGGTGACTCGCCCAACTCGTACTTGCCAAATTTGTACTTTCACCCGGCGCTGACGAATTTCTAGTTCGATGGTGAGTGGTTGCCCTTGCTCGTTTTTAATTAGTTCTATGGGCATACGATGGAAGATATTATCCACATAATAATCTTCCTGCCAGCCACCACGGTTCAAGCGTTGTCGGAAATAACCTTGACGATACAGCAAGCCAATAGCAACCATTGGTACGCCCAAATCGGATGAAGATTTGAGATGATCGCCTGCAAGAATACCCAAACCGCCAGAATAGACGGGTAAGGATTCGTGAATACCAAACTCGGCGCAAAAGTAAGCAATAGGATTTTCAGTGGAAACTTGCGGTGCGACTCGGTTCACCCAAGTGTCCTTTTTGGTCATATATTCGTCGAATTCTTTGGCGAGGGCAGAAATTTGCTTGAGGTAAAACGGGTCTTCTGCAAGCTGGGTGAGGCGTTCGTAGGTTGCTGATTCTAATATTGCTACTGGATTATGTCCGCAACGTTCCCATTCTTGAGGATCGATAGTTTGAAATAAAGCAATGCGATCGCTCGTCCAAGACCACCAATAGTTGTAAGCCAAATCTGCCAAGCGTCGCAGTGGCAAAGGCAATTTTTCACTCAAGCGAAGCGCTGCGGTCATTGCAATACTTTTAGTCATAATTATTGTTTGTTTAGATTTGTAAGTTTACTAGTTAATCACGACAATTAAAGCGACTATTTTAATCAGTCATCGGGGAGCATTTCACTGTTTAACTTATTTATTGCCATACAGTGGTTAATCAAAAAATCCTGATCAAAGTTTCTGCTTTTTCGTTTTTAACTTAAATTAAATCATCCTGCTTTTTGTGCCGATTTGCATAGGTTTATACTTCAATTTTATTGACATTGTTTTAACTTATTTTTGATATTTTTAAGTTTTATTTAATTATCTTCTGCTTTGAAATCATGCAAAGTCAAGGTTCCACAACATTTCAACTAGGATGTCTGATCAAAGAGAGTCCTAAAAAATAATATTTAATTAAAAAACCAAAAATAAATTAAGTTTATTGTGGATTTTAAAATTAAGAGATGGTTCAGGGTAATTTCGGAACATTTAGCCTGATTATGTGTATAAAAAAATTATATTTAATGATTTTTAAGTTTGTATTTATAAATTTAAATTAAATTATTTTTTAATATTTTATTGTTAGAAACTACTTTTTGTTAATTTCCAGTAATTCTACCATAAAAGTAATAATAAAAATTAGTATTTAGACCGATTCAAAAAATGTTTGTAACACATTCAGAATCTGAGACGCGATATATCGCGTCTCTACTTTTGCTGTATTAGACATCTCCAGAAATTAATTCTGCGTTACCCAAAATCCTTGTAGAGACGCGAAATTACCCTGGGGATCTTGCTACGCGTCTCTACATTAGTTTTCACAGAGGTCTATTGTAAAAGAGCGATCGCATGATGACGGATGTGATCTTCAATAAAAGAGGCAATAAAGTAATAGCTGTGATCGTAGCCTTCTTGATAACGCAAATTTAAAGGTTGATTTACTTCCGCACAAGCTTTGTCAAATGTATCCACAAGTAATTGTTCAGGTAAAAATTTATCCGCAGTACCTTGATCGATCAGAATTTGACTATGGTATCCTACTTGCTTGACTAACTCGCTAGCATCGTAAGCAGGCCAAGCTTCTAGATCTTCACCAAGATAGCGACTGAAAGCTTTTTGTCCCCAAGGACAACGTATTGGTGCAGTAATAGGCGCAAAAGCTGAGACAGATTTATATTTTTGGGGATTTCGCATAGCACAAATCAGCGCCCCATGTCCACCCATAGAATGACCAAAAATGCTTTGTCTGTCTGGTATGGCTGGGAAATTTTCGGCAATTACAGCAGGTAATTCATCAACAACATAACTATACATGCGATAATGCGAAGCCCACGGTTCAACTGTAGCATCAATGTAAAAGCCTGCACCCGTGCCAAAATCCCAGTCCTCATCCTCACCAGGAATTCCAGTGTTGCGGGGGCTAGTATCTGGTACTACTAACATTAAGCCATACTTTGCTGCAAAGCGTTGCGCTCCCGCTTTCGCCATAAAATTTTCTTCTGTGCAAGTCAAACCAGAGAGGAAATAAAGCACAGGTACTGGTTCTGTATTTACCTGTGGTGGTTGGTAAACAGCAAAACGCATTTCACCATTACAACTAATAGAGGGATGGCGATAAAAGCTGAGTTTGCCATCAAAGCATTTTGATTCTGAAATCAGAGCAACAGACATGTTTTATTGGTTAAATTAGCTAAACTTACGAGTGAAGGAGGCTGTTTAGATTCAGTTAAAAACATACTATGAACCAAGAACAACAGGATATATTTGACTCAAAATCTGTTCCAGAATCATCAATAACTGGACAAAATACCGAACAAAAGCCCGAAGAAACGAATGAAAAGATATCTTACATTCATAAAACTGATCGCATTCGAGCTTGGAGTGAATTTATTAAATCCATAACCCCATATGTTTGGGTCGCTGTGATTATTATTGTGCTGATTCCGTTGCTAGGTAAATTTTTGATTGCAGGTTCATCACCACAAGATCAGGTTATTACTCAACCAATAAAAGATAAAGTAGTGATTGTTGAGAAAAAAGCTCCACCATCAGGAATAGAAGATGCGATCGCCACTGCAATTACCAATGCTCATTCTCAATCTCAGAGTTTCGCTTCTGCAAAATTAGATCAGTGGGTTGATGAATTAATGACTCGCGTTGATCATAGCTTCCTAGATTGGTATTTTAATTATTTTAATCAAAAAAAGCTAGAGTTTAGCACTCCATTTGTGTGGTTAACTTCAGCCGTAACTCACTGGACAAATGCAAACAATCCCTCGCCTACACAAGCAGTAGCCGAAAAATTAACTGAGAATTTTCAAACAGAATTTGCCAAACGTGTTCTCAGACCTAAAGTCGCTCAATTGGAATTAGAAAATATCACTAAAGATACTATAGATTTTTATGTTGCTCATTTGAGTCAAAATATTGCTGATATCCAAAGTAGTTATAAGATTCCTCAAGGAGATTGGGAACGTTATCTCGGTGATATTGCGATTACTGTTAATGATACAGAAGGCAATATATCTAATTTATCTTTAAAAATTTTAACTGGAGGTAGTGCTTATTTACTTACAAAAGCCATGATTCCCACTGTCACAAAAGTTGGTAGTAAACTTGTAACATCTTTTGCTGGGAAAGCTGGTGCAAAAATGGCTGCTAAAACTGGTGGTGCAGTTGCTGCAAAATTAGGCGCAGAATTACTAGATCCGATTGTAGGAGTTGGTATTATTATCTGGGATGTATGGGATTTTAACCATACAGTAGCAGTCGAGAAACCCATCTTAAGAGATGCAATTAGTGATTATTTACAACAAGTCAAATTATCATTGCTAGATAATCCCGAAAATGGAATTATGTCAGCAATTAATCAAGTGGAAAATGGAATGTTTAAAAATGTTCGTAGTAGCGCTTAAATACTAATAAAAATAACTAACTTGAAATAGGGAACAGGTAATTAAGAGATAGGGTAAACTAAATTTGCTAATGAGGGTTGGAAAAATCAAGCGTTTTGCCTGGTTTACCCACAATTGAAATTGCTGGATATTCAGATGTAAATTCAAAATGATATATTCTCTTTATAGAAATTAACTGTAATTTAATTAACAGTTAAACATAATATAAAACGTAGCGTTTCCACGCTATACCCATGCTGCTAGCAGGTTACACTAGGTCTGATAACAGCGGTTTTACCGTTTACAATGAGGCTTTTATGGCTGTTGATCTGGTAGAGATTGGCAATTACTTAGATAACCTTGGTTGGGATTATCGTGTAGATGAAGAAGAAGACCGTATTATCACAGGAGTAGAAAGTGATAATGTCGATGACTTTCTCATTGTTGTCCAATTAGATGAGGATGGGAAGTTTTTTCGGCTATTTGCACCACAGGTTTTGGCAGGAGTGCAAGATCATCCCCATAAAGCAGCCATTCTCCAAACAATGCTAGCAATATCCTGGGAAACCAAAATGCTGCAATGGGAGTATGATCCTTCCGATGGTGAAATTCGTGCCATTATCGAGTTCCCTTTGGAAGATTCGATTCTCACAGAAAAACAATTTAACCGTTGTTTGAGTGGCTTAATTCAGCTTGTTGATAATGTCGCCATACCTCGTTTGCAAGAGGTGATGGAAACAGGTCATGATCCAGGTAATGTAGAACTAGGAGAAAGAATTTTATTAAGTATTCAACAAGAAGCACCAGGATTGCTAGACCTTTTGGAGAAAGCAATGGAAGCCCGTAAAAAGCGGGGGAGTTTTCCGAACGAATCAGCCGAATGAGTAATGAAATAGCTATACTCCAAAGTGATACGCTCAATATACTGAAAGTTTTCTAGGGTTGGATATTATGACATCTTATGCAACCTCCTCTGCTAAAGCAGAAATGAGTGAACTCCGGCGTCTTAAGGGTTTGCTACCACCAGAATTGCAAAGTTGGGTAACTGTTGAAGGTACAACAGAAGTAAATCCACCCCTAATTCGCTGCGAAGAAATTGGCAAAGATCAAGTAGAAATTCAAATTGACTTGGTGAAATGGGATACGCTGGCAATGGATCAGCGCAATTTAGTGTTCTGGCATGAAGTTGCGCGCATTCAAAATGATACCATTCCCAAAGATGGTTGGGAAATGGCAGCTTTGGCCATCGGTTTGGGTGGTGCTGTTGGCGAATTATGGGTACAGGATGTTTTATTGCTGTTGTTAGCCTTAGCACTGTGCGGTGTTTCTGGCTGGCGACTTTATCAAAAAAACAATGGGGAAAAGCAACTTAGAGAATTTATTGAAGCTGACGAAAAAGCGATCGCCTTAGCGACTCGTTTTGGATACAGTCTTCCCAACGCTTATAAAAGTTTAGGTAGCGCTTTAAAAACCCTAATTGATATGACTCCTAGCAAGCGTCAACGTTCTAAATACGAAGGACGACTCTCAGCCCTCAAACGCAGTGCTAATAAAGTCAGAGCAAAATCCAAGACTACTGTGGATGAAGGGATATATTAGCAAAATCGAGGGAAGGGGACAAGGGGGACAAGGGGGACAAGGGAGAATTTCTATTTCAAGCACCTCCCCACTCTTGATACTTCCCTATTTCCCCATCTCTCCATCAACCTTCACAAGTTAATCTGCTGTGCAAAACACTTATTCAACGTGTCGCCGCTTCAACCAAACACCAGCTAACCCCAGTAGAACTAGCCCAGCAGTTGTAGTTGATTTTGGTGGATTTTTCGCTTGATTGAAGTTACCTAGTTCCGTAGCGTTCACCTTAAATGAATAGAGGAAACCAGGAACTAACCCTTGACCTCTCGGACAATAAGTGTCAATTGTTACCTTGCTAACACTGCTAGCATCTTTGTTGCTGCAAACATCGAATTGCACGTCATCATCATTTTGGGTGACGCTATAGTCATTATCAGTGCCTATTAGTAAGGCATAGGAACCATTTCTGAGTTTAGGGCCAATTGTCAGGCCTTCCATTTTTTCTGGTATCTTTGTCCAGTCACCAGGATTTTCAGGATTCAAAGTTTGCGCTACATCAAAAAACAAAGTTTTACTAACCGGATTTACACCCAGTGGTAAAGTGTTTATGCCTGTAAGACTTGTGTTACTGACATCAGTTGCACCGACAAGGCTAATTTTGTAAACGCGCTTGCTTGCAACAGGATTAGGGGTGTCAGTGGGATCATCAGCTAAATCATTCAGCGCGTCTACCCCAAACCCGCGATTATCTCTTTCTAAAACTAAAAATTCTTGATCATTGAGAGCAGTGATGGCACTGATCCCGATATTTCGGCCTTGGGCATTTTGTCCGAAATCATTGTCAGTACCAGGAATGCGATCGTTGATATCTGTTAAGCTTTCTAGTTGATAAATGTATTGAGCCGTACTCTGTCCACTAGCAGTATCAAATTCTACTAACCGGAGATTGCGGCTGTAGCGTCCGTCGTTCTTGCCATTATTATCTACGCCTTCATTCACCAATGGATCTTGTAGCATAGCGAACAACTTTTTGCCATCTGGGCTAATAGTTAGTCCTTCAAAACCCCGATTATCTTGGCGTCCAGTTGTGATCGTTGGGCGACCATCGACATAGTTGAGAGTGCTTCCAGCTTTGGGAATTAGATTATCTGGAATCACAAATGACCTAATAAATTCACCCTTGGGACTGAATTCATAAACAGAGGGGCCATATTCATCGGAAATGTAAAAATTCCCATTGGGAGCGACTGCAAACCCCTCTGGATCAAAACTCTGACCAAGAACTGCTTTATTGCTGTTGAGTAATTCTGGGTTCAAGCCATTGAAGCTTTGACCATCTTTTTTAAAGACAATTGTCTCTAGAATTCTAAATTTTCTAATTTTCCCGGTAATTGGGTTAACATCAAGGGAAAATTTTTGTACACGTGTTTCGTAAGGAATTACACCGCCACCAGGACCGCGATCGCTCAAACCGTAGTAGACATTATTCGTGCGATCATAGTACAAATCTGAGAAAAATCCTAAGCGGTTTTGATTGGCACTATTACCATCGTAGGGATATAAATCAGTACTTCTACCGGGAATAATTAAGGTATCACTGAGGGAGATACCATAAGCAGATGTTGCATATCCAGTAACACTTACAGCGAGCGAGCAGGTGAGTACGGAAAGCCAATGTCTAAATTGAACCATTGCTAATATTTAAAATGTGACTATTTTTAGCATTGGGCTACCGTATTAAGGCTAGGTTAACCATTAAACTCAGTACTGTTTTTTACACCAAAATTTTACAAACTTTACTTAATTCTTGGTTTTATCTTTATAAAATTAACTAAATATAAGGTGATAGAGAGCGATCGCATATAAATTATGCTACGTATTTACGTGTAACATAGGGAAGTTTCTGCTGTTTATTAAACTGTTAGATAAAATGAGAAATTTACTGATATAAGAAAATATCCATTCCAGTTTGCTCATGAGATTGAGTAATTATTGTAGGAAGTCTGATGTATTTCTTGATACTTTATAAAAAATAATTATTCATATTCAAGTAATTGATAATACTTAAATAACCATAGTATTTATTGTGGGGTTAAAGTGTAATGTAGACATTTACTTATCCGAACTTCTTCGATTTATTTATATGAGTGTGAGAAACTCTCGGTAATGACTAAAGTCCTAAATTATAAGAACTCTGAAGTGTTCACCACTAACAACTGTACGGGAGAAGCATTTGTATGAATATATTTAGTTTTAAATTTAAAGATACCCGTACAAATGCTACACCCCTATCCACTAAACTAATTTAAAATCTTTATCTACTTGAAGATTTCATGAAATCTTATTGATTGTTCGGTATTTACAAAATTTGTTTGATAACTTTGCATAAAGAATTGTTTAGTAATTAAATTAAGATAAATACTCACATCCAAAAAATTTGCTCAAAAAATATTTTTGTGAGTACACAAGCTTGTGCTGTATTTGAATACCCATTATGGGTATTCTAAGCATAAGCGCGATCGCGGCTAAAAATATCGTAAATACCTGGAAAACTATGAGAATTTTGGTGACGGGCGGTGCTGGGTTTATTGGCTCACATTTAATCGACCGACTAATAGCTGATGGACACGAAGTAATTTGCTTAGATAACCTCTATACAGGTCATAAACGCAACATCCTCAAGTGGATAGATCATCCTTATTTTGAATTTATTCGTCATGACATCACCGAACCAATCCGCTTAGAAGTAGATCAAATTTACCATTTAGCTTGTCCAGCTTCCCCAGTACATTATCAGTACAACCCAGTCAAAACTGTAAAAACCAACGTCATGGGTACGCTGAATATGTTGGGGTTAGCAAAGCGTGTGAAAGCGCGCTTTTTGTTGGCTTCCACAAGTGAAGTTTATGGTGATCCAGAAGTTCATCCCCAAAACGAAGAATACAGGGGTAGTGTGAATCCAATTGGACTGCGTTCATGCTATGACGAAGGCAAGCGTATCGCTGAAACCTTAGCATTTGACTATTACAGACAAAACAAAGTTGATATTAGAGTTGCTCGGATCTTTAATACATATGGCCCTCGCATGTTAGAAAACGATGGTCGGGTAGTCAGTAATTTTGTCGTTCAAGCATTACGAAGTGTTCCATTAACAGTATACGGAGAAGGATCGCAAACACGTAGTTTTTGTTACGTGTCAGACTTAGTAGAAGGACTGATGCGACTCATGAATAATGAATATATTGGACCAGTTAATTTAGGAAATCCCGACGAATACACAATCTTAGAACTGGCTCAGGCTGTACAAAATATTGTTAATCCTGATGCACAGATTAAGTTTGAGCCACTACCTGCTGATGACCCACGCCGCCGTCGTCCCGATATTAATCGAGCGAAGACTTGGTTAAATTGGGAACCTACCATTCCACTACAAGAAGGGTTAAAACTGACAGTAGAAGATTTCCGCGAACGTATAAAAAATGGTTAATAGTCAATAGTCAATAGCCAATAGCTTTGAACAAATCACAAATACAGCAGATTTCAGGTAAATGAAGTACAAATTTTAAAAACAAAGCCATATACCAAGAGACTTTCAACCCTGTTCCCTGTTCCCTATTCCCTGTTCCCTGCTGTAACTATTGACAAATGACAAATTTGCAGAAAACTTCGTTTTTGAAAATTTAAACCCAAACAAAGTGAGGAATTAAGCAAAATGCGTGTTTGTGTTATTGGTACTGGTTACGTTGGTTTAGTAACAGGAGCTTGCTTGGCTCACATTGGTCATGATGTGATTTGCGTAGATAATAACGAAGAAAAAGTTAAGCTAATGAAGTCTGGGCAATCACCTATTTTCGAGCCTGGACTCTCAGAAATTATGCAGAATGCCATTGTAAATGGCAAAATCCAGTTTACAAGTGATCTTGATGCCGGAGTCAGCCACGGAGAAATTTTGTTTATCGCTGTTGGAACACCACCTCTACCGACTGGTGAAAGCGATACTCGTTATGTGGAAGCTGTTGCTCGTGGAATTGGTACTCACCTTGATGGTGGCTATAAAGTAATTGTCAATAAATCTACTGTCCCGATTGGCTCTGGTGACTGGGTACGGATGATAGTTCTAGATGGTATTGCTGAACGTCAAAAAACACTCGTACCTGCTGGTGGTGGTGGAGGACATGATGATGAACAATTACCACAAATTACAGCCCAGTTTGATGTAGTCAGTAACCCAGAGTTTTTACGAGAAGGTTCAGCCGTTTATGATACCTTTAACCCCGATCGCATTGTTTTAGGTGGTAATAGCTCTAAAGCGATCGCGATGATGGAAAAATTATATGCTCCAATTGTAGAGCGTAAATATGCTGAAGATCAGTCTTTACCTCCATTACCAGTGTTGGTGACAGACTTGAGTTCAGCAGAAATGATTAAATATGCTGCTAATGCCTTTTTAGCAACCAAGATTAGTTTTATTAATGAAGTTGCAAACATTTGCGATCGCGTTGGCGCTGATGTCACCCAAGTAGCCAAAGGTATCGGCTTAGACTCTCGGATCGGAAATAAATTCTTGAATGCTGGTATTGGCTGGGGTGGTTCTTGCTTCCCCAAAGATGTCTCAGCACTGGTTCACACCGCCGATGACTACGGATACGAAGCCCAACTACTCAAAGCCACAGTCAGCGTCAACGAACGCCAGCGCTTGATTGCTGTTGAAAAACTTCAGCAAGCTCTAAAAATTCTCAAAGGTAAAACAGTCGGACTACTCGGTCTGACCTTTAAACCTGATACCGATGACATGCGTGACGCCCCAGCACTTAACTTGATTGAGCAGTTAAATCGATTGGGAGCCAAAGTCAAAGCATATGACCCCATTGTTTCCCAATCTGGTTTACGGGATGGTCTTTCTGGTGTATTGGTAGAAACCGATCCACAAAGACTAGCCGATGGTTGCGATGCTTTAGTAATTGTCACTGAATGGCAGCAGTTTAGAACTCTTGACTATGCTCAGATGGCAAAATTGATGAACCACCCCGTCATGATTGATGGTCGTAATTTCCTCGATCCTGAAATGATGCTCAGATCTGGCTTTCAGTATATTGGCATCGGTCGGTAAAATTTTTCAGATGACGCGCAACTTGGGGTACTTCAGGTTCGGATAAGAGAAATAGATTGGCATTTAAACCCACCAGAGACGCGATATATCGCGTCTCTACAACCCCAAAATTAACCGTATTGACTGTTGTGTGTCTTTTTTATAAATAAATAGAGCGAACACTATTAAGTGGGCGGATATTGAACGGTAACTTAATAGTAAAAGTACTACCTTTAGTTAATTCACTTTGTACATTCAAGTTACCGTAGTGTGCTTGGACAATTGCTTGCGAAATTGCTAATCCCAATCCAGAACCGCCAGTAGTACGAGAGCGATCGCAATTTACCCGATAAAAGCGATCAAAAATTCGTGACAACTCTGCTTGAGGAATACCAATCCCTGTATCTTCTATCTGAATTACAGCATGATGGTCACTGCGATCTAAACAAACTGTCACCTTTCCTCCTGATGGTGTGTATTGAATAGCATTAATAATTAAATTAGAAAAAAGCCGATAAAGCTGATCTCCATTACCGACAATATTCACAGGATCTGATATTCGTAGTGTAGATGTCAGTGTTACTCCTGCTGCGATCGCCAATGCGGCAAATTCCTCTATTAGGTCATCAATAATATCATTTAAACAGCAAATATCACGTCGCAATGGCACAGTTTGACGATCTAATCTGGTTAGCAGTAATAAATCTGTCACCAGAGTAGTGAGTCGTTGATTCTGACGTTGTATGCTTTGCAGAATTTCCCGTGCCTCTGTTTGATCTAATTGTGGTATAAAAAGTGCTGATTCCACAGTTGCTTGGGTTGCGGCTAAAGGTGTCCGCAACTCGTGTGCAGCATCTGCTGTAAATTGCTGAATTTGTCTGTAAGATTTATAAATTGGTTGCATTGCTAATTCTGCTAGCCACCAACTAGCAAGACCAACTAGACCGATAACAATTGGTGAACCTAATGCTAAGGTGAGTTTCACTGCATCTAAATAACTATTAAAATCTTCCAGACTTCGCCCTACTTGGAGATACCCCCAATCATCATTGCTTTGAGTATGCAATGTCAAAGAAATCTGGTGATAAAGCTTACCTTGACTGTCTTTTAAAGTCTGCCATAATTCTTTGTTAAACTCAGATGACAATGCTTTTGGATCAGAACCAGCTATAGCAAACAAACGTCCAGAATTGTCAAAAAAACGTACATAATAGTGACCTTGATTAATCGCGCTTAGAGTATGGCGTCGTAAATTTGATGGCTCTGGAGTACATCTATTTCCTACCACACAGATATTTGGTAGAAGCTCTTGTATGACTGGTTCTAATCGACCTGGTTGTTGTAATTTTAGTTCAATACTATCGTGTAATGTTCCCGCAACTGATTCTATTTCCCGGTCTAATGTTACCCAATGAGCATGAGCGATCGCTCTGTAGATACCAAAGCCGCATACACTTAAAATCAAGGCCATAACCAGAGCATACCACAGAGCTAAATGCAAGCGTGTTAATTGAAACAGTTTATTCTGATTCATCCTTAAGATTGAGACGATATCCCATACCATGCAAAGTTTCAATCGTGTTTCCAGAGCCACTGTTAACTAGTTTGCGACGCAACAAACGTATTTGAGCTGCTACTACATTACTAATAGGTTCTGCATTCACTTCCCAAAGCTGATTGCGAATTTGTTCAGTAGTAATAATTTGGTTTGGATGTTTCATAAAATACTCTAGTAGCTGGAATTCTTTATTAGTCAGGGAAATTTCCTGTTTATTTCCTCCAGCATTTTTACTGACAACTATATTATTGCCATAGTCCAAAGTCAGCTTACCCACCGTTAATTCCTGTGGCTGAAATTGAGGCGATCGCCTTTGCAAAGCACGCAACCGCGCTAATAATTCTGCCATACCAAATGGCTTCACTAAATAATCATCTGCACCTGCATCTAAACCAGCAACTTTATCTTCCATGCTATCTTTTGCTGTCAACATCAACACAGGCAGAGGGTTTTTATGGTAACGTAGTCGCTTGCACAACTCTAATCCTGATATTCCTGGTAGCATCCAATCAAAAATAGCTAGTGTGTATTGTGTCCAGCTATTTTCTAAATATGCCCATGCATCATTACCATCAACTACCCAATCAATTAAATACTTCTGCTGGGTGAGAGTTCGCTTAATTGCACTACCTAAATCGGGTTCATCTTCGACTAGTAACACTCTCATAAAATACATCTGTCAATGGCTGTCAATGATCAGTTTAAATCTTTTCTGATTTAATAGAGACGAAACCACGCTATACCTATAGGAATTACTGCATCAATGCCAACCTCTTTAGCTGAAAAAGTGTAGACATAACCATTACCAATATTTCGTCTTTTTATCTTATTAAGGTCAACATCAAACTTAGTATTAGGGGCAACTGCTTCGGTAAAATCTAGTAATATGGTTTTACCATTTATAGATACATTAGTATTAATTTTATGTTCATTATCATCTACGATATCAATATTTTTAATGTCATTACTCACAGTTACATTTTCTGGGATTTTGATTAGTAGTTGGGTAACAGCTTTACTATTTTTGGGAACATGTAATCGGAAACTATGTCTAAAATTTCCTCCAATTCCCCAACGCGTGAGAGGAAATTGTACATTTCCATCAATATGGGGAAGAGTACTATCTTTTTCACTAGCATTTGCATAGCCCACAGAAATTAAAGCTGTTATACTGAGAGTATATGCGGCAGTGTAAATCAGTGATTTTTTCATATTTATTCCTCATTTTTCCAATTTTGACAGCTAAATTTTAGGTTCATCCATGCATAATGAACCTGTGATTAATCAATACATCTAAATTTACTAAAGCTATACTTAACTACCCCTATGTTCATCCAGTTTTTGGAATAAACTAGATAGCTAACTTTTAGCCAATACTAAAGAAGTATGTATATCCCCTCTATCTACTAGCATGACAAGTCATGATGAAATCGAGGTGAAATTTGAGATGATTATTGCACATCTATCCAGAAATCAGCAGTAATTATTTTGCCATTTCGATTAAACTGTCCCCACATTTTATATTTTCCAGCTTTCGGAAAACTGGTCATAAAATGAATTTCATCGTTTGGAGTATTTTTCATCGCATGAGCATGGATATAATCTGCTTGTGTTAATGGCGATGACTGCTTGAGGATGACTAAATGTCCTCTTTCTCCTAAATAAGGTTTTAAATCTGTGGGTGATTTATTAGTATCGGTATCTTGTAAATTGAAAATTACATGAATCTCTTGTCCAGCTTTGATTGTGGGTTGAGGTAATTTCAGGTTAACTTTAGTGTTGCCAAATGTTTTAGTAGTAGCTAAATCAATTTTTGGCGTAGTTGGTGATTGTCCTGGAACTTGTGCTTTTAGAATTGAAACTTGTTCTGCTTTTCCCGCTACTTTGTAATCACTGAAAAGGGTGTAATTGCTAGGATAAGGAAAATCAGTTTGAACTTCAAAGCGTCCATTATTTTTATATGTAGGATGAATATGTTGAAAAGATTGTAAATCATCACTAACAACAATTAAATGCATTAATTTTTCTTGAAATTGGTCAAAGTTAGCAATTGATTTTCCGTTTTTATCTTTGATATCAATTGTTAAAGATACAGGAGTTTTAGGAACAATTGAAGTCGGAAGTGTAAGCTCCGCAATTGCATTTGCAGGTTCTAAATTTGAATGACCTGAATGCTCATTGTGGTCATTTCCCATATTGTGACCGACATGAGAGTTTTCCTTAGTTCCTAATGTTTTGGAATGATCCATATTGTGACCTGCGTGGGAATTCGCATCCGCAATGGCATTTGTATTAGAAGTTGATGTTTCTCTTGTTTGTGAAGATTTTACTTGTGAGGCGCAAGCTTGAGTGAGAACAAGACTTGAAGTGATAGCTAGTGCAGTAAAAATTCTCTTCATTTGTTTACAGGTTTGATTGTCAAATGGAATATTTTGTTGGTGAACTTGGTTATTTACTATTAGTCTGCCATTCGATTATGAAATTTGCATGAAATCCTAAAATATCAGGACATCGCCCTTAATAAGTAATCTGTGGTTAAGACGAGGCTGCCGAAATGATTTTTGAGGCTGCCGAAATGATTTTTGAGTCTGCCGAAATGATTTTTGAGTCTACCGAAATGATTTTTGAGTCTGCCGAAATGATTTTTGAGTCTACCGAAATGATTTTTGAGTCTGCCGAAATGATTTTTGAGTCTGCCGAAATGATTTTTGAGGCTGCCGAAATGATTTTTGAGTCTGCCGAAATGATTTTTGAGTCTGCCGAAATGATTTTTGAGTCTGCCGAAATGATTTTTGAGTCTACCTCTCTTCAGGCGCAATCCCTGTACCTTTATCTTGTAACTCGGAGAATGTCAAGATAAGTCTATTGATTAAAAGTAAACCTACCATTTACTTTTTCACCTTTAAGATCAGCAATAACTTTTACTTGATATTGACCAGTTGCTTTTTCAGTTAACTTTGCTGTGTAATGTTTTCCATTAGCTTCATATGTCATGGGAATTGATTTTTGTTTTCCATCAGGTAGCTGAACTTGAGCCGTTACTTTCGCGTCAGGTACTGTTTCATGGTTGTCACCTTTTAGCAGGTATAAATCCATATGAGTTGCACTTGCTTCTTTTTCAGGAACAAATTCTAAATGATAAGTTCCTGTCTCTACAACTTGACCACCTTTAGATGCACCATGTTCGTTATTTGTTTTAGCAGCAGGTGAAGCAGAAGCAGTTGGTGATACAGAACCAGAGTTAGAGCTTACTGAAGTATTACTAGAAGTATTATTATCTGTAGTAGCTGTTTGATTGCTGTTACTACAAGCACCTAAAAAAACTAGTCCGACACTTGCTAAAAATACAAAACTGAGATTCAGATATTGCATTAAATGATTCTTCATTTGAGAAATTTAATTGTAATGTGGATAGTGATAAACGCAGTTTTTAGCAAAAAAATCTGCAAAACTATTGCTTGTCTTAGTTTTCGTTAGGATTTATGTATTTATAATTACTCCTGATTTGTTAGAAACTATTTTATACGAGTAGATTACATTTTTGTAAGCAAATTTAGTGACAATATCAAGTATTACAAATCGAAATGAAATTGAGATGAAATTTATCAAACAGGTAGAATCAGCCAGGATAGCTTATATTTTGCAGCTACCTAATATCCCGCCAGAGAATAAATTCTCTGGCTAATAGCACAAGTCCGTTGAAAACGGACTCAAAGATTTATCCAGTCAGCTAATCGCAAACTTGAGCTTTGAGTACTAGTGCTTCTCCACATTAATCTTGAGGGATTATAGATCCTCGACAATTTTTGCGAAGTTGGGGATCTAAACACCTGCGACTCATCAAAATTAATGTGGTGGAGTACTAGCTTCGAGGTTAAGTTCTAATAAACAATTATTACTTTTGTGCAACTTAGGTCAGTCAATTGCTAGTGTTGTTGAGAATTGAGAAGAAGTAACTATTTCCCAGATTCAATTAGCGACCAAAGCACTTACAGCGCCACCAGTAGTGAGGGTAATAAACTGATGGCTGTTTATTTTTTCAGAATTCATTATTTGCAATTATTCTAGATTTTTGATTGAGTCTATCAGGCACAATTTTACAATTTTGATTTTAATTTAAAAAACTGCTTTATAAATTTTTATGATAAGCATATCAAAGTGAAATCAAGATGAAATTTAACATATGTACAAGTAAGAAAATTAAAAATATTCTTTTATTCCTATAGTTAGAAGCACTATTTTGAAGTCTTTTTCTATTCTTCTAATTACGAAAGCGCAAATCATGAAAATAGGGGTGTATATGCTTTTAGTTCACGAAGAATATCAATCTAGTTTTGATGTTGCGATGTACTGTGCAGTAGAGTGCGAACACTGTGCTGAAGCCTGTATCGGTCATGCAGAAATGGCACAATGCGCTCGTACCTGCCTTGATTGTGCAGAAATTTGCCGGACTGTGGCTATTTATATGGTACGTGGTTCGCGTTTTATTCCTCACTTAGTACGTGCTTGTGCAGAGATATGTGAAGCCTGCGCCAAAGAATGTGAGAAGCATGATGCAGAACACTGCAAGAAATGTGCAAAAGCTTGTCGGCAAGCTGTAGAAGAATATCGCAAAATCGCTGCTGTAGGAGTGGCATAAGTTTAATTTACTTCAACCGTAAGGCAAGCTGTTTATCAGTTCACACTGCTTTACTTAGTAGTGATTACTAGTAATTGATCGGGTACACTCCGCGAGAAAAATCATAATTGATTTAGCTTGCCTTACATTTTCCTAACCCTAAATAGAAGAAAACGAGCAATCATCGCTGACAAACCCACGTATTCAGGAGCTATGCACAGAGATTGTGACAACACAGAAGGAGGAGATCAAGATTATGAAAACACTTATGGAATAGAGGCAGAGGGCAGACGACAGAAGGGAAAGATTTTTTAGTTGATGAGATTTAACTAAAAATTCAGCGTATTCATTATTTTCACATTCAAGTGCAAGATATAAATGTAAGCTAATGACAAAGCAACATCACACACGAAATAACCACGTAGTTCGAGAAGGTGATGAACACCACAATCATGCCGGACACTTAGAACATGGTGGACACGCCGGACATGGTAAACATGCAGGACACAGCCCGGAAATTTTCAAACGTCGCTTTTTTATCTGCCTTGTTCTAACTTTACCCATCTTATATTTTTCCACCCAACTACAAGATTGGTTAAATTATGAAGCGATCGCATTTCCCCGTTCGGAGTGGATTAATCCGGTTTTAGCAATCATCATCTATTTTTATGGCGGTTGGGTATTTCTCAAAGGTGCTTGGAACGAACTGCACAGCAAAATTGGGATGATGACTTTGATTGCGCTGGCAATTACAGTAGCATTTGTCTACAGCTTGGCAGTTTCTCTCGGTTTGCAGGGAATGCCTTTCTATTGGGAATTAGCAACCCTAGTAGATATTATGTTGTTGGGACATTGGATAGAAATGGCTTCTGTTCAAGGTGCTAGCCGGGCTTTAGAAAATCTGGCAGAATTAGTACCTTCTCAAGCTCATCGCTTTACTAACGGTAAAGTTGAAGATGTTGCAGTTAGCGACATTCAAGCAGAAGATATCATTTTAATTCGTCCGGGTGAGCAGGTTCCCAATGATGGGATTGTGATTGAGGGAGACACCAATATTAATGAATCTTTTCTCACAGGTGAATCTCGTCCCGTTTCTAAACACGAAGGCGATGAAGTCGTAGCTGGTTCGGTTAACGGTGAAGGTTCGGTAAAAGTTAAAGTTACTCGTATTGGTGGCGATACGACGATTAATCAGATTATGCGCTTGGTAGAAGAGGCGCAGGGTTCAAGAAGTAGATATCAAGTTTTAGCAGACCGGACAGCTTACTGGTTAACTATCATTGCGATCGCTGCTGGTAGTCTCACTTTCTTTACTTGGCTATTTTTTAGTGATTTAATTTTTGCTGTCAACCGTAGCGTGACCGTATTAGTTATAACTTGTCCTCATGCCCTCGGTTTAGCTATTCCTTTGGTAATTGCTAACTCTACTGGTTTAGCTGCTAAAAATGGAATTTTGGTGAGAAATCGAGATGCTTTAGAACGAGCAAAAGATATTAAAAATATGGCGTTCGATAAAACTGGAACCCTGACAGAAGGACGCTTTGCAGTTCAAAGAGTTGTGAGTGACTCTTTAACAGAAGAACAAGCCTTAGCAATAGCCGCTGCTTTGGAAACTTCTTCTGAACATCCCTTAGCGAAAGCAGTGGTGGAAGCCGCAGAACGTCGCCAACTGCATTTACCTCAAATGACTGATTTTAAAACAGTAACAGGTCGTGGAGTTGAGGGTAAAGTTAACGGTCAAACTTACCGGATTGGTCGTCCGGAGTGGGTAGAAGAACAAAATCTGACTTTGCCATCATCTCTGCGTCAAGGACTAAATAAAGCAGACGAACGCGGTGAAAGTGCAGTAGTTTTAATGACAAATAAAAGTGCTGTTGCTGTAATTTCAATGGCTGACCAAGTGCGGGAACGGGCGCGAGAAGCGGTAAATAAATTAAAAGCAAAAAATATTCAAGTAGTCATGATTACCGGAGATGCGGAAGCTGTTGCCCGTGCAGTTGCTGAGGATTTAGGTATCGACCGTTACTATGGTCGAGTTTTGCCAGAAGACAAGGTTAGTATTATCAAACAATTGAAACAAGAAGGTGCAACAGCTTTTGTTGGTGATGGAATTAACGATGCAGCTGCACTTTTAGAAGCTAATATTGGGATTGCGATCGGTGCAGGGACTAATGTTGCGATCGAGTCAGCTGATTTGGTATTGATTGAGGATGATCCCTTAGATGCCGTTAAAGCCCTTAATTTAGCACAGAAAACCTACAGCAAAATGATTCAAAATCTGGTATGGGCAACAGGTTACAACGTCATTTCTATTCCTCTGGCTGCTGGTGTGCTTTATACTTGGGGAATTTTACTTTCGCCAGCCGTGGGAGCATTGTTAATGAGTTTATCAACTGTGATTGTGGCAATTAACGCCGTAATGTTACGACGGGCGAAGTTGGCTTGAATCTATGCACACAGGGAGGAGAGGCAAAATTTTACCAAAAATTACCACTCCAATACTCCCCCAACTTCCTTTTCTTGTTCAACACTTGACATTTGTTTTGGCATTAACAACTTACTGAACTTAGCGTATAAAGCAGGTAACACCAATAAAGTTAAAGCAGTAGAAGTAAACAAACCTCCCAGTACTACTACCGCCAAAGGTTGCAAAATTTCCTTACCTGCACCCGTACCAATTACTAAAGGAACCATTCCCAAAGCGGAGGTCAGAGCTGTCATTAAAATAGCTACTAAGCGTTCCATCGATCCCTCAAAAATTACTTCCCGTAGAGTCATTCCCTCTGCCAACTTATTGTTGTAATTGTCTACTAGCAGCAAGCCGTTGCGTGTTGCTACGCCAAAAAGGGTAATAAAGCCTACTAGGGAAGCTACAGAAATGATCCCGCCCCCTAAAGCAATCGAAAATATCCCCCCAACCACAGCCAGAGGTAAGTTAATCATAATCATCAGCATCGCCGCGACGGATTTAACGGCAAAGTACATTAATATACTAATTACGACAATTGCCAGTCCCCCAAATACCAGTAAATTCTGAGTAGCTCGTTGTTCTGATTCAAACTGACCGCCGTATTGAATAAAGTAGCCTGTGGGCAATTGTACTGAGTTTTTGACTTGAGCTTGAATTTCATCTACTACAGAACCTAAATCTCGACCTGATACGTTTGCAGACACAACAATTAGGCGAGAAACATTTTCGCGGTTAATTGTGTTGGGGCCAGTTCCGTAGTCTATGCTGGCGACTTGCGCGAGAGGAATTTTCTGACCTGTGGGGGTATCTACCAATAAATTACGAATAATATCTAAATTATTACGAGCATCTTCTTTTAACCAAACCACCAAGTCAAACAGTTGTTGGTCTTTAAGAACCTGAGATACTACTCGTCCATTGAAAGCAGTTTCTACCATCTCACTCAAATTACCCACAGTTAAGCCATAACGAGCTGCTGCTTCGCGGTTAAATTTAATTTGTAACTGTTTAATCGGGACTTGAGGTTCGAGTTGTAAGTCTACGAGTCCGGGAATATTACTCACTGCTGCTTGAACTTCTGTCCCCAAACGGCGTAGTTCTTGCAAATCGGGACCGAAAATTTTAATAGCGATCGCACTCCTTACCCCAGATAATACTTCATCCATGCGGTGAGAAATAAACCCACCAATATTAGGCGCAATTCCCGGTATCTTAGCAAATTCTGCTCGCAGCTTCTCAATACTTCCTTTGCGATCTTTCAATCCCTCTGCACTTAGTTCTACATCTAAATGTCCCAAGTTAACCCCACCTGCATCCGCATCACCAGGGGCGCGTCCAGCCCGTAACTGCACCGTTTTAAATCGCTGATCATTTTTAAGAGCATCCTGCATCACAAATCCAACTTGATTGGTTGCTTCTAGAGAACTTCCTGGATAAAGCAGGACTGCGTTTACTAAAGATGGTTCTTGGAACTCCGGCAAAAATACTCGTCCTAAACTTGGGAGAATAACCAAAGATGTAACTAAAGATGCTCCAGCAACGGCCAAAATAATTGTGGGGAAACGCATCGAAAAATTCAGGATTGGTCGATAGAGTCGCTGTGATAAAGCACTCACCCAAGTATCATCTGCTGGTAGCGATCGATTTGCTAATAAAATTGCACACAAGGCTGGGGAAAGGGTCATTGCTACAAGCGTTGAAGCAAAAATTGACACCAAGTAAGCAACCCCCATCGGTGCAAATATCCGACCTTCCACGCCTGTAAGGAAGAAAATTGGTGCAAAAACAACGGCAATAATTACGGTAGAAAAAATTACACTAACTCTGACTTCTACAGAGGTATCGTAAACAACTTTGAAAGGATTTACAGGAGTTCCCGCTAGCTGATTTTTTCGCAAACCCCGGTAGGCATTTTCCATATCAACGATAGAATCATCCACTACCGAACCAATTGCCACAGCTAATCCTCCTAATGTCATAGTATTGATACCCTGACCAAACAAGCCCAAAATCATCATCCCAATCAAAACTGATAAAGGAATAGCGCTAAGGGTAATCACGGCGGTGCGCCAGTTCATCAAAAATAGCAGCAGGATAATTGAAACGATGATGATACCATCGCGTAGAGAACTGGTAACATTTTCAATTGCTGCATCGATAAAATTATTTTGGCGGAAAGTTTCGATAACTTTGACATCTTTAGGTAAGCCAGCTTTGACCTCTTCCATTGCCTTTTCAATGGCTCTGGTGACAGTCGGGGTATCATATTGGGGTTGCTTGTTAACCATCACTGCGATCGCCCTTTGACCGTTTAAACTGCCATCTCCACGCTTGAGGGCTGCACCAATTCGCACATCTGCAATATCTTTTAGTAAAATCGGCGTACCATTGCGAGCTGTAATTACAGAATTTCCCAATTGCTCAATTGAATCTATGCGTCCGACTCCACGAATAACTATTTCTTGGTCAGGATTAATCAAAAAGCCACCCGCAGCATTGACATTCGCGCCTCTTGCTGCTGCTGTGACTTCTTCTAAAGTGACATTAAAAGCCTTGAGCTTGGCTGGATCAACTAAAACCTGATACTGGCGGACATCACCACCATAGGCGATCACCTGAGAAACACCCGGTACAGCTAGCAGTCGGTTGGTAATATCTCGGTCAACCAAACGCCGCACTTCCATCATGGGAGTTGTTTCGGTAGTTAAAGCATATTGCAGAACTGTACCAATGGGGGAAGAGATTGGAGAAATTTGTGGGTTTTCCACGCCCTCTGGTAGTTTTTGCACAGCCTGTTGCAATCGTTCTGTGACTAACTGGCGGGCTTGATAAACATTAGTTCCCCATTGAAAAATTACCTTAACAACAGAAATGCTAACCGCCGAGGAAGAACGCACAGTTTCTACTCCCGGTGTACCATTGACTGCACTTTCAATTGGCAAAGTAATTAAAGATTCAACTTCTTCGGGGGCGAGTCCTGGAGCTTCAGTTTGAATTTCGACTTGGGGTGGGGCAAAATCAGGAAAGACATCTAAAGGCATTTGGGTAAGATTATACACACCCAAAAAAGTGACAACAATTGCTCCCAACACCACTATCCAACGTTGGACAATCGACCACTTGAGAATAGCATTTAACATATTTTGTTCAACTTAAGATCATGCGTGCTGCTTGTTTCTTTTGCCTTTTTACTTTTTACTTTTTACTTTTTACTTTAGGTGTATCTACTAGCACTAGCTGCTGTGATTTGTGATGACGACCATTCCAGAAAGCGCCAGCCATAAAACCTAAAGTAGCAGTTGCGGCTACTCCCCCTACTCCCAATAGCCATAATAAGTATGGTGTTTTCGGCTCTATCTTTGTCTGTGCAGGAGTTTCTCTAGCTTCGTCTTGTTTCGGTTTGCTACCACCTCGCAGAGATTGAGCATAAAGTTGAGGTGCGCGCTGGGTGACAATCAAATCTCCCTCGAATAACCCAGTCTTTACCTCAACCATGTCGCCAGAGTTTTGCCCTAAAGTAACTTCAACAGGTTGGTAAGCATTACCATTCTGCACGTAAACCTGTTTTTTATCATTCACATCAACTACAGCTGAGGTGGGAATAGCCAAACTAGGTGCTGAGGTTTGGTCTGTTAGGACTTCTAGTTCTGCAAACATCCCTGGTTTGAGGACTCCGCCTGGATTATTTATTTGAGCTTTTACGGGTATTACTCGCGTTTCACCTTCTACTACTGACCCAATTACGGCAATTTTTCCTGTAAAAGTGCGCTTAGGTACAGAAGCAACTTTGACACTTACTCGTTGACCTGTTCTTACTTTATCTAAATCTTTTTCATAAATATTCGCTGTAGCAAAAACCCGACTGTCATTGACAATCGTCATCAATTTGCCACCAGCATCCTCAAAAGTTTGACCAATTGTTACTTCCCTATCTGCAACTTTACCAGCAATCGGAGCAGTCACCGTCACCAGTCCCTTGGCATTACCACTGTTACCCAATTGTTGAAGGCGAGTTTGATAAATATTATTACTGAGTTGAATATTTCTTTTTGCAACGTTAACTGCGGCTTGAGCGCGTTTGAGTTGATTTTCTGCCTGAATCACGTCTCGACGACTTTTGGCTTTGGTGAGTTCGGCTTTTGCTTGTGCTAGTTGGGTTTGGGATTCTAAAGCATTGCGTCGGGGTAAAGCACCTGTATCAGCTAACTGTTGGTCTTTATCGTATTTTTCTTGAGCAAATGATACTTGGCTCTGGGCTTGAGCGATTTCAGAATCGGCTATTTGTTGATAGCGATCGTAGTTTTGTTGAGCCAGTCTTAAGTCAGCTTGTGCTTGCTGTAAATCAGCTTGAGCTTGAGCAAGTTTTTCCTGAGATTCAACGCGCAATGTCACTAAATCAGGGCTGGTAACAACAGCAACGGGTTGACCTTTTGTTACACCTGCACCAGGTTCCACTAACAATTCAACCACTTTCGCTCCAGAAATTGGGGTAGTCACTTCCACTTTTTGACTGGGTAGAGTTTCAATTTGTCCAGTGGTTTTAATCCCTAGAGCTAGCTGTTGACGTTGGACTGGCTCGACTTTAATTTCTAGCCGTTTGGCTGTATCAACATCAACTTGAATAGAATTAGTAGTTTGAGTGGTTTCACTTTCTTGATGAAATTCGTTTCCATGTCCACTATGAGCCAGAACAACTGCGGGACTTGCTAAAAACAGCAGGCTAACAATTGTGCCATAAACACAAGGAATTGCCGTAGGTGTTTGGGAACGCACAGAGTAAGACATCGCCATGAAAAATCCTTGAGTATGGAGCGTCAGGAATTGCGAGTGGTCAAAAGTACTTTCTCATTTTGAGAAATGCACTCTTACACTAGTGTTTCATTTAGAAATGAAATTAGGATGAAATCGAGCTTAAGCGTTATGTTCTATAGCACTTCTGACTTGATTGCAATACAGTCGGAACCCCACCCCGGTTTTGCATCAGCAAAACCGGGGTGGGGTGCGTATTGGACACAACCGAGAACTGCTATAGTTTCAACGGATTTAAAGCTTCTGGCTCTTGACCAAGCAGTATTGGGCCGGAAGTATAAAAGTCAGTGATAAAATCTCTGGCAAGACCTCTACTTCAGGTATTCTGGTAGAGGTTATTACTTATTTATTAACCATTTACAATCAAGTAGGTAGATATCGTGGCACAGGCTTCCTCTTCTTGGCAGCAATTAATTGACCAGATCCTCGATTGGATGCTTCCAGAGTTCAAGTCGGGAGCCACAAAAAAGTTACCTCTAGAACGTTTCCGTGGACCAGGAGGCGCTCTTGGGTTTCTGACTATAGTAGTGGCGATGCTATTGTGGAATTGGAAACTGCTGTTAGCTAGTAGTGCGGGTATGGGGACAATGATGTTTGTTTATTCCATGCAAGCATGGCGTTGGCAGTTACACTTGTCTGAAATTAAGAAATTTTTAAATAGTCCGAACCGTCGGCTGACTCTAGCCGTGATTAGTGGTGGTATGGCTTGCTTCAGCACTTACATGGCAACTGTGATTTGGTTAGAATCCAATAGCCATTGGCTGGCCGCAGGCGTAATTTTGCAAGGTTCAGCAACACTAATAACATTATTTTTATTGACATGGCAAATAGTCAGCCTTTACGGAAATAGAGATGAAAATCAGTTAGATAATTTATTAACTAATCTCACCGAAAAAGATCCTCTCAAGCGTTTAATCGCTATACGTCTGCTAACAAAATTAATCACTAACAATCGAATTGATGCTTCAGAGTTACAAAATATTGATCAATGTTTAAGACTACTGCTTTGTCATGAAGAAGAAGCAGCAATCCGAGAAGCAGCTTTTAGTAGTTTGCAAGTCTTGGAGCGAATGCAAATGCTTTCATCAACTCCTGTAGCACTTAAAATACCTACCAAAGCAAAAGTTAAAAGTCGAATTATACTTTAAACGGTAAAAAACTAAACGGGGAGTGAAGGAATATTGGATTGCAGATTGGCGATTGCAACAAGTTGAAGTTTATCGGCGCCAAAGTGGAATTTTAAAGTTGATGGTAACGTTGTTAGATAATGATGAATTGAGTTCACCATTGTTACCTGGTTTTAGTTGTGCTGTGAGTCGGTTTTTTGTGTAAATGATTGTCCAACGTCCAGACGAAAGTAGATATAAAGTGCTTACTATAAACCAATACGGTTCAGTAGAGTAGAGACGCGTAGCAAGATCCCACAGGGTAATTTCGTGTCTGGTACACACCAATTTTCTGTACTAAAAATCCTTAACACCAACCGTATTGGCTTAAAAACCAATTACATTACGAATGCATCGGCTTACATTACGAATGCATCGGCTTACATTACGAATGCATCGGCTTACATTACGAATGCATCGGCTTACATTACGAATGCATCGGCTTACATTACGAATGTATGGGCTTACATTACGAATGCATCGGCTTACAAAAGATTAAATCAGGAATTAGCTTCATCAAACTTCCTTCTACTTTCTTTTGCAGCAGCGATCGCTTCTTCAAGACTACATTGATACACCTCCAAGAATTTAGGAATCTCTTCAATAGACAATCTAGGAGAATGTCTACCACTGTCCCAATTGCGAACAGTAGACTCAGCAATTCCTAGTTTTGATGCTATGTCTACTGTCCTCAAACCAACTTTTTCTCTTAACTGCTTCATATCCATAGCAATATACTACTACATTTTACAAGTTATTTAACTACGCCTACTGAAAAGCGCAACTAACTAGGAAATAATGAAATAAGAGAAGCGGTTCTCACCAACTAAAGTAGAAACCGCTTCTCAACCCCTTATAAGAGGTTCATCTAATGATTCCTATACCAGTATATTTATTTACATTTGATTCTTTCCAAGGCTATGATTGGCTATTCAAAAGGCTTATTGATAACAAATCATGCCGAAATCAAAGCTCAAATCCCGGAAAAATAAAAAAACTAAGAAGCAGAAAAAACAGGAAACTCCCACCCTTACCCTCAAAGAACGTTTAGCTCAAAAGCGCAAAGCAGCACAGGCGCGTCAAGAACTAATTAATATACTGACTCCTGCAATTGGTGGCGGTTTATTTCTTGGCTTTATTCTTTTTTTAGTAGTTGGAATTAAAGCAGCAGTTCCAGCAGTAATGGGGATTATAGTCATGTCACTCGCCTACAAATATCCCCGCCAAGCTTTGTTTGCTTTTATTTTTTATGTGCCATTTGGAGGTACTAAGCTGTTATGCATTTAAATTGTGATGACAGCGTCGCCTTTATTTTTGAGTTTTCGCCCCCATTTAATAATTAACTCTCCTTCATTTAAAAGCTGATGTAATAAATATTCTAGCTCTTCAATTGA
>JAHHHW010000116.1 GCA_019359115.1 Pelatocladus maniniholoensis HA4357-MV3
TGTTCTCTACAAGAATTATCTCAAACCCTTATTTATTCGTATAGACTAGCTGAATCGCAATGCTTGCATTTGCACCCTAAGAGCTAGTCACATAAAGGCTTTGATAGTTGTCGGAGATGTCTATTGTGCAACCTATGACGTGATAGTTGCAGTTAAGAAAGGTAAAATAACTGCGTTTGCACCTAACGAAGTTAAATAATTTCAGGTGGTGGAGAAGTGGTGAACAACCAATTAACAACCACTAACCACCAACAAATCTATTCCCAATCCCCAAATCCCCAATCCCTATTTTCACAACAGAGGTTTGCTATGGAATTCAGAGATGCGATTTTGCTGTTGCATCCAGCGATCGCTGTAATTGTGGTTTTCCCTTTAATTGGTATCGTCCTCAATCGCGCTTTACAAACTCGTCAGCGCCGACTTGAAACTAAAGCAACGGGTAAGAGTAAAATTCCCCCAGTTGCAGGACAGGAACATGTTCAGTTAGGTCGCTGGCTAACGGGAGCAGTAGTGGGTATTGTTATACTAGCTCTAGCTAATGATATATTTGGTAATATTTTAGACAATCAGATTTGGACGAAAGCACGCTTCCAAGTTATCTTTATCGTACTATTATTTGCTGCTACTATTGGTTCGATAGTTCTACTCTATAAAGCAAAGGAACGAAACTGGCGTGCAATATTTGCTACATTAACGGGAATCGGTTTAGTGGTGCTAGGTTCTCAGGATGGTATCTATCGTAAAACTGACCAGTGGTACATCTCCCACTATTACTATGGGATAACTGCTGCTTTCTTGATGATTTTTTCTTTAGCAATTTTGCCAGAAATCTATAAGGATAAAAGCAATTTTTGGCGTAAGGTTCATATTATTTTAAATTGTATTGCCCTCCTAATATTTATGGGGCAAGGAATCACAGGAACTCAGTCTTTGTTAGAAGTTCCCCTCACTTGGCAAGAACATTATATTCAGCAGCTTTACGAGCATAAGTGTGATACAAGAGATTGCACAATCCAAGCTCCGAATTTGCCTTAAAACCCACATTCCGCAGGTCGAAATAAGTAGATCGGCACAAATAAAGCTAACTAATTGGGATCGTTACCTTGCAGACTTCCACCAACCTGGTATTTCATAAGATGTTGTGTGTATTAAGACGTGTAGAGACGTTGCAATGCAACATCTCTACGATATTTTTCGCTGGATAACTAATCCTAATTATCCGTAGAAATAAACAGAATCTGAGTTATCATTGACCAAGAATAAGAAAAATTGATCAACTAATTGCAGAGAGTTGCTTTTCAAAGTAGGCGCGGTAAAGTTCGCAACTTGGTTTGATGCGATCGCCTTCGTAGGAAATCATTCCTAAGCTATCAAGCTTATAAATCTCAATAGGATCAACATAAGTACTTTGCCTAAGCGCCAAAATATTAGTATATGTCTCCATCAGACTAGGTTGCTCTCGTAGGGTTGCCCAATGTTGCCATAAATGATGGCGGTATATACCACCGTTGGCGATCGCTTCCTGTATAAGCTGTTCCAGAGTAATTTTTTGAGAGCAAAGATTATACAGAGAAATCCGAACTAAGGCTGGATGTCCTCCTATCAGTGACATCAATCGGGTCACTTCCTCACCATAACTCCAGTCTAGCCCGTGTCTTATCGCTAACTCTTTTACCTGTTCAGCAGTAAATTCTGGCAAACGTAAGGGTAATCCAATATTAAATGGAGAACTGTTGATATCCAAAGAGACACATACTTCTGTAGAGTAGACTACTACTATTCTCAGTTTTTGCCAGATGGGATCTCTTCGTCCTTCCTCTTGCCATGAACGCAACAAAGTGAAAAACTCTTGGGCTAGTTCTGCATGTTCAAAAAAGCGATCTGCTTGCTCTAATACCAGAACCACAGGACGTTTGATTTGTTTTAGCAAATAGTTCTTAAAGTAGAAACTACAACTTAGTTTTCTACCCATTTCTTCGTCCCAGTAAGTATCTATATTTGGATTAATACCTAATTCTTTTGCTACACGCCAGCAAAAAAAACGGAAAAAGTGGTTTAAGTCAATCATGCACAGCGAATCGATTTGATGGCAATCTAATTTGACTGTGTGATATCGCTGCTTTTGTGCGAAAGCAAGCAACCGCAGCACCAGAGAGCTTTTACCCATATTTTTGGGAGAGCGAATCCTGATTACACACCCTGGTTGGGTAATTTCCTGATAAGCTAGTTTCTCAAGTGGTGGACGTTCAATGTATAGGGGAGAATCTAGGGGAACTGGACCATCTGGATATGACCAACTATATTCAGAATGTCCATATAGTTCTTTAATCGATGGCAATTCAAACGCATATATGCCTTTTTTGTCTAAATTTGTTAGTAGTCCTGGAAAAGTTTCAGTGTAATTCGGTTCACTGAAGATGGTGTAATCTTCCCGACGTAACTCCAAATAAAAGGCGTTGAAGCAAAGTTTGAGGGTTTTGCGATCTACACTCGCATTCGACGACCACAACCGAGTCAACGTTTTAGTAGAAATTTTAATGCGATCGCTTAACTGATCTAAACTGAAGCGATTACCATTATTCTCTGCTTTTTCCACTCTTAAAATCGCTGCTTGCAGCCGCTTCATTCCTGCGGAGGTTAGCATAACTCCCCGTCTGCGTGTAGCTTTAGATCTTTCCATGCGCTAACTAGACAATCCTATACTTGCTAATTTTTGATAGTAAAAAATCTCTAGCCTTGGTTTTTGAAGCCTTTTGTCAACAAGGGAATTTCAATAACAAACACAAAATTATCTTACACTCGCAGTTATACCAGCACAGTCTACGTGGAGGAGTACTTATATAAAATCGCACAGGTTAAAGTGATATATATGACCGTGGTCAAAAAAGCGCCAAGTTGTTTTACAATGCCACGAATAGAAGTAGTTGCTGAATGTGCTGTGTGATCTCGCAATAGATGATTTTGTTCAAAATTTAAGATTTGCATTATTTTTATTCTTGGGAAAAAAACTGGTTTATACCAGTTTATTGTAACTCTATTAGCCATCTATTAACAGTTTAAATTTAATCTTTTTAAGTCTAAATGAGTTTAATCAAAAAAATTTTAGAAAATAAAAGTATAAATTTTTACGTAAATAAATATTTTTTTTAACTCCTTGAGAGCAATTTACCCTTAGTCTTCCTTATATATACGATTTGATTAGTATATACTTAGTTAAGCATCTATAGGTAACTTTGGCTAATTTATTGATATAAATATTACTTGCACAATGATTTTTATTTATTTGTACAATAACCGTCTGTTAAATATCTTAACTATTTCCTTAGATTTCCCTGATCAAATCAATAGTATTTATGTATCTCAGATCTCCGACTTTTACAAAAAGTCGGAGATCTATGTTCTGCAAATAACAACGCTTATAAATACAGAAGTGCGATCATTCTTCGTGCGAAAGTTTCTGAGTATATGTGTCAAATTATCGTGTTATTACTACAGCTTGTTGTGATCTAACGACAACTTGTTGAGTAGACAAAATATGTAGACGACTTAGACATCTCATATCCTGTTTAAAATTTTTCTACCACAGGTGTGAGACACAATTAACCCAGTATCTGCAACGATCGCGATGGGAACGAAACAAAGAGGGCAACACATGGATATTTGCACACCAGACTGGGTTAAACATGCTGTTTTCTATCAAATTTTTCCTGATCGCTTTGCCAGAAGCAAGCAACCACGCAAGCGCTTGTTACGTAATGCGAGTTGGGAAGATTGGGATGCTATACCTACACTCCAAGGTTATAAAGGAGGAGATTTGTGGGGTGTATTAGAACAGTTAGATTACATCCAAGATTTGGGAATTAATGCTATTTACTTTACACCGATTTTCCAATCTGCAAGTAATCACCGTTATCATACCCACGATTATTATCAAGTTGATCCGATGTTGGGCGGTAATCCGGCTTTTAAAGAATTGCTAGATGCAGCCCATGCTCGCAATATCAAAATAGTTTTAGATGGAGTGTTTAATCATTCCAGTCGTGGTTTTTTCTTTTTTCACGATATTTTGGAAAATGGCCCCTATTCTCCTTGGGTGGATTGGTTTAAAATTGAGGGCTGGCCTCTTTCTCCCTACAACGGCGAATTTAGTGCTAACTATGTAAGTTGGGCTGACAATCGGGCGCTACCAGTATTTAACCACAACAACCCAGAAGTACGTGAGTACATCATGGAAATTGCCGAATATTGGATTAAATTTGGCATTGATGGTTGGCGGTTAGATGTACCGTTTGAAATTAAAACTCCTGGTTTTTGGCAAGAGTTTCGCGATCGCGTCAAAGCAATTAATCCAGAAGCTTACATTGTGGGCGAAGTTTGGGGAGATTCTCGCGAATGGTTGGATGGTACACAGTTCGACGGCGTGATGAATTATTTATTTGCTGCACCAACAATTGCATTTACCGCAGGCGATCGCGTCGATATCGAACAAGTACAAGATCGTTCCTATCATCCGTATCCACCGTTATTTGCAGCTGAATACGCTACCAAAATCCAGAAACTGCTGCAACTTTACCCTTGGGAAATTCAACTCACTCAATTAAACTTGCTAGCAAGTCACGATACTGCTAGGTTGATTTCTATTGCTGGAGGAGATATTCCCAGCGTCAAATTAGCGACTCTACTATTACTGACTTTTCCTGGTGCTAGTAGTATCTATTATGGTGATGAAGTGGGTTTACCAGGTCGTCTTGATCCCGATTCTCGGCGTGGTTTTCCTCTTGAAGCAGATTGGAATCGAGAAATTCTCGACACGCACCGCCAATTAATTACCCTCCGCCATGCTTATCCCTGCTTGCGTATAGGAAATTACCAAGTTTTACATGCTTTTGGTCAAATTTACGTATTTGCCCGTAGTTTAAATCAGAAGGAAATCATAGTAGCAATCAATTCTGGTACTGCATCGGCAAATGCGAATATAGATATTAACTTGCATAGCCAACCCAACAAACTTTTATATGGTAATGCTGAGATTGAGTGGCACAATCAGGGAGAAACGAAACAATTAATCTTAAATGTTCCTCCTCGCAGTGGTTGTATTTTGGGTATGGGTTAGCTGAAACGAGCATCCCAATTTTTCAAACTTACCTAGCAACTAGTACTGTGTCAAGTTTAAGTTTGTAGTAAGGACTTAAGTCCTTATTTTTTAAGCACGCGCATTCTTACTACAAATCCTTAATTTAAATTGCTATTGCAGCCAAAGAAATTTATTCTCTGGCGGGATATGGGGTAGGTACAAGATATGAGCGCTCAAGGGCGCTTTTTCCGCTCCCGCAACGAACGAAACTAGCACATTTCTCGATGGAAGGCTAAAAGCTTTGCTATATAAGGGTTATAAAATGTGCTAGTTAAGAGCAATAGCGATCGCTGCGGAATTGAAAATTAAGAGGCCAGATCATTGATTTATTGAATAAATCGATGATCTTGGTGTTCACGAATAATTTATAAATCCTAGAGAGAAAACAAAAACTCTGAATACAAAAAATAAATTAATTTACTTAACTAGCTTATTTGCCCTTGAAACAATACTATAAAGGTGAAAAAATAATTTCTGTGCTAATGGCGATCGCTCATAATCAATCATTCCTTGATGGTACAAGTCCCTCTCCCATTCCCCCAAATTGTGGGAATGGGGGCTAGGGGGTCAATCCAAAATCCAAAATCCTGTTAGAGGATGACTTTTATCCTTTTGCTTAACTAACGCTACGAAGTCTACAGTTGATAATCCCAATTTTATACTGAGGTGTATCAATGGCTGGTTTTATCATTTCTGTTGTAGTAATTGCAATTAGTTTGTTAATTATCTCAAAGCTACCTACAGGTGTTGAGATAGACAGTCCCTGGATTGCTCTGATTTCAGGAGCAATTATCGGTGCTTTTAATGGCTTCTGGAGTCTTTTCCCTACTTGGTTTAGAACCACTAGCGCCGTTATCAGTTTAGGGTTAATTCCTTTGATCGGCAGCATTATTGTATTTGGTTTAGCAGCTTGGCTAGTAGAAGGATTTCGACTGCGTTGGGGAATTGCTAGCGCCATTATAGGAGCGATCGCTCTGAGCATTATCAACTCCATCCTGTTCTTTATTTTGCGCCAAGTTGGTGTGGTGGCAGTGTAGTTAACCACCACTCACTGGAGGAATTAATACCACCTCATCACCCTCTTGCAAGATAGTATCGGGTTCAACAAATATCAAGTTAACTCCAAATCTGGTGACATCTCGCCACTGACTCAGTTCTGGATGTTCGGTAATTAGGCGATCGCATACTGCAACAACTGGTGTATTTTTCGGAAACTCCAGTACTAGTTCTGGTACTCCATAAGCTTCTTGGTAAGCAGCGAATAACTTGACTGTAATTTTAATTGCAGGTTCAGACATAAAAGCCTAATCAAAGCAGCCTTTTCAACATATCTTCACATTATCGCTAATTTTGAAGAAAGTAGTCCGCACAAATAAAGCTAACTAGTTGAGGTCGTCATTTGTCATTTGTCATTGGTCATTGATCATTGGTAAGGCTTTTAGGCTTGTTTACTTTTCGTAACACAATAATGATTTTGAGGAACCCAAATGTTATATTGATGAACCCATTTGTGATTTTCGTGTCAGCGTTTGTTGATTCTGTTAAAGCTTTTGTTCCCAATGACAGTTAAATTTTTTGTGCGCCTGGTTTACCGTTTTCAACTACAAACGAAGCTAAGGTACTGACAGAGGCATTTTCATCAGTAATTGTTGATACAACGCGGTAATCACTTTGCCAGCGATCGCGTGTGAGGTTGCAACGCACATAGCCTCGATAAGCACCATCAAAAAATTTAGTGTGGGGATTGTCACCTAAAGCAGCTTTGATCGGAGGGATGAAATCGGTGGAAAAATCTGATGTGATTGAGGTTCCCACGAACTCAGTCCCGACTGTGGCTGAATCGGGATTTTTGAAGTCCATTTTGAGGTCATATACCCAACTAGAATGAATATCTCCAGTAATCACCACTGGGTTAGAAGGTTGACGTTGAGCCAAAAAATTTAAAATGCGATTCCGTGCAGCTACGTAACCATCCCACTGATCCATGTTGAATACTCCTGAATCTGGACGGGGATCAAAATCGTATTCAGCAAAGATAACTTGTTGAGCAATCACATTCCAGCGTGCTGAGGATTGATCTAAACCTTTTAGCAGCCATTGCTCTTGTTCTTTGCCTGTCATTGTAGCTTCTCGATCAAAAGCTTGAGCGCAACGGGGCTTGAGTCCGTCATTACAAGGTTGAACAGTGCGATACTGACGGGTATCTAAGACATTAAATTCAGCTAGATCACCAAAGGTAAACCGCCGATAAAGCTGCATGTCGGGTCCATTAGGTAGGGAAAAGCGGCGTAACGGCATATGTTCGTAGTAAGCTTGATAGGCATAAGCCCGCCGAGTTATAAATGCTTCCTGACTTTGATTTTCTTCTGGTATCAAACCAGCATAGTTATTTTCCACTTCATGATCGTCCCACGTAACAATCCAAGGAAACCTAGCATGAACTGCTTGCAGATTTCGGTCGGTTTTGTACTGGGCGTGACGGTTGCGGTAGTCTTCTAAAGTGACAATTTCAGAACCAATATGCTGGCGTGGTTTATCAGGTTCTGCTCCATACTCATAAATATAGTCACCCAAATGCACCACTAGATCGAGTTCTTCATCCGCCATGTGCTTGTAAGCTGTGTAATAGCCATTTTGCCAATCTTGGCAAGAGGCAAAAGCAAACTTAAGTTGTGAGATAGAAGTATTCAATGCTGGCGCTGTGCGTGTTCGTCCAATCGGGCTAACTTCATTACCCACTCTAAATTGATACCAATACCAACGCTCAGGCTCTAATCCACGTACATCAACGTGTACCGAGTGTGCTAATTCAGGAGTTGCCAAGGTTTGCCCATTTCGTACAATCTTGGTCATGTTTTCATCAAGGGCAACCGACCACCGCACTACAATGTTTTCTGGTCGCATTCCACCGCCATTGAGTGGATCGATCGCTAGACGTGTCCATAACACTACACTATTTGGTAATGGATCACCAGAGGCAACACCAAGACTGAATGGATAGCTAGAAAATTTAAGTTGTGCTATCACCGGACGCCATTGGCTAGCGACCGCCAATCCAGTTAAGAATCCTGCACCTAACAGAAAATCCCGTCGTTTGCACCGGATTGGTAACAAGCGATCGCCATCCATCAGTTTCATATTGCTCCCCATTAGTAGTATGAATCAATTCGTTTCTAGGTAATTCAACCATGCAAAACGAACATACCAATCTATAACCAAATGGGGTTTAAGGTAATGTTAAAGTTGCTATAGATATTAATTAGACATCTGCGAAAACCATTAAACCTTCTTTGTGAGTAGCTTATAATGATAGTAAAAGCAGAACTCAAGTGGATTGACCGGATTTCTGAATCAACTCAATGATGGTATCAATGATGCGATCGCCTTTCATAGGTATAATGTTTTCTCCATGCAGTACTTCCTGCGTAATATGAAAGTGTACTAAAGATCCAACTAAAATTCTAGCTATTGCCTCTGGATCTCGTATTTTCAGTTCTGGATAAGACATTAAATATTGAGTGAGAGTTTCTAGAGATGGTTTGATCATAGAACTAACACAAACTTGAGCTAATTCTGGAAAACGGCCAGATTCTCCAATTAACACACGCATAAATGCACAATGTTCTTGGTCAGTACTCATCTGCTCTAAAGCTCTAGTTCCTATCTGGTGCAAAACTTGCAATGGCTCCCCTTCCAAAGGTTCGCTACCAAAAATCGACTGATATTTTTTGTGAGCTAGCCGCTCAGTCATTGCTTTAAACAATGTTTCTTTATCTGCAAAATGGCTGTAAACAGTAGCTTTAGAAACACCTGCTGCTGATGCAACTCTATCCATGCTTGTACCAGCGAAGCCATGCATCAGAAACTCTTGCATTGCTCCTTGAAGAATTTGTTCTACTTTCTCAACTGAAGTCTCACGCTCCATTTCATTTACTTTTGCACGTACCATTTTTTTGCTGATTCCTGCTATGTACCAATTTGGGAATGTGGGCTTTGAAATTTCCCCGTTGTGGCTCCTGGTTTGAAAATAGGGATCGGGGATTGGGGAACAGATTTTCAGGCTCTCGTTGTGTGATTTATCACACGACCATATGGGTTGAAATAGCAATGATTAAAGGGACAAATATCAAGTTATTAACCTTTATGCCTTTACCTTTCTCCCTTCTATCTTTACACCCTCAACAGCTCATACCCTATTTTTTCCATACATATTGTCTATAAATCTATAAATAGTGACATTCAAAAAGAGAAACACGGACATAACAATAGATTTCTGGATAAGTCAGGATTATCAGCAATGAAAATTTTCTTTCCCCTTTAACCCTTAATCTTTTCCCTAATCTAGGCTATGCCGTGTTTGTTAAGAAACTGCAAGGAATTTGACTAAACTATACAGTTTAGTTTTTTCTATTATAGTACTTGCAAAACTAAACTGTTCGGTTTAGTTTAGTAATATCATAAAACTAAACAGTTTAGTTTTGAGGATATCAATGCTACAAAACTTCAAAGAGGGTTCTTTCCTCCCACCATCAATTTTTCGTCCTTCAATTGCGATCGCAGCAATTGCAACATTAGCTGTAGGTAGCATCAGTTTTTATGCAATCCAGCAATCCCGGAGTGCTGAACAACAGAAAGCCCAACAACAGCTAGCGCAAATACCAGAAGTAAAAACAGTTACAGCCTTGGGTAGGCTAGAGCCAAAAGGAGAAGTAATTAAACTATCTGCGCCTGCTTCCACAGAAGGAAGTCGGGTAGAGCAATTGTTGGTGAAAGAGGGAGATACAGTCAAAACAGGGCAAGTAGTCGCAATTTTAGACAGTCGCGATCGCCTAGCAGCCGCCTTAGAAGAAGCCAAAGAAGCAGTGCAAGTAGCCGAAGCTAATCTACTGCAAGTCAAAGCAGGCGCAAAGCAAGGTGAAATAGCAGCACAGTCAGCAGAGATTGATCGCCTGCAAGTAGAAAGAGAAACACAAATCACAGCTCAACAAGCTACCATTGCTCGTCTAGAGGCAGAAAAAAACACACAAACAGAAGCACAAAAAGCAACAATCGCGCAGTTGCAAGCACAACTAGATAATGCTCAAGCCGAATACCAACGTTATCAAAGTCTGTATCAAGAAGGGGCAATTTCGGCATCTTCCCAAGATAGCAAGCGTTTAACTTTGCAAACAGCCCAACAGCAAATAGCAGAAGCAAAAGCAAATCTCAAGCGTATTGAAGAATCTTTACAAGAACAAATAGCAGAAGCAAAAGCGAACCTCGCACGCATCCAAGCATCTGGACAAAAACAAATCGAATCAGGTAAAGCAACCCTCAATCGGATCGCCGAAGTGCGTCCTACAGATATCGCAGCAGCCCAAGCTGAAGTTAATAAAGCCGTAGCATCAGTCAAAAGAGCAGAAGCCAACTTAAAACAAGCTTATGTGCGATCGCCCCAAGATGGTCAAGTTTTCAAAATATACACCCGTCCTGGTGAATTAGTATCTGATGACGGGATCGCCGAAATTGGGCAAACTGGCCAAATGTATGCAGTAGTAGAAGTTTACCAAAGTGATATTAGTAAAGTGCATCCTGGGCAAAAAGTCCGCTTAGACAGTGATTCTATTTCTGGTGAATTATACGCAACTGTAGAAAGAATTGGTTGGCAAATCCAGCGACAAAACGTCATCAACAGCGATCCCTCCAGCAACATCGACGCCAGAGTCGTAGAAGTTCACGTGCAGTTAGACAAAGCCTCTAGCCAAAAAGCAGCTAAATTCAGCAACTTGCAAGTGAAGGCGGTGATTGGGGATCAGGGATCGGGGAAAGGGGATTGGGGAAGGTAGGGGGCCCCGAGTTCCCCAGAGGGGACCCCTACCTTCCCCAATCCCCAATTTCCAATTCCAATTCCAATTCCAATTCCCCAATCCTTAAAAACCATTATGATTGGATTTATTCAACAATTACAGCGACGTACACCTTTGGGATGGCTACAACTCAACCGCCATAAAAGCCGTTTTTTAGTCGCATTATCTGGTATTGCCTTTGCTGATTTGTTGATGTTCATGCAAACAGGCTTCCAAACTGCCTTATATAGTAGTAATACCAGAATGCATAACAGCTTAGAGGCAGACATTGTTTTAATTAATCCCCAAGCGCGTAATATTGCCAACTTATCCACATTTACCCGGCGGCGATTATTCCAAACAATGGACGTACCAGGGGTAAAGTCAGCAGAACCAATGTACATCAACACCATCTCTTGGAAAAATCCCCAAACTCGTAAAGAGACAATGGTTTTGGTGATTGGCTTTAATCCAGATGTACCAGCATTTAATTTACCAGAAGTCAATAGCCAACTGGATAAAATTAAACTACCCGATACCGTGTTATTTGATCGAGGTGCAAGGGGAGATTATCAAGAAGTAATCGCTCAAATTGATCAAGGTAAAACAGTCACTACTGAAATCGAACGCCGCACAATTACCGTAAGCGGTTTATTTAAAGTCGGGGCTTCTTTTATCGCTGATGGCAGTTTAATTACTAGTGATCAGAACTTTTTGCGGATGTTTCCCAGACGAGAAGCCGGGAGTGTCAACTTAGGATTAATTCAAGTTCAACCAGGCTACGATCCGCAACAAGTAGCAATAGCTTTACAAAAATATCTGGGAAATGAACAAGATGTCAAAGTTTTAACTAAAGAAGAATTTGTCAAATTTGAGGAATATTATTGGCAAACCAATACTGCAATCGGGTTTATCTTCAGCTTGGGTGTGTCAATGGGATTTATAGTCGGTGTAATTATTGTCTATCAAGTCCTTTCCACCGATGTCAATGCCCATATGAAAGAATACGCCACTTTCAGAGCTATGGGTTATCAAAGCCGCTACTTACTGAGCGTGGTATTTGAAGAAGCCATTATTATGGCACTATTAGGCTTTATACCTGGATTTGCTATATCTACAGGACTCTACGCTCTGACGCGGAGTGCGACAAATTTGCCACTATACATGACCTTAGCACGAGCATTTCAAGTACTAATTATGACAATATTTATGTGTATGATTTCGGGCGCGATCGCCACTCGCAAAGTCTTAGCTGCTGATCCCGCAGATATGTTTTAAATAGTCATTTGTCGTTTGTTATTAAGTAAGTTGGCGGGAATAAACCTAACCATGTTACGAAAAGTAAACAAGCCTAAAACCCTTACTAATGACCAATGACATAGACGCGCCTTCTTCGGCTTCAAGGCAGAGTATAACAAATGACGACCTCAACGAGTTAGCTTTATTTGTGCCGATTTACTTAATTTAGTAACCACTAACTAAATATGGTTATTTCTGTTAAAAATCTCAATCACTATTTCGGTAAAGGACAACTTCGCAAACAAGCGTTATTTGATATCAATCTAGAAATTAACGCTGGCGAAATTATTCTCATGACAGGCCCTTCTGGTTCAGGGAAAACAACTTTACTAACCTTGGTTGGTGGATTGCGTTCTGCTCAAGAAGGAAGTTTGCAGGTTTTGGGAAGAGAACTGTGCGGTGCAAATGACAAACAACTGACACTAGCACGACGTAGTAATGGTTATATTTTCCAAGCGCATAACCTGCACGGTAGTTTAACAGCTGTGCAGAACGTCAAGATGGGGTTAGAACTGCACCATGAACTTTCTCTAAAACAAATGTATACCCGCGCTACCGAAATGTTGGAGATGGTAGGGTTGGAAGAACGTCTAAATTATTACCCAGATGATTTATCGGGAGGACAAAAACAACGGGTGGCGATCGCTCGTGCTTTGGTAAGTCATCCAAAAATTGTCCTTGCGGATGAACCGACGGCGGCGTTAGATAGTAAATCTGGTCGAGATGTAGTTAATTTGATGCAGAAGCTAGCAAAAGAGCAGGGTTGTACTATTCTTTTAGTAACTCACGACAACCGGATTTTAGACATAGCCGATCGCATTGTTTATATGGAAGATGGTAGGCTAGCAAATACCCCTGTGGCTGCGTAATTTATGGAGTTAAAGGGGAACAGAGTATCAGTGAGTGAATAAAGCATTATGGAAGCTATAATCACTAATTTAATTACCTGGCTAGCAACAGGAATTGATTTTGTAACTGGTATTATCATTGGTTTTGCTGCTTTGGAAGCCACAGTTAAAACCATAATGCTCTATTTTCCCTACCGCAAAAACATGGATGATAGCAAAGAGCGAATTCGACTATCACTTGGTAAATCCCTAACTCTATCGCTGGAATTTGCATTAGCAGCTGATATTTTGCGTAGTGCGATCGCCCCAACGTGGGATGAAATTGGTAAACTAGCTGCGATTATTGCTTTACGAACTATTCTTAATTATTTTTTGAGCAAAGAAATCGAGCAAGCAACAAAGAAAAAAACAGGGAACGCATTTGGCTTGGAAAAATGAAGCAAGCTTCTGTCGCATTTTGGCTTAGGAGTTTGGAGATACAGTTGACTTTTTCGGTCCCTTACCTCCACCAGCCTGATAAATATCTTCGGCAATATTAATACCGAGTGGTACTCCTCCAAAAGGATTTCCGTCTTTGTCTGTTCTTGTCAGATCAGGGGTACCATCCTCTTTGACTGCAAAAGCATCAAAAATCCAGTGAACACCCAGATAGAGGCGGCTTCGCCCGTTTTCGATAATCATTTGCCATAATCCTTTAGGGAAGTTGCGGCGATGTCTTGGTCTGACTGTGCCTTTGTTGTCTGTGCTAATCCCGTTGAATTCTTCAGAGATAAAATCAAGTCCATTGAATAAATTGTCGGGGTTTTTATCTCCAACCTTAACTTCTTTATAAAATAGTCGCGTCATATGCAACGCAGCAGCACCAAATGTGGCGTGTCCCGATGGATAGGCTGGAAAGTTCGGTGTAAAGTTCTTTTTTCTAGAGTTTGTGTTTGGCGCACCAAGTGGTAGCCATAGGGGATCACAATTGTCGGAGATGTTGTTGTCAGCTTCTGTTGGTTCCGGTCCCATAGATTGATCGTGTTCACGGATACCAACTACGGGTCTCCAGAAATCGTGAAAGTATTTTTGCTCCCATGCTAAGATGCCAGCATCAGCCATAGCTGCGTTTACTAAAGCAAACAAGCTAGCATTTTTGGCTGGTGTGTTTTTCTTGGCGATCGCCACCCGGCGAACAATTTGATTGTACAAACGCGGCGGTGTCCCTAATTCCGCAACTCCGTCATAACTAATCGCTCAATATAAGTGTGGAAAGCAGAGGTATTACGTTTAAGACGGGCGATGTGCAATACCAAAAGATGAGTTTTTCCTGAGTCTATGCTGCATTTTGCTTTAGCGCTTTTACTAGAAAATTTTCATCAAAAACTCAGCATTATTTAGGGTGAAAACGCGATACTTCAGATAGCAAATCAATTAACTTAAATTAGCGACTGAAAAGCAAAAGGTGGTGCGTGTTATGACAACTCCAACTCAGGAAGAAATCAGATTAGAAGCAGCCCGCAATCATCAAGCAAAATGGCGGAAGTGGGGGCCATATTTAAGCGATCGCCAATGGGGAACGGTGCGAGAAGACTACAGTCCCAACGGTACTGCTTGGGACTATTTCACCCATGAGCAAGCTCGTTCTCGTGTCTATCGCTGGGGTGAAGATGGGATAGCAGGAATTTCCGATGAGCATCAACGGCTTTGTTTTGCTCTCACTCTCTGGAATGGAGAAGACCCAATTCTCAAAGAAAGATTTTTTGGTCTAACAGGAAGTGAAGGAAATCATGGGGAAGATGTTAAAGAATATTACTTTTATCTTGACAATACGCCCACCCATTCCTATATGAAAATGCTTTATAAATATCCCCACAAAGCATTTCCTTACTCTCAGCTAGTTGCAGAAAATATAAATCGTAGTCGTCAAGAACCAGAATTTGAATTATTAGATACAGGCGTATTCGATGAAAATCGCTACTTTGATGTGTTCGTTGAATATGCTAAAAATTCAGTTGAAGATATTTTGATTCAAATTCAAGTTATTAACCGAGGGTCAGAAGTCAAGACACTGCATTTATTACCTACCCTTTGGTTTAGGAATACTTGGTCTTGGAATCAAGAAGAAACTAAACCTAAACTTCAAGAAACAAATTTAGGCAATTCCGTGAAGGTTATCGAAGCTTTTCATCAATCTTTAGGTAGAAGATGGATGTACTGTGAGGGAGAAACGGAGTTTTTATTCATAGAAAATGAGACAAATTCTGACAAATTGTTTGGAGTTCCCAGTACTCATGCTTATGTAAAAGATGGCATTAACGACTACATTGTCAATGGTCGAAAAGAGGCAGTTAATCCAGATAAAATCGGTACAAAAGCAGCAGCACACTATTTGTTAACTATAAATGCAGGTGAAACCAAAATTATTCGATTACGATTGAGCAATACAAATAATTTAACTGAACCTTTTAGTCAAGAATTTGATGAAATATTTACTAGACGCCACCAAGAAGCAGATGAATTTTATCAACGCCTTACTCCTTTTTCACTCAGCGAAGATATGCTTCGGGTACAGCGCCAAGCCTTTGCCGGAATGCTATGGACTAAACAGTTTTATTATTACGATGTGGAAAAATGGCTGAAGGGAGATTCTGCTATACTGACTCCACCAACAGAACGTAAATATGGCAGAAATAGTGAATGGTTTCACCTCAATAATGAAGATATTATTTCAATGCCTGATAAATGGGAATATCCCTGGTTTGCTGCATGGGATTTAGCATTTCATTGCATTCCTTTGGCGATGCTTGATCCGGATTTTGCTAAGAATCAATTGGATGTTTTAACACGGGAATGGTATATGCATCCTAATGGGCAGATCCCAGCTTATGAATGGAAATTTAGTGATGTCAATCCTCCTGTTCATGCTTGGGCAACTTGGCGTGTCTACAAGATTGAACAAAAAATTTATGGACGGGCAGATAGACAATTTTTAGAGCGGGTTTTTCAGAAATTATTGCTAAATTTTACCTGGTGGGTAAATCGCAAAGATGCTGAAGGAAATAACGTCTTTCAAGGGGGATTTCTCGGTTTAGATAATATTGGTGTATTTGATCGCAGTGCTTCTTTACCCACAGGGGGACATATTGATCAATCTGATGGTACAAGTTGGATGGGAATGTATTGCTTGAATATGCTAGCAATAGCTTTAGAACTAGCAACAAGCAACCCAGTTTATGAAGACATTGCTACCAAATTTTTTGAGCATTTCCTTTATATTGCTGATGCAATGAATCATATTGGCGAAGATGAAAATAGCTTGTGGAATGAAGAAGATGGATTTTATTATGATATATTACATTTGCCGGAGCGACAGATTACCTTGAAAGTCCGATCAATGGTAGGTCTAATTCCTCTGTTTGCAATTGAAACGATTGAGCCAGAGATATTAAATTTGCTTCCAGGCTTTAAGCAGAGATTAGAATGGTTTATTAAAAATCGTCCTGACTTACGTCAAAATGTAGCTTGTATGGAAACAAAAGGTATAGGTGCTAGGAGATTATTAGCGATTGTTTCTAGAGATAAATTGCGGCAAATTCTGCAAAAAATGTTGGATGAGAGTGAGTTTTTTGGAGACTATGGGATAAGAGCTGTTTCCCGATTTCATGCTGAACATCCCTACATTTTTGATGTCAACGGCTCACAATTTCGAGTGGATTACGAACCTGCTGAATCTAGTAATGGTTTGTTCGGTGGTAATTCTAACTGGCGCGGACCTGTTTGGTTTCCAGTGAATTTCCTTCTCATTGAATCTCTGCAAAAATTTCATTACTATTTGGGAGACGATTTCAAAGTTGAATGTCCTACAGGTTCCGGTCAAATGTTGACACTTTGGGAAGTTGCATCTGAACTATCGCAACGACTCATCCGAATTTTCTTAAGAAATTCCTCTGGTCAACGACCTGTTTATGGTGGAACTGAAAAGTTTCAAACTGACCCTCATTGGCGAGATTTGATTCTGTTTTATGAATATTTTCATGGTGATAATGGAGCCGGAATTGGGGCGAGCCATCAAACTGGATGGACTGGTTTAGTCGCCAAACTGATTCAGCAATTTGGTGAGTATAAAAGACAAAATCAAGAGATTCAAATAGAGAAGAAAACTGGAGCGATCGCTCTAGACCAGTTACGTCAGTTCTAATAATGCGCATGTACTAAGTTTTAGCGATCGCATGTGCCAGTTGCGTGAGTCCTGATACTATTAGGCTATGGTTGCGCGTTGGTGCAGACTAATACAACAGTAACAAAGAGCGATCGCTACCTTTGTGATGTCCTGAATTTTTAAGCACGCTTGGTGCTTACTACAAACACTCAAAACTAGCTTGACAGAGTGGAATTCATCACCTATGCATTATCACAAAAAATATAATTTTATTGCATTAATGCTGGTTATAACAGTAATTATCCTAGGTTGCTTACTTGACCCAATCAAGCCAACTATTGCAGCTACAAACTCTTCTCCTGTTTACGAACAACGAAAAACTCATAATCGAGATGGTATTGGTAAATACTACATGGGTAGAGAAATAGCTAAAGTCATGGGACATACTGGTGCAGCTTGGCTAGAACGTCCCAGCCGCGAAACAGAAGAAAAGCCAAGTAAAATAGTAGACGCTCTTAGCCTCAAATCTACAGACGTAGTAGCAGATATTGGTGCGGGTACTGGTTACTTGAGTTTTCGCATCGCTCCCAAAGTACCACAAGGAAAAGTCCTAGCTGTAGATATTCAGCCAGAAATGCTAGATATTATTAGCTTTTTCAAGCAAGACCTAAATGTTACCAACGTTGAATCAATATTAGCAACTCTCACCAATCCCAACTTACCAAATGCAAGTATTGATTTAGCCTTGATGGTAGATGCATATCACGAATTTGAATATCCACAAGAAGTGATGCAAGCAATTGTAAAAGCATTAAAACCAGGCGGTAGAGTGGTGTTAGTTGAATACCGGAGTGAAAATCCTTTTATTATGATTAAAGGCTTGCATAAAATGACTCAAAAACAGGTGAAAAAAGAAATGCAAGCAGTTGGTTTAACGTGGTGTGAAACTAAAAACTTATTACCGCAGCAACATTTAATGATATTTGAAAAGCAACGATGAAAACTTTGAATATTGAATTAAGTAAGTGATTGAAAATCAAACCAACTATAACCAATGACAAATAGCAAATGACAAACAACTTAATTTGCATTAAAAACCATTTGCCAAAAATCCTGTTCAAATCTTGCCACTTTAACAAAAGCTTCTTCGGCTTGCTGTTGAATATCAGCAGTAGCAGCTTTTAACACTTCATCAGCTTGTTGTTCTAAAATGTTTACTACTATATCGAAGTTAATTATAATAATTCCTATTTACCTTTAATGAATTCTAGTCAATTCTCTCAATCATTAGTTCTTATGTACTAAATAGATCCGTTTCTTTGGGGTGTGACAGTTGTGGGTGCGGAATGTGGGCTTGAACATTAAGCCTTAAAGTTTGAATGTTGAGGTTTAAATCTCAATACGGTTCAGATAAGCCCAAAATCCCTTGTAGAGACGTTGCACTGCAACGTCTCTACATGCGTAAATGATGACGAAAAATTCTTAACCGAACAATATTGATCCATTGATCCATTGACCAATGACCAATGACTACTTTTGCATTGTGATTGCGATCGCTTCTTCGAGTTCTTGCTGTGGGAGAGTAGTTAAAATAAATACTTCTTGTACAGTTTTACCGTGACGCGCAATTAATTTAAATCCACCGCGAATGGGTACAGATACCCGCAATTGCAACTTTGGGCTGTGACCTTTTACACGTCCAATTTGTCCTGGTGTGATGGTTTGAATTCCATCTAGTTTGCACAGACGTTCGAGGATGGGAATAAGTCCAGGAATATGAGTTGAGTGATTCCAAACTAATCTGCCATCTTTAACAGGTGTTGCTTTACGGGAGTCTGGGGTGGGTTTAGTCATAAATTTTACGCTGCTTCCAGAGGAGCCATTGTTAAACCAGCTCGACGTAATTGCTGATGATAAAGTTCAGCTGGTTCTTGCGGCCCAGTCCAGACAATGGCTTGACCCTCGTAGTGTACTTGATTGGTGAGATCCCAAGCGCGATCGCCAGTCATTCCCGGAATATATTTGACCAAGCACTCAGCAACGTGCTGAAAAGTATTAAAATCATCATTTAAAACAATGACTTTGTAATTTGGATAGGTCTTACGGGTGACTTGAGTGGACCGTTCAGGAGCTATAGTTGGTGTCGCTGCCATCCCGTAAACAGCTGCTGAAAGTCTGGTAATCATAAAATTAATTAACCAACAGGTCTTTACAAAACTACACTACAATTAATAGTTTAGTCCATAGTCACTAGTCATTTGTCCTTTGCTTTAAACAAATGACCAATGACCAATGATTACTTCCAATCTTCCCAATTTTGATTGAAAATTGAGGTATCGGGGAAAGCGGTGGGGTTGCCGTTTTTCTTAAGTAATTGTTGCAATTTTAATAATTGCGGTTCTGGCTTGGGCAAATCATCTACTAATTGGTAGGGTGCAATGTTGTTTTTCAAAGCGAAAGCGACTGTAGTTCCCACCGCAGCGCCAGCAGACCATTCAAAGGAGTGTACGCGGTAGGCTGCTGCTGCAATGTGACTGGTAGCGATACTTTTACCCCCTACTAGTAAATTATCAATTTTTTGCGGAATCATTGCTCGCAGAGCTATTTGGAAAGGGTAAGCTTGGCCTGCACCACGTCTTTCCCCTGGACGTTCTTGATTTCCGGGTGCTTCTGGTGGACTTTTAACCATACAAGGATGGAAGTCGATCGCATAGTGTCCAATACCGACTCCATCAGGGAAAACCGTAGAACGAGTGCGTCGCGCCACGTTTTCTGGACGCTTTTGACCTGAAAGAACTGATAAAGCTTCCAAACCGGCTAGAGTTGCTTGTAAACGACGATATTCAGCAGGTGAAAGCACTTCCCGATAATAGGGGTCATCGTACTTGCGGCGAGAAATATCAACTTCCCAAATACTAAAGCCTTGAGGCGCACCCCAACTAGGACGACCAATAATCCGTCTTCCTTCACGCATATAGGGATATTTTGATAAACCGTGTGCTGTTCCCATTGGGGAATTTAACCCGGAAAGAAAGCGATTGTTTGTCTGTTGTTTCTTGACGCCATTTCCTAATTGGGAATCTGTAGTCCCTGCTGTTAACCAGTAATAATAACCAAGAGCATTTTCCTCACCTTTACGCAAGGTTTCTACCCGCAGTCCACCCATCCAAGCACCTGGTTTGAGCTGTCCGGTAGCTTTGAGTTGATCGCGAGTGTAAATCAGATTGTCTTTGGCGGTTCCAGGACGGTAGTCATTTCCCCAAGTCCAGTTTTGCATGGAGATGTCCCCGGTCGTCGGAGCCGTAAAAGTTATACCACCAAATTTTGTTTCTTCGCCTTTTTTGGAACTCGAAATGCGGCGGTAGGTAAATACTAAAGGAAAGCTTGCCAGTCGTGACAATTCATAACTGTAATAGGGGGAATACTGCATGTAGAATGGAGGCATGGTTTGCGGTTGCGATTGCTTGGTTGCCTCCATTGCAAAGGTGTAAGTAAAGCCTTGAGTGCAGTAGGGATCGTTAGTTGCACTAGAAGATGATGGCTCTAGATACGAACGTGCATCGATACCTAGACGATAGGGAACGTCAGCAAGACCGATTATTTCTCCAGTTTCACTGGCATCTACTATATACCAGTTAGGGATATTGCCTTTTTGTGCTTGTTTAGGAGCAAGGCGAATAATAGTTTTGGTAAAGCGAGAAGAGTTTTGATAGGTGTAGGCGTCTTCGATGCTTTGAGATAAGGTAAAGGTATTAAGTGGGGGAGCATTAGGTGCTGGTTGATGTTGGATGGCGATCGCATTATTAATGATTTTCCCGTCAGCACTAATATTTAATTCCTTAATGACTGTATTTGGGAACCATTGCAACTTACCTTTTCCCTGTTTTGCTGCATCTTTGAGCATGGAACTCAAAATTTGATGTCCATCTTTGGGCATAAAACAGGAATCACTCACCCAGCAATTACCAGGGTTGAGTTTGCCGTATTTACGTTCAATTCGTTTTCGCAGTTCTAAGTAACCACGAGAGTAGTATAACTTTGCGCGTTGGGTTGGTCGTTCGTCAAGTGCCGAAGTTCCTTGAGCCGAAATTTGTCCTCCCAGCCAATCGGTTATTTCTGTCAGACAAACCGTTCTCCCAGCTAGTAAACCTTCGTAAGCAGTCGCAGCACCAGAAAGTCCACCACCGACAACAAGCATGTCACAGTTTACTGTTTTGTCAGGTGTTTTGAGTGGTATGGCAGTTACAGGATAAGGTGCAATCAAACTAGAAATGAGAGTCAGACTAATTAAAGAGGTGTGGTGACAAGATACTGGGTGTTTACGTTTCATGTTAAATTCGATTCCGCTCAACTCCTCGATCACGGCTTGTTAGCCTAGAATCAAAATTCAGGCTCAAAGCAGAAACCCGTTAAAACAGGTTGAATGATGACAAGCCGCGATTTTACTTTCGCTACGTACTTTATCAGTTCTTGATGACAGATACTCACCGTTAGCGTAATAACCCAAGTTGCTAGTTACTTTACGCCAGCGCTTCGCGCTGGCGTGTAGGGCGACTCTTCATAATAAAATCCCCTCCAGAGAGAAATTAGGAGGGTTATATGTTAAATGAAACAATTGCCATATATGCTATCATCGACGACCTATTGAAGGCGATCGCCCACCAAGAAGACTGCCGCATACAGATGAGCGATGCAGAGATTATTACAACGGCAATAATTGCGGCAATGTTTTTTGATGGTAATCATACTAGGGCTTGTAGCTATATGAAAGACCATAAACTCATACCGACCATGTTAGAAAAATCACGATCCCTAATTCTCACTCACCTCTTTTAACCAGCGCGTCTCCCGACTCTACATCAAACCAATGAATATTTTCATTTGGCAATGCTAATGTTATCTCTTCGTCACTTATATTTTGATCTGGGGGTAACAAAGCGCGCACTGTCAGAGATTTTGATTGAGCAGCAACGCTAACACTCACCAAATTGTGCATTCCCAGGTTTTCTACTAAAAATACACGACCTTTAATAATATTTGTATCTCCTTCTTGGGCAATGCGGATGTGTTCTGGACGAATTCCCAAGACTATTTGCGGTGGAACTGTGGGAATATCAGGTAAGGAAATTTTAAACTCACCCAGCATTGCATAACCTTCTTGACAAGGTAGAGTAAGCAAATTCATCTGTGGACTACCGACAAAACCAGCTACAAATAAATTTGCTGGATGGTTATATATGCGTGCAGGTGGATCTAGTTGCTGCACATAGCCGTTATTGAGGACTGCAACTTTAGTTGAAAGCGTCATCGCTTCTGTTTGATCATGGGTGACATAGACTACTGGTACTTTTTGGGCAGCAAATATTTGCTTGATATCAGCACGGACTCGTTCTCTCAAAAGTGCATCTAAGTTACTCAAGGGTTCATCTAATAAATATACCTGAGCGTGACGTACCAATGCTCGACCGACTGCAACTCGTTGTCTTTGTCCTCCAGATAATTGGCCAGGTTTACGCTGCAATAATTCTTCTAAGCCTAGAATTGCTGAGACATCGGCGAGTCGCTGCTTAATTTCAGCACGGGGAACTTTTTTTAGTTTTAGTCCAGAGGCGAGGTTCTCGTACACCGTCATGTGAGGATAAAGGGCATAGCTTTGAAATACCATCGCCATATTGCGATCGCCTGGACGCTTCAGGGTAATATCTTCTCCCCCAAGAATAATGTTACCGCGAGTCACTTCTTCCAATCCCGCGATCATTCTCAAGGTTGTAGACTTACCACAGCCACTAGGCCCCAGCAAAGTGAGAAATTCATTGTCATCTACGATTAAACTGATATCTTTAACTGGAACAACTTTAGGTGAGTAGGTCTTATTTAGATTTTTTAATTCTAGGGTTGCCATGATACTAGGGATTGGGGATTCTCCTTACGGAGACGCTTACGCGTAGACGCGTTAGCGGCTTCTCATAGAGTACGGGGATTGGGGGTCAGGAATTGAGGATCAGGCATGAATCGGTTAACAGTGATCAGTTTAATTTGATAACTGAATCACTGATAACTGAATTAGTTGTCCTCGATCCCCGATCCCCATTAACCTTTGACTGCGCCAGCCGTTAAACCTTGAACAATCTTGCGTTGGAAAAATAAAACTAGTAACACCAAAGGTAATGTACCAACCACGGTAGCAGCAGCAATTGGGCCGTAAGGAATTTCAAATGTTGACGCCCCGCTAAGTTGGGCTGCTGCTACAGGAATGGTTTTCATGTCTTCACGAGTGATGAAGGTCAAGGCAAAAATAAACTCATTCCAAGCAAAAATAAACGTCAGGATTCCAGTTGTTACTAAAGCTGGAATGGTCATAGGTAATAAAATTTGGATGAGCATTTGCCAGGTATTATATCCATCTATTTTGGCAGAATCTTCTAAATCTTTTGGCAATTGTAAGAAAAAGCTACGTAACACCAAAATAGTTAACGGTAAATTAATGGCTGTATAAGGAATAATTAGTGCTAGATAATTATTACCCAAATGCAAACCTTGTACTATTTCTAACAATCCCTGGAATAATAAAATACCAGGAAATAAAGTCACGATTAAAATACTTGCCAAGATCAATTGATTACCACGAGGGCGTAACCGTGCCAAGGCATAGGCAGCAGGCGCACCAATTGCTAAAGCGAAGGCTGTAGAAACAAAAGATACAAATGCACTGTTTAATATGTAACGCCAAAATGGGCGACGACTAAATAAATTAATATAATGATCCAGTGTTAATCGTGTAGGAAAATAAACTGTAGGCACCTGGGAAATATCCTGATTTACCTTAAAAGAGGTAACAAGTTGCCACATAATCGGTGATAAACAGAAAATCATCACTGAAGCGATCGCCACCCAAAGTAAAATGCGTTTTCCTGAATTATTTGCCTTAGCTTTGTTTTGGGGATTGGTAGTAAATTCTTCACGAATAGCAGTCATAAAAGGTCAAGAGTCAGGAGTTAATACTCATCTTATAAAATTTCAGCTAAAGATTTGTGAGATCATCAATATGCTAAAATCCAAAATTGTGCGATCGCCACCAATCCAGAACGTGTATCAAAACAGAAAAACTGAGAAAATCGATAGATTCTCTCAGTGACGAGGTAGAGGCTTTTGAGTGAGGTAGAGTCTAATTCGTCTAAAATCACAATTGTGATTCCGACTCTTCCTTTTGATTAATTCTGGGGTTCGAGTACCTTTTCGTACAAAACCTTACCAGTAATATCGTGAATACGTGCTATTAGTTGACCTTGAGAATTCACCTCTGCCAAGCCAAAGGAATGGAGATTTGGCGGTGGTAAATTTTGGGGAAGTTGAGATGTTTCAGTTTGCGGCGCTCTTACGTATTCATATTTAGGGCCAAAACTAGGATCGAGTTCATTTTGACCAAAAGCGCCTGCGTGAATTGGGCCAACGACAAACTCCCAGAAAGGATTAAAGTCTTTAAAGACAGCCCGTTCCGGTTCATAGGAAATTGCTGCTGCGTAGTGTACATCTGCCGTAATTACAACGACATTCTTGATCCCCTCATTTTTGATAAATTGCAGCAATTGGCTCAATTGGACTTCTCTACCCAAAACTTCTAGTGAACCTTGACCCCAAGCATCGCGATCGCTTGTTCCGCCTGTGACGAGAGAAAAGGGATCATCTGATGAAATGACTTTCCAAGTTGCTTGGGAAGCCTTTAAACTTTTTTTCAACCATGCAAATTGTTCCTGTCCCAGCATCTCAATCCCATTAGGATTGTTGTTTTCAGGATTCGGTCCTCTATAAGAGCGCTCATCCAACAAAAACAGTTCTAGATGCTTACCATATTGATACTTGCGGTAAATCTTCTCACCGCGAATGGGATTATATTCAAACAATGCTTGCTTGGCTCTCTGGGCGAGAACATCAGCAGACAGTCCATTATAAGGTGCTTCTGTTAAAATTTCGCCTGGATACCAGTTGTTGACGGCTTCGTGGTCATCCCATTGGACATAAACAGGAGTTTGTGCCAAAAAACGTCGGAATTTTTCGTCTCCCAGGTTATACTTCCAGTTTTCCCGAAATTCTTCCAAAGAGACTGCTTTAAAATCTTTGGTTGGATTATTCACCCAAGTTCCGCCCCCAACTTCGACAGGGATGTCTTTTTGGGTGGGAATCTCGTTGTCAGCGTAGATAGTGTCGCCAACAAATACAGCAAAATCTGGCTCAAACTTACGCATCACCTCAAAGGCGACGTATCCTCCCTTAATGACATCACCTTCAGCAGTAGTGATCTCTAAGTCGGGGTTACGACCCCAGCCTTGACCAGCTAAATCTGCTAACCAGACAAACCGGACTGGACGGGTTTGAACAGGAGTGGGTGCGGTGTGAAAAATACCTACTCCACCTTTTTGGGTTTTGTTCTGACTATCTTCCCAAAGCACCCGATAGTAATAAGTTTGGTGAGGACGCAACCGTGAAATATCAACTTTGCCAGTGTAGTCTGTGTTCGCACCCACTTCTGGCCCTTTCACAGTCTGTACTAATACTAATCTTCGGAACCGACGCGATGTATATATTTCAACCAAAAGCCGAGCATTGGTTTCAGCATGGTTACGCGCCCAGATGATCACACTAGTGTCAGTTACATCTCCTGATTGAACCGTATCGTCTTGCTCAGTAGCAAATGTTGCCAGAGCTGGTTTCAGCCATTTAGACCCTATAACTAGACTGGCACTGATCGTACTAAGAGCCAAAAACAAACGCCGACTGAGTCGAGTTTTCATTTTTTAACAAGTAGATAAGTATGCGATCGCCCAAACTTTTTCAAGGGAACAGGGAATAGCTGTATAAACTATTTAACCTTTACGTAACCAAGGTCCCCAAATGCAATACGTGATACCAGGACTTTGCATGTTGACAAACAACGTCTGACCATCAGGAGAAAAACATGCTCCAGCAAACTCGCTTTCGTTGTAGGCATTACGCGCAAACTGGTAAAGTTCTCCCTTAGTATCAACACCAACAACAAATTGTTCACCACCGCCATCTTCGCAGAGGAAGAGATCTCCAAAGGGAGCTACAGTAATATTGTCAGGCTCATCAAGTAGTTCACCACTCGGTTCAGCCTCAACAAGTAATGTAATTGTTTCTGCCGCAGGATCATAAGCCCAAACCTGACCATTACCTACCGTACTATCCACAGCAGGTGGGCCACCTTGAGTTGCAGTGAAATAAATTAAACCCTTAGCATACCAGGCACCTTCACCCCGGTAGAAAATTGCCGCGCCTTTAGACTGGGCTTCGTAGCGGACTCCTAATCCCTGTGCTTTGTTCTCGACATCAGGATCAGGATTATCAATGGGAACCCACTCTACTTTGAGTGGTACACCAACGGAAACTAAACCGATAGAACCACCATTATTGGGATTATTTGTGGTGTTGAGGGTGGGCTTATCTACAACTTTTAAAGCATAAAGCTTACCACCTTGGGCTAATTGTCCAGGTGCATTTACTTTACCTACACTTGGAACAAAACGGTAAAAGCAGCTATCTCCACGATCTTCTGTTTCGTAAATGTAACCAGTTTTTGGATCTACAGCTACAGCTTCATGACTAAAACGTCCCATGGCTTTGAGAGGTATGGGATCTGCCAAACCGATCTCCACATTAGCAGGAACTTCAAAGTTGTAACCATGACGCACAACACCCACATCACCCCTGTTGAAGGTTTCTTCGCAACTGATCCAGGTTCCCCAAGGTGTTGGGCCTCCAGCACAGTTACGAATTGTGCCAGCTAAAGAAGCATAATCTCTAATCAATCGACGCGCTGGCCCAACTACAAGAGTAGTAGTACCACCTGCATTAATTTGGTCATACTTCTTCTGTGGTGGTGCAATGACTCCACTAGTATTACCAAATTCATTCTCATTCGCGTCTAATTCATGGTTCCGAATCAGGATAGTGGTACCTCTAGGGCCAACAAAAGTTGCCATGCCATCATGATCACCTGGAACGGGATTACCATCACTCATAGTCTGACCGACAATTGAGATCGCGGTGTAATTAAAGCCTGGTGGAAGTTCCAACAGAGGAATACGACTAAGATCACCAATGACAGTACTAGTTAGTTCTGTGTAGTTCACAGGTAACTTGGGTTTAAGCGCGCCATAACCAATACCTCTTCTGGTTTGACCACGGGCAACTCTAGCATAGAAAGCTTCTAGCGGAGAAACCACTGTTACACTAGCAGCAGTTACACCAGCCAGAGATATAAACTTACGTCGTGAGAAAGACACTTGCTCTTAATCCTTGCAATTTCACTCTTTTGAGGTGAAATCTATCAAGTGGCGGTTAAATTCAAGTGAAGCGCTCGTTAAATAAGCAATTATTTTTACATTTCGAGAATTTACATGATTTTAATAAATGTTAATCAGCGACAATACAAAGAAGACCATAGGTTATTTAATCCACAATCCTAAGTGGTTAGGCAAAATTAAAGCTACAAGTGGAGGTTAGGGAACTCTTAACGAGGAACAGCAGAAAGAATAAGCTGATGTGCATTTAAACTAGGATTTTTGAGAGCTATACTGCTTACTGTGTCGAGATTGCTCGCTCGATTTAAATGCTGAACAGCTTATGTAATTAATTTTGTTTGTGTACTTAACACCTGATTTTTGCATACTCAGACATGCTATACAGCAAAAAGGAAAGGAAAAACTATCCTTTGCTCAACTCCTGCACAAAGTCTGTTAAACTTCCCAAATGCTAAGTTCAGGTGATTAATTACTAAATTAGAAAAATATTTTGTGGAACCATAATAGTTCTGAGTCTATTTTCAAAAATTCATTAAATAAATTGTGTTTATTCAGCCAATATTAAAATAAAATGTATAATACTTTACTTTGAATTTGAGAAAATTTTAATTTAAATGTTGATTTATGTTAAATTGTGATATCGAAGACAAGAACTTAGTTGTAATGCACAAAAAGGAAATTTACGAATGTCTAGGCAAATTTCTCATCAGAGAAAGTTTTTGAGACTTTTTGATAAAAAGGCAGCAGTTATACCCTATAAACTGATTAGTATTTTGGAATTATGGCGGATTAAATTATTAGAATCTGTTCCATTTATAATTGCTTGCGCTGTATTTTTAAGTGTTATAAGTCTCAAAAGTCCTATTCTACTTTTTTGTTTAGTTTTTGGTAGTTTCGTCGCAGTTATCATTCATAAAATTGGACACGAGGTAAATCTACCAAAGCGATACATTATCTTGCTGCAAATATTAGGGGTCGCTTTAATTTTCAGTTTGTTCTGGTTAGACTATTTCGCAGAACCAGCACAAGCACAATTTTTTAAAAAAGCAGAAGATTTCTTTAAAAATACTCTCACACAAGGTGCAGATACAGGCAACAATACTCAAGCAGCAGTTAGTTTAGTATTTAATGTGCTACGCGCTCTTTACTTGCTATATATAGCTGTTTCTTTGATTGGTGTGATTAATGCAGTTCGTAAAGATGAAGACTGGCAAAGTGTTGCTAGAACTCCTTTATTAGTTGTTGTAGCAGTTACTATCGCTGATGTCCTTACTGCCTTTGTCATTGGTGACTCCAATAGTAATAATCAACAATAATTAATTCATCTCAAATTAAGATGAAAAATCGCTGAGAAATTCGTCATGTCTCAAGAACCAGATAAAGAATTTCGACCAGTAAATCAAATTTTAGGCGCTCAACCTTCACTCGGTCCCATTCCTGCTGATCAAGTTCTACCTTGGACGGTAATAGCCTTAGTATCCTACTTCATCATTAATGGAATTTTTGGTGGTTTCTTCAAAGATGAGTTTCAAAAATGGTTGTGGACATTGCTAATTATTGGGTGGGGAATGGCGACTTGGTGGATCTTAACTGGTGGTAGGAGTTGGCGTTTCTTAAGTAAATTTATTGGTGTTCCCACTTGGACTAGAGGCTTTGCTCGTTATCAAAGCTTATTGGAAATTAACCATGAAGCAAAAAATCGGAAAACAAAGCATCGGCGTCGGCACAAGTGAAGCACGATTCACGCCCTTTGAAGACGCTTTACATCTAGCAACAATGCTACGTGTCTCACTTGAAGGACGCGATATCGGTGCTTATATTTTGGCGAAAGGAAACCAAAAAGATCGGTTTTGTTTTGTTTTTGGTTTTGACTGTCAAGGAATTCATACGACGTTAAGATCAGAACAGATCAATACTATTCTCAATAATATTGAAGCTGGGTTAAAAGATATTCCCGAAGGTGAGAAAATGACCTTGCATTTAGGGTCTTTTGGCTCAGATAAACAGCGACAACAAGAGTTAGCATCTTTAGTCAAAAAAACTCCATCACCAGATATTAAATATTTATTGCTTTCCGAAAGAGCAAGGATTCAAGAACTCACGCGTTCTGGAATTCGCAAGCCAAAGTTTTTGCGAATTTACGTTACTTATACGATTGAGCCAGATTCTACAAATACAGATGACTGGATAGAAAAATTATTAGCTAAAGGCGAAACTTGGTGGTTGAAATTTAAAGGTGATTTAGCAGAAGTAGAAAATCAACGCCTGGAAACAATTATTACTAACGCCTATAAAAATGGTTTTTGTCGTTGGGAACAAATATTATCTAATAAAATGGGGTTAGATATTAAACCTCTAAATACAGAAGAATTATGGGGAGAAGCTTGGAGAAGATTTAATGACACTCAACCAATAGAAATTCCGCAATTATTAACTTTAGATGAAAACGGATTACATGAACAAGCTTATTCAGATTTAGCTAGTACCAAATTACTGATTGAGAATATCCACAGTACAACTTTGCTAATTGAGTCTGATGTTCCTTCTGCCGATCGCCGTTGGGTTCACGTTAATAATAAATATATTGGCGTCATGACTTTTATTGAAAAACCCGGTGGTTGGCCAAGTAAAACTGCTCAGTTACGTTATCTTTGGGAACTGCTAGCTAGAGAAAATGTCATAGACACAGAGATTTTTTGTCAGTTAAGTGCAGCGAATCCAGCTATAGTCAAAACTACACTGCAACGAGTACTCAAGCAGTCAAATATGACGGCTTTGTTAGCACAGGAAAAAAGTAGAACTATTGATGTTAGCGCCCAATTAAAGTTAAGAAAATCAGTAGCAGCCCAAGAACAATTGTATGAGGGAGCAGTACCTATTTACGCAGGTATAGCTATATTGGTGCATCGTCCGAGTGTAGAGAGATTAGATGAAGCGACAAGATATATCGAAAACTGTTTTCAGCGTCCAGCACGGGTAATTAGAGAAACAGAATACTCTTGGAAAATCTGGTTGCAAACTCTACCGATAGTCTGGGAAAGTTTATTGGCAAGACCTTTTAACCGACGTCAGTTATATTTAACAAGTGAAGTACCAGGATTAATGCCTTTAGTATTAACTAAAGCAGGCGATCGCCAAGGTTTTGAATTAATCGCCGAGGAAGGTGGAACACCAGTCCATCTGGATTTATTCAACCAACATAAAAATTTAGCACTTTTTGCCACCACCCGTGCTGGGAAATCAGTATTAGTGTCAGGAATTTTAACTCAAGCATTAGCCTATAAAATTCCTGTAGTCGCATTAGATTTTCCCAAACCTGATGGTACGTCTACATTCACCGACTATACACATTTTATGGAGAGGAATGGAGCGTATTTTGATATTTCCAAACAATCAAATAACTTATTTGAACAGCCGGATCTACGCTTGTTGAATCCAGAACAACAGCGCGATCGCATGTTAGATTATATCGCCTTCCTCGAATCAGCCTTGATGACAATGGTTTTGGGATCATCAACCGAAAGTCAGCTATTATCGCAAACAGTGCGATCGCTTTTAAACTTAGCTTTAGGAGCCTTCTTTACTGATGAAGGTATTAAAGAACGATATCAAGAAGCGATCGCTGGTGGATTTGGGAGTTTAGCTTGGCAAAAAACCCCAACATTAAGGGATTTTCTGTATTTTTGTTCTCCAGAACATTTACAACTAGAATCGATCGCAGGTAGAGTTGAAGACGCCTTAAATCAAATTCAGTTGCGCTTGCGATTTTGGCTCTCTAGTCGGGTAGGAAAAGCTATTTCCGCACCTTCTAGTTTTCCCACCGACGCACAACTTTTGGTTTTTGCTTTGCGAAATCTCGCAGACAATGAAGACGCAGCAGTCCTATCTTTAAGCGCTTATTCCGCAGCATTGCGCCGCGCTTTAAGTAGTCCTGCTTCTATATTCTTTATTGATGAAGCACCAATTCTGTTTGAATTCGACCAAATTTCTGACTTAGTAGGAAGAATTTGTGCCAACGGTGCCAAAGCTGGAATTAGAGTCATACTATCAGCCCAAGACCCCGATACCATTGCCAAATCTAAAGCATCATCAAAAATCTTACAAAACTTAACTACACGATTAGTTGGACGAATTCAGCCAGTAGCCGTTGATAGTTTCACCAGTATACTCAAATATCCCCGTGAAGTCATTGCCCGCAATGCAACTGAAAGCTTTTTCCCTCGCAAAGAAGGAGTTTATAGCCAATGGTTATTAGATGATAACGGAATTTATACATTCTGTCGCTACTATCCAGGTTACGAACAATTAGCAGTAGTAGCTAACAATCCCCAAGAACAATCCGCACGTCAAAAAGCGATGCAAACACACGAAGATAAATATCAAGCAGTTTCTGTATTTGCACGTCAACTAGTAGCATCACTACGCGGTTAAATAGCTTGTTTGTAGTAAAGGCTTTAGCCTGAAAAAATCTAAACCTTACTACAAACTTAAATGCAAATATAAATTCATCTGTGTTCATCAGTGTGCATCTGTGTTCGTAATCAGTAAAACTCTATTAGACGCACTCAAAATTCTTGATCAGCACACCATTTTTTAGGTAGAAACTATGAAAAAAATAATCTTTTTGTCTATTCCTCTGTCATTCTTAATTATCCTACCAGCAATGGCAGATATTGGTCAAGTTTGGACAGATTTTCAATCCTACGCCACAGATTTACAAAACTATCTCAGAAATAATCTCACCGAAACATTACAACCATTAGAATCTGAGACTCAAAGTGCTATTGATAGTTCCACTGGAGAATTAAACATACCCAACCCCAACGCCGCCGGAGAAATCATTCGTGATGGCACAATTTGGTATTATACTTCCGGCGATAAATTTGATAATAATTCCACTGTGAGAGCGAATTTAGTTAGCAATGAAATTAATCGCTTAATTACCCGTGGTGCAGCATCTGGACTATTGGGTACAAATGGACAACTGAGATTAAAAACAAAATTAGAAGAGACTGAAAGAACTTTGGAAGAAATTGCCAAATCTTCTGAAGAGACTGATCAAGAAAGCCAGGACTTACTAGATCAAGCTACAGCTTTAATTCCTGAAGATGCCAAAGATCCTATTAATAAAATATTAGCAATTCTTGGAGCCAATCAAGGTATTTTACAACAGCAAGGTATTAGAATTCAGCGCGAAGACTTAAAAATATCAGGTGAAAATTTATCACAAACAATACAAACTAACCAATTTCTACAATACTCTAATTTAAACCTAACTAACATCTCCCAGCAAGTAGAAGAAAATAATCGCGCCCGCAGAGTAGATAATTCCACTGAAGCATCTAGACTTTTACGAAATACTTCTCAAGTAGATTTATTTGGAAGAGCGTTTGAACAATGAGTGAATTGCGTTATTTGTTATTGGTAAGAGAATAATTTTGATTTCATCTAATAGAGATGAATTAAAAGTAAAAAAATGAACATTGTTATTTTCTCCCACTTTTATCTTGCTCAATCTAATATCCCTGATATCCCCGATATTCTCAATAGTGGTTTCACGACTGCTAAAACAATTTCGGAAAGTTGGGATAATCAATGGCTAGATTTATTACAAAATAATACTAGTGAAAATTTATATGGAGCATTAACAAATCTGGGTGTATTTTTCGCCGTCGGCACCCTATTGTTTTTCATGATACAATGGCTTCGAGATGTAATTTATAGTGAATATTCCCGTCCAATTTCTGCTTTGATTTGGCCTTTTATAGTAGTAATACTGCTAACCAATACAGGAAGTGGTAGTGTATTATCAAATCTCACACTGGGAATGAGAAATTTTATTAATACAGTGAATCAGCAAGTAATCACCACAGCAGATGCTAATAAAAATTACCAGCAAGCATTGAATATGGGTGTTGCTGAAGAAGTCGCTGGTTCTATGCTGCGTCCTTGCCAGTCATTAACAGGTGAACAACAGATTCAATGTTTTGTGAGAGCCAAAGACAAAACTCAGATTCTTTGGGATACATATAGAGATTTATATGGTGATAAAGTTTGGATTAGTAGATTAGAAACTAAAATTAATCAAATTGCATATAGCAGCAGTAGCGTATCGGAAAATGCATTTAATTCTCTGTTAGGTTCCACAGTCCAAACTAGTATCAAAAACTTTCTCATTTCCTTGCAATATGCTTTTCAAAATTTAATCGAAGCTACGATGTTGCTGGTAGCTACCCTGGGTCCATTAGCTGTGGGAGGTTCTTTGCTACCTGTTGCTGGTAAACCAATTTTTGCTTGGATGACTGGATTTTTATCGTTGGGAATTGCCAAAATTTCCTTCACTATAATTGCAATTTTAACTGCCACAGTGATTGTTAATGGCCCTGGTGAAGATGCAACTGCTGATCCTGATTTAATGTGGTTCATGATTTTTTTGGGACTTTTAGCACCAATAGTATCTTTGCTTTTAGCTGGTGCGGGGGGATTTGCGGTATTTAATGCAATTAGTAATACAGCTGCGTTGGCAAAAGAGAGGATATAATGGTACGCCTATTAGAGAAAAAGCAGCGAACAATTAATCTTTTGACTACATTTGCGATCGCAACTTTCGGATTGCAGTTGTTGGCTTTATTTTTATTAGCATTCCAAGGTTTAAAAATTCGTCAACTTAGTCTGAGAAAACCAGCCTCCTTCGTACAATTAAGAGATGGTCAAGCGATAACTGTTACTGATGACTTGGAAAGAGATCCAGAAGCAATTCGCCAATTTGTCAGTAAAACCATGACCTCAATTTTTAATTGGTCTGGTAAACTTCCACCACAAAATATTGAAGAAGTAACCAAACCCAAACCAGATTTAGGCATACTTATACCAACATCTGAAGGGAATAGCAAAAAAGTTAGTACTAGTAGTTGGATTGCTAGCTTTGCGATCTCAGAAGATTTTCGCAAAGGTTTTTTAAGTGAAATCGCAGCGATGACCCCACCAGAAGTTTTCACTAATAATTCTAGCCAAGCAATAAACGCACAAATAGTTATTAAGCGGGTTTACCCTCCTCAAAAAATTAAACCTGGTAAGTGGCGAGTTGGTTTAGTCGCTGACTTGATCCAAACCAAAAAATCGGATGGAAGAAAAATAATTATCCCCTTCAATAAAGATTTACTTGTGCAAGCAGTCGATTATTTTCCTTATCCGCTAGATGATACTACCAGCGTTTTGCAAAAAGCAATTTATAGTACGCGAGCAGAAAAATTAGAAATTTATGAAATCCGTAATTTATGTCTGTTGGATCAATATAATACTTTAACTCAGGAGCAATTAAAGCAGTGTGGAATTGAAACAAAATCAGATAGCTTTGTGAGGGAATAAAAAATAATTAGACTTTGGTCAGAATTTAATTCATGTTAGAGGTTGTTTGAAAAGTGATTGACTGTGAACTTAGGCACTTATTCATCCTCAAAACCCCCATCAAATTCCTCTTTTGTAAGGGGGATTTAGGGAATTATAAAACGTTTTACAATCTCTAGGAAGATTTTTAAAACATCTTCTTAAATGTAATTTAATAGAATTAACTCATGCAGTTACTTAAACAAGAAAATAAAAGAAAAAGTAGTATATTACCATTGTTTGCTGTTGGAACTTTTGGTTTAAATATTTTTGCATTGCTCGTACTAATGTTCCACGGTTCTATGTTGCAGCAGCTAAGTAAGCAATTAACTCCTCAAAGTTTAGTGCAACTCGCTGATGGTCGTGCTATTACAGCAGATCCCACACAAAATTTAGAACGATATCCAGACACAATCCGGCGTTTCGTCGGTGAAACAATGACCTTAATGCTAACCTGGTCTAAACAGCAACCACCGGAAAGTATATGGGAAATTAGTTCAGAACTTTTAACGAATGACGTCAAGCAAAAATTTCAATCCGAGATTCTTAATACAAATACAGTCAACCAATTTGAAAATCGCGGTGCTGAAAGTGTTTTGATTATTCAAAGAATTTCTCAACCTGTAAAAATTGCTAATGGCAAGTGGAAAGTAGAGTTGCAAGGGAATCAATTAATATTTAGCAATTCTGATAGATTAGGGAAAGCGATCGCATTTAATAAACAAATCTTAATCCAAGCCATAGATAATCAAAAAGTGACATTACCGGATCTACCACTTTCCTGGCATATAGCAGCTTACCGCATCGGTGAAGCTAGACTAGAAATCTACAATATATGTGACATCAAAGATAAAAACTGCTCCTGATTAAACAAAAGCTTTATTATGACTCGATATTCTATTCCTTCAGAAACTCATCCAGAAAATATAGATACTCCGATCAATGAGAATTACCAACCAGAATTAGGATTATCTGATTGGGAACTGCAAATGGCGAAATTGGTTGGCTTTGAACAAGAGTCTCCAACCATTGAAACACAAACAGAAACAGAAGCAGAAGAAAATGCACTCAACTTACCACAATCATCTTCACCTTCACCTTCCCCAGCACCAGAAATTTCCACTAAGCAGCCCTTCTCATCAAATCCTTTTGCTAAATTAGCCTTGGTAGGGACTACCACTTTTGCTTTAGTTTTAGTGGCTGGTGCTTTTTTATCACAGATGATGAATACTAGCAATCAAAAACCTAGAAAAACTAATATAGTCTCACCAAAAACGCCGCAAACAAGCACTGAAACGCGCTTGCAACAACTAGAAGGAGAATTAGAGACTCTAAAAACAAAATTAGCCTTAGCTGAACAAGCGCAAGCTGTAAAATTAGCACAGCAACAACTAAGAACTCAAAAAGTCACATCACGACAACCAACTTCTCAAGAGGAAAATTCCAGAAATAACAGACCCAAAATTGCTTTGCAAAAAACACCTACACCTACAAAAACAGTGTACATGCCACCAAAGGTAGTAACGCGGATTGTTACAGTACCCCAAACTCCACCAAACCCTACTTCCCCGCTACCTGTAGTTCCCACACCAGAAACTCAACCAACAGTTCAATTTACTCCCCAACCCACACCAGATCCATTGCAGGAATGGTCCAGATTATCGAAATTGGGTAGCTATGGTCAAGTATTAGCTGTTGCTACACCTAATAACACCAATGTAAATCGTCCAACTCCTGTACCTGTACAAAATACCAAAGTTCCGCCACAAACGACCAACTCTCAATCCCAGGATAATACCCCAGAACCACCAAGTTCTGTTGTTAGTCAAGCACAACCAAATAGTCCAAACTCTGTAAGAGTAGGAACTAGTGTCAAAGCCGTATTAGCTACTGCTGTATTTGGAGAAACTAGTAGAGCGACTAACAATAATAATAAGAAAGATAACAGTCCTCAAAATGTATTTGTAGTTCGTTTAAAAGAACCATTAAAATCTATAGATGGTGAGGTTGTATTACCAGAAAAAACTGAGTTGTTGACTCAAGTTAGTTCTATTTCTGAGCAGGGTTTGGTGCAGTTAGATGTAATCAAATTAGTTAAAGAAAACAATGGCAACCTGACAGAGCAAAATCTACCACAAAACGCTATCTTAATTCGTGCCTCGGCTGGAAAACCTTTAATTGCTAACCAATATAAAAAAGGAACATCCACCACCATGATTGATGCTCAACAATTTGTATTGGGAGGCGTTGGGAAAGCCGCAGAGTTATTTAATCGTACAGAATCGCAAGTTACTACCACAACTACAGGTACTATTGTTAGCAACAATAATCCCCGACGCAATCTCTTGGCTGGGATTCTCGAAGGTGGTGTGAAAACAGTAGTTCCCCAAATTACTCAGCGTAATCAACAAGCGATTTCTCAAGCAATGCAACGCACTAATATTTGGTTTTTACCAGCAGGAAAAGAAATAGAAATATATATTAATCAAACCATTCAGCTTTAATTGTCATTTGTCATTTGTCATTACCAATTATCAATTATCGACCTCAACGGATAGTATGAGTGTTCAAGTGGACATGAGATGAAACATCACATTAACCTGCAATTCAAACCCCCAAAAAATTCTTATAATCTAGCTTCCCTAATTTTTTCTGTTGCAATCATTGTGGTAGCAGGTCGTGCTTTGGCAAATAATGCTGTTCTCCGTTCCATGTTTTCTTGTCAAGCACAAGGTTTAGGGGGAGCAACACCTACTGTCAACGTCTGGTTTCAGCAAGGGACAAATTTAAGTTTTATTCCAGCTGGAGAAACAATTAAAAAAGTTTGGTTAAACGACCCATCCCAAGTGACAATGGATTTTGATGGGCCAATGTGTATGCAGTTTGGTCCAGATCGTAATAACAACGCCGGAGATTGTAAAAACTCCGCAGCACATGTAATTCAACTCAGACGAATTGAAAAAATAAATATTCCTGGTCTACCTAACGCCGATAAAACACTCCTAACAGTAGTTACTGAAGGAGGTGGAAAAAATAAGTTATACACCTTTGAAATTGTTTATGATACTGGCGCTCCCCAATATCATACTTTAGCAATTTACCCTGATCCCCCTACTGCTAGTTCAACTCCTGCTTGCGTGAGAGTTGGACAATCAAAAAATTAATCAGCCATATTCCCCCAGCTGATACTAATAATAACGGCGTTAACCAATCACCCCAACGCACATATAAACTCTGTGTCTGGCGGCGATAAATAGTTTCAGCGTGAATTTCGTAAGTATTATGTCCAGATATCCATTTTGTTCTCCCATGAGGATCTACAAAAGCTGAATATCCTGTATTCGTCGCCCGTACTGCCCATCTATCAGTTTCAATTGCCCGCATGATATCCTGGGCATGATGCTGTGCTGGCATTGATGCACTGTAATGAGCATCATTAGATGAGCTGAGGATAAACTGTCCGCCTGCTTGAGCTTGATAGCGAAATACTTCGGGAAAAGCAGATTCGTAACAAATACTTGCGATCGCACGACCAAAAGGCGTATTAAAGATTTGATTTGGTGAACCAGGAACTTGGTGTTCATCCAGTGGTGACAAACGACTAATAATACTGCCTAAAAGTTCTTCAAATGGGACATACTCACCAATAGGTACTAACTTCACCTTGTCGTAATGGCTAAAGAGTTTACCATCTTTTGTGACAGTTAGTAAGCTATTTGTATAACTTTTTCCCTTTTGTCCAAAACCGCCAATCCAAGCTACCACTCCTTGCGATCGCACCGCCGCCACTAAGGAACTACGCATGATATTTTGCTCAAAGAAAGGTAAGGCTCCTTCTGGCGTTAGTACTGCGTCTACTTTTTGATTTGCTAAGGTTAGATACCCAGTAGTGTAGCCTTCTAAAGCGCGACGCAGGCCTTCTGGATAAAGCTTAATTTGGTTAGGAATGTTACCTTGAATAATTCCGATCTTCAGGGCTGCGGTTGGTGGTTGAATCAGGGGACGGGTGTATAAGACAAAACCAATCAGGTGTAGGGTGGTTAATAATCCTGTGGCAGTAATTAGATATTTATTCACGAACCGCCAAGGCGCTTCGCGTGTATCGCAATTAATAAAAGCTTCTGCAATCAGACCATTCACAGCGACTATCGCTGCTGTTACGGCATAGGGACCGGAAAGTTGACCAAGATGTAAAATTGCGAGATTATACGGACTTTGTGTGTAAGAAATAGAACTCCAAAATAATGCTCCCCAACTCAATATTGTCTCGACACCACACCATAAGGCAGTACCAATGAGAACACGAACGTAGGGTTGTGGGATAGAATAACAAATAATTCTCATCCCTGTTGCCCACACCGCCACAGATGCAGCACCCCAGAGAGTGATGAATACCCAACAAAAAACAGCTATTCCCAAACTTGCTAGCCAAGGAACCCCCATCCAAGTCATGGGGTGAATTCCTGTGATCCAAGATAGGGCGAAACCGTGATAACCAATACCCCAAGCTAGAGAGATGGACAGAAGTGGGATTTTTGGTTTTGCAGAATTAACTACTAACACCCATAGAGGTGCTAAGGCGAACCATGCTAAAAACCAAGCATTGATGGGGGCGACGGTCAGCCCCATCAAAATACCGCTAAAGGCGGCGATCGCGAAACGCAGAAGCACAGATCCACGGAGGCTGAGAGTAAATATTTCTCCTCGTCCCCGTGTCTGTTTGTTCCCGTGTCCTTTCTTACTCTGGTTCTGTCGCATCACCAGTATCGGGGGGAACGATCGCTACTCCTGTAATCACATCATCTTCGTCTAGACGTTGTACGCGTACTCCTGTGGCAGAACGGGATTGGACGGAAATTGCATTCACTGCCTGTCTGATGATAATACCGCGACTTGTAACCATCATAATTTCATCGTCGTTATTGACAATGTGTAAGTTGGCTAGTTGGTCTTTGATTTTACGGTTTTTGAATTTGGTTGCCATTAAACCTTGACCAGCCCGATTTTGCAAGCGGAATTGGGCAACGGGTACGCGTTTACCGTAACCTCCAATTGTAATTATCAGTACCCACGGTCCGTCATGACCGTTACCTGGTACTTCTGGGGTTTCTTCGGTTTCGATTTCTTCGGTTTCGATTTCTTCGATTGCTTCGATTTCTGCTTCTGAGACAGGAGTCAAATTATCTAGAACGGCTGCGGGTAGAATATCCATTCCTACCAGTTCATCTTTAGCCTTGAGTTTCATGGATTTCACACCACGAGTAGCACGACCGAGAGGACGCAGTTGTTCATGGTTACAACGGAAGTGAATGGCCATACCTTGACGGGAACCAATGATCACGCTGTCTTCGACTTTTGCCCGTCGTACCCAGCGTAGTTGATCGCCTTCTTCTAGGGAAATGGCAATTAAGCCGTTGGCACGAATATGACTAAACGCTTCCAATACGGTTTTCTTGATGTTGCCACCTTTGGTGAGCATGACCAAATACTCATCGCTGGTAAACTCGCTGACGGGTACGATGGAGGTAATTTTTTCTTCTTTGGGAATTGGCAACATCTGCACAATTGCTGTACCGCGACTGGTACGGGAACTTACGGGAATTTGGTAGGCTTTAAGGCAGTAAACCACACCGCGATCGCTAAAGAATAACAGACTATCGTGGTCACAACAGGTCAAGAAATGCTCGACGCCATCATCTTCTTTGACTTTGGCAGCCGCTTTACCTCTGGTGGCACGGTTTTGTGCTTCAAAGGTGTTAACGGGCATCCGTTTGATATAACCTTGCTCGGTAATTAAAATGATCGCTTTTTCGTTGGCGATTAGGTCTATGTCTTCTAAGTCGCCTTCGCCGTGAGTAATTAACGTCCGCCGAGGTGTAGCAAATTTAGTTTTGAGATACTGGATTTCGGTTTCGATAATTTGCAGTATCCGTTCACGCTTTGCCAAAATATCTTGCAAGTCGGCAATTTGAGCTTGTAATGCTTCATGTTCTTGGCGGATTTTATCTGCTTCTAGGGCTGTTAATCGCCGCAATTGCATTTGTAAGATTGCATCTGCTTGCGCTTCTGATAGTCCGTAAGTTGTGATTAACTCTCCTTTGGCTGTTGGTGTATCAGCAGCGTGGCGAATTAAGGCAATAATTGCATCGAGGTGAGATAGGGCAATTAATAACCCTTGCAAGATATGGTCACGTTCTTCAGCTTTCCGTAGTTCGTATTGGGTGCGTCTGGTGATCGCTTCGATCCGAAAATCCAGAAATACTTGTAGAAACTGCTTGATGGTGAGGATTTGGGGTTCACCGTTGACCAACGCCAACATATTGGCCCCGAAATTAGCTTGCAGGGGCGTTTGCTTGTAGAGGTTGTTCAGAACTACACGGGGATAGGCGTCGCGCTTGAGTTCGATGACAATTCGCATCCCATCGCGATCGCTTTCATCTCGGATGTCAGCAATTCCCTCGATGCGCTTGTCGTTTACCAACTCGGCAATTTTCTCAATTAATGCAGCTTTGTTGGTTTGATAGGGTAACTCGGTGACGATAATTGCTTCCCTTTCTGGGCGTCCTCGCATTTCGATGGTTTCAATATTTGCTACACCGCGCATGGTTATAGAACCGCGTCCAGTGGTGTAAGCTTCTTTGATCGCCGCAGTACCAAGAATGTGAGCGCCTGTCGGAAAGTCAGGTCCGTGGATATACTGCATTACTTGGGTATCAGTTATTTCTGGGTTCTGAATCACTGCTACTAACCCATCAATCAACTCACCCAAATTATGAGGCGGGATGTTGGTTGCCATCCCAACAGCGATCCCCGAAGAACCATTCAATAACAACTGTGGTAATCGTGCGGGTAACACAGTCGGTTCTTGCTGGGAACCGTCGAAGTTATCGGCAAAATCTACGGTTTCTGATTCGATATCTTGCAGCAGAGCATCGCTAGTCAAAGCTTGCAAGCGGCATTCGGTGTAACGCATGGCCGCCGGAGGGTCGTTATCTACAGAGCCAAAATTACCATGCCCTGCAATTAAAGGCGATCGCATGGAAAAATCCTGTGCCATCCGCACTAAGGCGTCATACACTGCTGTGTCGCCGTGGGGGTGATATTTACCCAAAACTTCCCCCACAACACGCGCACATTTACGGAAGGGACGGTCTGAGGTCAACCCCAACTCATGCATAGCGTAGAGGATACGCCGATGGACAGGTTTCAGACCATCCCTGGCATCTGGTAGCGCCCGTCCAACAATGACGCTCATGGCATACTCCAGGTAAGACCTGGACATTTCGTTTCGCAGATCTGTAGGGATAATCCTCTCCTGAGAGGTTGTCATAACCTAAAAAACTCCAATAATGGCTAGTTTTAGCGATTAAAGCGAAAATAAGCAAAATTATTACAAACTAAGCTGGAATAATTGCCATAATTTGTTACAATTTTAGCACAAATTGTCTATTTCTGGCTGTTAAGCAAGACCTAGCGTCGCTCAAGATTCAAGGAGCAAGGACAAATATTTTGTAGTTAGTTGGTCATTTATGGCTGTTGTTAAAGCACAGGTAATTTTGATTGCTCAGAAAGTTAATCACATACAGCGTATTGCAGGTTTATGAGGTACAGACTATTCGGTCATAAATTATAAGAAAGTTTTTCACTCAATCAGAGATGTACCTCATTTACTTGAAAACTGCTGTAAAAAGCTAGGCTCTTACCAATTTTTGTTGATCAAGGTCAGAGCCATCATTTGTTGATTGAGATTTTACCCTAATTTGGCGGAATGCCCCTATCTCGGCGAAGCAGGTTAGGGTACTTCACAAACGAGCGTGGAGGGATTCGAACCCCCGACCTACAGAACCGGAATCTGACGCTCTATCCACTGAGCTACACGCCCTTGTACTGCTCAATTACGCACATACAACAGACTAATACTACCATAAAAAAGCTATATTACAATGCTCAGTGCAATTTACACTCAGCATATAATGCGATCGCACTGTTTCAGGTAATCACTGGGAATTGATCAAGCTAACTAAAGCTTCAATTAATATTTGATTTTGTTCATCTGTACCAACTGAAATCCGCAGTTTATTGTCTAATCCTGGTTGCTTGAAGTAGCGTACTAAAATACCTCGTTCCTTCAATCCTAAATAAAGTTGTTCTGCATTGCTTTGTTCTGGTGTAGCAAGGACGAAGTTTGCTTGTGAATCAAGAACATTGAAACCCAAGTTCTTCAACTCAACACTCAGCTTTGCTCGTGATATTTTAACTTTCTCGGCACAATTGTTTTTATAAGCTTGATCACGCATTGCTGCTGCACCAAGCATAGTAGCGATCGCATCAATGTTGTAACTATCTTTGACTTTAAACAACCCTGTCAGTAAATTGGGATTGGCAATACCAAAACCCATCCGTAAACCTGCCAAAGAGTAGCCTTTGGATAAAGTACGCAACACAATCACATTCTCAAATTCCTGCACCAACGGTAAGGCAGAATATTCAGCGAAATCAACATACGCTTCATCGATCGCCACAATTCCTGAAACTTGCCCTGCTAAAGTACGTAAATCATCCAACGGTACACAATGACCAGAAGGACTGTTGGGAGAAGCAATAAACGTAATCGCGCCCTTAGCAGCAACCAGATCATCAATCGGCAGTCTAAAATCTTGGGGATAGGGAATTTCCACAACTTCCGCAGGTTGCATGGCTGCTAGGGTACGATATAAAACGTAAGTTGGCATAGGGTAAACAACTTTGCGATCGCGTCCTTCCGCACAAGCACGCATCAACACATTCAACACATCATCACTACCGTTACCGACAATAATCCAATCGGCGGGTACATCCAAAGCTTCACTTACAGCTGCACAAAATTCACGCGCAAAAGGATCAGGATAACGCCGTAACCATTCGCCATCTAAGGTTCTGAGGATATTAAGTGCATTTGGTGACGGCGGATAAGGATTTTCATTAGTATTGAGTTTAATAATTTTAGTTCCCAGTTTCGGCTGTTCTCCGGGAACGTAACCAGTCATCGCATCAATAGCAGGACGGAAGTAACTCATGAAGTTAAAAGTTTGCAGATTACCAGCATGATTATCATGTGTATACGATTTTCCACAGAACGCTACGCGATCGCGCTAGCCACTCCTACAGAGTATCGCTTTATTAGACCTCTTGCAAAAAAGTTTTATGGTATAGTGTCATATTTACCAATTTTTGAGGGAAGGATAACAAGCCTGTTTATGCAGTCGTCAGAAGTTCGTAATTATAAAGCCCTGCAATTAAATGAC
>JAHHHW010000117.1 GCA_019359115.1 Pelatocladus maniniholoensis HA4357-MV3
CGTAATCATCTAAAAATACATCATTCGGCAAGAATTGAGCAACTTCAATTTCGGCGTAACCCCTCGCAATACTTGGCTAGTCTTGAGAGTATGCTCCTCTAGCAAGTTTTACCGCTCTAGTTTTTTTCCGGTTGATCAATGCTGTCTATTTCTTTCATTTTTTCAAGAATAAGCTGGTGATGTCACCATAAAAACAATACTTTGCCAAGATAATTTTTCAAAAAAATATAACTCTTAATATTGGCAAACTGAGCTATCCTAAGATACCGTAGCTTTTGACAGTGATTCAGTGTCAGTTATCAGTGTGATAACCGTTCCCTGTTTCCTATTTTCTGTTCCCTAAATAATAAACATATATGTCTTTTGTTCCGTTGCACATTCACAGTGACTACAGTCTGTTGGATGGTGCTAGTCAAATACCAAATTTAGTAGATCGTGCTATCGATCTGGATATTAAAGCGATCGCTCTGACGGATCATGGTGTTATGTATGGTGCGATCGAACTTATAAAAATTTGTCGCAACAAAAATATTAAGCCAATTATTGGCAATGAAATGTATATTATCAACGGCGATATTACTAAACAAGAACGCCGTCCTCGCTATCATCAAATTGTTTTAGCAAAAAATACTAAAGGCTATAAAAATTTAGTTAAATTAACAACTATTTCTCATCTCCAAGGTGTACAAGGCAAAGGTATTTTTTCTCGTCCTTGTATTAGCAAAGAATTACTCAAAACATACCATGAAGATTTAATAGTTACTAGTGCCTGTTTGGGTGGAGAAATACCCCAAGCAATTCTCGCTAGAAAACTAGATGCAGCCCGCCGAATTGCTCAATGGTATAAAGATGTATTTGGTGAAGATTATTATTTAGAAATTCAAGATCATGGTTCTCCCGAAGACCGAATTGTCAATGTCGAAATTGTCAAAATTGGGCGGGAATTAGACATAAAAATTATTGCTACCAATGACTCTCATTATATTTCCTGTTATGACGTCGAAGCACACGACGCCTTATTGTGTATTCAAACAGGGAAATTAATAGTTGAAGATAACCGGATGCGTTATAGCGGTACAGAGTATTTAAAATCTGCTGAAGAGATGAAACAGCTATTTCGTGATCATTTACCGGATGATGTCATTGAAGAAGCGATCGCCAATACTGTAGAAGTAGCAGAGAAAATCGAACCATACAATATTTTGGGTGAGCCTCGGATTCCCAATTATCCGATTCCCTCTGGTCATACTGCTGATACTTATGTTGAGGAAATTGCTTGGCAAGGACTATTACAAAAACTAAATCGAAAATCCCGCCACGAAATCGATTTAGCTTACAAAGAAAGGCTGGAATATGAATTAAAAATGATTCAGCAAATGGGTTTCTCCACCTATTTTTTAGTTGTGTGGGACTACATTAAATTTGCCAGAGATAATGATGTTCCAGTTGGTCCAGGTCGTGGTTCTGCCGCAGGTTCTTTGGTAGCCTATACTATGGGAATTACCAATATAGATCCTGTACATCATGGCTTACTTTTTGAAAGATTTCTCAACCCAGAACGGAAATCTATGCCGGATATTGACACGGATTTCTGCATCTCTCAAAGAGATAAAGTCATAGAATATGTAACAGAAAAATATGGTACAGAAAGAGTTGCCCAAATTATCACTTTTAACCGTCTGACTTCCAAAGCAGTTTTAAAAGATGTCGCTAGAGTGTTAAATATTCCTTATGCAGAATCAGACAAAATGGCGAAATTGATTCCCGTTTCACGAGGAAAACCAGCCAAGTTGAAAGTGATGATTTCTGATGACACTCCTGAACCAGAATTTAAAGCCAGATATGATAATGATCCAAGAGTCCGCCATTGGGTGGATATGGCAATTCGCATCGAAGGAACTAACAAAACTTTCGGTGTTCATGCAGCAGGTGTAGTTATTTCTGCTGATCCATTAGATGAAATTGTGCCACTTCAGAAAAATAACGATGGTTCCGTAATTACCCAGTATTTTATGGAAGATTTAGAATCACTGGGTTTGTTAAAAATGGATTTTCTGGGCTTGAAAAATCTGAGTATGATTCAGAAAACCATCGAATTAATTGAAAGTAATCATGGATTTAAGATTGACCCCTATGTAATTACTGCTCAAGAAAGAAAAGCACAGAAAATATTAGCAAAAGGTGGAGAAGGTGCGAAACTTCCCCCAGATGTGAAAAAGACTTACGAATTATTAGAAGCAGGTGAATTAGAAGGAGTATTTCAGTTAGAATCTTCTGGAATGCGTCAGATAGTACGTGATTTGAAGCCTTCTAATATAGAAGATATTTCGTCTATCTTGGCATTGTATCGACCAGGCCCATTAGATGCAGGGCTAATTCCGAAATTTATTAACCGCAAACACGGGCGGGAAAATATTGATTATGAACACACTATTTTAGAACCAATTTTAGATGAAACCTATGGAATTATGGTTTATCAAGAGCAAATTATGAAAATTGCTCAGGATATGGCTGGATATTCTTTAGGTCAAGCTGATTTGCTGCGTCGGGCGATGGGTAAAAAGAAAGTTTCCGAGATGCAGAAGCAGCGAGAAAAATTTATGGATGGTGCAGCCAAAAATGGTGTTAAGCAACAAATTGCAGAAGCGTTATTTGAGCAAATGTTAAAGTTTGCCGAATATTGCTTGAGTTATGACACTGAAGTTTTGACTGTAGAATATGGATTTTTGCCAATCGGAGAAATAGTCGAAAAAAGAATTGAGTGTACTGTTTACACTGTTGATAGAAATGGTTATGTATATACACAAGCGATCGCACAGTGGCATAATCGTGGTTATCAAGAAGTATTTGAATATACTTTAGAAGATGGTTCATTAATTCGAGCTACAAAAGATCATAAATTTATGACTAATGAGGGGCAAATGTTACCAATTGATGAAATATTTGCCAGGGGATTAGATTTGCTACAAGTACAAAGATTACCAGAATAATCGAATGAAGATATTTCCAATTAAAAATCAACTGTTTACACACAAAGGATTTAATTACCCCAGATTTCCAGTGCGTTAGGACTAATATCCATAACGCACCTACCACATTTGATAACTGACAACTGACAACTGATAACTGATAACTGTTACAGTGTTTGAAAGCCTTTTGCTGATTTCTTTTGTCCCTTGGTTTTCGATTTAGATTTGTGGACTTCTCCTAAAGCTTCTTGGAATAAATTATGTAAATGTATTGGTACGCTAGCGATCTCTGGTAATTCTGGCTCTAGAGGTTTATGATATTCTTGTAACAGTGTATCTAAGTCATTTTGTAATTTAAAGTCTGGACTTTGTAGAACTGTTTGCAATATTTTTTCTAATGAATTTGGATTTTCTGTCGCGAGGCGATACCAGATAAAAGCATTGATATCTTTACTTTCTAAATAGTGGCGAATTAGTTTTTCATATCCTTCAATACTCTGCCAATCTTCTGCTGCTAAAATCGTTTTGATTTTGGTGTACGTTGGTAAAAACATCTGTCCCCAACGGGGATGAGAAAAAGCTGTAACAGCTTCTGCTTTTTTGAGATCAGCAGGCAATTCTACTTTTGATGTTACCATTTTGGCTGTGGTAGTTTTGTTATTCAACAATTGCGATACTACTTTAGAATCAGCACCCATATCTTCGGCTGCGGCTTGGATTTCTTCTTCGTCAACTCCTGCTTCTTGGGCAATTTCTGCAAGTGATTTTGAGGAATCTATTCCTGCTGCGGCTAAACTTTTTTCGGTAGTGATTTCTTGGAGTTCAGTTATTTTTTTATTGAGTTGGTATCCTGGCATTGTTATTTCATCACTACCAAAAAACTCAATAAATTGTTGATGATATGTTAGCACTGATTGCCAAGCTTCTTCTAACAAGTCAGGTGCATCACTATAAAGATGCTTTTTGTAATTTTCTTTAAAATTACCAATTGCTACTGCTAGTTTTGGTTTACCCAGTTTACCCATTTGTGTATAAGGGCCAGAAAATGTCCAGTAGGATTCTGTGATAGGAGAAATGCGAGTGAGTAGAATTTCTCCTTCTTTTAAACGCGACATTTCCTGTTGGGTTTTAGCGTTGTTGAATTTAACAATATAGTTTTTGGCTGTTAGCCAGTTCATTAACTCAAAGCCATCATCTAAGATTTTAGCGATCGCAAATAACCCCATAAAACTACGATGCCAACTATTCAGCAATTGGCGATCGCTTGGTGACAATTCTGAATGAGTTTGTATAAACAGATCTACTGGTGATTTATCCTCTAGTTTACCTTCGATAGCAAAGCTGTCTATTGTTAACTCTTGTTGGATTGTATCACCAGATCCACGACGTAACTGTGCTGCTGCATAAGTTTCCAGTGCTTCTGCCAGTTCATCGTCTGCATCCAAGATAAAATCAATTAACGCTTGCTTGAGTTGGTGCGATCGCTCTAAGAGTGCATCCACAGTTTCATCTCTCGGTTTTAACTTTTCGTAGATTATAAATTGCCGAAAGCCAGATGGATCTAAACTATTGGCTTAATTTCTCAAATTGCGAGGCTACTTGACATAAATTACTTATTATTTACAAATATTGTGATTTTTTTGGTTGAATTTTCATATTAAATTACGTATTATCGCTTAACTGCCAGTACAAAAAAGAGGAAAACATGAAACGATATCTGTATCTGGGATTTGCTAAACAATTTGTACTGATGGTGACTCCGATAGTAGCTAGTTCTGTTTTAGCAAGCTCACCCAGTCAGGCTGCTAGTCTAGCTTTTGCTCAAGAAGAGTTGAATTTTACCAACTTTAGTCAAGGTTTTGGCATCATTGACAGACAAAATCAAGCTAATACCAATGCCTCTACTTTTACTGATGATGCAACAGTATTAACTATCAATAGACAAGTACAAACAGATTTCACATTTACTCCACCACAAGCTTATACTCAAGTAGGTTTGAGTCTTGCTAGTGGACAAGGCACAAGTTACTTTGGAACAGCAGATACTCTTGGGGGAATAGTCGGTAATTTTGACATAAATGCTGGTGAATCGTTTTCTTTTGATTTCACAGCTTATTTAAATTTGGGAACATCAATAGATGATCCACCACAAGAAAATGCTAAAGCGATTGGAGATATTTCATTTTTATTATTTGATACGAGTGATATTGAGCGATCAAATATCTCTAATTTTGTAGCTGATATATTATCTGGAAATCAGATAATTAACAAAGATCCCTTAGATTACTTCTCACTCATTGGTAATATTAACACTGCTGGCAATGATGACTTTCTCACATATGAAAACAGTCAAAATGTTAGCCTAGTAAATAAATTAGATACATCTTTTACTGGAAATCAAGAAACAGCTACTGCTAGTATTAATGGTTATTATAAACGCTCTTTTGAGAATAAAACAAATCTCACTTTAGTAGCAGTGAGAAAAAGCCAAGTCAAAGTTGCAGCACCTGAACCTTCAACTTATCTGGGTTCAATACTATTTTTTGGCTTAGGTGCAATTGCTCTGAAAGGAAAACGTAAGTTAAGTCAGCAAAATAAAGCTAACTAACTAGTACATTGGGCGCGTAAATAACAGACCGTTTAAAACAGCCCAAAAGCCTGAAAAAAAAGACTTGTCTACCTTGTTTTCCTTGTCCCCCTTCCCTTGTTTCCTTATCTTTGCAATACATATTTAATCGTGTCCAATAATTCCTCAAGAGTATAGGGTTTCAGTAAAAATTCTGCTACATTGATACCATTAGCTTCTAACAGTTGACGGTTAGATGCAAGTCCACTGACGGCAATAATCTTAACAGAAGGATTCATTTGTTGCAGAACGCGAATAGCACTTAACCCATCTATCCACGGCATTTGAATATCCATCAATACAAGACGAATTTCATTTTGATGTTGAGCGTAGAGTGAAAACGCCTCAACGCCATCACGAGCAATCAGAGTTGTATAGTTGTAGTCTTCGAGTGAGGTTTTAGTAATCTCTAGAATGGATGCTTCATCATCCACAATCAGAATTAATTCGCCATTACCTTTTGGCTTTTGCGAGTGATCATCTTCCTGTGTTACGGCTTGTTCACTAGTTGGCAAAAACACCTTAAATCGGCTCCCTTTACCCACTTGGCTATACAAGTTTATAAAACCATCGTGGTTTTTAATGATACCAATAACCGTGGAAAGTCCTAATCCTGTCCCTTTACCTGGCTCTTTGGTTGTGAAAAAGGGTTCAAAAATTCGCTCCGATAACTCTTTTGGTATACCGCATCCTGTATCTGATACGGTAATTACTACGTAGTTACCTATTTTTGCCTCCAGATTCATCCTGGCATAGTTTTGATCAACGAAGAAGTTTTCAGCAGAAATAGTGATAGTACCTCCTTGGGGCATGGCATCACGAGCATTTACACATAAGTTCATCAACACCTGATGTATTTGGGTGGAATCTGCCAAAACTGTAGAAAGAGATTGTGGTATTTTGGTGCAAATTTCAATTGATTTGGGAAATGTGCTTTTGACAATCCGCTCAAGTTCTTTGATTAGGTGTTTTATTTGTAGAGGAACCCGCTTACCTTCTGCTCCCCGTGCAAAAGACAAAATTTGCTTAACTAGTTCAGCACCACGTTTTGAGTTATCTTCTAATATTTTCAGTAGTTGGCGATTTTTATCATCTAGATTGGGAAGTTTCAGTGGTAGCAGTTGAGCAACTGTCAGAATCGGCGACAGGATATTATTCATGTCATGGGCTATACCACTTGCTAGGGTACCGAGGCTCTCTAGGCGTTGCGCCTGATAAAATTGAACTTCAAGTTGCTTTTTCTCAGTAATATCAGAGTTAACGGTGAGAATAAATTTTGGTTGTTCGGTGTAATCTTGCACTAGTGTCCAACGGCTTTGGACAATGACTTTTTTACCATCTTTTGTAGTATGTTCTAATTCACCTTGCCATTTACCCTGATCCATCAAAGTCTTCATGGCTGATCCAACTTGAGGGAAACTCTCTTCAGAAAAAAGCTCATTCGCTTTTTTACCCAGTACTTCTGCACTTTGCCAACCGTAAAGACGTTCAGCGCCTTGGTTCCAGAAGAAAATATTGTGTTGTAAATCGCGAACAAAAATGGCATCCGATGCGACATCAAGCAAAGCAGCTTGTTCACGAATTTTCTGTTCTGCTTGTTTGCGTAGACGCGCAGCGACTTGCCGTAAGGCATCGCTAATATCAGTGTTAACAGCCGTAATGATCCAGCAATCTTTAACTTGATCACGACGAGAGGTATAAGTGCTGGCAATCCAGCGTATAGAACCATCCTGATGACAAAATCGATACTCTATTTTAGTCGAGCCTTCAGCAAAGAAATACTCAAAAAGTGGTATAATAACTGTTTTTCTATCTTCTGGTAGCACCCGCGACATCCAGAGGTGTTTGTCTGCCATAAATTCTTGGGGAGTGTAGCCGTAGATGGTTTCACAGCCTGTAGAAAAATATTCATACTCCCAATCGCGATTAGCAAAAACCCGAAAACTAATAATGGCAGCGATCGCACTGTTGATAATATGGCTGAGTTTGGTTTGTGCTTGTTCAAGTTCAGCAGTTCGTTGCGATACCCGTCTTTCTAATTGGTCATGAGCAACTTGCAATCGCTGTTCTATTTGCTTGCGATCGCTGATGTCTTGAACAACGCAAATAAAATATTTTGGCTCACCAGAGGGTTTACGGACTAGGGAAACAGTCAAATTAATCCAAATCAGAGTTTTATCTTTACGGATATAACGTTTTTCAATTGAGTAAGTTTGGATTTCCCCAGTCAACAAAAGGCGAATATACTCTAAATCAGAATTGAGATCATTGGGGTGTGTTAAGTCTTGAAAAGTTAGCCGATTTAGTTCTTCATGGGTGTAACCCACAATACTACAAAGTTTCTGGTTAACCAGCAACCACTGTCCATCTATTCCTACGTGAGCGATACCAACTGCTGCTTGGTTGAATGTAGCTCGAAAAAATCCTTCACTCTCCTCTAGTTGTCCAACTAGGCTAGTTTTTTCTAATACATTTTGAATAGTGAGACTGAGACTGACTGTTGTTGTATGGCTTTTAACTAAATAGTCAGCAGCACCTTTTTTCATCGCTTGTACTGCTATTTGTTCATTTCCCTGACCCGTTAACATAATCACTGGAAGGTTTGTTTGACCCAACTGAGTATTCAAATGTGTTAAAAACTCTAATCCGTCCATGTCTGGCAGCAGATAATCGAGTAAAATCACATCAGGAAATTGCTGCTGACACAATTGAAGTCCTTCTTCCCCAGTCTGGGCTTCTAAAATATTGTATGTGTGTTGCTTGTCTTGCAATAGGTAGCGACGGTAGATTGCTCGGTCTTCTAGACAGTCGTCAACAAGCAAAATTTTTCTTGTCATTTCAGTCACGGACCTCAACAATTTCGCTCTGCTTTACATAGTTTTTTGCCTTTTTTAAACTACCTGGAAAACTGCGCTTACAGTTTACATACTTCAATATGATTTACATAAGTTTATTTAGCTTTAAGCAGCCATAAAAGGTAATAACTCCAACTTTTGGCAAAAAGATTGGGCAATGATAGCTTCTCATCGCAAAATTATTGACACTGGAAGCGTTAAAATATTAAGAAATGTTAAATAATGCTCCCACTATACTCATGCAATGCATTGTTAATCGCCGCGCTCAGTTCTCGGCCAGTCATCGCTATTGGTTGTCAGAATTGAGTGAAGCTGAGAATTTAAAGAAATTTGGTGCTTGCTCTGGCTTTCCGGGACATGGACACAATTATGTCTTATTTGTCTCCCTGATTGGGGAATTAGATCAATATGGCATGGTGCTGAACTTGTCTGATGTCAAACATGTGATTAGGCAAGAAGTAACTAACCAACTAGATTTTTCCTATCTCAACGATGTGTGGGCAGAATTTCAGCAAATTCTGCCTACTACAGAAAATATTGCAAGGGTGATTTGGCAGAAGCTAGCACCTCATTTACCTCTAGTCCGTGTGCAGCTATTTGAAAATCCTGAACTTTGGGCAGACTATATGGGAAACGGAATGGAAGCTTATCTCAGTGTCAGTACTCACTTTAGCGCTGCTCACAGGTTAGCGCATCGAGATCTTAGCGAACAAGATAACTTTGAGATTTATGGTAAATGTGCTCGTCCCAACGGTCACGGACACAACTATCATTTAGAAGTGACAGTGCAAGGGGAAATAGATCCACGCACTGGCATGATTGTGGATTTAGGTGCTTTGAATCAAGTCATAGAAGACTATGTGGTTGAGCCATTTGATCACACCTTCTTGAACAAAGATATTCCCTATTTTTCAGAAATTGTGCCTACTGCTGAAAATATTGCACTTCACATCAGTAATTTATTGCGATCGCCTATTCAGAAATTGGGAGCCAAACTTTATAAAATCAAATTAATTGAAAGTCCGAATAATTCTTGTGAAATTTACTGCACACAAACAGAATCCAACACTGTCAATATTGCAGAAAATCAGCCAGTTTTAGCGCATATTTAGCTTAATCTAGGTTCGTAGTAAGGACTTTAATCCTTAAATATATAAGCGCTAAAGCGCCTACTACGAACTTGAGTTCGCAAGTAGTAATAAATTTTCCACGCTAATAGTCCGAAAAGAAGATTAAGTAAGAAGCGACTAAGTATAAACCACAAGATCTTAAGTTCAAAAAACTGTGTAGAACTCAGATAATTAAGACTTCTTAGCAAGAGAAATAATCCAAAAAGTGCATTACCACCCAACATCAGGGCAAATACTACCAAACCCCTCTGCCAAAAACGCTGTTGTGATGTGTAACCACTAATCAAAGTTATGGTTAATATTCTTTGGACTTTTCGCAGTAAATATTCTAATCGCCAAAACATCCACAACAAAAAGGGAAATAAAGCATAGCTGAGGAAAGACAACGGTTGTGGATAACGCCAAGCAGTAGATAGAATATTGACTATAGCATGACAAATCACAGAATTGAGCCAAGCTTTAGTAACACTCGGGTGAGATCGGCGTAAGCGAGTGTTATTTCCAAACGATAATGCTAAGGCATAGCCCCAGGGTGCAGAGAACATGGCGTGAACTGGTGTTGCGATCGCCCGTTCTAAAATTGATGCTGTATCGTTAACAAAATAAATCCAGTTTTCTTCGGCGGTGAATCCCAGAGCAACGGTTATGGTAGAGATGAAAACTGTACTAGGGCGTAAGCGATATTGACGACGCTGAAAATACCAACCCAAAGCAACAACTATTGCTAACTTACAACCTTCTTCTATCGGCCCTACCTCTAACAATTGTCGCAGGGCAACACCCGTAAGAGTATGACTAATTTGTCGCCAAGCTGCAAACGAGTTGAGTTGTGTTTCCACAAGCCACTCTAAACTCAAAGCTATAAAACCAGATATTGCCCCAAATATAAAAAATAACAGCAGTCGCATCAGGGATGGGCTATTGGCAAAGCGCCAATAATAGAAAATCAAAAGCAACAAAGGGGATACAACTGCCCACAGAAATAAAGATATATCAAGCACTCGGTAAAAAAGGTATAAGAGGGTAGGGGTAGGCTGTTGACTTAAACTGTCCAATCTTCAATCAGTAACCCTGCCACTTTACCAAAATCTCATGGTGATTTTACCTACCAGCCCTCAACACCTGTTCAGCCGTCAGCTTAAAAAGAACGATCCGCCAGCCTGTTGTCCAAGTAATCGTTTGACGAGATAGTCCAAAAGTATGTCCAGTAGTCCAACTGTCATGTCTCCTCCACGCACAATAGTGCTGATCATTTTTGCCATGCTTGCTTTTGCTGGTAACTCTCTGCTGTGCCGCATGGCACTAAAACACACCAGCATCAATGCTGCTAGCTTTACTTCCTTTCGCTTGATCTCCGGTGCTTTAATGCTGTGGCTGATTGTCCGACTGCGGGGAGAGACAAACGCCAAGGCAGGTAGTTGGTTGGCAGCAATGGCTCTGTTTGCCTACGCCGCTTGCTTTGCGATCGCCTATGTCAGTTTGCCAGCCGGAACAGGAGCTTTACTACTGTTTGGCTCAGTACAAATCACCATGATTGGCTATGGGTTGTGGACAGGAGAACGATTAAGACGATTACAGAGCATCGGGCTGATCCTGGCTGTGGCTGGATTAATTGGGTTGTTGCTGCCGGGACTGACAACGCCACTACTACAAGGCTCACTCCTGATGCTGGTAGCTGGAGTCGCATGGGGTATTTATTCTCTGTTGGGCAAAGGGGTTGCAAATCCAACCCAGATCACCGCCAGCAATTTCCTGCGGGCGGTGCCGTTTGCAATCGGTTTGAGTGTAATCACTTATCCACAAATGACGTTAGATTTACCTGGAGTTGGTTATGCGATCGCCTCCGGAGCGATTACCTCTGGGATTGGCTATGCCATCTGGTACCGTGCATTACCGCACTTACAAGCGACTCAGGCGGCTACAGTGCAACTGAGTGTGCCGATTTTGGCGGCTGTCGGAGCTATTATATTTCTGAATGAATCTATGACTTTGCGGTTAGGGTTAGCAACGGTTGCAGTCCTCAGTGGCATCGCCCTGGTGATCAAACAGCAACCACAGCGCATATAAATATACCTGGCCGGGTTTCCACATTCAACTTTTCGACTCCGCGTTAACTGCGAGTCGTGCTAATACATTTTCTATCCCCCTGCGCGCTTGGGTCAGATAAATCGGGTCATTCCTCATCACAAACAGGGAATTTGCAGCCAAAAGCATAGCTTCGATTTCAAAAACTGTCTGAGCAACGTCCGCGTTGGGATCTATTTCGCTGAGAACCTGTGCATCAAGGATACATTGCTTCAATAATGAAAACCACTTGTCTAGTACTTCGACGACGCGATCGCGGGCTGCTCCGGGGCGTGTGTCGAGTTCCGCAGCGACTGCGGCAAAAAAACACCCACCTGGAAAAACTTTGCGTTCGAGATGAGAAAGAAATGAATTAGCCACTGCTTTCAGCCGCTCAGTTCCCGCGTGTGCTTGCATCGCAGGCTGGAGTACTTCACTCTCAAAAATTATGGCTGCTGTTTCGATCGTCGCCAACTCTAGTTCTTCTTTGTCTTTGAAGTGCGCGTAGAGTCCACTCTTGCTCATCCCAACCTCAGCAGCTAGAGTCCCAAGCGACAAACCATTCAGTCCTTTTATTGTTGCCAACTTCGCCGCAGTAAGCAAAATAGTAGCACGACTGGCTTGACCTTTTGAGCGGCGAGGCTTGCTACCTTCCAAACTGGTTTTTAATGACGAAATATTACTCATGGCTTGACAATAGCACGAACGGTCGTAATAATCAATATTGACACATAAAAACGACTGTTCGTGCTTTTATATGCCAAGCTTGGTGATGCCAATAGCACAACAAATCCGGGATTAGACAGAATCAGGTCATCCTCTAACAGGATTTTGGATTTTCGATTTATTCCACGGATCAATCCGAGGGCTTGTAGAATCATTGGTCAAGCTAATTGTCTTTACAAAAAAAATTTAGATTGCCTTAGATATTCGACACCATTGAGAAAATCACAGAAAACCTTGGAGACAAAAAGTTTGACACTGCATGAAAGATAAGAGATTGCATTGCTGACCTATGCATAACTTTTAAACTAGTAGGAAGAAATATCATGACAAAATTGCTGAATGAGACGCTTGGGAAGCTGAAGACCAATGTGAAGGGTAATGTGGTACTTCCTGACAATCCGCATTATGACGAAGTCCGCGAAATCTGGAATGCAATGATTGATCGGCGACCTGCTGTCATCGTCCAGTGTGCAGAAGCCTCGGACGTTTCTCATGCAATCTTGTTTGCGCGAGAGAACGGACTCGAAATATCAATTAGGGGCGCTGGACATAACATCGCTGGGAACGCTGTGTGCGATCGCGGCGTGATGATTGATTTGTCAAATATGAAGAATGTTCGCGTTGATGCTCAAAACAGGCGTGCGTATGTCGAACCAGGTGCTACACTAGGTGATTTTGATCAAGTGGCACAGATACATGGGTTAGCGACTCCAGTGGGAATTAATTCCACGACGGGCATAGCAGGTCTTACCTTGGGTGGTGGTTTTGGTTGGTTGACTCGTAAGTACGGCATGACCATCGACAATCTTATCTCTGCGGAAGTGATCACGGCAAACGGGAATAAGATCCGAACCAGCGAAACCGAAAACCCTGACCTTTTCTGGGCGATTCGCGGTGGCGGCGGTAACTTTGGTGTAGTCACTGAGTTTGAATTCGATCTGCATCTTGTAGGGCCGGAAATATTGGCTGGGTTGATTGTTTTTCCGTTTAGTCAGGCTAAACAGGTGCTAACACAGTATCGGAAATTTGTTGAATCAGCCCCCGAAGAATTAAATGTGTGGGTGGTACTTCGCAAAGCTCCACCATTGCCTTTTCTACCTGAGCATGTGCATGGCCAAGAGGTCGTCGTGCTGGCTGTCTTTTATGCAGGTGATATTGCAGAGGGTGAGAAACTGATTGAACCTCTCCGCAGTTTTGGTGATGCCTATGGGGAACACATCGCTGCTCAACCCTATGTAGCATGGCAGCAAGCATTTGACCCCTTACTAACACGCGGTGCTAGGAACTACTGGAAATCTCATAATTTTACAGAATTGCAGGATAAAGCGCTGGATGCGATCGCAGAATTTGTAGGCAAATTACCCTCACCCCAATGCGAAATCTTCATAGGATTGATTGCCGGGACATCCAACCGCGTCTCGGCAGATGCTACAGCATATTATCATCGAGATGCAAAGTTTGTGCTTAACGTGCATGGACGATGGGATGACGCCGCACAGGATCAGATATGCATTGCGTGGGCGCGGGAGTTTTTCCAAGCTTCTGCACCTTACGCATCTGCTGGGGCCTATGTGAACTTCATGACCGAAGAAGAAGGCGATCGCATCGCAGGAGCTTACGGAGCTAACTATGATCGCTTAGTACAGATCAAGAAGCAGTATGATCCTGAGAACATTTTCCATCTTAACCAGAACATCAAACCGTGAGCTAATATAAATTTACTCCCCAATGAACTGAGCAATAATAGTGCGATGACGGGGACTGTTGCGAGTAATCGTAGGAATTTGGAAACCCGCTTCTACTATTGCTTGCTCAATATCCAGAGTGAAGTATTCATCTAAATATGGCTCGGTACTTTTGAGCAGTGTCAAAATATAAGGAGGCATTTTTTGATAAGCTTCCGCTTTGGGATTCATATCCATGATTGCCAAATGTCCACCAGGACGCAGTAAACGTCTTGCTTCTGTGAAAATTTGCCGAGTTGGTAACTGGGGTAATTCGTGACACATCAAGAAAATGGAGACTAAATCACTAGAGGCGTCACGTAAGCCAGTTGATTCAGCAGCTGCGTGAACCCAATTGATTTGGCGTTGTTGTTGTTGCGCTCGGTAGTTGGCAACTGCTAAGAAGTAAGGAGATAAGTCTAAACCAGTGATTTGGGCTTGGGGGTACATTTCTTGTAAGGCAAAAGTACTCATACCCACACTGCACCCCAAGTCGAGGATATTTTGTGGTGGGGTGAGAATTTGCTGCTTGAGAATATCATGGTAACTCTGACGTAGCTGGCTATCACCTTTTGCTCCTGCACCAGCCCAGATATTAGCGTGAACTGCGTAAGCAGCAACTTCTACTTCTAGGGCTGCATCCCAGCTGAGATTGCCTTTGTCGTAGGCGTGAAATGAAGTGACGTAGTATTTTGGGTATTTGAACTGGGGATTTTGTACTTTTGCTAGTTCCCTTTCCCAATTATGCGATCGCAGTGCCTGTACTTGTTTTCTCCAAGGCACTCCAATTTTCTCTGCCCGTTTAATCATCATTTGACGGGCTTGGCGCTTGGCAAGGTTGTACAATGGCTTAATTGCCAGTACTCCATTTACCAAGCGCGAAGCAAATCCTGGAGTATTATTTACAGCCGTATTCATCAGTAAAGTTGCTCAAATAGTCTGCTTTGTGTTGCAATCACACAAAAAGCCTGTTTCTTTGAATCATAAACCCCAAAGTGTTTCAAACTCTCAATTGCAAAGAATTTTCTCATCTTACCTCCGCGAGATACCCCATCCCTCTACAGGGCGACGCTCCCCTATTCCCTGTGAATGTTTACATTCTTTCAATTGTGGCTGTAATATCAGAAGTAGTAATACCAAGTCATAAGTAAAAAATAATACATTATTTTTTACTATAGAATATTTTTTAATCTGAGATTTTTAACTATTAGGGTTTTATAGACAGCAAAATTATCCAGATTCACAACTTTCACTGGAAAGCCATATCTACAACCGAATCGTAATGAAATACCAGGTGTTAGATCTTTTTTTTTACAAACAAAAACTTTCAACTAGATTTGCAAGTTTGGAAGTAGATAAAAACTTTTACATCACAGATACATCTGAACAAGTAAAAAGATTTGCTTATTGTCCTCAAGACGCGATACCAGGAAAAGATGTGCGGCTTGCTTTCCCTGAATTTGTTGGTCTAGAAGATTTACTATTATCAATTTTAGAAGGTCATGAAAAACTGTTTATATTAGAAGAGATTCATCGATTCTCAGAACAAAAAGCTGAGATATATATTGATATATATATTTTTAGAAAATCTAGGAAAAAAGAAAATAAAATTTATCTAACTATCCTGATTGAAGATATTACACAGAGGATGCTATTAAAACGAAAGCGATTACAGCAAGCCAATGAAGCTAATCTATAGGGAGTAAGTAAGTGGGTCAAATTAAATATAAAACCTCACCCTCAATCCCTCTCCTTAGTAAGAAGAGGGAAGCCGGAGGCAGGGTGAGGTTTTATTTTATCTTTAATTACACCTACCTACTTATCCCAAGTATTTTGTAGGTATCAATTAAAACAAGCTGAAAATATTTAATTTTGTGGAAATTTTCGCACTTGATACTCATACAACTCTACTATTTGAGACTGAAATCCAAATTCTTGATTAAATTTTTCATCAATAGCATCTATTTCAGCTTGAGGTATAGCTTTCCATTGTTCCCTTGTTGCCCATTGCACTATTAAAATAACCTCACTTGTGTCATGGGGATTAATCCAAACTTCTTTCCCAAGGAAACCAGGATAACCAGCAAGTGCTGCTGTCCAAATTTCGGCGTCCTTTTGGATGTATTGTTCTCGGTGTTCAGGTGGTACTTTCACCCGCAGTAGTTCGATAATCACTCCTTTGAATCCCTATGTACGTTTGTCAGAATAGAGCTATAGTCTAGAGTAATTATCCTTGCAGCATTGGTTAATGGCTAGATGCAAAAGTAAGGTTCTTGTTTCTAGTGAGATAAAGATTAATAGGAATCAGGTATGGACAGCAACAACTGGATGCAGCAGTTATTAATGCTTGGTATTGGTACAACATCCTTGGTCGCAGATAAAATGAAACAAGTGAGCGATCAGTTAGTCAAGGATGGAAAACTTGATCCTGAGCAAGCTAAAGCAGTGATGGATGATATGGTAGACCAGTTAAAATCTGAGCAAGGTAACTGGGAAACTAACATGCAACGACAAATGCGAAATATGATGCAAGATTTGGGCGTTGCGCGTCAATCAGAAGTGGATGAATTACGGGGTAGAATTGACCGATTGGAGCGTCAGATACGAGATTTAGAAAATAAACTCTGGCGTTAGAGCCTCATTGCTAATGGTTAATGGTGCAATTAAAAACTAATAATTTAGCAAATTGGCGATCTAAAATCCAAGTTCTAAAATCTAAAATTCTAAAATCTAAGATTCTCTCTCGGTGTGCTTTCTGGTTTAAACTGAGTTTTATCCTACTGATTGTGCTAAATTTTCAAACAAGCTAAGTAGGGAGGGCTTATTTTGAAAGCAATTTTACTCAGCGTGGGTTTCATGCTGGTCTGTGTTGTTGTTTTGGTATTAGCGCAAATTGGCGGTAGTAAACAAGAGTCTGCGATCGCTGTCCAACTCAAAGACGACACACCAGCACCCACTACAATGATTGAGAACAATACTTTGATTGCGAGCGATTTTATGGCTGATGCTAACTCTGATGCTAACGTCGTTACTACCCCTTCTGGGTTGAAGTACATTGAGTTAGAAGAGGGGAGTGGGGCGACTCCTCAACCAGGACAAACAGTTACAGTTCACTACACTGGTACCCTGGAAAACGGTAAAAAGTTTGATAGTTCACGCGATCGCAACCAACCTTTCAAGTTTAAAATTGGTCAGGGACAAGTCATCAAAGGTTGGGATGAAGGACTCAGTACTATGAAAGTAGGTGGTCGTCGTCAGTTAATCATCCCTCCTGAGTTAGGTTATGGCGCTCGTGGTGCTGGCGGTGTTATTCCTCCTAACGCCACCTTAATTTTTGATGTGGAGTTATTAAAAGTTAGTTAATTTTTGGTGGTTGGTTGTTGGTTTTAAATACCCAACAACTGACCACTAACCACTCGTTTGTACAGTACTCTTAAGTTTGCAAACTTGTTATTGGTTTCGATTTCATTCACTAGTATTGATCTTAAATGAGTAGCGCCAAATTTCTAAGAGCCTATCAGTAGCTTCAAACTCTTTTCTACTTTGTTCAACTTCTTCAAATTCAGCTTCTGTCTCTGGAGTTCTTGCTATACGTACTCCTTGATAAATAAACTTGTTTTCAGCTTCTATATACCTTGTAGGTTTGTAATAACTATTTAAAAGATTAGAGAAACCAAATTCCAAGTTATTCGGGTCTAGTGTACTGAACATCCCATCCATGTATGGTATGTGTGTTTTCCCATCTTGATAAAACTTCATTGCACAAGAATACCAAGTCCATGTTTCAGTATTCATGTCTTACTCCTAATTTACTTCTTCCTGAAAACACATCTATATCGAGGAGTGCTTGGCCAGGGTGAACCTTCTGGACTACTTACTCCAACATCGTATGTAGCAATCAACTCCCATTCTCCACCAAATTCTTGTTCAAGTTGGTTAATCCCATTTGAATACTATCATTTATGGGCATCTTTGGGACACTTCGTACCCAAATATGGGTTAAATATTTGTAAATATTTGTGTTGATGAGGCAAATATGGGGCAATTTTGGAAAAATAGAAAGCGCTCAAGATAAAAACTATAGATTAAGCATATGAACCCCAAAAAGGATGAAAGGCTTGCTATTCCGGCTCTTGGAGAATATTACGATGACTTACTTTGTGTAGATTCATGGATTAACGATCAGACCAAGGTTCAGCATGGAAAAAGCCTGCTTTGTTTAAAATTACAAGAGCAAGAACCAACAATTAAAGAGCATGTAAAATACCTAGCCAAAAAGCGTGGAATTTCTTTTGATGAAATGTGGTTTGCTATCGTCAGCAATAAAGCGCAGCGTATAAACCCTAATGAATTAGAGGAAATCCTGAAGTATAAATCAAGCGAAGAGGTGAGGAACAAAGGGAGAAGTGGGAGTACTTCCTAACCACTAACAATTAATAATTCGGTTTAGCTAAATTTTTGAACTTCGTAAATTGTGGATCAAATAAAAGTTTGATAGTTCCAGTTGGTCCATTTCGATGTTTGGTAATATTAACTTCTGCAATACCTCGATCAGGAGTGTCGGGGTTATAATATTCATCTCTGTACAACATGATTACTAAATCTGCGTCTTGTTCTATGGAGCCACTTTCTCTCAAATCAGACATCATAGGGCGTTTATTTGTCCGCGCTTCTACTCCTCGACTCAACTGAGATAAAGCGATGACTGGAACCGATAATTCACGAGCTAAACCTTTAATACTACGAGTAATTCTCGACAATTCTTGCACACGATTATCACCTGCTCCTTCCATTAATTGCAAGTAATCTATTATAATTAATCCTAAATCTGAACCAACTTCAGCTTGCAAACGTCGTGCTTGAGAACGCATTTCTGTAACTGTAATATTCGGTGTATCATCAATAAAAATTGGCATTTCTGAAAGCAAACCAATTGCACGACTTAAAGGTTCCCATTGAGCTTGGCTGATGCGCCCACTCCGCAAATAACCAGATTCGATTTCTGCTTCACTCGCGATTAATCGCTGTACCAATTGTTCTTTAGACATTTCTAAACTAAAAATTGCAACTGGTAGTTTATATAAAGCAGCGACATTATAACCAAGGTTCAAGCAGAAGGCTGTATTGTGAACACAAATATCATTAGCAACAAAATTATGTGTTTTGGGAATTGTTAAGTCATAAACTTGCTTATAACCTATTGATTCAATAGAAACAATTTCATCCCAATATATATCACTAGTAGCCAAATTTTGTAGTTGTAAATTTTCTAAAGCAGTTGCTAAAATCCAGAGGCGCTCCCTTTTTAAAGCACGTTTGCCAACATGCATATTTGTATATCCTTGAATCCCAGCACGCTTGGCTAAATTACTCCAAGATTCACTACCTTTAGCTAATGATATTTGTTCCCAAATCTCTACGGGAATTAGATCACGGTTAGTTTGATATCTCTTTTGCGAGATTGCTTGTGCAACTTTTGCTAATGCAGCTTCTTTGCCAAAAATCCCAATTCCTGAGATCAATGTTTTGATTGATAAAGCATCAGTGATATCTAATTGCCAAGCTTGTCTGCGAGTATTATTGTATTTTACAGCACGTTTTTTCAGCCTAGCAATAATTCCAAACCTTAATAACAAATGTTGAATTTGTCTTGCTAATTTCTCACTGACTGTGGCATAACCTAGTTGTGATTGACCACTGGTAAGTAATGCTGCCCATCCATCTGTAGCAAAGAGACGATTGAGAAATAAAGCTAATTGCGATCGCTCTAATTGAAAAACAATTTCTGGTATTGTTTTGGTATGGACATCTTTACCCCATAAACCTAATTTTTCTAACCAAATTGTCAGAGCATTGCGGCTAGTCTTGCTGATGCTAGGAAACCCATAAGGTGCAAATTCTTCTGGTTGAATTTGTACAAGCGTACACAATTGTTTAAAACTATCACCATTGGGTACACACTGTCCTTGTTGCCAAATACAAAATAAAGCTGGACTTACATCGAGTTCAAGACTTAATTTTCTAACCGATAAACCTTGAGATTGAACTAAAGTTTTTAAGCGTTGAGAAAACAGCTGTCTCTGAATAGTAATAAATTCTAAATCTCCTCGAACACAAAGTGATGGTGTGCGTTGTCCTTGAGAAGTTTCCCATCGCACAGTCAAACCACCAAAATCAGCAACCGCTTGAGAAAAATCTGTTTGCAGCAATGGATTACTGTTTGTAAATCGTGGAGTGCTATTAGTTAAACCGCCGTCACCTATTAAATAAGCTAGTAACTTAACTTCACATTCGCGGATGGTTTTTGTGCCGAATACATCTATTTTGCGGGGTACAGCAATCTGATCACCAACTTGCAAATTTTCTAATCTTTGCCAGCCTTTAATAGTTAAGTATGGATGGGTAATTGTTGTTTCAATTGTTCTACCCAAGCGAGTTGTGACGCGGAAAACAGGTTTGATGCCATCATCTACAAATGCAGATGGTTGGGTAAAGCTAAATTTCCAATTATCATTCAACGTCAATAACGAGCCACGACGTTGTTTATACAATTGTTCAATAGTTGTAATTTGTCCATCTGCCAAAACAATTTCAGAATCACAGCCGAGACATTTCCCCATTGACGGTCTACCAGCAACAATGATTAAATCAGAACGCTGAAAGCCGCTAGTCATAGCATCTAAATCATAAAATCCACAGGGAATACCTGGTAATGAAACACCTTGATGACGAGTTTCGATTTCTTCAAAAGCATTAACCAAACTATCAGAAATGTGAACTAAACCTGATTGAGGACGTTCTTGAGTAACCGCGAATATTTTTTGTTCTGCTTGATCGAGAATTACTGGTAATTCGCTTTCTGTTTGATAACCCAATTGCACAATTTCATTACCAGCTTTGATTAACTGACGCCGCATATATTTTTCCATCACCAATGAGGCTAAGGCGTCAATATTAATAGCTGAAACTGTGCGATCGACTAAGGAAGCTAATTTATTTCTACCACCAACACGATTCAATAAGTCATTGTCAGCTAACCAACTGGTTACTGACAGTAAATCTGTTGGTTTACCTTGATTGTGCAGAACAACAGCAGCTTTATAGATATCTTTATGGGCGTTAATATAAAAAGAATCTGCAACTAAGCGATCGCTCACTCTACTAATTGCTTCCGGGTCGAGCAAAATTCCTCCCAATATCGCTTCTTCTACCTCAATATTTTGCGGAGGTAGGCGATCGCTACCTATTGCTTGAAAATTTAGTTCTTCAGACATATAAAATTTTAGATATTAGATTAATGTGACTGTGACTATATTCTCTTATAGTCCAAAATTTTGACCTGTTGAATGCATAAAGACGTTGCAATGCAACGTCTTCACACCAAAAAGATATATTTCGCAGTTACCAGCAATAACTGATAACTGTTCACTGATTTAGCTTGCTACAACTTGAATGTTGACTTTCGCTATGACTTCAGTGTGTAGCTTAATTTCTGCTTCGTAAGTACCCAACATGCTAATATCAGGTATAGAAATACCACGGCGATCCACTTCTAATCCTGTGGTTTGTTGGATGACATCGGCTACATCTTGAGTTGTGACAGTACCGAAAATAGCTTCTTTTTCACCAACTTGTTTTGCAATATTGAAGCTACCAGCGTTTTCTAATGTTGCTTTTTGATCTTGTGCTTGTTGCTTCAGTTCTAATTGTCGTTGGCGTTCTACTTCCCGACGGCGTTCTACTTGCTTGAGAATACCAGGAGTGGCAAAAGTTGCCATACTTTTGGGAAGTAAATAATTACGAGCATAGCCGGGAGCTACCTCTACTAAGTCGCCGGATTTACCCAACTTGCTGACATCTTGAGTTAAAACTAACTGTACGCGTTTCGCCATTGTTTTTCTTTTTTCTGTTGTTGCCTTTAAAATCTCAATCTCTTGGGGTTTCAGCAAGATAGTTCACAATTATAGTGTAGCTTTATCCCCAACAAGCTTTTGCTTATAGCCAATAAGCCTACAGATCCTAGCGAAATGCAGGGTGCGATCGCAAGCCATAGTTGTGAAAAAGTCGTTAGTTATTTGTCAAGTGTCCAGCTTCCAGAGTTAATAGTTTTTTCACCGATGACAAATAACTAAAATCTATCTTTCATTCCCCGCAGACTTGCAAAGGTTTGTATCGGATCATGGCTGTTGACTACTGATTGTAGTGCTGGCTGTTCCCAACGTAAAAAGGGATTTGTCAGTTTTTCAACGCCCAAAAGTGAAGGAACTGTTGCTTCTCTTCTGGTGCGAGAGGTTTTCACTTGTTCATAACGAGTTTGTAAATCAGGATTATTACTGTCTACAGTCAGAGCAAACTGCAAATTTTTTAAGGTATATTCGTGAGCGCACCATACTCGCGTAGAATCAGGCAAAGAACGTAACTGACTCAGCGAGTCTACCATCTGTGTGGGCGTACCTTCAAATAACCGACCGCATCCACCTGCAAACAGAGTATCACCACAGAATAGTTCTCCAATTTCGTCTGGATTCTGAGGAGGAAAATAATAGGCGATGTGAGCGCGGGTATGTCCGGGTACAAAGATCACTTCCCCGACTCTATCTGCAAATTCGACGCGATCGCCTGGTTGCAAAAATACTTGTTGTCCTGGAATTCTACCCCGATCCTCGACTCCACCATATACTGTTACCTGTGGAAATCTTTGGATCAATTCTTTGTTACCACCGACGTGATCTAAATGATGGTGTGTATTAAAAATTGCTACGAGTTCTACTTGAAGTTCATGAAGTTTTGTTAAAACAGGTTTTGCTTCGGCGGGATCGACAACAGCAGCGATATTTTGTTGGCGATCGCATAACAGAAAGATGTAGTTGTCTGAAAGTGCCTCTAGACGGATTACTTGCATTAACTGTGGTTCCTATACCTAACAAAAGCTTGAGGCGATCAGCACAAGCTATATAAACTATTTATATTTCTGTCATTATAGCCCGAATAATCTTTAAAAAATGGAAATCAACAACCGTAATTTTACGGTAATTAGTTTTTGTACTAGAAACACTGTACCAATTTATCAGTAAAATTTCTCTGGGTGTAAAAGCAAAGATACAGTTAAATTTATGTTGGTTGTTTTGCGTAATCAAAACAAAAAAAATTGCTAAAGCACAATCAATATTTGCTTTTATCTATTAATATTCATAGTTTTATTATGTTATTAATGGCTATATTTCGTTGATAAAAAAATAGTAAATATTGAAATTAATTTGCATCCATCAAATAGAAATGAATAACAATTCCATCTACCAAACTCTTGAAAAAAAATCTGAATTAACTATAGAAACAATTGTAAATCGGATTCTTACATCAGGAGAAATGAGTCGTCAAGATTATGCATTACTCACATCTCACGTATTTACGAACGATGAAATGGATGAAAGAGGACGCCGCCAAATTAATCGTGTATTTGATTATATACAAACAGGGCGTTTGAGATTAGTTCATTGGTAAATTTTGAGCATGGTTATTTTATTCTTGGCGGACTAAACAAGAATGAAATAACCATGAGCATAATTATCCCCGAAGAAATATATTCTATTAATTTAAATTATGGAAAATAAAACAAGAGGATTTATCACTATTTTAACAGGTCTATACTCATTTCAAGATTGCATTCATTTTTTAGCTGCCATTAGAAAATTTCATCAAGAACCAATAATTATTCTTGTTGATCGTGTTCCTAAAATTTTGTATCCCTTACTCACAGCCTTTAAAAATGTAATTTTAAAACCAGCGCCAAGCAATGAAAATACTGTTTTAGCATCGCGGTTGGCAAAAGTTTCTTTGTGTTCATTGTCTGAATTTAATAAAACTATTTTTTTAGATTCAGATATTTGTTTACTTACTAATATCAATGATGTATTTGATGATTTAGATGAATTTGATTTGTTGTTAACAAAAGATGTTCAGCCTGCTATTGCCAAAGCGACAAATTTACTCAGAGGTAATCAGCAAGAAAATTTACCCAAGGTTTTGCAAATATTACAATCTGTAGGTCTACCACTGCAAGAAACTAGTATTCAATATAATAGTGGTTTTATCGCTTTTCGCAAAAATGAAATAGTTCAAAAATTTTTTGCGGAATTTCAAAAGTATTTTCAAATTATTCAAAATCATCAAGATCAGCTTTTATTAAGAGATCAAGGAGCTTTTGCATCTGCTATTGAAACTGTGCGTCCTGAAATTAAGGTATTACCACCTACCTATAACTATTTGAGTAAATGGAAAGACTGCTATCAAATTGAAGAAGACATTAAAGTACTTCACTGTACATACGCCTACAGACCCCAATACGCCAAAAATATTACTAATTCAGTATACACAAAGGTATTTGATAAATTTGCTCAAGTTTTTATCCCTAATCAAATTACTAATCCCTGGCGTGGAAAATGAATATTTATGAAAGAAAAATTAAAAATATCAATACTAGTTTGGAATTTGTCAACCAATGACGGTTATATTAGAGCATCTTTACTACAAAAAGCATTACTAAAATTAGGATTTGAAGTAGAAATATTAGGATTTTTATTTGGTAAAGAGTTGTATGCAGCTATTCCGGATGATACCAAAATTTATATTATAGAAGGTAAAAAATATCCAGATTTTTTTAAATCAATAGGTCAAATTTTAAAACATATTGATGGAGATATTATTTATGCAATTAAGCCTCAACCAGCGAGTTTTGGAGTTGCGCTTTTAAAGAAACTATATACTCGCCGATCTGTAATTGTAGATATTGATGATTGGGAAATGAGTTGGTACGGTGGTGATGATTGGCGTTATCGTCCCACATTCAAACAATTAGCTAGAGATTTGATTAAATCAAATGGTGCTTTAAGATCACCGTATCATCCTTTGTATTTGAAATGGATGGAAGGTTTAATTAATCAGGCTGATGCTGTGACTGTACATAATCAATTTTTACAGCAGCGCTTTGGAGGTATATTTGTTCCCAATGGCAAAGATACCTGTTTATTTGATCCCTCTGGATATGACAGTAATGCTAGTAGAATTCGTTATGGTTTATCAGGATATAAAATCTTGATGTTTCCCGGTGCGCCAAGACCTTATAAAGGTCTAGAAGATATTCTCATCGCACTCGAAAAAATCAATCAGCCAGATTTAAAACTTGTGATTGTGGGTGGTAGTCCCTACGATGATTATGACCGTCAACTTCAAGAAGAATGGGGAAATTGGATAATTAAATTACCCAAGTTTTCAGCTGATTTAATGCCAGATGTAGTAGCTGCGGCTCATATTGTTGTTGTTCCCCAACGAGACACACCAGAAACTCGCGCTCAATTCCCTCTGAAATTAACAGATGGAATGGCAATGGCTAAACCTGTATTATCAACCAAAGTAGGAGATATTCCCGATATCTTAGGTGGAACAGGATATTTAGCTGAACCTGATTCTCCAGAAGAAATCGCCAAGCAAATTCAACTGATTTTTAAAGATTTAGATGCAGCAAATGAATGTGGGAAAAGAGCTAGAGAAAGGTGCGTAGAAAAATATAGTCTAGAAGCGATGGCATCTAGTTTAAAATCAGTAATTGATCGGTTGTAAGTCTTGATAATATATATTCTCAAAATTGAGTATATTTGGAGTTATCAATAATTACATAAATATGCAACCGTAAAAACACGGGATAGCAAAATTACAACTATTTAATTTTTCCAAACATCACTTTTAGCTATTTCAAACATTTAGCCAATAATCATGTTAAGAATGAGTATATTTTGATTTCATTTTCCAATGTCTACTCGGAAACTACTACTCAGATTTGCTAAACCCTATCCCGGTCTAATTTTTTTAACAATAGTATTAGGATTTTCTGGAGCTTTATTTAATGGAGTAGGTACAGCCTTAATTGTGCCTGTAATTTTAAAAATTGTGGGACAAGAAGTAGACTTTAGCAGCGCTCCTCCTATTCTCAAAGCGATTATAGCTCCGTTTGAGAATATGTCAGAAAATAACCGCTTATGGCTAATGTCTGGGGCAATTATATTAATAATTTTTTTAAAAAATATAGCGAGTTATGCTAGTGCTTTAACATCTAGTTATTTATCACGTCGCTTGACTTCTGACATGCGGGAAGCAGGTGTACAGTTATTACTAGAAATAGATATAGATTATTATGCCAAGATAAAAATTGGCGACTTAATGAATCGACTAGGTGGAGAAATTGGTCGGTCTGCAACTACTATTAGCAACACAGTTAAATTAGTAATTCTAGGAATTACTATCTTAGTTTTTGTGGGTTTACTAATATCGATTTCTTGGCAATTAACAATTGCCGCTACTATTTTGCTATCTTTCGTAACGTTAATTAATCAGTATGTAATTGCTCGCTCTCGTATTTTTGGTAAACTGCTGAGTGAAATGTCAAAAGCATATTCAGTTGCAATTCTAGAAATTCTCAGTGGTATTCGGTTAGTCAAAGCAACAGGTAACGAAGAAAGAGAATATCAACGCATTCAACAATTTATTCGAGAGCGTGAAAAAGCTGATTTTCGCTCTCAAATAAATTCGGAAGCGATCGCACCAATCAGTGAGGTGATGGGAGTTGTTTCTTTATTATTAATAGTCATTTTAAGCCGCACATTTTTTAAACAAGAAATCACTTCACTTTCAACAGTATTACTCACATATTTATTAATTTTACTGAGATTATTACCGTTAATTGCTCAGTTAAATACTCTCCGCAATAGCTTTGCAAATGCAACCACCAGTGTAGAAGTAACTGCTGACTTTCTGCGCCGGGATGATAAGCCTTTAATGAAAAATGGCAGTGTTACTTACACAAATCTAAATAAAAGTATTAGTTTTAACCATATTTCTTTTGCTTACCCTGGTCATGAAAAAATGGTACTCAAAGATGTGGATTTATCTCTACCACGTGGTACAACATTAGCTTTAGTCGGTACTTCTGGCGCGGGTAAATCAACCGTAGCAGACCTTTTACCGAGATTTTATGACCCGATTTCCGGTTCTATTACCATTGATGGAATTGACATACGGGAGTTTGAAATTACATCTCTACGCAAAGGGATGGGAATTGTTAGTCAAGACACGTTTTTGTTTAATGATTCAGTACGAAACAACATTGCTTACGGACGTACTGATGCTACAGATGATGAAATTATTACTGCAACTCAGCAGGCTAATGCTTACGAATTTATCACTAAATTACCCCAGGGATTCGATACATTGATTGGCGATCGCGGCGTCATGTTATCGGGTGGACAAAAACAGCGTCTTGCGATCGCACGAGCTTTGTTACAAAATCCAGACATACTCATATTAGATGAAGCTACCAGCGCCTTAGATACAGTTTCTGAACGCTTAGTACAAGAAGCGATAGATGATCTCAGCCGCGATCGCACCACCTTAGTAATTGCACACCGCTTGTCTACTGTGCAAAAAGCTGACCAAATCGCCGTCTTAGATCAAGGCCGTGTAGTAGAGGTGGGAACTCATGAAGAACTCTTACAAAAAAATGGTCATTATTCTCGCTTGTACTTAATGCAATTTGGCGAACAGCAAGCATATACCAGCAAACATCAAGAAGGCTTAATTAGGATTTCTCATGAATTTCGCACACGCTTAAACTCAATGATTGGCTTGCTACTGTTATTAGTTGATAACTTAGCAGATAATCCTCAAGAAAGACAGGATTTAGTTGTAGATGCTTACAAATCTGCTTTGAAAATTCTCAATATTGTTGATGTTGTTGAGGATGTCGTGAACATGGAAACAACATTGAAAAATCTATCTCTTAACCAAGCAAATCAGAACATAAATCCTCAAGACTCCAACCTGATTAATACCGCAAAAAAGTTTCACATAGATATTAACGAAATCATTAATTATTTGCGCTTACTTGTAAATAACTCAATAGATGATCCTCAGCAAGAAAATGAATTTATTCAACAGGCGCTACAATCTGCCATCCGGTTACTTAATTATTTAGAAACTTTTGAAGATAGTATTAAACTGAATTAAATATGAAAATTTCTTTTCCTCAAAAACATTATGTCTTTTGTTTGATAGATGAAATACCCAAACCAGGAGCAAGTTTAGTTCAGTCTACAAACGCAGCTAATGGAGCTGCTAATTTAGGTTATTCAACTGTTTTAGCTTATCCCTCTAAAGGATTATCTGCACTTAATCCTTTAAATTTAGTTCGTCCTTTTCAACCAATAAAAGCATCAGCAGAACTTGTGAAATACTACAACCTGCAAGACAAATTAAAAGTAGCACCTTTACCAATGCCTTGGCCTATTGATTATATCAAAGGAAAGTTGACTAATTCTAATACCATCGCCACAAAGTATTATTTACCATTTCATATTCTTTCTCAAACAAAACTTGTTCATGCTTGGAACTGGAATTTTATTAAAGCTGCTATCAAACATGGCGTTCCAGTTATTTATGAACACCATCACCATGAAGATAAATATTTTGAGCCAGAAATCGTAAATCATCCCTTATTTCAAGTAGCTGTGACAGTTGCCCACACAGTTAGAGATGGGATGATCGCTAAAGGAATGCCACCAGAAAAAGTGATTAAATTGCATAATGGCTACAATCGTTTTTTTATGGAAAGGCAACCAGAAAAAGCTATAGAATGGCGGCAACATCTACTGAAAAATGGACGTCAACAACTAGTAATTTATTCAGGAGCCTTAAGACAATTTAAAGGAATTGATATTTTAATCGAGGTTGCCAAACAATTAGTAAATGTTGAATTTGTTTGTGCAGGTGGCGAACCAAAAGAAGTTGCTTATTATCAGCAATTAGCACAACAAAAACAGGTAGGTAACATCAGCTTTTTAGGCTATATCTTGCACGAAGATTTAGCATCTTTATTACAATCAGCTGATGTTTTAGCTCATCCTCACTGTTCTGGTGCAGCTGCAACTTTTACATCACCGATGAAGTTATTTGATTACTTAGCCTCTGGTAATCCGATTGTAGCAACAGAAATTCCTTCATTAATGGAGTTTAAAAATACTAATGCGATCGCTGCTTGGTGTGAACCAGATAATCCGACTAAATTTGCCCAAGCATTAAAGCAAGTAATAGAAAATTATCCTCGGAAAGTCGCAGGATATCCAGAAATTTTAGAGTTTGTTAAACAATTTTCTTGGGAAAATCGCGCCGCCAAAATCCTTAGTTATGTTGATGAATCTTTACATCCTGAATTAATCGGCTTAGACTCCAACTAAACACTAACCACTAATTATTATGAAAACAATTGGCATGATTAGCAGCTATCACGCATTAGAAAAACAAGCCGATTGGCTATGGCAACAAACACCACAACCGTTTGGTGTTTGGGGAAATATGCAAATAAAATCATTAGCATCTAAGCCAGATTTTTTATTAATGTATCAGTTTAATTTTCCTAAACCCACTGAAAAAAAATCTTTGTTAGATAACTTTCGCAAACCACAAACTTCTGAAATTAAGATTGATACTTTGCTACGTCAACTTCCCAAAGATAGAATTATTTATTTACTACGTGAACCACCTCTAGAGGAAGTTGTCGAAAAACATAAACTAGCTTATCAAGAAGCTCAAAAGTATTGCGGTTATGTATCGGGGCCTGATGATTTTGCTCCAACTCCTGATTATATGCCTGCAATTTGGTATCATACCAATTCTTTTCGAGATTTGAATGAAATGCCAGCGCCAGTAAAGATTTCCAATTGTAGTTGGATTACTTCTGGAATTAGCCGTACTGCTAACCATCGTCAGCGTTTAGATTTTTTGAAAGCTTTACAAACTAGTGGAATTCTAGTTGATTTATACGGACGAGATTTACCAAATTGGGTAAAATCTTCAGGTGAATTAAGTAACAAATGGTATGGTATAGCTCCGTACTATTACAATCTGGCAATTGAAAATTATAGCGGCAATAATTGGTATGTCAGTGAAAAATTATGGGATGCACTTTTAGCATGGTGTTTACCAATTTACTATGGAGGTTCGGCAGCTGATAAGTTATTACCACCCGGTAGTTTTTTGCGCTTACCTAGCTTGGATGAAAAAGGTATTAGTTATATTCGAGAAATAACTAAAACTCCTGATGCTTGGTATGAAGCCAAAGACGCTATAGCTGAAGCTCGTCAAATTATTTTACATGAATTAAATTTGCTCAACTGGTTATCAAACTTTGTGAACAAGCAAGGATAAAAATATGAAAAATGGAATCTATACTTTAGCAAATGATTTAGTTTATAACCAATTAGTAGCATTACTAAATAGTATAGAAGTTAATGCTGGTAAGGATTTGCCTGTATGTGTGATTGCATATAATGATCAAATAGACAGAATTCGTGCCGAAGTTGCATCTCGAAACAATGTCACTTTATTAGAAAAATCTGATATTTTTGCTCGTTGGGAAGAGTTTTCTTTGAAAGTATGGCAATCTCATCCAACTGCTATTCAAAGTTGGGAAGAAAGAGGGATAAAAAAATTTTATAGAGTAAGTGAAAATCGCCGTTACTGCGCGTTTGATTCTGATAGCCTATTTGAAAATTTTATTTATTTAGATGCTGATACGTTAGTAATGCAGCCTTTAGATTTTATTTTTGAGCAGTTAGAACATCATGATTTTGTTGTCTATGATTTTCAATATAAAGACCCTGCTCATATCTACAACTTACAATCTCCTCAGCTTTTAGAAGTATTTAGTCAACAAAAAATTGATTCAGAAATTTTCTGTTCTGGTTTTTACGCTTCTAAACGAGGTATATTTACTGCACAACAAAGAGATTGGTTACTGTCTAAATTAAATGCAGGGGAATCAGATGTTTTATATATGTCTGCTCCGAATCAATCTGTTCTCAACTATATGAGAATGAGAGCAAACGTCTCATTTTATAATTTTGCGATCAACTTACCTCCAAACAAAGCCACTGGCTGTTGTGTGACTTCTCCGCATTTTGAAAACCGAAATTATGTTCTTTATGATCACGGAAATAGATTAACTTATTTACATTATATTGGTTTATCTTCCAAGTTTTTTAATCGAGTTTGTGATGGTGAAAATATTGATTTTCCCTATCGCGATCTGTTCTTACACTATCGCTATTTGCATCAGCCAGAACAACGACCCAAGTTTACCACTAAAGCTAGAGCTTACAACGCCCCACCAAGTTTAACGATAAGGATTTTTAGAAAATTAGGCATCAAAGTTGAGGTATAATTTCATGAATCGGGGAATTTATATTATTGCCAATGATCAGGTGATTGATCATGCGATCGCACTCCTGAATAGCATCAGATTGTATGACCAAGAAACACCAATTGTCATGATTCCTTATGATGACAATTATCACAACATTGCCAACATACTCAACAAACATTATCAAGTTGGAATCTATGAAGATTTAGAGTTTATTGACCGACTATCTCATAAATTACATGAAAGTTTCGGCGGGAAATTCTTCGCGCGACCGAATCAATTTCGCAAACAAGCTTGTTGGCTTGGCCCTTTTGATGAATTTTTGTACATTGATACAGATATTGTTGTTTTTGAAAAAATTATAGATAACCTCAAATATCTCAATCAAGTAGATTTCATTTGTTGTGACTATCAACATTTTGGCGGTATTCAGAATGTCTTTACATCAAAAATATTAGAAGAAAAAATCTTTACTGAAAATCAACTTAAAGATATTTTTAATGGTGGTTTCTGGGGTTCTAAGAAAAACCTAATTTCAGAACAAGATTTGTATGAAACCTTTGCCGAATGTGCTGCTCATCCTGAATACTTTGATTTTTCTCAAAAAACATCTGACCAACCAATTATCAACTATATGCTTCTCAAGCGCATTCCTCGTCGTTTTAATATAGTTCGTCGTGAGGAGAAAGCGCCAGGAAATTGGGCGGGAACTCCAAATTTTCAAACTCAGGAACATGTGCTATTTGATCCAACAGTAAATCAATCCTTACAATATTTACATTGGGCAGGTATTTGCATTCAACCAGGTTGTCCCTACTGGGAAATTTGGGAATATTACCGCAATCTTAATTCAGCTTTACTACCAGCAGATATTCCAACACCTGTGAAAAAACATCAATGGGAAAGTAAATTGGATAATTTGAAGAAGCAATTGCGACAACTTAAGGCTAATTTGTAGCAGGACATTGGAAGTTAGGCAAAAAAATAGTGTTTGTTTATCGAACACAGATCTTCTATTAGCACACCTGATTAATTAACCACTGCATTGCACTTTCCACATCGCTGACTTTCTCTCCTGGTGGAGTCGGTGGACGCTTCACCATTATCACCTTAACCCCCATCTCCCGCGCTGCAATTATCTTGGCATAAGTCGCATCACCACCACTATTCTTGCTCACAAGAGTATCAATCTGATGTTCGACTAACAGTCGGCGTTCGTTGTCTAGAGAAAAAGGGCCGCGATCGCACAATATCATCCCTGGTGGAACTAATGCATCAGCCGCAGGTGGATCAATTAATCGCATCAAGAACCAAATATTATCTAATCTGGCGAAAGGTGCAAGTTGCTGTCTACCGATAGTCAAAAATACCCGTTTGGCAAATTCAGGTAACACACTCGCAACAGCTTCCACACTATCAAACTCTATCCACTCATCCCCAGGAACTTGTAGCCATGTGGGACGAATAAACAGCAAATAAGGGATATTACAACTTGTAGCAGCACTAACCGCATTCCAAGATATTTGGGCTGCAAACGGATGAGTAGCATCAATGAGCAAATCTATTTTCGCCTCACGCAGATATTCAACCAAACCATCTTCCCCACCAAAACCACCAATCCGCACCATTCCCGTAGGCGCTTGCGGATTACGAGTGCGACCTGCCAAAGACGTAATCACCTCTATTTGCTCAATAACCGAAGCTTTAGCCGCTAACTCAGCAGCATCACCCGTTCCACCAAGAATCAGAAGACGTTTCATTTAGTCATTTGTCATTGGTCATTAGTTATTCTCCCCTTGTCCGCGATCCCCAATCCCCAACCCCCAATCCCCGATCCAGCAATTCGGTTGCTTGTGAATCTTGACTAATAATCTCACCTTTACGGTCAAACAATACAGTACCAACTTTCAAGCTGACATTTGCATATTTCTGCACATAAGCTGTGGCTTTCTGACTAATTTTTTCAGCCAGTTTCCCAAATACTAATTCTGACAACCCTAGTTCGATTAATTTTTTGTGTGCTGCATCGGCGGTTTTGGCTTCTAAAACTGCGCCTACAGCCTGTAAATCACCACCAACGGCTACTACAGCAGCGCTAATTATTTCTAATTTGGCATCTGCTAAATGACTGGAAGTATTGAAAATACCTCCTGCTAGCTTAATTAGTTTACCTTGATATCCCAACAACAAAACAGAAGTTGCATGGTATAGTCCAGCTTCTACAAGCATGGCGCCAATCCAGTTACCAGTTTGTGCGATCGCTGATTCTGGTATACCTAAACGTTGAGCAACTTGCATACCATTACTACCTATACAAAATGCCAAATCAGTATAATCCCTGAGTTTAGTTTGCAATGATTGGCGAAATTCTTCTAGATGATCAGCCACAGACAAGGGTTGAGAAATACCACTAGTTCCCAACAATGACAGTCCCTCTAAAATACCAAAAGCTTCATTGGAAGTGCGTTGTGCCAATTGGCGACCTTCGGGAAGAATAATTGATACTGTTAATGTTTGCTCTAGAGGAATCAGGGGTAGTAAATTCGCATCAAACAAACGACGAGCATAGCTATAGATTGCTGCTTCCCCAGCAGCTGTTTTTCCCAAACCTTCACCAGCTTCCAAAACCAAAGCTTGAGACTGTCGTTGTGACAATCTCACCCAAGCCCAAATAGGTGTATTTCTTGTTAGGTCTAAATTATCACCAGGATCACTGTGTGTTATGGCTAGGGCGCTATGCAGTTCTAGCATTGCTACTTGAGAGATGGGAATTTCTGCTTTTGTGGGTAGCAGATCAATCTCAACGGATACCTGTGAGTTTATCTTGCTACTTAGATGTAGCAAAGCAGCCTTAGCAGCAGCCACTGCAAATACTGGTAGAGTGTAACCTGTACGAGCCATAGGTAGGAAGTTTCGATTTGCGATTTTGGATTGACCGATACTTCTTTGATGGTACAAGCGCCCAGATTCCACAAGGGAATATTATTATCAAAATAGTAAGTACAAAGGGTGTCTAATATGGCTAGTCAAACCAATGTACAGGTACAAAGAATTAGAGCTATTGGCTTAACAGTCACAAATTGCGATCGCTCTTTGGATTTTTATACACAAGCGCTTAGTTTTGAGTTCGTTTCCGACATCACTGTTGAAGGACAGGATTACAGCGACTTGGAAGGCGTAACTGGGACAAAAATTCGCATTGTCAGCTTGCGATTACAAGATGAACTCATCGAGTTAATGGAGTATCTCAATGTAGAGGGAAAACCCATCCCCAGTGATTCACAAAGTAATGACCTGTGGTTTCAACATTTGGCAATTGTGGTTAGTGATATGGATCGCGCCTATGCTCATTTGCATTCATTTCCAATTGAATCCATATCGGTTGAACCACAGACAATATCATCTGGGAATGAAGCATCTGCTGGTGTCCGCGCCTTCAAGTTTAAAGATCCTGACGGTCATGATTTAGAGTTAATTTGGTTTCCGCCTGATAAAGGACAAGATAAATGGCATCAAAACACGAATCGCTTGTTTTTGGGAATTGATCATAGTGCGATCGCAGTTTTTCAAACCGACCAGAGTCTACATTTTTACCGCGATCTCCTGGGAATGCAAATTGATAGCCGCAGTTTCAACTGGCGTCCTACCCAAACTCGCCTGGATAATTTACCAGGAGCCGAAGTCCGAATTACAGATCTGCGACCAACTCAAGATGGTGTAGGAATTGAAATGCTGGACTATATTTTGCCTGGAAAAGGTCGCCCAATACCGAGTGATTGGAAAAGTTCCGATATTTCACACATGCAAATTGAGCTAGTTGTAAATAATCTTGAGCAGCTAGTGGATAAGCTACGGCAAAACGGGGTTCAGTTTGTGTCACCAAGAATTGTACAGCTTGCAGATAGCCCATTTACTTACAGGCAGGGTTGTTTAGTTAAAGACCCTGATGGACATGCAATGTTGCTGGTTGTGGAATGAGTAAATCAAAATTTTTCAAATTTTTCATTTCTATCTGATGACAGCGATTATGATCGTGCTGCTGGCTTTACTTAACAACGGAGGAATTTTAGCGATCGCTTACGATTAAGTGCGATCGCTGTATTAATTTTACAAACATTCTTGTAACTTTAGTTTGTCATCTAGAGTATTTACTATAAATATTATTTACCAAGTCTTACCCAGCTTGCCACGAAAACCATCAAAAGTTCCCACGATACAAGCCCATAATTTTATTAATACGGAATCTGGTTCGTAACGAATAATTCTCTCCATCATCGTCAGTAAAATTTTGATTCTGTAAGCTATTGAACGATATAAGAATTTTTTTTGTACAAGTCTGGTTTCAAAAAAAGTATGATTTCTACAAGCATAGTAATAGCGAGAAGGAGAACAAATAAAAGTACTAAATGTGTTTGTATATTTTTTAAATCTATCTTTCACTTGAGAATAATTTCCGATACGATGTTTCATCATCGCATTTTTAATAACAATAATTTTATATTCTTTTTTTCGGAAATTCATGCAGTAAGCATAATCTACAGCGTCTAAAAATAAATCTACTCTTGGTAGTTCGACATATTTGGCTGCATTGATGTTGATTAGAGATCCCGATGTAATAACAGCATCACATTGATAAATATTTTTAATTTTAGCAAGCCCTGGTATAGGCGCAAGCTTATAATCTGAAAAAATATAACCAGGAAATTCTTGTTTTGTATTAATATCGAATATTGCAGGAGCAATTATCCCTATGTTTTGATTTTGAGATAAATCTTGATAATTAGTTAATAGTTTTTCTAAAACATCATCATCCGGTTCACTATCTTGATCAAACAGCCAAAGAAAATCATAGCCTTTTTGGATAGCCCAACTAACAGCAATTTTTAACCCTCCAGCAACTCCAATATTTTCGGGATGAAAATCTACAATTATGTTTTCCTGATGATTATTGGCGATTATTTGACTTTTAGAATTATCAACTATAAATATTTTTTCAATTGGGGATGACTGTTTTGTTATAGCTGTAATAGTTTTCTGAAGAGCTTCTTTTTCTTGATAAGCGGTTATGTAAACTGCAATTTTATAGTTTTTCATTTAAATTTATAGTACTAAAGCACTCATTACAAAGAACTAATTAATCTCAATGTTTTTTGCTAAACCTAACATTTTTTTCACTTTCAACCACTGATTTCTCAATTTCCAAAACTTACTTGATTCCATTGCTGCAATTTGAGCATAAGCATATTGCAGTTCTTGCAATATTAAATTATTTTGATTTGGTTGACTAGATAGGTTTAGTTCGAGATAAATTTCACTCTTAGGAAATCCAAACCACATATCTGAGCTATAATATTTATTAGCTAATTTTCTAAATTTGTGACAAAAATATTTAGCTATATTAAGCGCATATTTATTTGTAGTATGAATCATGGATTCTGAATGCACTCTATAGTAACTAAGTACTGTTGGGACAAGTTTACAAGAATAGTTTGACTGAGCAATTTTTAACCAGAGATCGTAGTCATCCCATCCAAACCAACCATATTCAATTAATTCTGTAGAATATCCACCTAGTTTGAGTAATATATTTTTATTAAACAGAGCCATAGCATCTATATATGGCTGTTTAACTAACTTATGTACATCCCAGTCATAGCAAGAGATACGATTAATTTCTTGTCTAGTTTGGTTATCAAATCTTTGTATTTCACCATATACCGCAGCACATCGAGAAGATTTAATCGTTTCATAAAGAACAGGTAAACAATTTGGGTAAATCCAATTATCTGCGTCTAATATAAAAACATAGGGAGAACGAGAAAGTCTCAATCCTACGTTTCTAGCATCTGCTAAACCAGTATTAAACCACTTACTAACTAAACAGATTGGTATTTGAGATTGTTGCAAATATTCTGCGACTAAATTAGCTGAGTTATCTGTTGAAGAGTCATTAATAACTAAGACTTCAATACCTCCTGGTATGTTAGCTAAGTCTGTTTTCGCAACACTTTCTAAACATTCATAAATATACTCTGAGTAGTTATAAAGTGTAATGATCACCGAGATACATGGTTTATTACACCTATCATATGCAGAATTTGATTTCAAATTCCACGGAGAACTACCCATTTTTTCACATAAGTTTGCGGCTTTTAAGCGAGATATATATAATAGTCTTTTTTCATCTATAGTTAAATTTGATTCTTTTATTTTGACGGGTTGTGGTTCTAATTGTGTGGATTTATAAAAAGTTTTTTCAGGATGAATATGATGATACTTTAAAATTAGTTGTGTTTGTATATATTCAGTATTTAAGTCTGTTTGATTTGCTAATAATTCTGAGTGGCGAGAGTTAAGTTTGCTTTGATTCAATATTAATTGAGAGTGTTCTTTTGCTTTAATCATTGCTGACTTCCTCTTTGCAAAATAAAAGCTTTTTTGAGTTTAAACCAAGCTTGACGAAGTTTCCAAAATTTACTACTTTCCATTGCTTTGATTATGTTTTGACAATGCTCCCAGGCTGTATGAGCTTGATGTAACTGGGTTTGTGTATTTTGCCATTGCTGCTGAATTTCTTGTAGTTGAGATTGAGATTGTTCTAATTGAGTTTGAGTTTTTTCTAACTGAATTTGTTTATCTTCTAAATCAAACTGCGATCGCTTAAATTCAGCATATATTTCTTTTAGCTGATTTTGGCAATAATTATATTCCTCAGACAGTTGAGAATATTGTTGATATAAAGATGAATATTTACCCTCCAAACTTAATGGAAATGCTCGCAGGACAAACTGCAATGTATCAGCATCTTCATCTTGTTCAATAGTATTAATGATATTAATATCAATTTTATTTTTATCTATATAAGGTATCCAGTCTGAGCCAGAAAAAATTGGTAATTTTATTTGTTCATACGTATCAACAAAATATCCAGAACGCTCAAATAATTGTGTAACTGTTTGACGAGTAAAAAATCTTAAATGTGTATTGTCTAAAATACCTAGTTCTGTATATTCAAATTTTCCTTGCAATAAAGCTAGTCGAATTGCTCCATGAGCAATGTTAGGAATAGAAGCAACTACGTATCCTCCTGGCTGCAATATTTGCTTAATTTCTTCTAGTATTCTCCAAGGATTTCGCAGATGTTCTAAAATATCTCCAAATACAGCTACATCAAAAGTTTGTCCTGATAAAATATCCCTTAAAGTCACAAAATCTAAGTCAGCAACAATTACTTCTTCGCAATATTCTTCAGCGATTTTGGCAGCCTTGGGATTAATTTCAATTCCAGTAACTTGACAACCTTTGCTACTTAATAACCTAGCAAAATAACCTGTAGCGCAGCCAAAATCAATGACACGTTTATTTTCTCCTATCCAATGGAGCATTTTTTTTAAACTACTATTTTCATCTAATTCTTCTATAGTTATACTTGGCAATAAAGGATAATCTTTTTCTGATGTAATAATCATACAAACACACTATTCTTATTTGATCATTGGTAATTTCTGAGGTGACACCTCAACCTGAACACTTATTGGCAGATCTACCCAAGCATGGATACGCTTACCTGTATCAGGGGGAAGTACTTGGAATACCATTGCATTGTCAATCCAGTCAAATGTCATTGCTGTATAGTTTTCTGCACCCGCTACAGTCAAACTATAAGAGCCTGGGCGTAATGGTAAATGAAATATAAATTCTATTTTTAACTGTTCTCCTGGCTCTAATTTATCAATCGGATAATTTTCTTCAAATGTATTACTACCAACTAATTCATTTCCATTTTTGTCACAAATAAAAAAACCAACTATACATGCTTTTAAAGTTTCATAGACATCGAGTTCGACAATTAGTTTAACTTGTTCATTAAATCCTATAGTCGGTGTTTCTCCTAATTTTTCTCCAATTTTGTTAAGTAATTGAATATTTTTGATTAATGCTTTCCGATTACCTCTGCGAGTAGGCTGGGACTTTACTAAAGATTGCTGAGAATGGTGCTGGTTATGAGATGAATTTTCTTCTTTTTTAGTGCCTATTCCTAATTCTGTTTCTGTAACCAGCTTCATGTACTTAATAATGACAGCATTAGGCGTTCCCGAAAAGTAATTTTGACCTTCATGAATCATTACTGCTGAATTACATAATGTTTTAACTGCTCCAGAATCATGAGATACAAACAATGTGGTAACTCCAGAATCCATTAAACTTCGCATCCGGCGCATACAGCGATGTTGAAAAACTATATCTCCCACTGCTAGCGCTTCATCAACAATTAAAATTTCTGGATCGACATTTACTGCTACCGCAAAAGCCAAGCGAACAAACATCCCACTAGAATAAGTTTTAACTGGTTGATCAATAAAATCTCCAATATCAGCAAAACTGGCGATCGCGTCAAATTTATCTTCAATTTGTTTCTGATTTAATCCTAATAATCTGCCATTAAAAAATACATTTTGTCTTCCAGTAAATTCAGGATTAAATCCACTACCTAATTCTAATAACGCCGATACACGACCATTCACTATCACTTCACCTGTTGTTGGTGTCAAAGTGCCAGCAATAATTTGTAGTAAAGTACTCTTCCCAGAGCCATTTTTACCAATAATTCCTACTGTTTCACCTTTCGGAATCTCTAAATTAATATCTCGTAATGCCCAAAATTCACTAGCTCTGCTTTTACCAGATAGAAAAATTTCTTTGAGCCTATCTACAGGATGAATATAGCATTTAAAGCACTTTGAGATATTTTTTAGGGAAATTGCTATTTCTTCTCCCATATTTTTGCTTTAAATTCTGAAAAATTCCACAGCATGAAAAATCATGCTTGTGGAAGTTTGTTTGAGCCTGCGCTGCCATTTCACTGGAAAGCTTCATTACATCATAAGTGGCATTAAATTACTTGAGTTGCCATTTTGCCAAAACTGTGGATATGAAGGTTATGATTTGGATTGTAGAGATATTTGCAATAATTGCTTTAGGAGCTTAAAAAGCTTGTTTGATGAGAAACTTTATGAGTTTATGCTTTTAAAAAATCATGAAAAGCTATCATAACCTTAAGTTTTCTGCGATTTTCGTAGAAACTTTAATGATAGTTTTTTAGAGACGCCCATACACTCAGACAAAAAAGGGCAGTTTATAAAGTGGCATATTTCTAGTTCATAATAACTTAGGAACTACTTGCACTAGTCCAAATTCTGTGCTTTGATACAAATCACGTAAGCGGAAATACGAACCAAATTTTCTGCTTGGGTGTTCCTGAATCTTTTTCCCGACTAGGAATATAAAAATGGACGCCCATAAATTAGGCTCACAGAATAGAGATGGAATTTTATTCCTCTTTTTCCGTGTGCTTATTATATCTTGGTTATGTATTTTAAAGACGAACAACTAATGTGATACATCACAAACAGACTGTATGAAATCTCTCATACTTAGTCTGTAAGCCTTGACCACCTAAACCCTATTTTTAATATCAGGTGTGCTTAGTCTAACTGCTACTTTAATATTTCACAACTCCTGCGCGTTTTCTCTGACTGTACGCACTGCCTAAGTTGATGGTGATAATTGACAATTGACAATTCTTGTGATATGGGGTTAAATTCTTCAAAGAAGTAAGGCGCCGGTGCATCCCCGCCAAGAGAGTCACTAACGCCCTTTGTTAAACACTTTATCGATAACTTAATCATGACACAAAATACACAATACAACGAGCCGAAGACCAGTACCCAGACTGTTGCCTACAAAAATCGTCTAAATTCCTGGGTAATTGCCCGTTTACTCCCTGATACAGAGCGTCAGATTATTGCTCGCTTCCGTAGTCGCTCTGACGCTGACGGACACATGCAACGTTTGCGCCAGATCTCACCTGAAAGTAACCTTATGGTTATGTTTGATTGTCAAGCAGATGAAAGTTTGAATTAAAGTTATGGAAAGGCGATCGCACTTCTCAAAATCGAGGTGCGATTAACTGTTCTTTTGCGATTTATGATTAGCTTTTGACAGTATAGAAAGAGAAAGAGCGATCGCACTCTTGTATCAACAAGTGCGATCGCTCTGTTTTTAACTTTGTTGAGATACTCGGTACAGATGTAGTGGGGGCTTTAAAAGCCCAAACTTTACCCAACTAAGTACAAAGAAGTACAAATTTATTAGTTATTATTGAGTTTTATTAAGAAAGATTAGAAAAATTTCTTGCCCTTGCTAAAGTTATGGAATAAGCTTCTAGATACGATTTCAAAAAAATCACTTAGCTAAAGTTAATAAAAATAACACACAATTCTATTCTGTACTATAGTCAAAAAATTATCATAAATGTTACAATGCTTAATAATGTAACAGTCGCAAAATGTTTTACAGAACACCATCTTTATGACTGTGGATACTTGTGCATAAAAATAAAGTGATTGTAGCCTTTAATAACTCAGAACAATCAAAACTACCAGTCGTCCTCATCTTACCGGGCGTGTCAATAGCAGCGTAAATCCAAAATCGATTGATTGGGTAAACACCCAACCACTGACATCTATCAAATACACCACTTCCAAACTAAGAATTACTAAAGAGTAGTGCCATGAAGACCGCTCAGACAGCTACAGACCTAGTGCGGACTTACCTACGTGAAATTGGTCGCGTACCACTGTTAACACACGAGGAAGAGATTTTTTATGGCAAACAGGTGCAGCGAGCAGCAGCTCTACGTGAGGTTAGAGAGTTACTTCAGCACCAGTTAGGTCGTGAACCAACGCTAGCAGAATGGGCGACAGCGACGCATTTAGAACTCACAGAATTAGATAAAGCGATCGCTGAGGCTGAAATTGCTAAACGCAGGATGGTTGAAGCTAATCTGCGACTGGTGGTTTCTGTGGCGAAAAAGTATATTAAGCGCAACGTCGATTTGCTGGACTTAATCCAAGAAGGTAGCATTGGGATGCAGCGCGGTGTAGAGAAATTTGACCCTACCAAAGGCTACAGATTTTCTACCTATGCTTATTGGTGGATACGTCAAGCCATCACTCGTGCGATCGCCGAAAAAGGCCGGACTATTCGCCTGCCGATTCACATTACCGAAAAACTAAATAAAATCAAAAAAGCACAACGCCAATTATCCCAAAAATTAGGACGCGCTCCTTCAGTTTCAGAATTAGCACAAGAATTAGAATTAACCCCCAAACAAGTACGAGAGTATCTAGAAAAAGCACGTGTTCCTCTATCTCTAGATATACGCTTGGGAGATAATTATGATACTGAACTAGGAGAAATGCTAGAAGATCCAGGAGCATCTCCAGAAGATTTCGTCACCCAGTCTTCATTATCTGGTGACTTAGAAGCTCTCATGGCAGATCTCACACCACAACAACGGGAAGTGATATCCTTACGCTTTGGTTTAAATGATGGACACGCCCTGACTCTAGCTAAGATCGGCGAAATACTAAACATCAGCCGCGAACGAGTGCGACAAATCGAACGGGAAGCCCTAAGTAAACTTCGCAAATCTAAACTCAGTATCAATGAATATTTAGCAAGTTAATAGGAGCGAATGCAATACTGCAAGGGATAGGATTTTCGTCATAATTTTGGGTATGTAGAGCCGTTGCACTGCAACGTCTCTGGTGGGTTTAAATGCCAATCGATTTGTCTTATCCGAGCAGTATTGAGAGCGAACGGCCTTTTCTTTTGCTCCTACTAAGGAATATGGTGATATTTTCCGCTTTCTTTGGTACGGTTACACCCACTGTCAACACAACTTCAGCCTGTTACATTAGTTTGCAGAAGCACACAACAGCAATAGTTAAAGTTAAACAGATAATTCATAATCTGTGATTAAAGTTTGATAGAAATTCAGTTTGCCTGCTGTTGTGGTAGTACAGGAGGAAAAACGTGAATAACCCATCTAATAAAGTCTCAGAATTTTTTAACGGTGAGTCAGAAACCGAAAACTTTCTCTGGCATTATGTTAAATCATTAACTCCAGACACCGTTAGCCAGTTATCTCAACCTAGTTCTCCTGAAGTATTTCAGGTATTGACGTACTCCCTGGACTAAAGCCGCAGGGATTCTCAAATGATGTTACGAGGCAGGATGAATCCGTGCCTCTCCACCACTGTTCTTGCTTCTTCGACTCTTAACTAGACGGTTTCCCGTCCCCG
>JAHHHW010000118.1 GCA_019359115.1 Pelatocladus maniniholoensis HA4357-MV3
TTGTTCTCTACAAGAATTATCTCAAACCCTTATTTATTCGTATAGACTAGCTGAATCGCAATGCTTGCATTTGCACCCTAAGAGCTAGTCACATAAAGGCTTTGATAGTTGTCGGAGATGTCTAGTGTTCACTTCCTCATACCCCTATTTAACTTGATAAAAATGAAATTTATCGGCATCGATTTAGGCTGGAAATCTCAACCAAGCGGACTGTGCTACTTAGAATGGGCAGAAAATCAACTACAAATACTCGACTTAGATCGCCAAGAAGCAATTGCAGACATCCTCAACTGGGTTGATACTTGTGTTCCACCATGTGAAAGTGCCGTAATTGGTGTAGACGCGCCGACTCTCATTCCTAACGCCATCGGTAGTCGTCTCCCCGACAAACTCACCCATAAATACTTTGGTAAATATCACGCTGGTTGCTACCCAGCCAATCTGAATCTTCCCTTCGCCGAACGCACCGTTAACTTTGGTTTAGAACTCGAATCACGTGGTTTCGCCCACGCACCCACCATCGAACCCCAAAAACCTGGTAGATATCAAATCGAAGTCTTTCCTCACCCCGCCATAGTCAATTTGTTCAGATTAGAACGTATTCTTAAATATAAGAAAGGACGCCTGAGCGATCGCCGCCTAGAACTAATCAAACTCTATAATTACATCACACAAATATTACCCACCTTAGAACCTTCTTTGTGTACTTTGCGCCTTTTCAATTCATTTCTCCCCGAAATCCCCATCACAGGCGCACAACTCAAAGCCGTCGAAGACAAACTCGATAGCCTCATCTGTGCTTACGTAGCAGCATACTGGTGGTATTGGGGAGAACAACGTAATTTCGTACTAGGCGATCGCACCACAGGTTACATAGTCGTTCCGCAAAGGATCGGGGATTAGGGGATCAGGGATCGGGGAACAGGGACAAGGGAAGCAGGGTGGTTTCATACAAGCAGATAAAAATTAAAATCTTCTTTTAAAGCCTCTCCCCTTAATAAGGGGAGAGGTTTGGAGAGGGGTAAAAATCTATGCTTCAAAACGAGAAATACAGACTTCCATATTTTTATTTTTTCGTATGAAACCACCCTGGAGAACAGGGACAAGGGAAGGGGGACAACTTATCAGTTATCAGTTATCAAATTAAAACTGTTAATTGTTAACTGATTCATACCCAATCCCTGATCCCCGATTCCCGATCCCTTATCCCTAATTACTCACTCCGCCCACAAAATCAACCTTGGCTCATAAGGAGTAGAAAGATATTTATGTTTGGGTAATACACGCAAAGATAATCCTTGTAAACCAGAAGTCGTATACAGAATATCTGCCGTGTAAATACTTAAGCCTTGGGCATCTTCTCCTTGGTATTCCATCACAAGTGGTACACCATTGACAATCTCGCCATTAGCATCTACTGCACCTTGATACAGTTCTATCTGTACGTCATCATTTGTAAGAGTTGCCAAGTCAATTTTGGCTTTAACAGCAACGGTTTGGTTAACTTCAATATCAGGGCCTACAGAAACATCAATATCTTTAATTGTGATGTTGTACCAGTGTTCACCGAGATTTAATTTCCAAGCTGCCAGTTCTTTGGCAGGGGCATAATTATCACTAGTCAGGATAGTATGGCGATCGCTTGCGGGGAAATATGCTCTTTGGGCATATTCTCTCACCATCCGCGCGGTGTTAAAGAACGGACAGTTTAACCGGATAGCGTCTTTCATTTTGGCAACCCAGTGTCTAGGCAAACTATCGGCATCGCGATTATAAAACAACGGTACAACTTCTTTTTCTAAGATGTCATACAGGGCATTTACTTCTATTTCATCCTGATAAGTGGGATCGTCGTAAATTTCCCCATGTCCAATTGCCCAACCAGTGCGGACATAATCAGCTTCATCCCACCAACCATCTAGTACACTTAAATTTGGCAATCCGTTCATTGCTGCTTTCATGCCACTAGTACCAGAGGCTTCGCGGGGACGACGGGGTGTATTTAACCACACATCACAGCCCGCCACCATTAACCGAGCAATATGTATATCGTAATTCGGAACAAACACCACCTGTTTTTCCAAATTATTTTCACGGATGAAATGATTAATTTCGCGAATGAGTTCTTTACCGGGGATATCTTTAGGGTGTGCTTTACCAGCAATCACAAATTGTACTTTGCGGTCTTTATTGCCAAATAAAATCCGCTTGACACGCTCTAAATCACGCATCCAGAGAGTAGCACGTTTGTAGGTGGCAAAGCGACGGGCAAAACCTATCGTTAAAATATGAGGATCGAGGACTTCTTGGGCTTGGGCAATTTCGCTAGGGGATGCACCGCGATCGCGTAAATGTTTGACTAAATGCTCCCGGACATACAAAATCATATCTAAGCGGCAGCGTTCGTGGTTCCGCCACAACTCCTCATCGGGAATCGCATTCATCCGATCCCACAGGGGATGCTCACCCGGTGCTGATGACCAATTGGGGCCTAAATAGCGATCGTACAACTCCTGAGTTGATTTAGCCACACAACTACGGGCATGAACACCGTTGGTAATGGCTGCAATTGGCACTTCTTGGGTTGGTACATCAGTCCACAAACCCTTAAACATTTGCCGTGACACAGAACCGTGCAACTGCGCCACACCGTTAGAAAATGTTGCCATCTTCAGCGCTAGCACTGCCATACTAAAAGGTGAGGATAAATCACCTGTACTCTCCCGTCCCAATGCTAAAAATTGGTCTTTACCTAAACCAAAAATTTCTGCATAGTGTCCCAGATAGTACAAAATTTTATCTGGTGGGAACAAGTCGATTCCGGCTGGCACTGGTGTATGGGTGGTAAATATATTTGTAGAAGCTACCACTTGCCTAGCTTCGATGTGACTCAGCCCTTGCTCTTGAATTAAAATGCGGATACGTTCTAGGGCAGAAAATGCTGCATGTCCTTCATTCATGTGGTAAGCAGTGACGTTATACCCCAGTGCTTTCAACATCCTCACGCCGCCAATACCCAACATTATTTCTTGGTGGATACGCATATCAATATCACCACCATACAGTTGATCTGTAATGTCGTGATCGTAAGGATTGTTGGGTTCAATATTGGTGTCAAGCATGTATAATGGCACCCTTCCCACTTGCACCCGCCAAACCCTGGCATAAACGGTACGCCCCGGATAATCTACTGTAATTCGCAGCTCTGAACCATCCGAATTGCGTTCTAGGTGCAAAGGCATGTTATAAAAGTCGTTAATTGGATAACGCTCTTGCTGCCAGCCATCAGCATTTAAATACTGAGCAAAATAGCCTTGCTGGTACAACAAACCCACACCGACGAGGGGAAGCCCTAAATCACTGGCAGATTTTAGATGATCCCCTGCTAGTACACCCAAGCCTCCTGAATAGATGGGCAAACAGTCCACTAGCCCAAACTCAGCAGAAAAATAGGCGTAGCATTCTAGGGATTGGGGATTAGGGATCACAGATTGGGAATCGGGAGAAGATAAGCCAGAAGAATTACTTTCTTGTCTCCAGTCCCTTGTCCCCAATCCCCTGTCCCTTGTTTTCTCATACCAAGTGCGTTCTTTGAGATAATCTTCTATCTGCAAAGCGGCACGATCCATTTGTGCCAAAAAGCCTTCATCTTCCACTACTTCGAGCAACCGCGCTTGGCTTATGGTTCCTAGCATCAAAACAGGGTTATGATGGCTAGATTCCCATAAATCAGGATCTAAACGGCGAAATACATCTTTAGTTTCTACGTTCCAATCCCAAAGCAAGTTGTAAGCCAGCTTGCGTAATGGTTCGAGTCGCGCAGGCAAAGAAGGTGAGACGTTGAATGTACGAATTGGCTGCATAGGTTTAGCAGAACTCCAGGTCTAGCTATCGTTATTGTTGTCTTTATTTTCCTAATGTTGCCAATTTTTTATACTGTGTTCGTAAATCGCCTCTATTTTTGTGAACTTTTGTAAAGATTTTGCTCAACATAGAACCAGATCTGAGTGGTACTAAATCCAAAGAATAATCTATGCAGCTTCATAGAGAACTGGTACTAGACAGGATCGTGACACACATTGTTTTCCTGTTCCCTGTTAAGAGCTTTTCGTCTGCGATCTCTTTTATCTGTTTGTTAACTAATAAATTTTGTATAAATAGGTCAATTTTTTGGGTAGAAATGTGCTGCATGACGACGATGTGAGCAAGATTTTCCTCTGTGGCTAATTGCCACTTGCGACATAGCTCGATTTCAGGCTTGTCAAAAACTACTGTGATTGAAAAATCATTAAGTAAAGGATGGTAATTTCTTTCTTGTAGGCGATCGCGCAGATACCGCGCATTTTGCAAGCAGCTAGCGACTTCCTTCTGAAAGTGCTGACTTCTCGTTTGGATCGCATACCACAAAAGTAAAGCAGCGATTCCGCTACGTGAACCCAAAATAGTTGTATCTTGACTGCCAATATATTCAACACTTGTCTCAATTTTGTTGACATAAGGTTGACGAGTGAGAACAATTCCATAAGCGATAGGAGAACCAATAAACTTGTGACCACTGACAGAAATACTTCCAATGGGATAGTCCCGAAAACTAATTTTTGGTGCTTCTTTTATAAAAGGAAGTAACATTCCTCCCAGTGCGCCATCACAATGGATATAAAAGCGAACTCCTACCCTTTGTGTGATCTCAATAATTCGCTCTATATTATCAACTGCTCCTTTCATAGTAGTGCCTAAATTTATATTGATGATGGCACTTTTATGTTTTCGTTGTGATAGCTCATACTCTAGATGTTCATAGTTAATTTCCCCGTTAAATTGTGAACTAATCACAATATGAGGTATTTTCAATAAACGTGCTGCTTTGGCAACTGAATAGTGAGTATCGCTAGAAGAATAAAGAATCGCATCAGGGTTAAGTTCTCTACCCAAGAATATACCGTAGAGATTTCCTTCCGTACCACCACTGGTGAGATATCCCCAGTATTCTTCTAACTCATAAAGTTGAGCAAACCAGTTAATACATTGTCGTTCAAATTCTTTAGAATGAAGAGCGAAGTTACCTTCGACAAATGGATCACCGACATTATTAAGATAATATTGAAAGAAGGGCAGCAATAAAGTGTAATCAAAGTCGAGATTAGCAGGATAGCCGATAGAAAGCTTTGTGCATTTAGCTAGATGCTGCTGTAATCTTTTTAAACTTACTGAAGTATTTTTATCAACTAATTGGGGAAACATATGTTTAATTTTCTACTTAATATTGCTAATTTTCTTATGCTTTCTCTGTTATGAATTCATGAATGGATAGCAGAGAACCGAAAAACGAAAAAGCAGGATTGAGGCTGAAACACTTACTACACGATCTTTTTATGCGTGCTTTTTTTCGCCTTAATCACATGATTTTTAAGATAAAAATGTGAATGACAATGAATTTGTCAGTTATCTTCTGTCTAGGTTGTTGCAAAGCTTCTCTGTTTTGCAGCTATGTAATAAGTACCTAAACATAAATGAACTTTCTTGAGTGAAGAGAGGTTTGAATAGTATCAAATATTCATATAACAAGCTTGTCAGCTAAACTCATCCCTACACTAATCACATCACTTGTCTATGTCTTTTTGGTCACTAAGTTGCTACAGCCACTAACAATTTCATTCTAGCTCTTTGCAAAGGGTTTAAACTTTTTGCTAATAGCGCAAGTCATCTTCAGACGACTTCATAAAATTAAACAGTCTGCTTAAGCAGACTTTCACTATGAGACCGCAATTTCAATCGCAGGCGTTTTTTTGAACATTTGCGATGCTCCCTTTCTTGTTTCAACCCTGGAGCTTTTTGTTCTGAACTCGAAGTTTCTCGTTTCAACCTTGGAGTTTCTTGTTTCAAACGAGAAGTTTCTTGTTTCAACCTTGGAGTTTCTCGTTTCAAACGAGAAGTTTCATGTTTCAACCCCGGAGTTTCTCGTTTCAACCCCGAAGTTTCTCGTTTCAACCCCGAAGTTTCATGTTTCAACCCCGAAGTTTCATGTTTCAACCCCGAAGTTTCATGTTTCAACCCCGAAGTTTCTTGTTTCAAACGTGAATTGTCTGATTTTGATCTCTGACGTTTCAAAGTATCTGCACAACCATAGATAATCACCAACAAGCGATCGCACTCAATACAGATAATTTTTATGCTAAACTATGAATTTTTAGCTTGCGCACTAAAAATTTTTAGTGTAGTATGAAATATATAGAGAAGGCGCTCCAGACTAACAACCTCAAGCGCCTCTCTATCTCAAAACAACTGTTCATCATTTTGATTATTTAAAATTGTAGCAATGACACAACCAATTTTTTGCCAAACACCTACTAGAGGTTTTGTAAATTTAGCTTACGCTCGCAAAGTTTGTTTTCGGAAGATAAACTATAACATGGCTTGGCAATTTGCCTGCGTCATCATTTGGAGTAATGGTGAAAAGGAAAGTTTTTTTGGCAAAGACGCTAAAGTTATAGTCCAAACATTAGAAAAAATGAAATAAAAGCAAAGCAAAGGGTTTAAATCCTTTGCTAATAGCGCAAGTCGTCTGAAGACGACTTCATGAAAATCAAACAGTCTGCTTCAGCAGAGTTTAGCTATGAGACTGCGATTTCAATCGCAGGCGTTTCAAATGCGATCGCTTGTTGATTCGATGAGAGTGCGATCGCCTTTTATCTAGTGTATCAGTGTCCTCATTTTTTCCATTGATTTAACCAGCGTACTTGCCCGATTAAATCAACTGCTTGTGTTTCCGTTAACATACAATCCAAAGTAAAAGAATCTTAGACATTATAAGACTCGAAAGCTTGTTCTGCTGCTATGGCTTGGTCAATCTCTTGTCTATGTGCAGTATAAAAAGCTAGTGCTTCGTTGACTTGTGCTTCACTTAAATTATATTCAGCTGCAATTTGTGAAACAGATAAACCCCATTGCTGACTAGCGATCGCAACAGACTGGACTCGTAAGCCAGTTCCCAACAGTATAGGTACTCGCGTACCGCTAGCACCACAACGATATGTAATACCAGGAAACCGAGGATCGTCAACAGGCTGACTCAGAGTTCCTACTTTTTCTGCGATCGCCCAAATGATAAACTGCTCAAGAGATATGCCTTGATTTGTAGCCCATCTCTGTGCTTCTTGTTGTAATTGAGTTGGTAAATTCACAGGAAAAGACGTCATTAGTTTTACCACAGTCAAGCAACTGATAACTTTAATTTACTAACCGCTAAATCTAGCTTACTGCTTTACTTAATGGGGGTGCGTAGACGCAAAGCGGCTTGTCACCAGACATCGCACAATCCTAGAGAATCAAAAAGCGCGATGTCTGACGACAAGCCACTGCGTGTCTACGCACTTCATAAAATCAAACAGTCTGCTTTAGCAGAGTTTAGCTATGAGACTGCGATTTCAATCGCAGGCGTTTCAAATGCTCACTGTTGAAGCTTTTTAATCAACTCCAAAATTGTTTGATATAACTCTGTATTTCCTTGTTGTTTAAACAGTTCAGCAGCTTTCTGCAAATCCGCAATTCCACCTTGCTTATCTCCTGTCTCAACACGGACTATACCGCGTCGTCCGTAGGCTTGGGCATAGTTGGGATCAATTTTGAGGGCTAAGTTGTAATCAGTGATTGCACCTTTATGGTCTCCCAATTCACTGCGGGCTACACCCCGATTGTAGTAGGCTTTGGCATAGTAGGGATTAATTTTGAGAGCTTGGTTGTAATCAGCTATAGCCCCTTTATGGTCTCCCAATTCACTGCGGGCTACACCCCGGTTGTAGTAGGCTTTGGCATAGTAGGGATTAATTTTGAGAGCTTGGTTGTAATCAGCTATAGCCCCTTTATGGTCTCCCAATTCACTGCGGGCTACACCCCGGTTGCTGTAGGCATCAGCATAGTAGGGATTAATTTTGAGAGCTTGGTTGTAATCAGCTATAGCCCCTTTATGGTCTCCCAATTCATAGCGGGCTACACCCCTGTTGTAGTAGGCTTGGGCTAAGTTGGGATTAATTTTGAGAGCTTGGTTGTAATCAGCTATAGCCCCTTTATGGTCTCCCAATTCATAGCGGGCTACACCCCTGTTGTAGTAGGCTTGGGCTAAGTTGGGATTAATTTTGAGAGCTTGATTGTAATCAGCTATAGCCCCTTTATGGTCTCCCAAATCCGAGCGGACTACACCCCGGTTGTAGTAGGCATCGGCATAGTTGGGATTGAGACGAATCGCTTCTGTTAAATCAGCTATTGCCCCCTTGTAATCTTTTTGATCATACTTATCGTTAGCTTTGATAAAGAAGTCATCTGCTTTCAGCCCAGTCGCCACAACATCCGGTGGGCGCACTCCCACATCTACACCCACAGCTAACATTTGCCGCAACGCTGAATAAATAGTAGTCCCTAAACCCGTAATAATCTTACTCTGACTTTTCTCACCAATTTCTTGTTCATCAACTCTGCCGTGAATTGCTACCACTTCCCCCTGTTCATTTAGCACAGCCCCACCACTCATACCACTCAAAGTATCGTTATCGTAGAGAATGTTGTAACCATCACGCTGCGCCGCACCGTTAGCTTGAACTTGTCCTTTGTTGAAAAATAACTGCGGATTAGAAATTGCTGCTGTTCTGCCCGGAAACCCTGCTACATATACACTCGTACTAGATGTAGCCTTGTCAGAATTCCCAATCTTGGCAAGTTTATAATCCTTGCTACTACTAAACTCAACCACAGCCAAATCAACATCTGGTAAGCGTTTGACAGATTTAACCTGATTGGTTTGTGTATCTGGCGTCATAATTTCGTACTTACCACCATCTTTCATCACATGATAAGCAGTCAAAACTGTGTAAGTGTTGCCAGAATGTTTAATCAAAACACCCGAACCAGAAACAGTTGGATCTTGAGTATCGACAATTCGCACAGTAATTTCTTTACCAATGCTTTCCACCTGTTGCTGAGATAAAGCGACTGCAACTTGTGATTGCACCAAAACCATCGATACGCCGATGAATACAGGTGGCAGTGTATACAAGTACTTCATTTTATATAAAAGAGTGTGTTGCTGAAAATTGTGAAAATATATGGCAATAAAAAAAGCTACAAATCAAACTTGCAGCTTTTCGCAATTATACTGAGATATATCAAGAAAAATATAATTTTTGAGTAAAATCATATCTTGCATCAGCTTTTCATCCCGCCAATAAATAAATTTATTGGCTAATAGCTAAAGTCAGATAAATCTGACTAGGACGGTGTTTGAGCCCGTTTTAATGGACTTATGCTATTAGCCTCATTCCTTAATTCTGAGGCGGGATATGGGGTTGGTGCAAGATATCAGTGAACAGTTAATACCATTTCACTAAAACCTTGGTACAAATACAGGCGGTGTAGAGACGCGAAATTTCGCGTCTCTACAAATTTATATGGATCGTGATTAACGTGAAATGGTATAACAGTTATCAAGTTCTGAACTCGAAGTTTCTCGTTTCAAGCTAGAAGTTTGTTGTTTCAAACCTGGAATTTCTTGTTTCAAGCTAGAAGTTTGTTGTTTCAAACCTGGAATTTCTTGTTTCAAGCTAGAAGTTTGTTGTTTCAAGCTGGAAGTTTCTCGTTTCAACCTAGAAGTTTGTTGTTTCAAGCTGGAAGTTTCTCGTTTCAACCTAGAAGTTTGTTGTTTCAAACCTGGAATTTCTGGTTTCATATCAGGTTCGCTTGATTACTTATAATTCCCTTTGAACCCCACCCCGGTTTTGTCTAACGCCAAAACCGCCCCTCCCCGCACGCGGGGAGGGGTTGGGGGTGGGGTGCAATGACTGTGGGAAATATAACTAATCATCCGAACTTGATATTAAACCCGATCGCTCTCCCCACCCTACCTACTTATTCAATTCGCCAAAGCTACTGGCGGATACTGCTGCAACACATGCTTCAAATACTGTCCAGTATACGACTTAGGATTCTCTGCAACTTCTTCTGGCGTACCTTTGGCAATAATTTCTCCGCCTTTATCGCCACCTTCTGGTCCCAAATCTATCACCCAATCGGCACAACGAATCACATCTAAGTTGTGTTCAATCACCAAAATCGAATTACCTTTGTCTACTAATCTTTGCAACACATCTAATAATTTGTGGACATCATAAAAAGATAAACCTGTGGTTGGTTCATCAATTAAATAAAGAGTTTTTCCTGTTGCGCGACGTGATAATTCTGTTGCTAACTTGACTCGCTGTGCTTCCCCACCAGACAAAGTTGTTGCGGGTTGTCCTAAATGAATGTAACCCAAGCCAACATCTACTAAAGTTTGCAAGCGGTTAACAGCTTTGGGAATATTCTGGAAAAACTCCAAAGCTTCTTCAACCGTCATATTCAAAACATCAGCAATAGATTTGTCTTTGTATTTTACTTGCAATGTTTCGCGGTTGTATCTTGCACCTTTGCAGACTTCACACTGCACATACACATCCGGGAGAAAATTCATTTCAATGACATTCACACCTTGTCCGCTACAAGCTTCACAACGTCCACCTTTGACATTAAAAGAAAATTGTCCTGGTTTATAACCCCTCGCTTTCGCTTCAATGGTAGCTGAAAAGGTATCACGAATCACATCAAAAATACCTGTGTAAGTCGCTGGGTTAGAACGAGGTGTCCTACCGATAGGTGATTGATCAATAACGATCGCTTTATCAACTGCACTCAATCCCTTAATTCCATCAATTTCTTTTGGTAAAGGAACCTTACGAAAAAGGTGATGTTGCAATGCTGGGTAAAGTAATTCATTAATTAAAGTTGACTTCCCAGAACCAGAAACACCTGTGACAGCGACGAGTTTACCGAGGGGAATCTCCACATCTATATTTCTCAGGTTGTTGCGACAAGCATTTTTAATAACTAAACTTATCCCATTTCCTTCTCTCCTATTTGCAGGAGTTTGAATCACTCGCCTTCCCGATAAATACGCACCCGTCAAAGAATTTTCTGCTTTTAATAAAGCTTGTAAATCACCCTCAGCAATTATATTACCGCCGTGAATACCTGCACCCGGCCCAATATCAACTATATGATCAGCAGCCCGAATCGTTTCTTCGTCATGCTCAACGACAATTAACGTATTCCCCAAATCCCGCAACTTCGTTAAAGTTTGCAGTAACCTACCATTATCGCGTTGATGCAAACCAATACTTGGTTCATCTAAAACGTATAATACACCAGTCAACCCAGAGCCGATTTGTGTTGCCAAACGAATGCGTTGCGCTTCTCCACCCGAAAGCGTCATCGCCGGACGATCTAAAGTTAAATAATCCAACCCCACATCCAACAAAAACTGCAATCTCGCCCGAATTTCTCGCAACACCAAATCTGCAATCTGCATTTGGCGATCGCTCAACTTTAATTGATCTACTCTCTGGCGACACTCACGAATTGACACCCCCGTCAAATCTAGAACTCGGTACTGTCCCAATTGCACCGCCAAAGCTTCGGGCTTCAAACGCTTTCCGCCACACACTGGACAGGGTTGATCAATTAAATATTGTTCCAATTTTTGCTTAACTAACTCCGTACCTGCCTCATATTGACGCTGCAATATGGGAATTACCCCTCTAAAAATTTGTTTTTTCTGAGCTTGTGCGGTTTCTTCTCCATATAAAATTATCTGCTGCTGTTCTTCAGTCAACTTTTGCCATTGTGTCTGCAACTCGAATCCGTAAGCTTGACTCAAATCATACAGCAACTCTAAATAATAAGAATTATCCTTTTCCGACCAAGGCGCGATCGCAGCATATAAAGGTGCTTCCGGGTCAGGTACTACCAACTCCGGCGAAAATGTTTTTAAAGTGCCAAGTCCATGACAATTGGGACAAGCACCGTAGGGCGAGTTAAACGAGAACAAGCGCGGTGATAATTCCTCCATCACTGCACCATGTTCTGGACAAGCAAAGTTTTCGGAAAAAACTAATTCTTCGTCATTGTTAGACCCCCCGCCTTCACCAGAGGGGGTTTCCTCAGAATTTGGAGTAAAAAGAATTACTGCTATACCTTCGGATAGTTTTAAACACGTAGACAGTGAATCGACCAAACGCTCTTGCATACCGTCTTTTTTCAGCAAACGGTCGATGACAACTTCAATCGTATGTGTAAAATTTTTATCTAACTCAATCGCGTCTGAAAGTTCCCGCACTTCCCCATCGATACGCACACGCACAAAACCTTGGGAAGCGAGACTAGATAACAGCTTTTTATGAGTACCTTTTTTCCCTCGTACCACAGGTGCGAGAATTTGAAAGCGGGTGCGATCGCTCAATTCCATAATCCGATCCACCATCTCATCGATAGTTTGGGGAGCAATACAGCGATCGCAAATCGGACAATGGGGTTCTCCCGCTCGTCCAAACAATAACCGCAGATAGTCGTAAATCTCCGTCACCGTTCCCACTGTCGAACGGGGATTATGAGAAGTTGATTTTTGATCAATGGAAATCGCTGGACTCAACCCTTCAATTGACTCCACATCCGGCTTATCCATCTGACCTAAAAATTGCCGAGCGTAAGCACTCAGAGATTCCACATAACGGCGCTGTCCTTCAGCAAAAATTGTATCAAATGCTAAAGAAGACTTACCAGAACCAGACACACCCGTAAAAACAATCAGGCGATCGCGTGGTAATTCTAAATCAATATTTTTTAGGTTATGCTGCCTAGCACCCCGAATCCTAATTGTATTGGAGCTGTTGGGATTGGGATGGGGAAGGTGTCCATTTAGGGATGCAGCAAACTGAGTTTCTGACATATCAACAGGCTAATAAATATGGGGCAGCACAAAACAGTCCTTAATAATACTAGCGTTGACTTGCCCAAATAGAACAATCGTACTGTTTGATTCATTGGGAATTGGGGATTCTCCAGAGGAGACGCACTCGCGTTCGGGAATCGGGAATGAATCAGTTAACTGTTACCAGTTTAATTTGATAACTGATAACTGATAACTGATTAGTTGTCCGCGATCCCCAATCTCCAACTACGCCTGTTCCCAAAGTTCGCGCACGTGACCAGGAAGCCAGCTGGCAATTTCCTGAATGCGCTCTTCGGAAAGTTCTTCTTTGGTAGCAGAGAATACAGCTTTTACGACTTGCTCACGATCAGCTGTGCGTGGTAATCCTCCCTCGTTTGCTACTCGGAAGAGGAAGCGATCGCTATCAATTTTGAAGATACCAGGGCCTTGCCAAGGTGGACGTACCCGGCTCAAAAAGCCCACGATAGGATTGGTATCTCGCCAGAGTTCGGCTACTTTTAGGTTCTGGAGTTCTTTCTCTTCTGTAGTGTAGGCGGGTTCATGCAATTCGGCTTCGACTTGATCTGCTGCTTTTGTGGTCATTAAATCACGCATGACGCGAAATACAACTTCAGTCAAATCTCTAGCATCATAAGGATCAGCAAGTCCACCTCTGACCATGACTTTTTCCAGAAACGATCTGTGTTCGTCTGCGATCGCAGTTCTGGAATCTTCAACCTCAGTAGGATCAACTTCCGGTAAGTCTTTTCTTAAAATTTCGTCTGGCATATTTTGTTCCTGTGTTTTTTAGTATTTGGCAATTATGCTCATTTACTAAATTGCACTAGTTAAAAATGCTTAACACCGTTCAAAGGTTGGAGAAGCCGGGTAGCCAAAAGTTAGAGATTATTCTAGTTCTAGTCTCACAAATCAATTCTGAGGCGGACTGGATGAGAATGAAATAGCTTTGTTGCATATAGTCTTGACAAATAACAGATTCCAGATAATTTGTAGATGTAAGCAATTTACTAAATAATTAAATTTAAAAGCATAAATTCTATATTTATTTTATATAAAAATTTAGATATTATAAATTACTAAACAAAATATTGTTAATTAAAATCATTAATTAAATAAAAGTTAAAAAGCATTTTAATTTTATGAAATATGCTCATGTATTACAACATAGCAAAGAAGATTGTGGCGCCGCTTGTCTTGCTTCAATCACAAAATATTACGGAAGTCATTTTACTCTCAACCACATTCGTGAAGTCGTAGGTACTGGACAATTTGGAACAAGTTTGTTGGGACTAAAACGAGGTGCTGAAAGGCTCGGTTTTAATGTTCGTCCTGTTAAAACTTCACCTGAAATCTTAAACCAAATCAATCAAGCACCCTTACCAGCAATTATTCATTGGAAATGTCATCATTGGGTAGTTTTATATGGTAAAAAAGGCAAGAAATATGTAGTTGCTGATCCTGCGGTAGGACTGCGGTATCTGTCTCCACAAGATTTAGCAGAGGGTTGGACAGATTGGTTGATGCTTTTATTACAGCCAGATCCAATCAGATTTTATGCTCAACAGAGCGATCGCATCGGTGGTTTTTGGCGTTTCTTCAAGCGCATCTGGAATTTTCGGGCAATTTTAGCTCAAGCTTTACCCCTGAATCTAATTTTGGGATTGCTATCTTTAGCTTCTCCTTTTCTATTACAAATTCTCACTGATGATGTGCTAGTTCGAGGTGATACAAAACTTCTCACTACGATGGCGATCGCTGTAGTTGTAATGAATGTTATTTCTAGCAGTTTATGTTGGATACAGTCTAACTTAATTGCTCACTTTGCTCAACGTCTGCAATTGGGGCTAGTTCTGGAATTTGGACATCAAATTCTACAATTACCACTCTTGTACTATGAAGTTCGTCGGAGTGGAGAAATTGTCAGTCGGCTACAAGATATTAACCAGATTAATCAACTAGTTTCTCAAATTATTGTTAGTCTACCTAGTAAATTTTTTATTGCCATAATTTCTTTAGCAATAATGACTTATTATACTTGGAAATTGACGATAATAGCTCTTTTCATTTCTATATTAATGGCGATATCTACAATTATCTTTCAGCCCACTCTACAGCAAAAAACTCGTGATCTTTTAGTTACAGAAGCTGAAGCACAAGGTGTTTTAGTAGAAACTTTTAAAAGTGCGCTTATTCTCAAAACTACTACAGCATCACCACAATTTTGGGAAGAATTACAAAGTCGATTTGGGCGAATTTCTATCCTGACACTAGGCACGATGCAAATTAGTATTAATAATAATATATTCTCTACCTTAGTTTCTGGAATTGGTAGTGTTGCTTTGCTTTGGTTTGGTGGGAATTTAGTAATTAATCCAGATGAAAATCTCAGTATTGGGCAACTACTTGCATTTAACTCCATGAATGGTAATTTTGTCAGCTTAATTGCTACTGTCATTACTTTCATAGATGAATTTACTAAAGTAAAAACTGCCACACAACGCCTTGCAGAAGTTATAGATACCACTCCAGAAAATCAAGATGATGGGAAAAAGCAGTTTGTTACAATTTCTGAAGATGCTGACCTTATCTTTAGTAATGTTAGCTTTTATTACCCTGGTCAAGTTGAACTACTAAACGACTTTAATTTAACAATTCCTGCTGGTAAAGTGACCGCCATTATTGGTAAATCTGGTTGTGGTAAAAGTACTTTAGCTAAAATAATGGCGGGTCTATATCCACTTAATTCTGGAAATATCCGCATTGGAATTTATAATCTAGAAGATATCTGTTTAGATTGTCTACGTCAACAATTAGTTTTAGTTCCCCAAGATGCTCACTTTTGGAGTCGCTCTATTATTGAAAACTTTCGTTTAGGAGCGCCTGAACTTACATTTGAGCAGATTGTGAGAGCTTGTCAAATTACGGAAGCAGATGATTTTATTAGTAAACTTCCTAATAAATATCAAACAGTTTTGGGTGAGTTTGGGGCAAATATTTCTGGTGGACAACGCCAACGTCTAGCAATAGCAAGAGCCATTGTTACAGACCCACCAGTGTTGATTTTGGATGAATCTACTAGCGGACTCGATCCAATCAGTGAAGCGCAAGTTCTAGATCAGTTACTGAAGCATCGTTACGGTAAAACCACGATTTTGATTACCCACCGTCCCCAGGTAATTAATCGTGCGGACTGGATTATAGTCCTAGATCAAGGGAAGTTAAATACTCAAGGTTCTTTAGCGCAATTACGCTGTCAATCTGGAGAACATGTGAAATTTTTAAATCCTTAATTATTCACACTTATTCGTGTAATTATGCTCTACACTCAGAATCAAAAACTTCTACCATCAACTTCAAATGAAGAGTTTCTTCCCCCTGTTAGTCGTTGGACATCCTTAGCAGGATTTTTTCTTGTCGGGAGTATTGTCGCTAGCATTAGTCTGTGTTCATGGATTAAATACAATGTGACGGTAAAAGCTAGTGCTGTTGTGCGTCCTACAGGAGAAATTCGCCTCGTGCAATCGAAAATTGAAGGGACTGTTAAAAGTATTTTGGTTAAAGAAAATCAATTAGTTAAACAGGGAGAGGTAATCGCTTATCTTGAAGATAAACAATTACAAATTAAAAATAACCAACTGCAAGGTAATATCCAACAGAATAAATTACAAATAATCCAAATTAATGCTCAGATTAAAGCTTTAGATTCCCAAATTCTTGCTGAAGCAATAGTAGCAGACGGGACAGTAGCTTCTGCCAAAATAGATTTGGAACGAAATCAACGGGAATATCAACAGCGACAAATTACCACCAGTAGCGAATTACTTGTAGCTCAAGCAAATTTGCAAAAAGCTCAAGCAAACTTGCAAAAAGCTCAAGCTGATTTAAGCTTTGCAGAGATGGATCGCGATCGCTATCAACATTTATCACAAATTGGTGCCATTGCGAATCGGGATTTTGAGCAGAAAAAGCTAGTTGTTAAACAAACTCAAGCCATACTTGAAGCTGAAGAAAAAGCTGTTGATATCGCCAAAGCTCAAGTGGAATCAGCTAAAGCTGCTATTAATCCTACCACTGCCACAGTGGCGATCGCTCAAGAGCGCATTACCCAAGAAACTGCAAGAGGAAAAGCAACTATCGCTTCTTTAAAAAAAGAAAAACAAGCTTTGATTCAGCGTCGAGTTGAAATACAAAACCAACTCGGACAATCTCAAAAAGAACTCCAGCAAGTAGCAAATCAGCTGCAAGATACTATTGTGCGAGCAACTAGTAATGGTATCATCCTCAAATTGAATTTGCGAAACCCTGATCAAGTGCTACGAGTGAGCGAGGTAATCGCTGAAATTGCTCCTAATCATACTCCTATTGTCATTAAAGCAATAATTCCCACTCAGGAGATCAAAAATGTTGCAGTTGGTCAAAAAGTACAATTGCGAATTGATGCTTGTCCTTATCCTGATTATGGAACTCTCAAAGGGGTTGTTGAAGTTGTTTCTCCAGACACAATTACATCCACAAGCAACAATATAGATGCAGCAAAATCAGGATCTACAACTTCTGTTCTTAACTACTTTGCAGCGACTATTCGACCTCAAAGTCTAACATTTAGAAATGGTGAGCGCCAGTGTCATATCCAATCAGGAATGCAGGTAAAAGCTGACATTATTTCTAGAGAAGAGACAGCGCTGCAATTTGTGCTGAGAAAAGCCAGGTTAGCTACTGATTTATAGATCATGACACAATACGTACAGATAGTTAGTCAACAATATTACAAACAGATGCGAACATATACAAGCAAATCCAATACTGCTCGGATAAGACAAATCGATTGACATTTAAACCCACCAGAGACGCGATATATCGCGTCTGGTACAACCCCAAATGCAGTAGCAGTATTGCACTTGCATTTGCTATTAGTATTATATTTTTCCATTACTTTATATTATCGTTATTATCTTAAAATTTTAATAGTTTATGATTGCATGAAAGTGGTATATCAATTTTAAAAAATCTGACTTTATATAATGATTAGATGAGGATTTTATTTTATTTGGAGAAATAAGCTATGCGAGAAACAAAACCAAAAAAACATCTTCAACCCACACAAGATTTTACCCATGAATCGAAACTTTTTGAAGACTTAACAGATGGAGAGATAGAGAAAGTATGTGGTGGTGCTACTAAATTAGATTTTGAAGATTTTAAAGTTGATTTCAAATTTGCCAAGGTTGAATTTACGGCAGAATTTCTAACTTTTAAAATCTAAGAGAATCACTGAGTATATACAATAATTATGCTTAAATATTTTAAATATTTAAGCATACAAAATATTTACTTTTTCCTTGATTTATCATCAAAGAAGTTCGAGAAATATTAATCAGATTCAACTTGCCCTTAGAGCATGTTTGAAAAGTCATGATTGATGTATCAAATATTTTTTACCCCACCCTAACCCTCCCCTTTACAAGGGGAGGGAACTGGATTTCTCTCCTTTATAAGGGGAGTAATAATGTAATTAAAATTACAGCCAATCACTTTTCAAACAACTTCTTAGAGCATGTTTGAAAAGTATTGGGCGAATATAATTCGCTACTACACAAGCGCGACGTGTAGCGGCTTCCTGATAAGGAAGTCCACCAACATTTTAATTTAGGGCTAGGTGTAAGATATAATTTCAACCCACTTCAAGTGGGTTTTTGCTATTAGCCTCAAATTTATTTGATGGCGCAGTTTAACCACTCGACAATCTGTGAATTCACCACATCCGGTACTTCATCATGGGGACAATGTCCAGCACCAGGAATGGGGACGATTTTGATATTTTTACCATTCTCCCGCGCTTGATCATAAATTTTAGCACCAGTGATCGGTGTCCAAGGATCGTCAGCACCCCAAATTACCAGCAGAGGATGTTGGACTTTCGGTAATAGTTCTTCAGTTCTGGGACCGGGAGGCGCGGTAAGAATAGATGCAAAAACTTTTTGCGCTCCTGGATCACAAGATGGTGTATAAAGCATATCTACCAATTCATCCGTGACAGCTTGGCGATCGCGATAAACTTGGTAGAGAGTACGGCGAATTTGATGTTTTTGCCGAATGCGGTTAAATACGAATGTCCCTGTAATCGGATGACCAACTAGTTTATTAAAAGCAGACATCACAACTCGTAATGGTGGGTTCAATTCGTGGGGACGATGACTCAAACCCCCCGCAGAGTTAATCAACACACCACCCGCAACAATTTCTGGATGTTCGGCTAATACCATCAAGCTTAAAAGTGCGCCGATAGAGTTACCAATAAATACGGCTGGTTCGTTAATATGGGTTTTCCAAAAATCTTTAAGTAGTTCCACCCAAACTTCTACTGTATAATCAATGGCTGCTTTATCAGAACCACCAAATCCCAATAAATCAAGAGCAAATACTTGATAGCCAGCATCGGCTAAAGCGGGGATATTTTTTCGCCAATGTCCAATACAAGCACCAAAACCGTGAACCAAAACCAATGGTTTACCCGTTCCCACGACGGTGTATTGAATTTTGTAGTCTTGCCAAGTCCAAAAGTGTTTTTCAAAGATGGCCGTTATCGGTAGCTGCTGGGTATTTACAGTCATTATTAAGATGAGTAAAGCTTTTCTTTATATCATAATTTGTTCTGAGTATTTAGGCTGATGCAAAGTTCGTAGTCAGGACTTTAGTTCTCTTTCCTCTCTAGTTTGAGGATTGAAGGCGCTTACTACAAAATCCGCATACTTTGTGTGGTGAAGCACTAAGTTGCGATCGCCTTTAGCAAATATTTTTTTGGATGATTTTGTATGATTATTCTAGTATTGTAGTGTTTTTTATTTATTTCAATGACATTTCCGCGATCAATAGAGGAGGACAGTATTTCTTAATACATTCACTTCTTGATTTAACATTTTTCCCCCCTTGTAAATCCAGATTTGGTTTTTCTATCTTTTGGACTCATGGTTTACTCCTAAACTTCATGTTAAAGAGTTTAATTTTTAATATTCTCTGGCAGCAAGCCCATCTAATTCTCGCTGTGTCCATTTTTTTCTGAAGAAATTAGGACTTAATACAACAATTCCATACTTTGATTGTGAAAGACCTTGATCTATTGAACGACGTAAACTGTCTCCCAGCTTTAAAGTCAACTCATCATACCAAACACGATAGTCTTTTTGTCTTAACCTACTAGCAAGTTCTCTAACAAAAATATCTTTATCTTCACTTGCATGACTGACAAACACATCATATAAATTACTCATCAAAACTCCTGATTGATTTGAATTTATAGTAATTAATAAACACTTTAATACATACTGAACTATAGAAATAGCTAATAGCTAAAAATGGACTTACCGTTGGTTTATCACTCAGATTACGTTGCGCCATTACCTGAAGGACATCGTTTTCCTATGCCTAAATTTCAGCAACTCTATGAACTGTTGCTGGCTGATGGTGTGGCGTATCCTTCCCAATTTTATATCCCCGAACGTTCTCAACAGGAATTAATAGAATTAGTCCACACGCCAGAATACGTTCAAGCTTATTGTGAAGGAACCCTCGACTCAAAAGCCCAACGGCGGATTGGATTACCTTGGAGTTCGGCTTTAGTCAATCGTACCTGTGTGGCGGTAGGTGGTACGATCATGACTGCCAAGTTAGCACTGAATCACGGTTTAGCTTGCAATACTGCTGGCGGTACTCATCATGCTTTTCCTAATTATGGTTCTGGTTTTTGCATTTTCAATGATTTAGCGATCGCCCCTCGTGTCTTGCAAAAACTAGGACTAGTCCAAAAAATTCTAATTGTAGATTTGGATGTGCATCAAGGAGATGGAACAGCATTTGTTTTCCAAAATGATGACAGTGTTTTTACCTTTTCCATGCATTGCGAAGTCAATTTTCCTGGTACTAAACAAAAAAGTGATTTGGATGTTCCGCTTTCTATTGGAATGGAAGATGATGAATATCTACAAACTTTAGCAGCATTTTTACCAGATTTGTTGTCTCAAGTCAAGCCAGATTTGGTTTTCTATGATGCAGGTGTAGATCCTCATGTGGGCGATCGCTTGGGAAAATTAGCTCTGACTGACACTGGTATTTATCGTCGGGAAATGCAAGTTTTAAGTACTTGTATTGCTGCTGGGTATCCTGTCGCTTGCGTCATTGGCGGTGGTTACGCCGATGATCTCAAATCTCTCGTCTATCGTCATTCCCTTGTGCATCGCGCTGCAAGTGAAGTCTATCAACATTTTCATCTGTAACTTTATGAAAATTTTATCTAGCCATCTAACTAGGTTATTTCTCACAAGCCCTATCAGAGGGTGCTTCCAATCAAAAAACCTCTTTTTTGTAAGTATAAACTTTTCATGAAATTAAATAAGGAGCCTTTATTTATACTATAGAATTAGTATCGCTTATTACTAAGACCTAGTAAATCTAAATTACGATTTAATCCTTCTGTCTACGTCGCGACAGGGTAACAAACCTCTGTCGCTGTAATTTTTAAATTGCGACAGTCGGAAAGCAAACAATCTCACTCCAGGGAAATCTACCATCGATTTTGATCATGTTGTAGGAGTGAGTTGAATGACAGGGTTTCAATTCGCAAAAAGCCGAGGTAAGCTTGATTATGCCACAATATCAAGCAAATCTCAGGTAAGAAAGAAGTTGCGGAAAACTGCAACCATAGCTACATTTGTTGCTATTGTGGTCGGGGTAATTCAGACAAAACAGGTTCAGGCTGTCACTGTTACCTTTGACGATCTATCTGGATCTCAAAACACAATTGATAATGGCTATGCAGGATTGAATTGGGAAAACTTTTATCATCTTGATACAACTTCTTTTGTTCCTTCAGGTTATGTAAATGGAACGGTATCACCAAAAAACGTAGCCTACAATGGCTTTGGTGAACCTGCTGTAATCAGTACGGTTGATAATATTTTCGATTTTAATAGTACATATTTAACATCAGCTTGGAATGATGATTTAACTGTGCTAGTAGAAGGTTACACGGGAGGAATATCCGGGGATAAGAAATATTCACAGACAGTAGTTGTGAATACAAAAACTCCTACACTATTTACATTTGATTTCTTGGGAATTGATTCTTTAAAGTTTACATCTTCTGGAGGTAATAACGCTGGCTATAACGGAAGTGGCACGCATTTTGCGATAGATAACTTTACTTTCAACAAAAAAACTAAAGCTGTTCCCGAACCTCTAACTATTTTTGGTTCAGTAACAGCAAGTAGTATTGGCTTGGCTTTATATCGAAAGCAGAAGCAACAACAAAAAGATGTAAATAAATAAGGAAATTTTCAAACTTGTAAGAGGATGTTTTAAAAGTCCTTTTGTCGGTAGTAAAACGTTTGTGTTCCCCCTAAATCCCCCTTTTTAAGGGAGACTTGGATTCTATTTCCTGCTTTTTAAGGGAGGTTAGGGGGGATAAATAAGTGCCTAAAGTCACAGCCAATCACTTTTCAAACAACCTCTAATACTGATATTTGACTTTTGAACAAAATTCAAGTTACTGGCTCACAAACCAAGTCCGCTTTTGCGAACTTATTGTAACCTACGTAAGCAGGTGCAAGTTTTGTGTAGCCGCGAATTATATTCGCCAAGTCTTTTTCAAAAATTGGGATGTTCCCTGAAAAATTCATAGAAAAGCTGCCACTAAATTAGACAATGAAAACTAGTAAACTGGCTAAAGTCATACGACTTGATCATCCTCAGTTCTGGCTCTTAATCATAGGTTCAGGCTTAATAGTGATTCACCTAACGCTAAGTTGGAGAGCAGAAAATCCCAACCTTTGCAGTACTAGTTTTTTGTTTTGGGCAGCTGTATCTTTTTTTATCTGGGAAAAACGAGATAATTTAAGTTTAGAAAGTGGAATTTTACCCAGTTTTTTGGGTTTCTCACTCATCTGGATAGCACTGTTCAAGAGTGCATCTATGACTAGCTTAGGAGGTTTTTTGTATGCCTTACCCTTTATTTTTGGCTTAGGACTTGGTTTAATAGCTTCTGGCTTTCAAGGACTAAAGCAATATACGGGTGAGTTAATAACATTATTTTTTATCAATGTACCTAAGTTATTACCAAAATGGGGGATCTATAAGCTTACACTGCTAACTGCCAAGTTATCAGCTTTTATACTTTGGTATACAGGCTTTGAAGTTATTCTTTCTGGAGTGAATGTTTATCTACCAAATGGCAGTATAGAAGTGCTTAGTGGATGCTCTGGTATAGAATTAATTTCTCAAATGCTCGGTTTAGCAATACTTTTTATGTTAATGTTTCCTCAAACTTGGCAGCAGAAAATACTCGTGCCACTTGTAGCTGCTACGGTAGGATTTATTGTTAATTCTGGACGAGTTGCACTTATGGCCATCATCGTAGCAAAAGATAATATGGATGCTTTTGATTACTGGCATAGTGGCAATGGTTCTCTTTTATTTTCAATAATTTCTGTACTCCTTTTCGGTTTATTCTGTTGGTTTTTAATAGGACGAACTGAATCTGGGAATAAAAATTCTCGGTTGTCATAATAAAAATATGATTACTTGGAAAAAAATCCGTATTTCATTGTTAATTATAGGCTGTAGCAACGTCTTGTTGGTATTGGGGCAAGTTCTTATTCTGCCAATCCAGTCTAAAAATCCTGCTAATTTTTTTGTGTTTTCAGAATCCCCACCTTTACCTCACTGGCAACTCAAATCTACCAAAAGTTTAACTTATGATCTACAAGATGATTCTGAATTGTTATCCCAAAAAAATTATCAATATATACGTAAAGAATTGCCTTTATATATCGAAATGCGTTACGTAAAAATAGGAGATGTTAATCAACTAATTAGAAAATATACTAAAATTTCTGCGTCTGCGGTTGTACGTCAAAAAGAAGATATAGGTTATTACGGTTTAGGAGTTGAACAACAAAAAGCCTACCTCAGTGCTTGTATTAATATGTATGGTCATAGCACTTTTACTAATACACAATTTAACCAAAATCAGCAGCGAAGAGATCAACCTTGGCAACGTTTATTACCCTGGTTACTAAGTCGAGAACAATTAAGAAAAGACAAGCGCTGTCTTTGGACGCATATGTCAATTCCATTAAAAAATTCTTCCCCAGAAGTTGCTTATCAAGTCCTAGAAAATGCGTGGTTTTCCTGGTACAAATATTGGCATTCTCGTTTGCATAAACCTTAAAGCTTTGTTTATACAATTTTCATTGTAATACTTTGTAAGGAATTATGACTAAATCGAAAACTGAAAAAATTACTTCTCCTCAGTTTGTCTTAACCCAGGAAAGTTCGCTCACTATTCTGCGATCGCTTGGCTACGGCTTGTTAATATTATCTTTGTTTGATTGGGTAGCAATGTTTGTTCCATCAAACTTTTTTAACCCTGCTTGGGAATTCCAAACTATAGGAGCAATAGTTGAACGTGTACCTGTACCTTTAATTGGTTTAGCACTAGTATTTTATGGGGAATTGCATTCGCGCAACAGATGGGAATTTCCTATTTTAAAGTTATTATCAGGGCTAACTTTATTATTGGCAGCGTTATTTTTACTCATGATACCTTTGGGAGTTTCTAATACCATCCGCTTGAATAAAGAAAATGTCGCACAAATCAATAATATCTCAACACAACAAATTTCTCGTGCTGAACAATTACACCAGAAACTCAGCGAAGCAACTCCTGAACAATTGGATAATCTTTTAAAAAGCCGAGGTGGTTCTCTATATGGGAAAAAACCAGAAGAAGTAAAGAATGAACTTTTGTCTCAAGTTTCTAAAGCAAAAGCACAAATCAAAGATCAAGCAGAAACTACCCAGTCTTTGCGAGGTCTAAACTTAATTAAGACTTCCACAAAATGGATTCTTGGCGCTTTAGTTTCTGCGTTTCTGTTCTTTAGTTTGTGGAAAGGAACAGATTGGGCTAGATTTTAAATACATAAAAAAGGCGATCGCTATTCAATCGCCCTTTTTTTTTATTAGTTCATAGTTAGCACTTTGATGCTTCAATAAGTGCCTAGCTTAAGCTTATACTTGTGCTAGTTCTGGTGTGGGACGCTTGCTATTACGAACAGCTGCGATCGCCTCGCCATAGTCCTTAGCATTAAACACAGCTGAACCAGCGACAATTGCATTAGCTCCAGCTTCCAAAACTTGCCAAGTATTATTTGCTTTTAGTCCACCATCTACTTCAATCCAAGGATCAAGACCACGTTCCTCACACATTTGACGCAGCTTACGGATCTTGGGAACAACTCCTGGAATAAAACTTTGACCACCAAAACCAGGGTTGACACTCATAATCAACACTAAATCGCAAACTTCCAGCACATACTCAATCAAATCTAAAGGTGTAGATGGGTTGAGTACAACACCAGCTTGCTTGCCAAATTCTTTAATTTGGCACAAAGTACGATGTAAGTGTGGCGATGCATTGTGTTCACAATGTACAGAGATAATATCTGCACCTGCTTTGGCAAAATCTGCAACATATTTTTCTGGTTCCACAATCATTAAGTGGACATCCAGTGGTTTTTTCGTAACCGGACGAATCGCCTCCACTACCAGAGGACCTATCGTAATATTAGGTACAAAGCGACCATCCATTACATCAACATGAATCCAATCTGCTCCCGCCTCATCCACGGCGCGTACTTCCTCTCCCAGACGACTAAAATCGGCTGATAGGATAGATGGAGCAATTACAATCGGCTTGTTAGATAGCGTTTTGGTCATGACTAGTGGATATTTAAGCGTCCTTATTCTGTAATTATTGTAACAAAACTTGAGCAAATGCTCATAAGTTTTGTATGAGCTTTTTTAGGGAGAAGGGAAGGGGACAAGGGGGACAACAATGACCAATGACCAATGACCAATGACAAATGACAAATAACTATGGTAAAAAAAATTAGCTGGATCGTTTGGGGATTAAGTGCTTCTTGTTTGAGTCTGCCAGTATTAGCTTTGGAAATTTCCATGAGCGCTAACGGTATTGACGTTCTGAAGTTACATAAAGCCCCGTATAATCTCACAGGTCGCAAGATTGCCATTGGTCAAGTGGAAATTGGGCGTCCTGGTAAGTTTGGTGTAGACAAAGCAGTTTCTAAAAATCGCTCTGTCAATATAACAGGTGTGTTTTTACGCAATAATCCCGCTAAGTCAAATACTGGTGTTGACCCTCACGCCTACAATGTTGCTGGTGTCATGGTTAGTACAGATAAAGGCTTCCCAGGAGTAGCCCCAGGGGCGCGGCTATATTCGTCTGCTGTAGGTTCCACAAAAATGGGACAGCCAGAAGAATGTTTATCTGCACAGCACGTAGCACTGCAAAATGGTGGCGACGTTCGTGTCATCAACTTTAGCTTTGGCGAACCTCTAAACCGTGATCCGCGACCGGAGGCTGTTTTGGATGGTAACGCCTTACTAACCCAATGTATTGATTGGTCTACTCGCGCTCACAATGTTTTATATGTGATTGCTGGCAACCAAGGTAAAGGCGGAATTCCTATCCCTACCGATAATTTTAATGGAGTAAATGTGGCTTTTTCCTCTCGTCGGGGAGGAATTTTTAATAAAGTAGACGTTTCCAATTTGGTGGCGACAACTGAAGCGATGACCCTCCGTTTATCTGGCAAGGAAATTAATCTTGGTTCCCGTGGCACAATTGGTATAGTGGCTCCTGGTAGTAATATTCCCTTGCTTAATCCTGATGGCAAAATTAATAAAGTCACAGGGACAAGTTTTGCAGCACCACATGTGACAGCTACAGTTGCTCTATTGCAAGAGTTTGGTGACAAACAATTACGAACAAAACAACCAAATTGGAGTACTGCTTCTCGCCAAAATGAAGTTATGAAAGCTGTTTTATTAAATTCTGCTGACAAAATTCAAGATGCTGGCGATGGCTTGCGGCTAGGAATGACCAGAACACTCATCAATAAACAAAATCAAGACTGGCTGACTTCTGATGCTTATAAAAATCCCAAAGTTCCTCTGAATAATCAGATGGGGGCTGGTCATTTAAATGCTTTTCGTGCTTACCAGCAATTTAGTGGAGGTCAATGGAAACCATCACAATCTGTACCTGCCATTGGTTGGAATTATGATACTGTCAATGCTGGTTCATCAGTGGAATATGTTTTCGACAGACCGTTACAGCAGAAAAGTTTTGTGGCTATCACCTTAGCTTGGGACAGGCTAGTAGAACTGAACGATAAAAATAAGAATAATCAATTTGATGCAGGGGAAAATTTTCGCGATCGCGGTTTAAATAATCTTGATATCTATCTAGTCAAAGCTGATGCGACACAAAATAGAGACACAGAGACTGTTTGCGCCTCTACTAGTGATGTCGATAGCGTAGAACATATTTTTTGTCCTGTCCCCACCACCGATAAATATAAAATTCGCGTCCAGTTTCGCAACCAAGCAAACGAAGCCACTCAGCCATACGCTTTGGCTTGGTGGACTGTACCGAAAAAATAGGGATCGGGGATTCTCCAGAGGAGAATCCCCAATTCCTAACAAAATTGTTGCCAAAACTGTAACCACCAAATAGCTGTGTTCCTTGAAGTGTCATAGTCAATAGATAGACTCTGCCTTTTGGTGTGGTAAAATGAAGCAGAAATTTGGTAATGCTTGGGAAAGTTTTCTACAAAGACGTTACGCTGTTCGTTTGGGAAGACGCTACGCTTTGGCAGCAGCTAGTGTAGTTTTGATGGGTGTGATTGGATGTACTCAAGTTAATAGTAATACAAAAGTTTTTGCACAATCTGGTGTACCTCGCTCAGAATCTCCTCTTCCTCAAAAGTCTGTCTTGCCTGATACTAAATTCATTAATGCCAATACGAAATTTGGCTTCAAACTTTTTGAAGAAGTTCTCGAACAAGAGAATAATAAAAATGTGTTTATTTCACCTGCCAGTATCGCGATCGCTTTAGATATTACCTACAATGGTGCTAGTGGCAGTACTCAGCAAATAATGGCAAAAGCACTGGAATTGCAAGGATTAAGTATCCAGGAAATTAATTCTTCTAACACAGCATTAAAACAGCTTTTAGAGAATCCAGATCCACAAATTCAATTAAGTATTGCTAACTCGCTTTGGGCAAATCAAGAAGTTAGCTTTAAACCTGATTTTCTGAAAACAATTCAAAATTCTTATCAAGCAAAAGTCACAAATTTAAACTTTCAAGATTCAGGCTCAATTGGTACTATTAATAATTGGGTGAAGGAAAGTACTCGTGGCAAAATTGACAAAATTGTTGAAAACATCAAACCAGATCAAGTATTGTTTATTATTAATGCCATTTATTTCAAAGGCAGATGGACAAACGAATTTGACAAGCAACAAACTACCCAACAACCTTTTTTTCTGACATCTGATAATCCGAAACAACATCCGATGATGTCACAAAAAGGTAGATATAAATACTATGAAAACGAGCAATTTCAAGCAGTGAGTTTACCTTATGGGAAAGATGGTAAAATCAGCTTTTATGTTTTCCTCCCAAAACAGAATTTTGGTCTGAAATCTTTTTATCAAAATCTTAATACTGAGAATTGGAAAAAATGGATGTCTCAGTTTAGCCAGCAAGAAGGTTTGATTCGCTTACCCCGCTTCAAGATAGATTATGAGGTAAGGCTTAATGATGCTTTGCAAGCATTAGGTATGGGTGAGGCTTTCAGCAACAAAGCCGATTTTTCTCAAATGGGGGAAAACTTTGCAATTAGCGAAGTTAAGCATAAAACTTTTGTGGAAGTAAATGAAGAAGGAACAGAAGCTGCTGCAACTACTTCTGTGGGTATAGTTCAAACATCTTTGCCTGTTAATGAACCATTCCAAATGATTGTTGATCGTCCGTTTTTCTGTGCGATGCGTGACAACCAAACTGGAAGCATTCTGTTTATGGGTTCAATCTTAGATCCTAGTTAAAAGTCTATCAGTAATAACCATCGACAAATGACAAATGACAAATAACTAAGCAGTCGGAGGAGAAGTTTCGGGTGTCACAGGTGTACCTACCTCTACTGATCGCACATTTGTGGTTTCATTTATTTGTTTACGACAAGATTCTTCCCCCTGTTCAGGACTGTTACTAGTGACATCTCCCGTTTCGCTGTGATTCGTAGACGTAACATCAGGGCGCAGCGCGCTTAAAGCTGTTTTAATAACAACGGCAGTGGGTACTGCTAAAATAACACCCAAAAGACCACCGATTCTTGCCCCTGTTAAGACCGAAATTAACGCCCAAACTGGATTTAAACCAGTGAAGCTACCTAAAATTCTCGGCCCAATCAAGTTTTCAAGAATTTGCTGAACAATTACTGCTGCAATTAAAACTCTTGCACCTACCCAAACGTCTTGTAATGCTACTAATAGAGTAGTTAAGGCAATACCTACAGACCCACCATAAGGAACAAGAGCCATAATGCCAATACTCAAGCCAAATAGCAATCCAAATGGTACTTTCAGCCATAAAAAGGTTGGAATTAAGGCAGATGCCATACAGGTAGATAAAATGAGCTGAGTGATAAAGAAATTTTGAAAACTGAGGCGTACAGTTTGAGAAAAAGCCTCACGAAATTTGCTTGGTAGCCAACTAACTAGACTTTGCCAGAGTTCATCCCCATGCTGCAACAGGTAAAAAGTCAAAACCATTGTTAGTAGAAAGTCCAGTAGACTCGTGAAGGTGACTACCGCCAGATTCAGAACTTGTCCTGCGATCGCCTGCAATTGTCCCTTAACCCGATCATTGATTTGCACTAACAAAGCATCAAGATTAATGGGTATGCCCATACTTTCAGCTTTTTCATTCAAAATCATTAATTGGGAGCGTCCAGAGTCAATTAACTCCGGTAAACGTGCTACCAATTGCTGGGCTTGGGTCAGAGCTAGTGGGACTAGAGTAACACCTAATGCTAGTAAAATTGACAAAGCCAGTAAAAATACTAAAATAGCTACTTGCTCTCGCCTAGCACCATGACGTTCCATCCAGCTTACAGGATAATTAAGCAGAAACGCTAGTACGGAGGCTGCCACTAAAATGACAATCAGCGAGTGAAAATAATGAAAAATGACTGAAAGGGCCCAGCCATTCAACACTAAAAGCGGAGCAAATAAGGCGATCGCACCTAATCGTGCTAATGGTGTGAGTGTTTGCCACCAGTTTAAGAGCTTGCGTGTCTGCATCTGCCGATTGCCGGATAACACAAATATAATCCCTATCTAAAGCTTATTATCTCTAACTACATCAATATCATTCATCCCTCTAATTTAGGATTGCACTCAACCAAATGAATAATTTTGAACCAAGATCCGGAGATAGGGGAATGTGGGGACAAGGGAGACAATTTCTCTGTTGTCACTCTCCGCGTCTTTTAACCTCAGCGTCGTCCCATTAGTCAGGGGAGATATAAAACACTTTTGGTAAAAATAGAGTAAAGGGTTGTTTTCATTGATAACTGATAACAAACGCGTAGACGCTCGTAAGAGCGGCTTCTCGTAAGAGTATAATCGCGTCTTTAAATATTTGTGGTTGTTTTTGTTTTCTAAAAATTTACAGATTTTTCTCCAGTTACCTAGTCAAATGATGCCTAATATTGCCATACTTCATAAAGAAAACATCTAAAGCGTTTTCTTTATGAACGAAAAAATTAAGAAGAATAAAGTTAGAAGTGTTACAGAAGACACTTAATCCACTAATTTCCCACTAATAATTAAGAGTTAGGTATTATAGTTTGATTCGCCTGTTTTCCAAAAGTGGATTCACCAAGTATTATTCAATAAAGTGTGAGGAAGTCTGTGACCATTCAAAGAGGTTCGGCGTCAAAAAACCATTCTAAGTCCCGCTCCAAATCTAGTGGTAGAAAAAAGGTCAATCGTTCCAAATCTGGACGTTGGCTGTGGTTTTTGCTGGGTATGGGCGGTATCGCGATAGTGTCAGCCACAGCAGGAGCATTACTGTCCTTAAACACTACACCTCTGATGCAAGCCAATCTGAGTGCAGATGAGGCAGCAGTTTTTGATGGCGATCGCATTTCTGGAGGGGGACTGCGATTTTCAGAACTAACTCGCCCCGTCAATATCCTAGTCATGGGGATGAGTGTACTACCACCAGATGTCCAAAATGCGCCAGAAGAAACCAAAACTTTGGGATATCTACCCCAGATTAATTCCTTTGATGGTCTTTCTGATGTCATGCTCTTGATCAGATTTGATCCAGAAACTAAAAAATTAGTCATGCTTTCCATTCCCAGAGATACCCGTGTGGAAATTGAAGGACATGGAAGGAAAAAAATTAATTCGGCTAATGTTCAGGGTGGGCCTGCTTTAACTGCCAAAACCGTTAGTAACCTCTTGGATGGAGTCGGAATTGATCGCTACATTCGTATCAACATTTTGGGCGTTGCCAAGCTAATCGATGCTTTAGGAGGGGTAAACATTGACGTTCCTAGAGACATGAAATATCAAGATGATTCGCAGCATCTTTATATCAATCTCAAAAAAGGAAAACAGCATCTCAATGGCGACCAAACACTACAATTATTACGTTTTCGCCATGATGAAAACGGCGATATTGGTCGGATTCAACGACAACAGAAGGTGATCCGAGCATTGATTGATCAAACCCTCAACCCCACAACACTGACAAAATTACCCAACATTCTCAACGTAGTTAAAGAGCATATTGATACTAACTTGACCGTTGAAGAATTAGCAGCATTGGTTGGTTATGGAGTTAGAACAAATCGCTCTAATGTTTTGCAGTTGATGCTGCCCGGTCGATTTAGCGAAAATGGAGAGTATGACGCTAGCTATTGGATACCAGATAGCGATCGCATTGCGACCACGATGGCACAGTATTTTGATATACAATCGTCTGAACAACAGCAAGCAGTAGATCCAACATATCTACGAGTAGCAATTCAAGATAGTACTGGCAGCGATGACACCAATCTTCGACCACTAATTAGAAGCCTGCAAAAAGCTGGTTATAGCAATGTCTACATAGCCAAAAACTCTGGTGAACCCTTAGAAGTTACTCACATCGTTGCTCAACAAGGAGATGGCAACAGCGCCGAATCAATTCGTAACACTTTAGGATTTGGAGAAGTACGAGTGGAAAGTACGGGTAATCTCTCTTCTGATATCAGTATTCAAGTGGGTAAAGATTGGTTACAGCAACAAAGCTTATTTGAGCGACCAATCTCATATTAATTAATAAGGCAGAAATCAGAAGGCTGGAGGAAGTAGGAAGAACAAGCATTTTTATTTTAGTTAAAAACTAAATTTCTCCGCTGATCCATTACTCATTTTCCGAAGTCTGAATTCTTGTTCTTTCCCATATCCAGTCCTGCAAAATCGGATTGACTACCTCCGGAGCTTCATCTTGGGGACAATGTCCTACGCCTTCTAAAGGTATAAACTTTTGCACTTGTGGAAAGTTGGCTAACTCTCTACCTAACTCAATTGGTTCCCAACGATCAGCTGTTCCCCATAAAATAATTGCTGGACAAAGCAATTGAGGTAAAAGATCTTCTGGTAAGGGGCCTTGAGAATAAGAAGTAAAAGCAAGAAACACTGCTGCTGCACCTGGATCACTAGCAGGAGAGGTGAGAATATCTACAAGCTCTTCTGTCACCATTGCAGAATTAGCATAAGCTTGTAGTAGAACTTTACGTACAGTTTTGGGTTTGGCAATTTGATCGAAAAAAAATTCACCAATTGGTTTAAAAGATAATACACGTTGTAGAAGCGGCGCTCCTACACGACGCGACCAAGGTAAACTTTGGCGTTTGCGATCATGTAACAGCCGCAAAGAACAGTTTAATAATGCTACTCCTAGAGCAATTTCAGGGTTACTTACAGCTGTTTGCATGGCTACAATACAACCAATCGAGTTCCCAACTAAAAAAGCAGGCTCTGTTACCACTTCACGGCAAAAATCAGCTATTTGTTGTCCCCAAGTTTCAAATGTATAACTGATACTTTTACCCGGTTCAGGTTTTGCTGAAGCACCAAAGCCGATCAGATCAATTGCATAAACGCGACAATTTTGCGCCAGTACTGGCATGTTTTTCCGCCAATGCCACCATGAAGCTCCAAAGCCATGCACGAAGATCACGGCTGGGCCAGTACTTCCTTGAGATTGATAGCAAATAGAAAAGCCTTGCCAAATCCAGGTTTTTGTTGGAGTAAATGCGATCGCAGAAGTGGAGGAAGCCATGGGTATTTAATAAAATTAAAATGAAAATTTGGAAAAACGCAGATATATTTATACTAACTATTTCTATTTTTATAAAACTTTATATATTCTTACCTAGACAATTTTATGCTGCTGCTTTCAATCTGATACTTGGGTTTTGGAAATTCAGTAGTTTCACAATTTACGACAGCAAAACTGGTTTATAAAATAGTCAAAACATAAAACATTTCCTTTAAAGGTGTGTTCATTAGTTCCTGCAAGTGAGCAAATATGAATCAAGTAGAAACAAATAATACTCCTGTAGGAATTTACGCACCAGATTTTGAACTGCCAGGAATTGACGAGCAAGTACATCACCTAAGTCGTTATTTAATTGAGACTTCCCAGCCCTAGAAGGGCTGGAATTTTTGCTTCAAAGGGATTCCAATGAATTTACCCCTTGCTCTTGCATATTGATGATTGTCAAGTACTGGAGACAGATAGTCACACTACTGTTATCTTTAATTGGAGGTAATTAGCATATTTTTTGATAAAGCGTAACTTCATGGGAACAAATTACCGACGGGTTTTACTTAAACTAAGCGGTGAAGCCTTAATGGGCAACATGGGCTATGGAATTGACCCAGAAGTGGTCAAAGAAATCGCCCAAGAAGTAGCAGAGGTAGTAGCCACTGGTGTTCAAATCGCCATCGTCGTTGGCGGGGGTAATATATTTCGTGGTGTCAAAGCGGCATCGGCAGGGATGGACAGGGCAACAGCTGACTACATTGGTATGATTGCCACGGTAATGAATGCCATGACGCTGCAAGACTCACTGGAACGAATAGGGGTACAGACGCGGGTACAAACCGCGATCGCCATGCAAGAATTAGCTGAACCATATATCCGTCGTCGTGCCATCCGTCACCTAGAAAAAGGGCGGGTGGTTATTTTTGGCGCAGGTTCTGGTAATCCCTTTTTCACAACCGATACCACTGCTGCTTTAAGAGCCGCAGAAATTGAAGCCGAAGTTATTTTTAAAGCTACTAAGGTGGATGGAGTCTACGACGCCGACCCACATATCTACCCTGATGCCAAACGTTACAATAGTCTTACATATGGACACGTTTTGGCAAAAGATTTGCGGGTAATGGACAGTACCGCGATAGCCTTATGTAAAGAAAATAATATCCCAATTCTTGTTTTTGACTTGGGCGTACGGGGTAATATCCATCGCGCAGTCATGGGAGAATCTATCGGCACCCTTGTGGGAGGTACTTGTGAAATTAGCTGAAGCTGAAAGTACGATGCAAAAAACCGTTGAAGCAACTCAACGAGCTTTTAATACAATTCGCACTGGTCGCGCCAATGCCAGCTTGTTAGACAAAGTGACAGTGGACTATTATGGTGCATCTACACCTCTGAAATCACTGGCTAACATCAGCACACCAGATGCTACAACGATTCTGATTCAGCCTTATGATCGCAGTTCTTTAAACTTGATCGAAAAGGCTATTTCTATGTCAGATGTGGGTTTAACCCCCAGTAACGACGGTTCTGTCATTCGACTTAATATTCCCCCACTGACAAGCGATCGCCGTAAAGAATTAGTAAAAATTGCTGCCAAGTATGCTGAAGAAGGTCGTGTTGGCATTCGTAACATCCGCCGCGATGCCCTAGATACTATTCGCAAAATGGAAAAAAACTCTGAGGTATCCGAAGACGAAGCACGTGATCAACAAGACAAATTACAAAAACTGACGGACAAATACACTGCCAGAATCAATGAACTATTGGCAGAAAAAGAAAAAGACATCACTACCGTCTAATCAAAGTACTAGGTAAAAGGTAAAAATTGGGACAGTAGTTTTTTACTTTTACCTTTTACCTTACTTACATCAAAGGCAAATCCTTGCATCACATGAGTGGTTTAATATATTGAGAACATATTGTCTTTGAACAAGAAATTTTACTAAAACTTTATATTTTATCTAAAATAATTGGCAAAAAATTTGTAAACAGTGAAACTAATAAATTGTAATTTGTAAAGGAAAGCTGATTTAAAGTTTGGCTCATTGTAGCTTGTACCAAGCTGTTATTTTTAAATTATCGAAATATTCTTAATCCAAGAAAACTTATAAATGTAATCAAAATGCACGTATAAATTGCCAGAAAATATCCATGATTCTGTAAAAAATCAAGATCAAATTCAAGTTTTGAAAAGAATTCAAATAACAAAAAGATTGACTTTGCAAACCGAATATTTACTGATGAGTATTGCTAAGGCAAAATAAATTTTTGCACACAAACAAAGCCTAAAAAAACTGTGAAATTTTGCACATAAACCTAAAATTCGGTTAAATTTTGGTAACACTGTCTAACATAGAGTCTAAAACTCAAAAATCAACTAATTCAAAAGCAAAAATTTAGAACGTTATGTACGACTGCATCATTGTCGGTGCCGGCCCAGCCGGTGGAACAGCAGGGTATCATCTAGCCAAGCAAGGGCGCTCCGTGTTAATCATGGAAAAAGCATCTTTACCAAGATATAAACCTTGTGGTGGTGGCGTATCACCTGCGATCGCTGAGTGGTTTGACTTTGACTTTAGTCCAGCAATTTCCATCAAAGCAGACACCATCCGATGTACTTGGAAAACAGGCGACCCAGTAGAAGCGAAACTAGAAACTCCTGAACCAGTGTGGATGGTACGGCGTGATGTTTTCGACCACTTCCTAGTGCAGCAAGCACAAAAACAAGGGGCAGAACTCAAAGACAACACAGAAGTCACTGGTATTGAGTTTAAAAGTGACCATTGGCAAGTGAATACAGCTAATAGTTCGATAATGGGTAGATATTTAATTGCTGCTGACGGTGCCAAAGGATCGATGGCGAAATGGCTAGGTTTCAAAGAACGTAAACGCCGCCTCGCAGCAGCCTTAGAAGCAGAAGCACTAGCCAAAGTCGAAAACGGTAATATTGCCCATTTTGAATTTGGTCTGGTAAAAAATGGCTATCTCTGGAATTTCCCCAAAGCAGATGGTTACTCTGTTGGTGTTGGTACGTTTATCGGTGGTGAACCGCAGGACTTTAAGAAAATTTTGGACGAGTATGGCAACTCCTTTGGTTTGGATATAAAAACCTGCCAGCAATATGGTCATGCTATTTGCCTGTGGAATGGTGAACAAAAACTGCATACTGAAAATGCAATTTTGGCAGGGGAAGCAGCTTGTGTGGTTGATCCTTTTACTGCCGAAGGTATTCGGCCCTCAATATTTAGTGGTTTAAAAGCATCAGAGGCGATCGACAAAGCCCTCTCTGGTGACATCAATGCCTTGGAAAAATACTCAGATATCATTAATGCTGAATGGGGTAGTGATATGGCTTGGGCGCAAAAATTAGCTGGGCTATTTTATCGTTTTCCTGGTGTCGGCTACAAAGTAGGTGTCAAGCGTCCTTCTGCACCTCAAATCATGGGTAAAATCCTGTGTGGAGAACTGCGCTACAAAGATGTGGCAGGTCGTGCGATCAAACGCTTAACTCCATTTGGTGGTTAGTCAATATAGCAGTTCTCGGTTGTGTCCAATACGTACCCCACCCCTTAATCCCCTAAGCGCTTGCGCAAGCGGGGAGGTTTTGCATCAGCAAAGCCGGGTGGGGTTCCGACTGTATTGCAATCGAGTCAGTAGTCAATATAGCGCTTCTCGGTTGTGTCCAATACGCTGCGCCCAGACGTTACTCTACATTGTTCATGGCGGTGTATTTGATTCAAATGAGAACCGCTATAGTTATTAGTCATTTGTTATTAAATGACAATAACTATTGACTACTGACTACTGACCATTGATTATTCCCACAATCGTCTGCCACTTTTTCCTTGTAACCTTTGATGAGTATCCTTCAGTAAGGCAGGGATATCTAAGTTTTGCGGACATTTTGGCAAGCAGTCACCGCAGTCTGTACAGCGATTTGCTTTCATTCCACCGAACCAGTGACCAGCGTTTTCAAACATTCCATAACGATACTGTCCATAATCTGTCATGTTATAGGCTACTGCCAAATTTCGTAGCCGCAGTACTTCTGGAATGTTGATATTTTCTGGACAGGGTAAGCATTCATAACACTGACTGCATAAATCAGTACCCAAAGCCAGATTTTGATGATTTTCTAAACGTTCAAAAACTGTAATTTCCTCATCAGTTAATTGCCCATCCTGGTCAGCAACTTCTAATGGTTGAGTTAATTCTTCAGGATTTGCTGGTCCGACACTCAAGCTAGTAATGCGGGGGTCACTCAGTAGAAATCGATAGTTTAACTCTAGAGGCGAGAAAGGATGACACAAGTCAACTAAAGTAGGGGGTGGAGTGTAAAGACGTCCACCCTTATCCGCAGGGGAAATGATAAATATGCCCATGTCTTTAGCTGCTGCTAGTTGAATGACTGGGGTATGACGCTGAAAAAAATAGTAGTAATGCAGATTGACAAATTCAAAAAAATCTGTATTTATCGCTGCCAGAATTACATCTAAGGAACCGTGGGTAGAAAAGCCAACGTGTCGAACACGACCATCAGCAACGGCTTCTTGTACAGCCTGCATACAGCCACCCTTGGTTTTGACCCAATCAAGATGTTCCCAAGTGTTTAAACCGTGAATCCCCAGGCAATCTACATATTCTAGATGCAATCTTTCTAGAGATTCATTGATGTACCGACGCATAGTATCTGCATCTACCGTGGGAGGGATTTTAGTTGTGATATGAACCTGCGAACGAGTTATTGGCAACCCCAAGGCGATCGCCTTACCAAGATACTCCTCACTTTTGCCGTAACCTCTAGCAGTTTCTATATGATTAATTCCCAGCGCTATAGCTGTTTGAATTGTTTGCCATACATTGTCTGGTGAAGCTAAATAGCGCATTGTTCCCAAGGAAAACACCGAAAGGCGTAGTCCGGTTTTTCCAAAGCGTCGGTATCGCATCTTCAATTAGTCCTTTGTCATTTGTTCTTTGCCATTTGTCTTTTACTAATAACCAATGACTAATGACTAATGACCAATGACTTTTTTAGGATTCATCATAGCCAAAACGCTTAATCAGATCTTCAGGACGGAGATTAGAGAGAAATTCGCGAAATGCCTCTTGTTCAGCTTCATCGGCATCGCGATCTACGGGTATAGATGCATCAGCTATTACTTCTTCCATGACCCAAATAGGCGCATTTGTACGGAGAGCAACAGCGATCGCATCGCTAGGACGTGCGTCAATTTCTTTTTTGACTTCGCCTTGTTTAATAATCAAAGCTGCATAAAATGTATCCTTTTGTAGGGAATGAATAATAACACGCTCTAGAGTCATATTCCACGTCTCCAGAATATTTACAATCAGGTCGTGGGTTAAGGGTCTAGGAGGCTTCTGATTCTCCAGTGCGCCCATGATTGCCCTAGCCTGTTCCTGACCGATATAGATAGGTAAAGCACGCCGATCTGTAGCATCTTTTAAAAGTACAATCGGGCTGCGGGTTATGGCATCTAATGCTATGCCAGCAACTTTCATTTCAATCATTCGCTGGACCTCTAGAATCCTTTGAGCGTTAGAGGAATCTGTAACAAATCATACTCTTGATTGGGCAAGATTGAGATTATCAAAAACATAAGTCTTGTTCTCTATAATTGCTTCTATTAAACTCCCAAATGGTTGTGAACACCAGAGTAAGTCAATTTAGTTTTTTTCCGCAATAATGTAATTATCTAAATATGCCTTATCTTTATTGTAAATGTATTGAAATGTTGATACAAATAATGGTTAAAAAGTATACTTTAAATTCTTGTATTTTTGTGAAATTACCAACTAAATTTTAGTTAAAATCTAGCATTAATTTGAGTTCTATAGAGAAAAGAGCCGTGTTTACAGGAATAATCCAGGCATTAGGAACCATAAGACCCTTAGAGGGTAATTATTGGCAAATTAGTTGTGTTAGACACCCATGTGAAGTCATCATGGGAGACTTAAGTTACGGTGACAGTGTAGCAGTAGATGGCATTTGCCTGACCGTGGAAGAAATATTAAAAGACGGGTTTATAGCCACAGCATCACCAGAAACCCTCCGCCGTACAACTTTAGGAAAAGAGCAAACAGAACCGAAATATGTAAATTTAGAAACCTCCTTACGAGTAGGTGGCAAAGTCGGAGGTCATTTTGTGATGGGACACGTGGATGGTATAGGTTGTATGGTTTCGGCACAGCAGACAGCAACTGCCTGGGAAATGACGTTTACCGCTCCTGATGCGATCGCCCATTATATTGTTCCCAAAGGCAGTATTACTGTGAATGGTATTAGCCTCACAGTAGCTGATTATAATCCAGAAATATCTCAGTTTACAGTTGCCGTAATTCCCTTAACTTACGTTGAAACAAACCTCAGTTACCTAGTTAACGGCAGTTGGGTCAATCTCGAAGGTGATATTCTCGGCAAATATGTAGAAAAATTCCTTAAATTTCCCACAAACACCACGCGCGAGGAAGTTACACCAGCATTTCTGGCTGAACATGGGTATTTGTGATTGGGGAATGGGGAACAGGGAAAGGGGATTGGGATGAAGATGCGGTAACGCGGAGAGTGGAGACGCGGAGAATTGATCAAAAATATTCGACCTGTCCCCGTGTCCTCCTTGTCTCCCTTGTCTCCCTTGTCCCCTAGTCCTGCTACTGACTAACCTGGGCTGTCTGTGTACTTTGCTCTAGTTGACCGAGTGCAGATTGTATTTGTCCTCTTGGATCGACAGCAACCCAGCCTTCGGGTGTTAGCTGGCGGACTTCAAAGTGCAGGTGAGGGCCTGTTGAGTTACCTGTACTTCCGACCAGACCAATCACGGTTCCTCGTTCTACCCGTTGACCAGGCTGAACAAGGATTTGGGACATGTGACCGTAGAGAGTTTGTAGGGCGTTGTTATGGTTGAGGATTACAGCTTGACCATAACCACCTACCCAGTCAGCAACTTCAACTTGACCAGAATATGCTGCTAAAATTGGTGTTCCGATCGCCGCGCCGATGTCCATACCAGAGTGGAAACGGCGATCGCCTGTAATTGGATGAACGCGCCAACCAAACAATGAGGTAATTGGCGAGGGAATTGAAAGTGGGTACATGAATCCTGTACCACTAATCGCTATTCTATTCCCATAAATGGCTCTGTAGGCGATTTGTGGTAGTGTTGTTGCCAAAGGAATGTCATAGGCTACCATACCCGGACGAGGCGCTAGATTATCGGCTGTCATCGGTGCTGTCAATTTACCCGCACTGGGCGCGATCGGCACTTCGCTAATTGTGGTTGTGGGGGTAAAATTGCTAGGACTAGGAATAAAACGGTTGGGATGATAATTACTCTTGCTAGAACCGAGATTAGCAACTTGGTTAGAACGCAAAGCAGTACTAGAAACGACCTTAGAAACAATAGTAGGCGGACGCCAACCATTATTGTTTGTATTCTTAGTAGCAAGCCGCTTTGTGATTGGAATGGCTGCTACTGAGACATTTTGGCTTTTTTTCAACCAATTGGGTGTTCCGGAATTAGCATTGGTTAGAGGCTGATTACTAGTACAGGTGTTGCTAGCAATTCCTTGCTTCAATACAGCTTGACAACCAGTGGTGCGCTCTGTAGCTATTACACTACTGGGAGCTTCATATTTAGCCGTGGGATTATAATCTGTGGGGTCAATATAAGCGTTGTTGTAGTCTTTGGGTTTTCCTGCTGTGGCTCCAGTAGCACTAGGAGAGTTCTTGACAGGTTGGGTAACTACAGGAAGTTTTTGTTGTGTAGAACGAGGCTGAGTTGGAGTGGTAAATTCTACTTGTGGTTTTTCTTGTGTGATGACAGGAGTAGTATTAGGCGTGGAAACTTTTACCCTTGGTGATGATTGAGAAGTTGTCACTGGGGGTTTAGATTTTCTGGCTCTGATGGTTGCTGGGGGTTGAGAAGCTTCTTCCTCCTGCCGCAGTCTTTTTCTGAGTCTACTCCGACGTTGAGAAAATTCTGGTTGGGAGTCAGTTTTTTCTGGAATTACTAAAGTTTGACTGCGCTCAACAGTATTTTTGTTAACAGTTGGAGAATTTTCTGTTGTGGGAACAATATTATCTATAGCGGATTCGGATTGGGCAAGCACCATGCCACTGCTTAGAAGGCTGAAGCTACTAAGCAAACAGATACTCTGTGCTGGCAGCGATCGCCGCCATAAGTGATCCAAACGTTTAGGAGCAGAGTTATTGCGCTGCGTCATTTGTTTTGGGATTGAGTGTAAGTACGTAGTTTGCCTAAACAAATTGTTTAACCAGTTATCAGTTATCAGTTATCAGTTAATCTAAACAAAATTATGGACTTACTTATCATTTTTTTACTTGATCACTGTTTACTGTTCACTGATTCGGTGATGTAGAATAGCCCAAACTGATTATACCGGGCTGGAGATAAATTTCTGGCTTTGTTGCTTGTGAAGATTCAAATGTATCTATTAGTACATGCAATTCTCCAGTAGGTATCACACCGACTATAGTGCCTGCAAGGTTGTTGACGTAAACGCGATCGCCTAAATTTGCAAGCAACTGTTGATAACGAGCCAATAATATATTTACTCCTTCTTGCAAAAGACTCTGTATACCGGATTCTATTCCTAGCAAGATTTTCGCTGCCAATACTTCTAAACAGGGAATTAATTTAGTTTTTTGTGCAGCTTGCCACATTTCTAAATTTATCCCAGTTTTCGGAACAGGGTTAGTCCAGTTAATACCAACCCCAATTACCGCTTGAGTAATTATGCCTTGATGGACTTTTGTTTCGGTCAAAATACCACCCAGTTTACGCCTATTGATCACTAAGTCATTTGGCCACTTAATCTCAACATTTACACCACTTTTTCGCAACTGATTAGCAATTCCCCAAGCGCTGGCAAAAGTTAGCTGGTAGCTGTGACTAGCTGCAATCTTAGGAGTAAGCAAAACTGAAAGATATAATCCTCCTGTAGGAGAAATCCAATTTCGCCCCCATTGTCCCCGTCCTGCGGTTTGCTGAGTTGCAATTACTACACAGCCATTTTTTGCTCCTTGCTCTAACAATTCCCACAGAGTTTTATTTGTTGAAGCCACAGAGTCAAGTATATGGAGTGAGAATGGTAAATAACTATACTGACGTTCACCTTTTAAGGCGGATTCCAACTGTTGCTGATCCAATCCCACAGAGTTTCCCCAAATTTGCTTGTTCAAGTTAGCATTAATTGGCTGATTTTTATTTTGTTTTTAGGCTTGGTTGAAGATGCACACTTGGCATTGGCAGACTTGGGAAGAGATGTCTTACCTAACTTGTAGTCTTCTCGAAGCTTGGCCACATGGCTTTTTTACCCAACATTTTTGGCCTCGTTCTCCAGAAGAATTAACGATGGTACTGCATCCAGATGCTTCAGGATATCGCTTAAAACAGGTGCATGGCAATACTGTTCTTACACCAGGAGAAATTGCTACTGAGTTACTCTCACCTGACGATGACGTAAATCAAAATCAAGAAGATAATTCTGTCCTTGCATCAGCAGATGGTTTAGTGAGCGAACAGCCACTACAAGCCCTTTGGGTAGCTTCTGCTGATTGTACACCCGTGCTGATTGCCGATGAAAAAACTTTTCAGGTGTCAGCAGTCCATGCTGGTTGGCGTGGTACAGCAGCGAAGATAGTACCGCAGGCTATTGCTCGTCTGCAAGCCCAAGGCAGCAAAATCCAAGATTTGCGAATTGCTATGGGACCAGCGATCGCTGGGGAAGTTTACCAAGTATCCACGCAAGTAGCAGCAGAAGTTGGGGCTAGTATTATACCACATGAAGACGAAAAAACAAAAATTCAAGCTTTACACAAACTGCCTAATCCGCCTTTATTGCCAGATTCTAACCCCGGTAAAGTCCGTTTAGATGTAAGACGAATAAATTTTTTACAGATGGAAAAACTAGGTATTAGTCCTGAACAGATCGCGATCGCTCCTTACTGTACTTACCAAACCCCAGAACATTTCTTTTCCTACCGTCGGGAAAAACAAAAAAAAGTCCAGTGGTCGGGGATTGTGAGTAGATAGTGGATCGAGGATTGGGGATTGGGGATTGGGGACAAGAGGAACAAGGGCAGGGTGGTTTCATACAAGCAGAGAAAAATTAAAATCTTCTTTTAAAGCAATACCTTCGCCAAATTTATGAACTGGTAGAACAAGGATCGGCAGGGTGGATGCGTCCTAAATTGGTAACTCTGTGGAAAATATTGGCAAGTAAAATTGGGTCTGGTTTTTCCGGAAGGAGTTTT
>JAHHHW010000119.1 GCA_019359115.1 Pelatocladus maniniholoensis HA4357-MV3
TCTTCGTCACACAGGTTTATTTCTAAATGCGGGTTTACTGAATATTTATGTGTATTATTATTTACTTCTACTCAGGAATCACCATGTAATCTCTTGCGCTACATTTTGAAGTGCGGAATGTGGGTTAGTAATATTCTTACTACAAACTCGATACTAAAAATATTTGTACAAGATGTTTAATATATATCCTTAGACAGATAAAATTATTTTTCTGTGTTTTCTAAACACTTCTTTAGGTAGTTTGACTGGTTTGACTAAAAAACTAATATAGTCCTTAGATTGAATGATTAAAAACAGATTAATTAAAGGAGTACATAAATTATGGCTGATGAAGCTTATAAAAAAGGAGCAGATACATCTGACCGCGTTCGCGAAAATAAATACGATCCACATATTGTCCCTGCTGAAACTGCTGCACGTCAAGAAAGAGAAGGAAACTTATTCAAAACAAAACCTACAGAAGAAAGAGAAGCCAGTGCGTCTACAGATGATCAAACTCATCCTGATGAAAGTATACGTACCACAGATGGCTACACTGTAGATAAAGAAGGTTTATTAAATAATTACGCTGTTGAACCAGAAATGTACTACGACGTACCAGGTGATGCGCGTCAAGAAGCAAAAGAAGATACAGCAGAACGTGTTGAAGAATTAACCGAAATTAACGAAGATAAGCAAGGCGAATTAACAATGGAAGCTGACAAGCGGGGTAAAGGTCCTGGTGCAATTTAGTTTTTTTAGTGTTGCTAAGTTGGGAATTTAATTTTCAGGAAGGTAATAGCGATGATTGAGAATTTTCTCACTCATCGCTTTTTATTGGAGTCAAATAGTAAATGGTTGAATTTGGCGATCGCACCAGTGACGCTGATAACGTTCGACAACCAAAGGACGAACAAAAAATTTGGGAGGACAACCATCCTTGACATCGATACGTAAACACGAATATGGTCGGTGTTTTTGGGAACCCTTTCCTGTGCGACCTACAAATAAATGCGATCGCGCTACTAATTTTTGATCTTCTAATAAATCTGTTCCCTCAGTCCGTTGGCGTCGCAAACTGTAACCACTACCACCACAAACAATCCAGTTGATATTACTGTCAGCGTGACCTGTATCGACTGTTTGTAGATGTTCTAAACAGTGAGCGTGACCGTTCAATACCAAATTTACTAAAGGACGATCATCAGCCAGAGAACCAATCTCTGCTGCTACCCCATTGAGTACATCACGCAGGCGATCGCGCACAGCCAAAGTTTGTCCCTGATTCCATTTAGTTGCTTCAGTAACGTAGGGAGGATGATGAAAATAAATTACTCTTCCTCGCACTTCTTTGGTGTACCAAGATTCTATTAATCGCTGCTTTAGCCAATCTAGCTGTTCAGTATCTACTACTGTTTTGTGGTCAGCAGCAAGTTGCTTGTCGATATCAACAACAATTTCTTCTATTTGTGACAATTTTGCTCGCAAATCATCCAGTTGTTCAGCCTCACTAGGATCATTAGGATCTAGTTGGTTTGAAGCTTCCATAATTTCCTGCTTTTGTTGTTCCATCTCAACACGACGCTTTTCCAAAATTTGGCGATCAATTTTTCCTTGTTGTGTTGCTGGCAGTGGTGATGGATCGTTGAATGTATTAGAATCTAAAGCAAAGAAATCTATGCCAGAATAGCGGAAAGTGTAGTAACGATTGGGTAAACGGGTAAAAATTCCCGGTTTATAATGCAGACATCGGCCAGTATCAGTTTTAGCTGTGTAGTGTGTATCTAAATGACGCGCCAAATCTGGTGGGAGCATGAAAGCTTTTAAATAATCCAGAAAGGCTTGTGCATAAGCATCACCTTGTCTGGAACCATGCCAACCAACATCCAAATCCAACTTACTACCGAGAATCTTACGTAAAGGTAATGTAGCTAAAGAGATTAATCCATACACAAGCGGCAAATCATAATAATCGTGATTTCCTGGTACGGGTAAAATGGGAAACTCAAAAATCATCTGGTCGTAAGCAATACCCTGGGGTTGCTCACCTCCACAGATAAACTCCCGGTAAGGTTCAATAAAGTTTTTTTGGTAGTACTCGCTTGACCCTACTAAATAAATCACATCGCCAGTATGTAGCATAAAGCGGCATTCCTGACGATGGGGAAGCATTAATTCTGCAACTTGGCGTTGGGGATTGTATGTATAATGTGACCCGGAACCACTATCACCCACCACTAAAAATGAAAATTCTGGTTCCTCGGCTTGATCGTCATTTAATACTAGCCGAGTTTGATCTATGCTACGTTGCACAACCAACGGATCTTGCCACTTTACCCGTTGGTTCATTTTACGAATTTTATCAGCGATCGCTGGTTCAGATACAAATTTCATAATTATATATATAGTCAATCGTTCAGAGTAAATTGTCCAAAGTCAAATGACAAATGACCAATAACCATTGATCACTAACTTACTTAATTTTGGTTTATTAATAAAAAGGCTAAAAGCCTACCGACTAACAGTAGTATATTGAATACAGACTTTATTTTAAAGGAAAATTTAGATGCGGATTGCTGATGATATTACAGAATTGGTGGGAAGAACTCCTTTAGTTCGGTTAAATAAAATTCCCCAAAATTCGGGAGCAGTAGCTCAGATTGTGGTGAAGTTAGAAAGTATGAATCCAGCTGCATCTGTGAAAGATAGAATTGGGGTGAGTATGGTGGAAGCTGCTTCCGCAGCTGGCTGGATCAAACCAGGAGAAAATGTTTTAGTTGAGCCGACTTCTGGGAATACGGGTATTGCTTTGGCGATGGTGGCAGCTGCTAAGGGCTATGATTTAATTTTGACTATGCCTGACACCATGAGTAAAGAAAGACAAGCTATGCTGAGAGCTTATGGTGCAAAACTGGTGTTAACACCAGGAGTAGAAGGGATGCGGGGTGCGATCGCTCGGGCTGAACAGATAGTGGGACAAACACCTAATGCTCGGATGTTACAGCAATTTCGCAATCCTGCCAATCCCAAGGTGCATCGAGAAACCACAGCCGAAGAAATTTGGCAAGATACTGATGGACAGGTAGATATTGTGGTAGCAGGAGTTGGAACTGGTGGAACAATCACTGGTGTAGCGGAAGTAATCAAACAACGTAAACCAAGTTTTCAAGCGATCGCAGTGGAACCAGCTAACAGTCCTGTATTAACTGGAGGTCTACCTGGCCCGCATAAAATTCAAGGTATCGGTGCTGGATTTGTTCCAGATATTTACCGTTCAGACTTAGTGGATGAAGTGATTCAAGTCACAGATGAGCAATCGATTTCCTATGGTCGTCGTTTAGCAAGAGAAGAAGGCTTATTATCAGGTATTTCTGCTGGTGCAGCTTTGTATGCAGCGATTCAAGTGGCGAAGCGTCCAGAAAATGAAGACAAATTAATTGTGATGATTCAGCCTAGTTTCGGTGAGCGCTATTTGAGTACATCCCTTTTCCAAGAACCACAAGAAACTGAGTGGTTACAGAAAGTGTAATTACTGACAATGAGGAACAAGCTAGAAAGTAAATAAATCTATTGAGATAATAATGCTCATCGTAAAGTAGGGGAAGAGGCGAGCATTGCTTTCCGCTTTCACTACTTTTTTGGTAACTGTGTGGAAGTGCGCGCCGTATATCTATAAGCACTTCTCACCCACCTTGAAACGGTAGTCATAATAATTAAGCGATCGCTCCACCTTTTCCCTTATACTGATATTGTAAGAACGATCGCACACTTCACTTACAAGAAAGGCAGAGGGTCGAGGGCAGAAGGCAGAAGGTTGGGAGTGTCAATTAAAACTTTAGTTCTGGGTCTAAAGCCCAGTCAAAATCAATAATTATACTGAGACTGCTTGCAGCGAGGTATAAAACATCCTTGTTTCAATCCCACTCTTTTAAGGGTGGGTTGCCTTCTGCCTTCTGCCTCCTGCCTTCTGCCTTCTGCCTCCTGCCTTCTGCCTTCTGAATGCGTCCAAGGTATTGGAAGTCAAGTGGTCAAATAATTTGGTTATCGACAATAAATGGACGTAACTGGATTCGAACCAGTGACCTCTACGATGTCAACGTAGCGCTCTAACCAACTGAGCTATACGTCCGCACTTTTGCGAGTATAACATAAATTTTTTACTCAAAGCAAGTTTTGCAGAGAATTTAGGTAATTCCAAAAAATAAATTATCTAAATTTTTTTACTCAAGGCGATTTCTTCCCCCTTGTCCTAAAACTGAGGACTGACGAGATTCGTTACAATAAGAGTATCTATCTTTTGAAATGTTTTTATTTTGATTGCCACAATCCTCTATTTGGGTATCAAGTGATTATGCGCCAAAAAGTCTTAGCCTGGTTAGCTGAGAATGTTCCAAATTCGCGGATTAACCACATTCTCAGGGTAGAACAAATGGCTGTGGAGTTAGCTGAAAACTATAATCTGGATCGAGAAAAAGCTGCCACGGCTGGGCTAATGCATGATTTGGCAAAATATTTTCAACCTCAAAAACTTTTGCAGATGGCAGAGGTTGCAGGGTTAGAAATAGACGAGGTTTTGGTAGCATCACCACATCTGTTACATGCAGATGTGAGTGCGATCGTTGCCAAAGACACTTTTAGTGTACAAGATGAAGAAATATTACAAGCGATCGCCAATCACACTTTGGGTAGACCAGGCATGGGTCAACTCTCTTGTATCGTATTTTTAGCAGATACTCTGGAACCAGGGCGGGGTGACTCTGCTCAATTAGAAGCTTTAAGAAAAACAAGTTTTGAGAATCTCGAACGGGCTGTTTGGCTAACCTGCGATTACACTTTCAAATTTTTGTTAGAAACCCCTAGTCTGATTCATCCGCGGGCGATCGCCACTCGCAATTGGTTTATGCAAAAGTCAAGGACTAAACAGGCAATTCTGTCAACAACTGTATAGACTCTCGTTTTTTTGTTAGTATTCAAAAAAACCAGCTCGTGTACAGTTGCAATTAAATGCTCATTTGTCAGTAGTTGTAAAAATTGTCAAGACACAAAAAAGCAGCTGAGGTTTAATGTCTGATTATTTCCAAGCCAACTTTCCATTCAAATCACTTACTGTTCAAAAAGGTCTAGCAGGATCTACACGGATTGATAGCAACGATAGCAGTGCAAATGTAGTCGCAACCATTGCTGAAGCAGCATCAGACCGGAAAGCAGATGAGATCTTAGTACTCAAAGTAACAGATGTATCTTATCTAGCAGACTACTTTGCATTTATGACTGGCTATTCCAGAGTACAGGTCAGAGCGATCGCTCAAGCAATTGAAGACCAAGTACAACAAGAATGGCAACGATCTCCCCTACGAGTAGAAGGGAAATCTGAAGGAAGTTGGGTAGTGCTAGATTACGGCGATATGATCGTCCATATTATGATGCCAAAAGAGCGTGAATTTTATAATTTAGAAGCATTTTGGGGTCATGCAGAACGTGTCGAGTTTCCAACATCCGACGATGGTGGGGGTAAATCAACATGATCAAGTCTTCAATCTCCAACTGCCCAGTTCCTACTGAGCAACAACCACTCAACGAATATGAAGAGTTAAAATCTTCTTGGTTGTTTAGCGATTGCGCCTTAAACTGGGGTGACTACATCACAAAAATAGCCTGGGTCTGGGGATTATCTTGGCTAGTAGCAGCACCAGTAGCAGCAGCAAGCTTTACTCCACATAAGTATACGATGCAGTTTATTCTCTCTGGTGCTGCGGGAGGAAGTATCGGCGTAGTACTGGCACTGCTACGCTTATACTTAGGCTGGTCTTATGTACGCGATCGCCTTACCAGTCCAATCATTTTTTATGAAGAATCCGGCTGGTACGACGGCCAAACGTGGACAAAACCGCCGGAAATATTAAACCGCGATCGCTTGATTGTTAGCTATGAAATTAAACCAATCATCAAACGGTTACAAATTACCTTTGCTGGCTTGGCTGTGTCCTTCGTTGTTGGTACGATAGTTTGGCACTTAGTTTAAATAGTCGTTTGTCATTGGTCATTGGTAATTTACTTTGGATAGATGACAAAGGACTAATGACTAATGACACATAACAAAATCACCATAGATAACTACCCATGACAATGGGAAAACGAACCCAAGCTGCCACATTAGAAGTTAGATTACTGCGCGAAGGCATCATAGAATCAAAGCATATAGTCCAAGCTGTCGTATGCGACGAACGGGGACGAGTGCTGTCGGTTGCTGGGAATGCTGAAACCGCCACTTTTGTCCGTTCAGCCCTCAAACCATTTCAGGCTCTAGCTGTCACTACCACAGGGACGCTAGAACGTTATAATTTGAGCGATCGCGACTTAGCAATCATCATTAGTTCCCACAAAGGCACGATTCAGCAAGTCAGGCAAGTATTTAATATTCTCTGGCGGGCTGATATTGATCCTTCAGCTTTACAGTGTCCAACTCCAGAAGGCAAGCGTAGTCCCCTAGAATACAATTGCTCTGGTAAACATGCTGGAATGCTAGCCGTATGCCAGCAGTGTAATTGGTCTTTAAACAACTACTTGCAGCGCAAACACCCTGTACAGCAGCTGATTATTACCAAAGTAGCAGAATTGCTAAAAATGCCAGCTGAAGAATTTATCAGTGCTCATGATGACTGCGGCGCCCCCACATATCTTATGCAACTCGCGCAAATGGGGTACTTGTATGCTCAACTAGCTTCTCGCAGTAATTTGGATATGGAGCGGATAGTCCGAGCCATGACTCACCACCCCGCGATGGTAGCAGGAAATGGAGAATTTGACACCGAACTGATGCGTTTAACTCCAGGAGAGCTGATAAGTAAAGCTGGTGCCGAAGGAGTGCAATGTGTTAGTAGACTCGGTGAAGGGATGGGACTGGCAATTAAAGTCATAGATGGAGCCAAGCGAGCAAAATATGCTGCTGCGATTCACTTGCTTCAGCAGATGGGCTGGATTAGTCCTAGTGTTGCCCAAGCCTTATCAGAAAAATTTATGAACCTGGGTAAATACAAGCGTTTAGAAGTAATTGGAGAATTATCTTTTTTGTAGTTGCACATTTTCAAAATATAGTGTTATATTAGGGAAGACGAAGCGACGCGGGATAGAGCAGCCTGGTAGCTCGTCGGGCTCATAACCCGAAGGTCAGTGGTTCAAATCCACTTCCCGCCACCAAATAAGAACCCCTACAATATGTAAAAATTGTAGGGGTTTTAGTTTATCAGAATGGCAGTTGGTACGTCGTGCTGATGGCTATTACGCTCAATTTGCAATTGATGTTGATCTAATTCTAGCCTGCGGGAACGCCTGATGGCGAACGGGAAGCCGCCCTACGGGCGTCTATGTCTGTATAGCCCCAGACTTCCAGTCTGCGGAGATTTTAAACATTTGGGATGCTCCCCTAACAAACAACTATTTACCAATTACCTATGTTGCTGTCTTCCCAAATTTCCAGTTCTAATTCTTGAAGATAATTCAGCCCACTATCAATTTGTTCAGGTGTTCCTTGTAACTCTAGGTCAAACCAACCATCACCCATTGCATTAGCTCCGAGAATAGCAGCAGAGATATTCACTGTGAGACAGTGGTCAGAAACTAAATGAGATATAACAGGTTCCTGACGATAATCTTTGGGAATTCTGACGCGAATTCGTTTACTGGTGAAGGTATTGTGAGAAACCATATTTGAATTCTCCTATTCTACTTTTGATTAATCAGTCATTGATCCTTGGTTATTAGTCATTAGTTTTTTTCTAAAAAATGACAAATAACAAATAACAAATGACTAATGACCCTTTGTTGATTTGATTCCTGTTTTCCGTTCTAAAATTCCCTTCAACACCAAAGTTACAACTGCTAGCAGCGCTAGGATTACAGCAGCTGAATAGGCTGCTTCTGTTTCATACTGTTTGTAAGCATCCTCTACAAATAGAGGTAAACTCTGGGTTTTACCAGCGATGTTTCCAGAGACTACCGAAACCGCGCCGAATTCACCCATTGCTCTGGCGTTGGTCAAAATTAAGCCGTAAAGCAAACCCCAACGGATATTGGGTAGTGTCACACGCCAGAATGTTTGCCATCTGTTTGCACCTAAAGTTTGTGCAGCTTCTTCTTGATCACTTCCTAATTCCTCTAGCACTGGAATTACTTCACGTGCTACAAAAGGCATACTGACAAAAGCTGTAGCCAGCAACATCCCAGGAAAAGCAAAAATAATTTTGATTCCATGTTCTTGCAACCAGTCCCCAAACCACCCATTTCGTCCGTAAAGTAGTACAAGCATTAAACCAGCGACGACGGGCGAAATTGAAAAGGGTAGGTCTATGATACTCAAAATTAAAGTGCGACCAGGAAATTTGTGACGAGCGATCGCCCAAGCTGCACACAAACCAAATATGGTATTTACTGGTACAGCGATTAAAGCCAATAATACTGTCAATTTGGCTGCACTCAGAAAATTTGATTCTGTCAGATTAGAAAGAAATGGCCCAGCTCCATTTCTGAATGCTTGGTAAAAAACGTTGACAGCAGGAATATATAGCATCAATGCTAAATATCCCAGCGCCACCCCAATTAGTATGACAGGAACAAAATTCCTTGTTTTGGTTGGCTTTTGTTTATTAGGGTTAGCTTCTGTTGTATGAAAATGAGGTTGTGGAAAAGAGGTTTCTTCATTTTGTGTCATATCTTCTTGCCCAACTTTGTAAGAAATTAATTGCTAGCAATATCAGCAAAGAAATCATTAGTAGCACCACGCCAATTACCGTTGCACCGGAATAGTCATACTGCTCTAAACGTTGGAATATCAATACAGGTGCAATCAAATCTTTAAAGGGAGTGTTGGAAGATATGATCACCGTCGAGCCGTATTCGCCAACAGCACGGGAGAAACCCAAAGCTACACCTGTCAAAATTGTGGGAAATAAGGGTGGTAAAATCACTTTCCAGAAAGTCTGCCATTGGGATGCACCCAAAGACCAAGCAGCTTCTTCGATTTCTTTCTCCATTTCCTGAAGTACAGGTTGCACAGTTCGTACTATAAAAGGCAGGGAGATAAAAATCATCGCCACTGCTACACCCAAACTAGTAAAAGAAATCTTGATCCCAAAGGGGACAAACAGCGAACCAATCCAACCATTATCACTGTAGACTGTAGCTAGTGTTAAACCTGCTACTGCCGTTGGCAATGCAAAGGGTAAATCCACGGTGGCATCAATAAATCTTTTGCCTGGAAAATCATAACGAACTAAGACCCAAGCAATTAAAGTACCAAAAACACCATTGAGCAAAGCTGTCAGCAAAGCTGTTAAAAAAGTTACAGTATAAGCTGACAAGGCAATGGGACTAGTAGCAATTTGCCAAAACTCAGCCGGAGATTTAGTCGCTGCTTTCAAAAACATGGCAGCGATCGGGATAATTAACATCACTGTTAGATATCCCAAGGTAATTCGCCATGTCCAAGGAAGATGGAAAAATTGATCCAAAAACTTCTTCCATTCTGGAGTCTTATTTCTAGCTTTTTGTTGAGGTGGTGATGAAGGAGAGGATACGGTCATGGGGATTGGGGATTCTTCAGAGGAGACGCACTCGCGTTCGGGGATTGGGGAAAGGGGACAAGGAGGACATAGGGACTTATCAGTTATCAGTTATCAAATTAAACTGTTAACTGATTCATGCCCCATGCTCCTTGACTAACGCTTGATATTGGATTGAATTTGGTCAAAAACTGCTCCATCTGCAAAAAATTTCTTTTGCACTTGGGCCCATCCACCGTAGTCTTGAACATTTCCCAGATTATTGACTTTTGTATATTTATCGGCAAGCGCTTTGAGTTCTTTGTTTTGGGCTACTGCTTCGTCTAGAGGTCGGAATCCCAATTTTGCAAATTCTTGTTGTGCTTCTGGAGTGAAGAGATATTCAACAAAAGCTTCTGCTACTTCACGAGTACCGTGCTTATCAACGTTCTTATCTACTACTGCTATTGGGTTGTCGATGGAGATATTCACATCTGGAACCACATAATCAATTTTTTGACCCTTCTGTTGTGCCAGAATTACTTCGTTTTCGTAGTTGATTAAGGCATCTCCTTGACCTTGTTTGACAAAAGCATCAGTAGCTTCACGGGCATCTTTTGTTAATATTGGTACATTGCTGTAGATTTTGGTAACAAAATCGAGGGCTTTTTCTTCTCCTGCACCTGTTTTAATGGCTGAGTTCCACAGGGCGAGAAAATTCCAACGGGCAATACCCGATGTTTTAGGATCAGCAGTAATGACTTTAATATCACCTTTCTCCAAGTCTGCCCAAGTTTTGATATTCTTGGGATTACCTGAGCGAGTGATGAGGGCAGCAACAGTCTTAGAGGCGATCGCATTATTTGGGACTTCTTTTTCCCATCCAGGTTCAATCAGTCCGGCTTTCTCAATTTTTTGAGTGTCTAAACCAAGCGCCAGGTGAACTACATCTGCTTCCAAACCATCGATCACTGCACGAGTTTGGGAACCAGAACCGCCATAGCTTTGCCTAAAGGTAACGTTTTGGTTATGCTCTTGCTTCCATTTTTCTACGAACTTAGGAATAATAACATCGTGAGCAGCTTTGGTAACGGCAAAGGAAACGAGAGTTACTTCGACATCTTGCTTGTTGTTGGCGGCTGAAACAGGACTAGCTGTTGTGGAGTTACCAGCAGTATTGTTGCCATTACTGCCAGCAGAACAGGATGCGATCGCCACACTTAGACTCACCCCAACCAAAGCAAGTGATAGAAAACCTTTAATTGATTTAACTCTCACCCCACCAATGATTTTTAATAAGGTTTGTCTTGATTTTGTCATAACACGCTGCCACGAATTCATTCGATTTACCCCGTTTACATAAAATCTACTATTAGTCGGTCGGCTTATAGTAATTTTGGCTATTTGTGAGTAATATTACATGCGTGCTGCTCAAAAATCAAGAGATTAACTACGCATTATTGGTGGGGAAGGGGATTGGGGTTGGGGATTGGGGTTTTAAATTAGAATCTTCGAGTTCACGACGAGAAATTTCTGGGTTGAAACTGGAATCTTCGAGTTCACGACGAGAAATTTCTGGGTTGAAACTGGAATCTTCGAGTTCACGACGAGAAATTTCTAGGTTGAAACTGGAATCTTCGAGTTCACGACGAGAAATTTCTGGGTTGAAACTGGAATCTTCGAGTTCACGACGAGAAATTTCTAGGTTGAAACTGGAATCTTCGAGTTCACGACGAGAAATTTCTAGGTTGAAACTGGAATCTTCGAGTAAGCGAGTTCAAAAAACCCGCCTGCGATTTCAATCGCAGTCTCATTTGCATTGTCCACAAAAAAACGGCTACGTGGAAGACCCTCATTCTTGTAATTGTTGTACTAAAAGTTCTTCCAAAATATCCAATAAACTATCAACATCCTGACCAATTTGTTGAAAACAATCTGGTGGTGCTGGTTGTGGTTCAAAATGAATCAGCTTGATTTGCTCTTTACCTACACCAACCATTACAACTTCAACTTCTGGTTGATAATGTTCTATGATTCCAAGAACTTCCTGAAGCCTATTCTCAACATTATCATTTAATTTTTCTATGGCTGCTTTCGGACAATAAACAAAATGCGGTTGAGGTTGCAAATCAATACCGATAGTACCCTGAGTGTCACCATTTTCTAACCACAAACCCCAAGCTAGCGCGCCTAATTCTTGCTGATGTGCTTTCACAAATTGATCTAATTGGCGACGCCATTTGTTATCAGGTGATTCTGGTTGGGTAGTACCGAAGATCATATCAATTCTGGATTTTGGATTCTCACAAAATATAATCTCACCCATAGACGCAAAAGTGCAAATTTTAAAAAACCCGCCTGCGATTTCAATCGCAGTCTCATAGCTCAAGTCTGCTTAAGCAGACTAACTGATTTATATTCATCCCAGCATTGAATCGAAGATTACAGTGTGGGGCTTCTGCCCGTTTAAGCTAAACTCTAAATTGTAAACCAATACTCGGCATAAGCTTATGAATATCTCGTCAGCGCGGCAATATTTTTACCAGGAAATTCAGCAGCCTGATGAGTATATAGACTTAGCAAGAACAGCTTTATATATTGCTCAAGAAGAATACCCTAACCTAGATCCAGAAGAATATATCAATAGTTTGGATACAATGGCAGCAGAATTAGAAGAACGCCTCTCAGCAGAACGTTATCCTTTACGAATTATCCAAACTATTAATCAATATCTCTATAACGATTTAGGATTTGCGGGAAATAAACAAGAATATTATGACCCCCGTAATAGCTATTTAAATGATGTGATCGATCGCCGTCTGGGAATTCCGATTACATTGGCGCTAATATATCTAGAAATTGCCCGACGCATTGATTTTCCCATGATAGGTATAGGAATGCCGGGACATTTCCTCATTCGTCCTAACATTTCTGATATTGAAATTTTTGTTGATACCTTCAACAACGGTGAGGTTTTATTTCCCCAAGATTGTCAAGAAAAATTGACTCAAATATATCAGCATCCCGTGACTCTGCAACCAGAATTTTTAGCAGCAGTGACAAATAAACAAATTTTGGCAAGGATGTTGACAAATCTCAAATATATATATTTGAACAAACAGGAACTAGAAAAAGCCTTAGCAGCAGTAGAGAGGATATTATTATTATTTCCTGGTTTTGCGTTAGAGTTACGCGATCGCGGTCTTTTATGTTATCAACTCGGTCGCTTTTCCCAAGCAGCCAACGACTTAGAAACCTATCTAGTCAAAACCCCAGAAGCCCAAGATGCATACATGATTCGGCGATTGTTAACTCAGCTTGGAAGAGGATAATCATCGGATTTTGGATTTTAGATTACTCTTTGAGAAGCCGCTATCGCGTCTATGGATTTTAGATTATTTTGTCTCTCGTGTCTCCCTTGTCCCCCGATCCCCGAACGCGAGTGCGTCTCCTCTGGAGAATCCCCGATCTCCAATCCCTTATCCCCGATCTCCAATCCCTTATCCCCGATCCCCAATCCCCGATCCCCTATCCCCCAATACGGTTCGGATAAGACAAATCGATTGGCATTTAAACCCTGTAGAGACGTTGCACTGCAACGTCTCTACATTCCCAAATCATGCGAAAAATCCTTAACCGAACCGTATTGCCCTATCCCCTATCCCCTCAGCTACAAGTTTAAGTCGGCGTAACTGAGCTTGCATATCTTGTTTTGTCAAGGTTTCGGCGAAGGTTTTAAAACCCCAACTAACTAGGGGATTAGGTATCTCAAATTCAAAGCGGTTAATAAGGCGTGTTCCTTTTGCTTGTGGTTGACATTCCCAGCGATCGCGTCCTTTGAAAAAACCCTCGAACCCCCAAACAATCAAACCTGGTTGTCTTTCAATCACAACACTATTTAAAGTCGGTTTGATCCCAGGTATTTGAATCACAAATCGACTGCGACTACCAACATCAGTACTCCATTCGCCTACAGGTTCGCAACGCAATGCAGGATTGAGCCAACGGTGCATTAAAATGCGATCGCTAATACAGCGTTCAACTACTGCTGCTGAAGTATTAATATCTATCGATTGTTCAAAAACTTCCATTGCAGATATTTCACTCTATTTTTAATTATATCTGCACTCACATTAACGCAAAATCAGAAAGTAAGAATTGTGGAAATATGCGTCGGAAAAACAACTAATAACCATATAGCTATTAATATTTCAGAAAAATTTAATTTCCATGATCCAATTACTATACTATGTATTTGTCAATACAAGTCAACTACTAAGAGATATATATTTTAGTTTGCTTTTTTAAATTAAAAAAAATAAAAATTCTGAAATAACGGTTGAGATCAATTACCTGTAAAATTGACTAATTAAATTCAAATGTAAAACACTACGAAGTTGCTGGAATGTAGAATTGTCAAGGGCAATTTACTCCAAGAGCATCTACAGTGTTTTCTGGAACAAACTTACTTTAATACCGGAAAACCATGAATATAACTTGGCAAAATATAACCCAAGTAATGAGAACTGGTTTGTGTGTTAGGGTGGAAACATTTTTAGCACAATCACCTACATTCCCATCACAACAAGACGCAGGATTCAATTCTTATGTGCAGAACTCTTTCCAACAAATAGTTGCATTTCTACCCCGTTTACTGGGAGCAGTAGCAATTTTGTTGATTGGTTGGTTGATTGCTGCTGGGGTTGCTGCTCTGACGCGAGGAATCCTCAACCGCACACAAATTGATAATCGCATTGCTGCTGGCGTAATTGGACGTGAAGACAGTCGCCAACTTCCCCAAGTAGAAAAATTGATTTCTAACTTGGTGTTTTGGGGCATTTTACTGCTAACATTAGTTGCTGTTTTAGACACACTGGAGTTAAGGGTTGCTTCCCAACCGCTTAATACTTTCCTCAGTCAGATTGGTGACTTTTTACCCAGATTCGTAGGGGCGCTGATTTTTGCAGGAGTTGCTTGGTTAGTAGCAACTGTTGTTAAACTCATCACAATTCGAGGATTACGGGCGTTAAGAATAGACGAACGCTTAAACGCACCAGAAGATAATGCTACTGCTCAAAATCAATTACCTCTGAGTGATACCATTGGTAATGCTCTGTATTGGTTCATCTTTTTACTATTTCTGATTCCAATACTAGATACTCTGGGGTTACAACGAGCGCTACTACCAGTAGAAGCACTGGTGACAGAGATTTTGGCGATTTTACCGAATATTCTCGGTGCAATCATCATTGCTGCTGTTGGTTGGTTTCTCGCGACTGTTGTACAACGGATTGTCACGAATTTACTAGCAGCAACAGGAATCGACAATTTAGGAACTCAATTAGGATTATCCCGTGCTGCGGGAACTCAACCTCTTTCCAGAATTATTGGCACAATTGTCTATATTCTGATTTTGATTCCTGTAGCGATCGCCGCATTGAATACTCTGCAAATAGAAGCGATTTCCGTACCAGCGATCGCCATGTTGCAGCAAATTCTCAATGCACTTCCCGCAATCTTTACAGCGATCGCCATTCTCATTCTTGCCTATTTCTTGGGACGGTTTGTGGCAGATTTAGTCACTAACATTTTGACCAGTATAGGTTTTAACAATATTTTGTCTGTCTTAGGTCTATCAACACCCACAAGACAAATTGTCATTCCCCAAGAAGAACCTACAGCACCAACTCCCATCAGCCGCACACCTTCGGAAATCGCGGGGATTATTGTATTAGTTGGTATCATGCTGTTTGCAACTGTAGCAGCAGTGAATATCCTCAATATCCCTGCCCTGACAGCACTAGTAACTGGTATTGTCGTTGTACTGGGGCGGATTTTGGCTGGAGTAATTATCTTTGCGATTGGTTTATACCTAGCGAATCTTGCTTTTAGCATTATTACCAGTTCCGGTAATCCCCAAGCCAGGATTTTAGGTCAAATCACGCGGATTGCTATCATTGCGCTAGTCTCTGCTATGGCGCTGCAACAAATCGGTGTAGCACCCGATATTGTTAATCTTGCTTTTGGCTTGCTACTCGGTGCGATCGCAGTGGCGATCGCTCTTGCTTTTGGTTTAGGAACTCGCGATATAGCCAGAGAACAAGTCCAACAATGGCTAGAATCTTTCAAAAATAGAGGCTAATTCAACTTGCAAGGGAAGCATCCCAAATGTTTAAAATCTCCGCAGAGTGTAATACTGCTCGGATAAGACAAATAGATTGACATTTAAACTCACCAGAGACCGTAAATTTACGGTCTCTTCATGTTCAAAAGTATGACGAAAATCCTTGTAATAACGAAAATAATATAAATCACTAAAATCACTATTATGAATCAAATCAATCAAGTTGCGATTGTTGGCGCAACTCATGGAAACGAATTTACAGGGGGATATCTACTCAAAAAATTTGAGCAATTTCCCCATTTGATTCGGCGAACTAGCTTTGAAACTCAAACTTTACTAGCAAACCCCGAAGCTTTCAAACTAGGTAAGCGTTATATTGACAAAGACTTGAATCGTTGTTTCCTCAGCCAAGACTTACAAAACTCGACACTTTCGAGTTATGAAGATATTCGAGCAAAAGCTATCAATAAAATACTAGGGCCAAAAGATAATCCCCAAGTAGATGTAATTTTAGATTTGCACAGTACAACAGCAAACATGGGGTTGAGCATCATCATAGGTAACAAAAATCCCTTTTGTCTACAATTGTCTGCTTATCTGAGCGCAATCAATCCTCTAGTCAAAGTTTGTTTATCATCAACTAATCAAGCAAGTTCTTTACTGAAATCCCTGTGTCAGTGTGGTTTTGTGATTGAAGTTGGGCCTATAGCTCAGGGTGTTTTAAATGCAGATTTATTTCTCAAAACAGAGAGTCTGATTTACACAATTTTGGATTATTTAGAAGCATATAACCAAAATCTAATTCCCGAAACTTATGACGAACTTACACTTTATCAAGATATCGGAACTATAGACTATCCCAGAAATAATTTCGGAGAAATTCAGGCGATGATCCATCCCCAGCTTCAATTTCGAGATTATGAACCTCTTCATCCTGGCGATCCAATATTTCTCAGCTTTGATGGTCAAGAAATTACTTATAAAGGAGACTCAATAATCTATCCAATTTTTATTAATGAAGCTGCTTACTATGAAAAAGGAATTGCTATGCGTTTAACTAAAAAGCAGGAACTAATTAACATTTCTACCTTAACAAGCCATGATTAGCGCTGACATCTTGCAGCATTATCAATTAGCCGTACTACCAGCCTTTGACAGAAATATCTAATACCAATTAAATATGAAGTTACACATTATTTTAACCCCTCCCAACCTCCCCTTGGTAAGGGGAGGTGCCGAAGGCGGTGGGGTTCTTTTTATGCATCTTCATATGGAAATGGTATTAGTACTGCAATATCAATTAATATCTGTAGAATCTAGCTTATTTTCATCTTGTTCTTGAACAGCTATGTAAATATTGATCAAAGTGGCACAAATGAAAAAGAAAAAGGCTAACCAAAATCCAAAGCTGTAATTCACAAGAATTAAACCTTGTCCTTGTTTGAGAATTTCATTATCAATTTTAGATTTAACGATTAGTAATAAAATAAAACCTGCGGCTCCACACCCTGCTGGGATCACAGCACTTTTTTTAGCTTTGAGAAAGCTAGTACCTAAACCAATAGCCCCGGAAAGAAAAGCCAGTGCAGCTAAAGGTTCACCAGGTATTTTTTCTTTTTTTGCTGGTTCTCCAAAAATACTTGGTGATTGAATTTCTTTGCCAGTTGCGAGTTCAACTCCATTTAAAGTAACTAGTGGTTCTTGACGACAAGAAAGAGTAATAAAAGGTAAGAAAAAGCAAATTAATGTTAAAGAAAAGAGTGCAGGTGAAATCTTTTTAGTAGGATTATTCATGCTTTTCGCACTTAAGTAATTATTTAAGTATAAGCATAAGACCTATGCAGGTGTCACATACAATTCTCATGTTTTGTTTGTAGTGTAGACGCTCCTATGAGCGTCTACACTACAAACTAGTACAGCACGGCGTAAATAAAGCAACCATTTAAAATAGTCGAAAAGCTAATAAACTAAGCATTTTTTCTTTTTACTTTTGCCTTTTTACTTTTGCCTTATTATACTAAGTATTGTTTCCTTCACAAAAAGACATAATTAGGTAAAATTAGGTAAAGCAATTTATGCAGTTGTAAAACAAAGGCGTCAGCAATCTCATGCAGCTGAAATTCAGTGCATCTCGACTTCCCTTAACTCCTCTACTGTTAATCGCACCCTTCTTTTTATGGGGAACGGCGATGGTGGCGATGAAAGGAGTAATTTCCCACACAACACCACTGTTTATGGCGGGGGTGCGGATAGTCCCAGCAGGGGTGCTGATTTTAATAGCAGCCGCTTTTATGGGGAGATCCCAACCCAAAACCTGGACTGCTTGGCTGTGGATTGCTTTATTCGCCTTGGTGGATGGGGCCTTATTTCAAGGCTTTTTGGCTGAGGGATTAGTCAGAACTAGTGCTGGGTTGGGATCAGTGATGATCGACTCGCAACCATTAGCAGTTGCTTTAATGTCTTCGTGGCTATTTCAGGAAAGAATTGGTTTGTGGGGATGGTTAGGACTTTTATTAGGTGTGATGGGGATCAGTTTAATTGGCTTACCTGATCAGCTGATTTTAGGTATTTTGTCTGACAACACTCCCGAATTTTTGCTTTCTCCGACTCTCCCACTTTTAAATTCTCTGTTTGCTAGTGGCGAATGGTTAATGCTGTTAGCAGCGTTGAGTATGGCGGTGGGTACAGTGATGATCCGCTTTGTTAGCCGTCATACTGATCCCGTCACTGCTACAGGATGGCATATGGTTATAGGTGGTTTACCATTGTGGGCGATTTCATCGTTTACAGAATCCCAACAATGGCAGAATCTTGTACCCTCAGACTGGGCAGCTTTAGGATATGCTACGGTATTTGGCAGCGCGATCGCCTATGCATTGTTTTTCTATTTTGCTTCTAGCGGTAATCTTACTAGTCTCAGTTCTCTGACTTTTCTCACGCCTGTATTTGCCTTATTATTTGGCAATCTATTACTGCAAGAAATCCTCAGTCCCTTACAGTGGATAGGAGTTGGTTTGACTTTAGTTAGTATTTACCTGATTAATCAACGCGATGTGTTAGCTGCTGTAGAGGGGATTGGGGAAGGGGGGGTTTCCTCTGGGGATAAGGAGGATCGGGGACAAGGAGGACAAGAAGAATTGTTAGCAACTAACCAGCAACCAGCAACCAGCAACAAGCACTAAGCACTAAATTACTTTTCTGGTGCTTCTGATTGCAGAATTGCTTGACAGTATTCGATGATAATTGTGAGGCGATCGCTAATGGTTTTGAGTCGATCAGCAGCAGTAGCAGCTTGTCGCGCACCTTGAAAAAACATGATGTCAATTTCCAATAGTCGCAGTTGCTTACTCATCTCTGTCCTATAGGATAATTCTCGTGTTTTTTCCTCTGCTAAAGGTAAAATCTGTTGCTGAAAAAATTGTTGTAAAGACAAAAGATGCTGTCGCAGTTGCTGTGCATCTGTTTGGTGAGTTGCTGTTTGTGAGCGGAGTTGCTCTAATAGTACTACGAAGGTGTGATATCTCTCTTGATTGACGGACATTCAGTGCTAATTAAGATACTATTAATGTCAAGTAATTTTTCCTATACAATATTCTTTTCTAAACATTTGGTCTAGTGATGGACTCCAAAATATTAAATTTGGAGTCTGATTTGGCATCATTTGACTCTGATGACTATTATGCTTGACACCTAATACAGGATAATTTGCCACAAGCTTTTTGTTTGAGCAGTCATCTTGCGATCCCTTTTTCCTCCGCCGTGTCAGCAGCAATATAGTTTTTCGATGACATTTTCGTTAACTGTGTTCACTCCTGCCTCTAACCACCGAATTATCTCCAGCCCCGCTATATTTTATGATGAGCAGCACAATTGTCAACCACCCTATTGATATAACTCTTCCAGAATGGCTAGAAAGTTGTTTACGTACTCCGCCGACAGACAGTGCCGCAACGGAAGAAGACCGAAGATACTATGATACAAGTTTGATTTGTCGAGCCTTTGAGTTTGCTTATCAGTTGCATCACGGTCAGTACCGCAAATCAGGAGAACCATATATCTGTCATCCAATTGCTGTAGCTGGAATGCTGCGTGATTTAGGTGGTAGTGCAGCTATGATAGCAGCTGGATTTCTTCATGATGTAGTTGAAGATACAGATGTTACAATTGAAGATATAGAACAGCGTTTTGGCTCAGAAGTTAGATGCTTAGTTGAAGGTGTTACCAAGCTTTCTAAAATTAATTTCAAAAGCAAAACTGAAAGTCAAGCCGAAAATTTTCGGCGAATGTTTTTGGCTATGGCCCAAGATATCCGCGTGATTGTGGTGAAGTTGGCAGATCGCTTACACAACATGCGAACATTAGAATATATGCCAGAAGAAAAACGCCGTCGCACCGCTACAGAAACGCGAGAAATATTTGCTCCCTTAGCAAATCGCTTAGGAATTTGGCGTTTTAAATGGGAATTAGAAGATTTAACATTTAAGTATTTAGAACCGGAATCTTTTCGACAAATTCAACAGCTTGTTTCGGAAAAACGCACAGCGCGAGAAGAGAGATTGACAAATATTTCCGAAACATTGCGATCGCGACTTGCAGAAGCGGGAATTCGCTGTCTTGATATTAATGGACGTCCCAAGCATCTTTATAGTATTTACCAAAAGATGCAACGGCAAAATAAAGAATTTAACGAAATTTATGATTTAGCAGCACTGCGAATTATTGTCCAGACAAATGACGAATGTTATCGTGCTTTAGCAGTAGTTCACGATGTTTTTCGTCCAATCCCTGGTAGATTTAAAGATTATATTGGATTGCCCAAGCCTAACCGTTATCAGTCATTGCATACTGGCGTTATAGGGCCTTGGGGACGACCTTTAGAAGTGCAAATTCGGACATTAGAAATGCACCGTGTAGCAGAATATGGTATTGCTGCTCACTGGAAATATAAAGAAACTGGTGGTTCTAATAGTAATCTAACTGCATCGGATGAAAAATTTACGTGGTTGCGGCAGTTATTAGAATGGCAAAGTGATTTAAAAGATGCTCAAGAATATTTAGAAAACATCAAAGATAATCTATTTGAAGAAGATATTTATGTATTTACTCCCAAAGGAGATTTAATTGCTTTAAAACCAGGCTCTACAACAGTAGATTTTGCTTATCGCATCCACACCGAAGTAGGAAATCGCTGTACAGGAGTGCGGGTAAATGGTAGAATGGTGCCACTTTCGACGCGCTTACAAAATGGGGATATCGTCGAAATTATTACTCACAAAAACGGTCATCCTAGTTTAGATTGGTTGAACTTTATTCGGACAAGTGCAGCCAAAAACCGGATTAAACAATGGTACAAGCGATCGCGCCGGGAAGAGAATCTTGCTCGTGGTCGAGAATTATTAGAAAAAGAACTTGGGAGAACAGGTTTTGATAATCTCTTGAAGTCCGAACCAATGCAGACGGTAGCAGAAAAATGTAATTACCACTCCACAGAAGATTTACTCGCAGCTTTGGGTTATGGAGAAATCACACTCAACTTAGTACTTAACCGTTGGCGAGAAATAGTCAAAGCACAGCAGCCTGTTGCTAGCGAGCCAGATCATACCACAAACCTACCCACCACAGCCAAGGCCGCCGCCTTGTTACGAGAGGCAACTTTCACAACTTCCCGCGCTAGTGATTCTCCTATCGTCGGCGTCGAGGGATTATTATATCACTTAGCTGGATGTTGTACCCCCATTCCCGGCGAAGCAATTATTGGTGTAGTGACACGGGGTAGAGGAATTTCCATCCATCGCCAAGGTTGTCACAACTTGGAAAAAGCAGAGTGCGATCGCTTAGTACCAGTCAGTTGGAACCAAGCATTAGAACATACTAGTCGTCCTCAGACTTACGCGGTTAACTTGCAAATTGAAGCGCTAGACCGAGTCGGAGTCTTAAAAGATATTTTGTCACGCTTGAGCGACCAAGGAATCAACGTCCGCCATGCAAATGTCAAAACATCATTTGGTCAACCAGCGTTGATTGATTTGGGGATCGAAATTTGCGATCGCTCTCAATTAGAACAGATATTTACTCAAATAAAAAAAATGAGTGATATTCTTAATATCCGTCGTCTTGGCCAAATTGACGAATGATTAATCATTTACAAGGGTGCGTTTACAGTTATTAGTTAACAGTTAACAGTTATCAGATTTTTAAAATCAACTCCTCTTTCCTCTTGATTTTTCTAGCATTCCTAAATCATTTGTAAACAATCAGCTCCCCGACTTCTTAAATAAATCGGGGAGCTGATTCTCTCAATATTCACAACTCCTCCATGGACTGCTATATAATAGCCTCAAACATAAACTTATGAAGTTAAACTTATAACCCAAATCCAGCAACCACCATTAAGTAAAGCTGTGATAATTGCACCAATAATAACCCCCTTCATTGATGCAAACTTTTCTTGTCTTTTCAGTCGCAAAAGCACAGGAATAATATATACAACTTGAGTGATACCAATCCCAAAAAAATAGAATATAAATATTATCTGAAAAAATCTGATGTTATATTGAGAAGCTAGTCTTAACTCTATATAAGCAAGAATACTCAAAATCAAAGTTGCAATAATATGCATTCCCAAGACTAGGAAAATTCCGCCGATCACATAAGAAAATTCGTTTCTTCTCGACATGCAGCTTCCTTAATTGCCAAAATTAAATCTTTTATTATTAACCAAATCATACCCCGTACTACCTTCGCGATAAAACATATTAAAAGTATCAAAAGGAATTATTCTTCCATCTGGGTGTACAATATGAATGCACGATCGCTTTACAGAACGCACGTCAAAATTATAGGGATCAAGAAACTGGACAATCATCACCCGAAAAATATTGGCGTAGGTAATTCCTTCTGGAACAGGCAACATTGGCAAACAACACAAAAGCTGCTTTAATGATGTAGCCGCAGAACTGGGTGAATGACTAGTGGAAAATAACTCAAAAATGTGGCGTTTTAGTTCTGGATTTTGTTCGTAAAGTACACTATTGGGCATAACTTCCACAAACTTTTCAGGATTAATTAACCCAGTCAGGGGTATAACTTTACCATTAACTTTGAGTGCATAAGCCATTGCCAAACAATCGGGATGGCAAGGAACAGGTAAAATATCTTCTGGTTGAAAATAAGGACTTTGTTGTAAAATTGACCTGCGTACTTCGGTGAGAGTGTACCTGTCTCGCTTGGGATCAAAGCCTTGCAAACGTCCAGCTGCTTGGATTGGTTGAAACGTTACGCCGCGTACACAAGGCTGTTGCAAAGCATACTCAATTATTTTGCCGATTTCCTGGTCATTCAACCCTTTTTTGAGGGTGACTACTAGAGTTGTAGAAATATTATATTGATTGAGGCTCGCGATCGCCATTTCTCTGACACTACGCAAATCTTTACCCCGCAAGTCTTTTAGCGCTTCTACGTCAAAGCTATCAAATTGCAGATATACTTCTATACCAGGCATGTATTGACTCAGGCGACTGCAAAAAGTTTTATCTTTAGCAATTCGTACGCCATTGGTATTAATCATTAAATGTTTAATTGGCTTGCTTTTGGCAAGATCCATAATTTCAAAAAACTCTGGATGAAGCGTCGGTTCTCCACCACTCAACTGCACGATTTGCGGTTCTCCCTCATTCGCTACCACCGCATCAATCATGCTTTCAATTTCTGCTAAACTGCGGTGGCGTCTGGGTTGATGAGAAATATCAGAAAAATCTTCAGCACCGGAATCAGCATAGCAAATTGGGCAAGAAAGATTGCATTTATCTGTGACTTCTATTAAAGTTAAACAACTATGCTGCTCATGATCTGGGCATAGTCCACAATCATAAGGGCAACCATATTTGATTGGTGTATTAGACTTGAGTGGCATATCTCCTGGTTTGATAAACTCCAGGGATTTTTTATAATACTCAACATCATCAGCAATTAAAACTTCTTCTCGTCCATGGGTAGGACAATGTTTAACTAAGTAAACGCGATCGTCTTGAAAAATAATTTTTGCTTCGACTTTGGTGAGACATTTTGAACAAACACTATTTGTCAAAGCATAAAATAGGTAATTGCGAGTAGGCATGGTGCAGAGGTTTGTTTTTAATCTTACACCAAGAAATAATAGCGAGCATCATTTAGAATACTAAGTAAGTCGCTGGGAATAAACATAACTGAGTTACGAAAAGTAAACATGCCTAAAAGCCTTACCAATAAAAAATGACATAGACGCTTTAACGGCTTCAAGGTAGAGTATGACAAATGACGACCCCAATTAGTTAGCTTTATTTGTACCAACTTACCTATCAGTGCGTCACTGATCACTGATAAACGTTATCAACTTGTTTTGCTAAACTCACAACAAGTGTTACTATTTCTAGTATGAGATTTTTGTCGTTTTATAGTTTGATTTGTCATAAATAACAACTCTACTACAAAAATCCCTATTTATTTTCGGCAAAGGCATTGAGTTAGCCTTTTATCAATCGGAGCGGCGGGATTTGAACCCACGACCTCCACTACCCCAAAGTCTAACGAGCGCAAACGCAGTCACAGTAAGGATTTCAAGCGTTTGCTAGTGGCGCGCTACCTACTAAAGTCCACACTCGGAACACTGAAATGGTAGGAAAGAAAAGAAACCCATGTGGAAGTGTAGCGGTTGAGTCTGTTAAAGGACGTATAAGACTACGTTTTAGATACCAAGGAAGACAGCTATACATGGCTGTAGGTGCAGATAATGCCACAATCAGAAGTGTTGCATCCCTTAAAGCAAGACAAATTGAATTAGATTTACTAACAGGTACATTTGACCCCTCACTCAATAAGTACAGACCACTATCAGCCAAGCCTGTCTACAGAGATCCACCAATACAGTTAATAAAGGAATCTGTAATAGAGGTTTTTTCTGCTTTCATAAAATGGAAAGCTAAAGAAATTGATAAGCGGTCACTCGAAAAGTACAACGTTACCTTACAGACACTAAAAGTCTCTATCTTTGGAAAATTTCCAGCTATCGATTTGACAGAAGATGAGGCACAATATTTTAGCGATCACCTAAAAGAAGAACATAAGTTAAGCCCAAGAACTCTGAAAGAACGTATTACATTACTACGGGCTTGTTGGGATTGGAAGAAACTACCAAATAATCCCTGGATTGAGGTCAGAAGGCGGATTAAGGTACCTCCGACTCAACCACCTACACCATTCACCCCACATGAGATAAACTTCATTCTAGAGGTGTTTGAGCGTGATTATAGCAACTATTATCCTTATGTCCTATTTCTCTTTTCAACAGGCGTACGTACGTCTGAAGCTATCGGTTTGAGGTGGAGACATATAAGCCCTAACTTCACCTCTATCTGGATTGGAGAGAGTTTAACTAAAGGTGTTAAGAAGTCCACCAAAAACAATAAGGCTAGAACAATAGTTGTTACACCAAAAGTCAGAGATGTGTTGGAAGCTATTAGACCGCCAAAAGCTAAACCTGATGGGTTGGTCTTCACCTCTATAGGTGGGGGCGTCATTGATGTTGATAACTTCACAAAACGCTACTGGGTATCTGCCTTAGAAAAGGCTGGCGTTGAATACCGTAGACCCTATAACACTAGACATTCATTCATTAGTAACTGTCTTGAAATAGGCATGAATCCAGTAACTATAGCGTCCATTACGGGGCATAAAGTTGAGACTCTATTCGAGTACTATGCTGGCTTAATTTCTCCTCCTGTTATCCCCGTCTTGTTCTGATTGCGGGATAAGCTTACACATACCATTTTTGACCATACGTACAACTGACCATACATACAACATTGAGCTTTTCAGCAACAAATAAATACTTTTTTTGGGGGCTATATGACTTGTCATATAGGGTTAACACCAACTACAAACTAACGTTAAAATCCAGCCAGCTCTAAATAGTACAAATGTTTTGCAGGGACGTACATCAAGAGCAACCCTGCTTGATTACCTAAAAAACAAAGAACCCAAAGCATAAGCGTCTGGGTTCTCTTACATCTAATATTCAAACATACCGCCATGTTAACAGAATCAAACAATAACGGTCAAGAAGTAACATCTCGTAACAATTCTGAAACCAGCTCACAGCCGGAGCTAAACACAGATTGCAAAGAGATTACAGAAACAGATGTCAAAGTGGAAGAAAATGTTGTACGAGATTCTCGAACAATAAGGGATGAGCTTGTAGAGCAAGACTTAAAGACAGATTTTGAAAACGGTGAAAATGTTGTTATAGACAATATGGAACAAGAATATTTTACCTCTCCTGAGTACGTGTTAGGTCTCCTCAGAACTCTTCCAAACAGACTCAGATTCACTCCTGTGGGTTGGAATAAAAATGCCTACTTACCTGAATGGCAAAAATTTCCACTAACAAAAGAAAAAATATATGAAGTCTACGTGAAAGACAGAGGCTGTGGGGCAATAGGACTAATGGCAGGGGAGGCGTCAGGAGGGTTAGTGTCAGTGGATGAAGATGCCCATCCTCATCACCAAGGTCATTCAATCAAGCAATTTATAGAAGAAAAATCGGGACTCCCTTACGAAGAAGCACTACCTCCTACAGTATGCTTTACTTCAGGAAAACCTAATAGGAAAGTCAGCCTTTATCGTGTCCCCGAAGAATATTGGAGCGCAATTAAATCTACGGATCATGTGACTTTAAGAGGGGAAACTAAGAATGGACAGAGAGAGGTATTAGAACAACTGCAACTGATGTGGAATGGTAAACAAAATATCATTGCAGGACATCACCCAGAAACAGGCTACTACAGACCAGTAGAAGGACACGCACCCCACGAGATCGCCTTTGCAGAAGCACCTACCTGGTTACTTGAACTAATGCTTCCAAAAACTAAGAATCCTAAACAAACTAATGAGACTCTCAATAGTGTTAGTGGAACATGGTCAAATTTTTTAGTTAATAGTGTGTACCAAACATTAGAGCTTGAATCAGGGTTCACTTGGAATGGGCATAACTTCCATACAGAAGACACCAGAGGGGTCGTAAAAGGCTGTTGCCCTTGGCACGAGAGCAAATCTGGCACTTCATTTACTGTATGGAGAAGTGAAGGAATAATCCATTGGATGTGTGCAGCAGGATGTGGCAAAGGGGATTTAGTGGGGTATCGACACCGGTTAAACGGTGGTGACGGTAAGCCAAAAGGAAAAGACTTTACAGACATAGTTAAAGGACTAGCATCAGAAGCTGGGGTAGATATGCCAAGAATCGAAAACAAAAAAATAGAGAATAGAGAACTGTCTTTTGAAGAAGCAATGAAAAGGACAGAAGAAATTATTGAGGAATTAGGCGATCCTGCGTTGCAGATGTGGGAACTAGAGAAATTAGCTTCCAAATGCTCAAAAGGAATAACTGCCGCAAAACTGAGACAGATGCATCAAATCAGAGTGGACAACTTTAGAGAATTTAACCCTAAAGATGTACATGAAATTTTAGCTACTGCACCTGAAACTAGAGAATGGCTTATTGCTGACCTTATATCAAAAGCTACGACTATAGTTTTGAATGCAGACGGAGGGGTAGGCAAAACCCTTTTAATCTATGACCTAGTAAAAGCAATCGCAACGGGGAGACGATGGAATGGATTCAATACCCAAAAGGGTAAGGTATTGATAATCCAAACAGATGAACCAGAAATAGACACGGCAGAGCGTCTAAATATTGCACACTTTGGAGAAGAAGTAGAAACAGGTTACGTCAAGTTTGAAACTAACTGGCAGTTTAGCCAAATAAAACAACTAACAAAATGGGTTAAACAAGAAGTACCAAGCCTGGTGGTTATAGACTCTCTTACTTCTTGTAACCGCGACACTACGTACGAAGAAAAAGATATTGCATATGCTCGTTGCTTATATGAATTAAGGGACTTAGCTAACGAGTTAGGAATAACTTTTATAGTATTACATCACACAAACAAACAAGGTGGTGCAAGAGGGACAACAGGGATTCGGAACAATGTGAGTGAAGTTTGGAATCTACGAAAAGGTGAAACAAAAGAAAACTTATTACCTCTTCAGCGAGTACTACAGTTTGATAAAAGCCGCAGTGGTTGTGCTGGAAGCATAGTACTAGAGCTTAACCCGGATGATTACTCCTGGAAGTATCTCAATAAAGTAAACGAACCACAAGGAGGTATGGCTCCTTACCCTGCAAGGCTATTAGGTTTCTTTAATAAGAATCAGGGGACAAAATATGACCCGGAAGAATTAGTGGAAATCATTCCAGGAGCCACAAAGGATGCTTGCCGCAAAACCTGTGAACGTCTTTGGAAGAGAGGACATATTAAGAGAGAAGAAAGGATTAAATCTTTTAATGGACGTAACTATCGTTCTTTTGTATATTACACACCTAATGAATATATAAATTCTCAAAACAAAGGTGAACAAAAGGAGGTCTTGTCCAGCTTGGAGCTACAACAACGTAATACCAATAGTTTTGAAGCTGGACAAGCATCTGGACAGGAGCCGGACAATCTGGACAAGGATGAACTAGAAACGCTACAACAACGTAATACCAATAGTTTTGAAGCTGGACAAGCAAAAAAAGAAGATGTCCAGATACAAAACAAAACAGGTAACGCTTCTCTTGACTTAACCTCTTCTGCTATGTCCAGCTCCGAAACGGTTGATATACAAGGGTTGCAGCAAAACCATCAGGGCAACACAGATTCTGTCCAGATGCTGTCCAGCTCCTTGTCCAGCTCCGAAACGGTTGATATACAAGAGGTTGAGGGGGCATCTGGACAGAATGTAGAAAAAGAGGACAAAAGAAGATTTAAGTGTGGTGGTTTGAGTTCTATATCAATAGGTGATGATGTGACATACATTGGGGAGAAATTAGCGCAGCAGTTTAAGGAAATTCGTTTGGTGGTTTTAAGTGTGGATGAAGACCGAGAAACAGCTAGACTTAAAAAAACCAATGGTTATGAAACTGGGGATATCCCCTTAAAGGATTTACGACTGCGAATGGGGTTTTAAACAGTGGGTAAGGTAAGGACTGATACAATACCAGCTACAGAGTTGCTTAGAAAAGGGCTAGTTAGGCTAAACGCAGCACTTTCCAGAAGCGGTGATTACGACTTAATAGGAATGGTAGGTGCGGTTATTTATGCTGGGCAGTACTTTCAACAAGATACAGAGAAAGGTACCCATGTCTACCTGTACTGTCCCAATGAAAGAACCGCTAAATTCCTTTCGGAGCAAGCAGTGTACCTGTTTCTGAAAATGTTGGCGGTGTTCCCACTAACCCGATTACTCATCAGCACCGTAGACGATCCCATAATTACTGTGCCTGCGGATGATTGGATAAGTCTTGGAAAACACGAGGTAGAGCCTGATCTATTTGTTGGAGTAGGAACTGTTAAGGGACATCCTAGTTGGCATGTAGTCGTGAAGCTTGATGAAGACGGTTATTTAATTAGGTAGGTAGTTATGGCTAGATACAAACGATATTGGTATAGAAGCTCAATTTTGCCATCAGTTCTTTATCACTGGGGTACTTCAGGCATAAAAATTGATGAGCATAAACCACTAGCAGGCTTGGACTGGAAAACAATCATCGAAAACAAAGATTACGAAAAAATTAATCTGTTAGACCAGCTAGCTACACAACACATCAAACAGTTTTGGGACAGGTACGAATTAGAGTTACCATTTGCTATCGAACACAAACTAGATCATACGTTCACAGTTGCAGCTTACTTCAATAAAGCCCACTACATACTACGAACTATAGAAGGTGAAGATGTCTACAAAATAAGAGGTGCTAAGAACTTCGATGACCTCTCCGACCACAAGAGACATCCCACGTACCAACTGCTGTGGAACATCGTAGAAAACGTTGATGATTTTCCCGAAAGCACCGAATACACCCATACGTCGCTACTCAAGATTGGCATGTGGTTGGATGCTCAGAAATCTACAGCTTATGAGGCAATTAAAGGCTTAAGACCTGGAGATGAAGTTGTACAGACAAGACAAGCGCGGTACAACAACACGCACATGCCATGCGATAACGTGAGTGAATTCAAACGCCGAAGACAACGTAAAATCGTTGACCACGGTCAAGAAGTACTTTGGTTTGAACGGTACGCCAAAGAAGGTATTGCAAAAATACATGCACGTATGTTAAATGATACCTTAACGTACTAGTAATAATACTCGGGGCTGCCCCTGCCACTAAAAAAAAAGTAGGGGGGGCAACGTATAGTGTACATTCTTACCCCACAAGGGTTCCAGCCGCTCTGCTCCGTAGTGGGGTTATGTGAAATTAAGAAAAAGAAAAACACGCACGTATCTTAAGATGCTCACCCCAACATCATGCATTTGTTCTTCCAACAGTTCATGAAGTACTAAATTATGGATACCGATGAGGATGTCAATGAATCGAAAGTTGCTTAATCTAATGCTCTACGCAATTTTGGACACTACCGCACATAAGGTTAAGTTGGGCATATCAAACAATCCCAGCCGTAGGCTACGTTGTCTACAAACAGGCAATTCCAGCAAGCTTCAGTTGTTATGGGTTATCGATGGATTTGGGCGTACAGAGGAACGTAAGCTGCATCATGCACTAGCCAGGTATCGCGTGGGTGGAGAATGGTTTGATGAGAAGGTGTTACAGTTCTTAAATCCAACTTCAGCCCACATCATAATTGCGTAGAATAGTGCATATGAACTCGTAATCGTTTGTACCACCTGGAAGCACTCTTCAAACTTCTAGGTGGTTTTTTAGGTATATTTAACGTGCGCTGTAAGCCTCTACAAGCCCTCTTAAATCATCAAGCATAGTAATCTATCATTTACGAAAAACGCTCTGATTTGCCTCTGTACGCTCCTTCCTGGACAACCCTTATAGAACAAGCGTTTGGACAGTTGTATTTTGAAAATACATCTGTAATAAACAAAGTTGGCGCGGTAAATAATGTTACTTTTGCGTACTTAACAGAAGATCAAGCGTACTTCGTGATGACACTGAGTAAACATACTGAAGGTAAAGTTTAAGGAGGAAGAGAATATGTCTGCAATAGCTCATTTACCAGAAGATATTCGCAAAGAATTTGAAGTTAAAGATGATGGGAGAGTTGTTTGTAAGAGTTGGAGAGCGTTAGGTAGGTTGTGTGGTGTTAGTCATACAGTCTTTACAGATATGAGGAAAGAGGCAGGTAGATTACCGTATAAAATACTGGTCGCGGATTCACTACCAAAATCGCTAGAACCATTAGCTGGTATGGATTTAAGGGTGGTCGCAGAAATTAACGAAGTTACAATTTCATGTTTTGTTAATTATTTCGCTTGGGAATCATCAGCTCTAATGACACAGCTAAATCAACAGCACTAGCACTACAAGCAGTGGGTGTTAGAGCTTGGATACAAGAAGAACTGGGTTGGAAGAAACCACTGTATCACGTAGATTCAGACTACTTGTATAATGCCCAAAATTTAGGCTCCGAAGATATACTCAATGAGTTTGGGTTTTATCAAGCACTAAGTTCTAGTAACAAACCTAAAGCTAAATCATTCCAGAAGTGGGTGTATGAGAAGGTACTACACGTTGTTCAAATGTGGTCAACCATTTCAGCTTAAAAATGGCTGAACTCCAGACACCATGAGGGTTACAAGGGGTCAACCTTATCCCAGCAAAGCTAGTTTTTAGATGGTTAATGAAAGACAATCCAGAACTTGCACTGGCAATGGCTGAGGCAGCGTACTTAGTCATATACCCAGATAAACAATAGGAGGAAGATAATATGTCTGCAATAGAAGTAGTACAACGTGGTGATTCACTAGTAGTTGATTCAAGATTGATAGCTGATGAACTAGAGATACAGAATCGTTCAATAGAACGAACTGTAGAGATGTACCGTGGAGAAATAGAAAATAATTTTGGATTAGTAATAACCGAATCAGTATGTGATCAAACTAAATTTGGTAGTGATACATACCGATACTGGTATTGGCTAACAGAAGACCAAGCGTATTTTGTAGTTACCCTTAGTCGTAACTCAGAAATAGTTATACAAGCTAAAGCAAACCTTGTTAAAGCATTCTCTAAGGCTAGAAAACAAGAACCTGTTGATGTGTTTGCTGAACTGTGTTCGATGTCAAGAGAAGTTCTTGAGTTCAAAGTAACTGAAGCAGCGTACTTAGTAATTTACCCAGATAAACAATAGGAAGGAAGATAATATGTCTGCAATAATGCCATTTGTATATGATGGTTTTGAAGTACGTGTAGTATTGATTGATGATGAGCTTTGGTTTGTTGGTAAGGATGTTGCAGGAGTATTGGGGTATGTTAAACCAGAAAATGCTATAGCAACTCATGTAGACCAAGAAGATAAAACCACTACCCCAAAACAAGGTGGTGGTTTTTACTCACTGATTAATGAGTCAGGACTGTATGCATTAGTATTTGGTAGTCGGCTTGAATCGGCTAAGAAGTTTAAGAAGTGGGTAACATCTGAGGTACTACCTACCATTCGTAAGACTGGTAGCTACGGGAAACCAAAGGACTTACTAGTTCAACTACAAGAAGCATCAAAAAACGAGATTATTGTCAAATTCCTTGAAGCTGGAATTGTAATTAAAAATTTACAGGAGGAGGTTGAACAAAAAACACAAGAGGTTAAACAAAAAGAACAGAAGATTGAGGAGCAGGCACCTAAGGTATTCTTAGCCGATCAATACATATCTACAGACGGGTTGACGACGTTCACTAATTTCTGCAAGGACTTGAACTTACCGGTCAACAAGTTCTGTCAGTACTTACGTGATTACAAGTACTACTACAAGAAGTCGGCTAGGAGAGGTGAACCACCAGCCGTAGGCATAAATTATGTGCGCTGTAAGCCTCTACAAGCCCTCTTAAATCATCAGGCATAGGAATATATCATTTACTAAAACATAGCGCTAGAAGCCAACTATAGGTAATGATTGTAGTATGTCAGTTTATAGTGTGTGAGACATCCATGTCAGCAATTAGTAAGAAATCGCGTGAGTTCGTAGACAAACTAAATGGTTGGGAGTTGGCGTACGGTAAGGGTGAGCTTGAATCACTTGTAATTAAGCTCGTACATAAGAAGCGCAGGTTTTTTCAAATTCCAATTGCACAGATTTATAAACATATTGATGCATACTTCTGGATAGACCACCTAAGCGAGAAGGCATGGGCAACTGATGAGGATTTAGAGGAGCTAGCTGAATTTTTTGATTTCTACTTAGCCACCTCTCGAAATGCCAAGCTATACGGAGAAAAAAGGTAATGCCAACAATCTATAAGTTTTCAGATGGTCGTCGTCGTACAGGTGGTCAACCGTGGACAGATTGCGAAGGGATATTATTTAATGCATTACTTCATGAACACTATCGTTTTGGCTGTAATGTAGCTGTATCAGGTAAAATCGTTGATTTTAGGTTCTATGGCACTCCTCTACTTATTGAACTTCATGGCTCCATCCATAAGAATCCAGACAAACAAAAGCTAGATGAAGCTAAACGTATATATTTAGAGTCTAAGGGGTACACAATCCTATATTTAACCAATAAACAGGTATTAACAGACCTGGATGAGTGTCTCAATACTATTCGTGAAGCATACTTACCGTTTGTCCCACACGTCAAACTAAGTAGACGCGATTGTGTCTGAAGCGAACCCAATTAAGATATACAAGATAAAACCTGAACCACAGGAGTTCTTACCAATGCCTAGTACTGTCCGCTACGATAAGGTGACTAGTAAACGACTGTACCACCCATGGACAGAGTGTGAATCAATATTATCTAAAGCACTTATTAATGCTGACATCAACTTTACTTGTCACGTACCTATAGATGGCGAGATAGCTGATTTCGTATTTACAGGTAGTGACCTTATAGTTGAGGTAGACGGCAGTTACTATCACAGTCAACATAAGAAACTGCTGGATGAGCAAAAGCACGCCTATCTAGAGAGCAAAGGTTTTACCGTCATACATTTTACAAATAGGGCTGTACGCGAGTCTACACGTGGTGTAGTTGCAGCTATAAGAAGACACTTAAGTCTGTCCTAAGTATTTGTTACTATTTAAATATAAAGTTGCATACGTATGTTAGCTTGCTACGCTTAGTACTTAAAACTAGTAGTGTTCTAGTGTCAATATTTTTCTTGTGTAGTACATATAGAAAGCGTAAGGCGTACCCCCCGGTAGGCGTACATGAATAACTGAGGTGTTCATAAGATTCAGCGTACTTATGAGAGCAGGTGTACGTCTAGAACTATTGATGTATAAGGGTTTCTCAATAAGCTTATCATCTATGCTCATCCGACAGTCGGGTATCTACCGTATAAGGTATATATTAACAGCTTATTACGCATACGATAACAGCTTATGCTTACATACTAATAGTTGGTACTACTAAGTTATTACTACTAAATTGTTAGCAGTATGTCCATCTTAAGTAAGATGATACTAAAAAATATGATAACCATTCTCATTCGTATGTCACGAATATGCTCAAATATGTGTAAATAATAAGGTTAAGGATAGGTAGAGGACTCCACCAACAACAGGAGAGAGTAGGGATAATAGTACTAATAACTTAATATAAATAGTATTATGAGAGACCATTCCACAGGTGGAAGTAGAGAGTACACAGGCGTATCAGCCATATGCTCTGATGAGCTAGATAATGACATGGCGGGGGCTTATATCACTTCTGATAGCAATGAAGAAGTATTACAGAATAATACTAATAGAGTAAAACGTAAGCAATATATAGTGAATCCTCAGCCACACGATACGCATCCAGATGTAGCAGGTAGGTTTGTAGAAGGTAAAGGTGTAGTGCGTACTGAAAGTAATGAAGAGTTACTATTACGTATGCGAGAGAGATATCATGAACACCCATTACCAGCAGTTATGCCAAACCTCATGGTAGGTAGTCGAGATGCTCGTATACCTGAAGAAGTGCTTCATCGTTATCAGAAAGAAGTAGGAAAGAATAATACTAACCCATATAAAAACATACCGACTACACAAAAGATTAGGGTAGACGGGGTAGTGATGTGTGCATTAGAAGCATCACAGATATGGGAGGAAAAGCAGGCTACTCGTAAGATGACCAACACGTTGTTAGCAGGACATTATGAAGCAAAGCGAATACAGCAAGAGAATTTAGTTGAAGCTAATCGCACTGTAAGCACGTTAAATACAGCGTTAGTTAATCAATACGCAAATCTAACCGAGGAACAACTACAAGCTGTCGTAGCTGCACAGGAGAACGCAATCATAAAATTACTTATGCCTAAGCTGACTGAGTTAGTAAACGAAATTATAAGGGGGAAAGTGTAATGGGATTTCATAATTACTTTGCGGATGAAAAACCAGAAGCTGAACCTACTGTAATCAGTGCTTTTGAGATACCATCACGTGTGTCTGAGATATTCAATACCTTATGGGAGGATGACCACCATAAGAAACTTATTGAGGGACTGAAAGCTACAGATAAGCCAAGCTTTCAAAAGCAGAACGCCATAAATAGGCAGATAGCTAAACGTAAGGCTGAAGTTGTAACAACTATATTCCAGGACTTCATAGGTGATATTGAGACACTAAATCCAGCTATACCTGAATTTAAACAGAAGAGTTGCTGGTATTCGTATACAACCACACATCCAATACACAAAAGTATAGTGGTTGATAATGAGCATAGGGATTTATACACCCAAGTGCATCGTGAGTATGCACAGAAGTTTATCCAACTTGGAGACAATATTATTAATGACACACCAGTAATGCGTTCAGGTGATGGTAGGCGTGCTGGACATAAGAAAGCTATCCAGGTTGAGCTACCAGTTTCGTTGGTAGAGAAGCTGGAACATACAGCAAACAGATATCAGCTAACAATCCATGATGTAGCAGCACAGGCTATAGAGCGGTACAGCGAAAAGCAAACCAGACTCAAAGACAAACCAGTCATAGTACCGAATATAGGGGTGTCTGTTGAGCAAGAAAAGTTTATTGAGGAGCTAGTTAAATGACACCACAAGAAGGTTGGATTACAGATAGTGATGGAGAGCGGGTGTATGTCCCATCATCAAACGTCTATGCAGGTAATTGGCGAAATGATGAAAGAGAAGACAACACAGATACTGATTACGTCTATGACAACACACCCACTGTGTACACCAGTAAGCCGCATGTCACAGTTGATGGAGCGTACTGGGATGAGCGGTCACAGACCCTTATGGCTGCTAACCCAAATGAATTAAGCGACTACCATCAGCGCTACATCCAGGGGCAAATGAAAGCGCAGGCTAGAGCGGCATTAGGGATTAACCCTAACCGTTATGATGGTACATTAGCTGATGATGTCCTGACCGGCGAAGTAGTTACACCTGCTGAACTAGGGTATGACCCTCTTAATGTCCACCGTCTCATTAATAAAGCCGGTGATGATGAGGGATTCCAGCAGTATGCACAGACGTTTAATCCAAATAACGCTGAATTACAACTTACACCTGAACACAACCAGATACTATCTCGCATCGAAAAACAATTCGGCTCTAAATTCCAAAACTCTAAAGACCCTGGTTTAGTTAATAGACAACAGTTACTTGCTTTCGCTAGCTACTATGGCATACTGCCTAAACAAGGTAGTATATCCCAACCACAAATGTACTACGACATTGATCAATCCAATATTCCAGAAGCCACACAATTGAAAGGAATATGGGGTGTCTCAGAACAAGATACTGACCACAGGATAAGAGTTGTAGACGAAATATTACAGATATCAAAAGAAGGTGAGAATTACGCCACTGTGGATGGTGTAGCGCTTATCTGGGATAGATTTAACAAAGGGTTCTACGATAAACAATTACAACAAATAGGCAGACAGGACTTAATACATAAACGGTATCGCCAGTAGTGGTGGGCAATTGTACAAATTTTAAAGGATAGTCATGAGTTCTAACAATTTTTCGATTAAATCAGACGAATATCAGATGATTCCGGTATTTGAGGATAACTTAATCTCTAACGCACGGCTGAACGTACCTTTGAAGACACAATACTATGCAGACAGTACGTCTAACTTGGGTAACGGTGGCGTGTTTAGTGGTACGGCGCGAGACACACTAGGTCGTTACACAAAGTTCAGAGCAATAGCTTTCAATGACCAAGCCAGTGCAGCTAGTGGGTTTGTAATCCAGCAAAGTGCAGACGGTAGCACTAATTGGAGGACAACCAAGACAGCATCTGTTAGTGCCTCAACTGTGGCTACGTTAGTGGAAGCAGACATAATTCTTAGGTACGTTCGTGTACAGCTAACCAATGGTGCAACACCAACAACATCTTTAGACATCAAATCTTCACTGGCATAATGAACTACCAAAAAATCGATAACAAATGGGCAATCTCTCAACCACCTCCACCGTACAGGGATTCTACCAATCCCTTAAACCTAAAATCCAGTTGGTTGATACGTTACAGAAGTGTACACGATGTGCATTCTGATGTAGCGGGTAGTATTGAAGAAATCGAAGTATAATCAAAACGTATATGGTAATGTGAAGTATTTCCTTTTTACGTACACATACGAGACCCCTGGTTACCTACCCAACTGGGGGTTTTAACTGTTGGACTTCTTTGATAGCTTCCTTCAGTTCTCTAGCAATCAAATCTTCACCACGACTTTGTGCTAGTGCTTGGATTCGCTCCAGATTTTTTACGGCAGCCAAAAAATTTTCGTTCTCGTGGTGAACTTGGGTTTTCACCACAACTTCTTTCGCTTTTTTGAGGCAGACCAAAAACTCGTACCATCCAGCATCGCTCAGGTTCAGATTGTGGCAAGCTTCTCTAATCGCCGCACGGGTTACTTTGGCATTCGCACCTATATTCATCTGTCGCCTACGACCACCTACACACTTCTTGGCGAGCCAGTACCCATTGGATTTTGTAAATGTGCATTCGCCACTTGATTCAATTGCTCTGAAGGACTTTTGACCGGCAAGCCACATAAACCAATCTGGACTATCAACGCTTATGTCTCCGACTTTCCCAAAAGCTACTTCCATATCAACCTCTCCTGATGAAGCGTACCGCAAAGTAGGTACACCGTGTGCTGAATGTATATTGTTGTATATGTTTTACATATGGATGCTGCATAGCAGTATACTAATGATATAAGAGTAGATTAAAGCAAATGAAGACCTTAGAAGGCATAGTAAGTTTCTCTACTGAGCAGCTAGAAGAGACAACAAGCAAGACAACGGTAGCAGGATTGATGCAAACCACGAGAGCAACAATTCAAAAATATGACAAGCTAGCAATGAAATATTTGAACGAGTACTGTGATGAATACCCAATAATAGATCACAAACATTTGACAGTACTGCCGCTAACAAAATACCAATGTTGGGTACTACAGAAGTTGTTAGTTGAATCGCTCAAGTACACATACAAAGGTGTTGAAGCGAAACTAATTGCAAGTGATGGGTATAAGGATAAATTCTCATTCAAAATGTTTTCCACTAAAGACACAAAAGTTTCATTTAGCTTTTAGATATTTCATTTTAATTTAGCCTCAACTGTAAACTACAGTGACTTGTTAAGACTAAAGAGTAAACTAAAGCAAGTGTATAAGGGCTAAAGCGAGACTAAAGTAAAACCTTAAAAGCATGAAAATAACGGATGGAATGTCAAGTTTTACGACGGATCAGCTTGAAATAATGACTCCAAAAGTCCAACTTGCACACAAGCTTCAAATTTCCGAAGTAACGATCCAAGTGTATGACAAGCTCGCATTCGGAAACATTATGGATTACAGAACGGCGTACCCAAAAATAGACAACATAAGAATTAGGTCTATGCCGCTAACAAAATACCAGTGCTGGGTGATCGCGAAGTTAATGGTTGAAACTATTAAGTTACGCCTTAAGGTTGTACGTCACTTACTCAAATCCAATAAGGACTATTTGAGTACTTTTACTTACACTGAATTCTGCAAAATTGAAAATAACAAGAGGATTGATTAGTGATGGACATCGAAGAATATTGTATTCAGAAAAATGTTCCTTTAGGTGCGATAGATGGGTACGTTAAAGCTAAAGGATGGACTGATGTTTTATCAGATGAACAAGTTACTGAGTTGGATAAGTATTTATTTCCTAGCTCATTGGCACTTCCAGGTGAGACACCAAAGATGAGTACCTACGAGAAAGGTCAAGCTATGGCTGAGACACTAAATATTAAATTTGTATCTTACGAACAACTCGATAGTGTACTGAAACAGATAGGATTTAGTTATCGAGACGTAATCGACCTCTACCAACGTGAAAAAAGGGATGATATCGTAGAGTACTTCAACCAAAAGGAACAAGAGACAGCCAACTTTCTTGGAACAGCTTTTGAAAGAGCAGAAAGAGAAGCTATCTATCGAATTATCGACAATCTCCAACCAGGGACAATCAACTACCTCAAGTCCCAAGGTCAAACCCCCTACGAGTACTTCAAAGTACCTGAACCTGTTCGATAACATTATTGAGAAGATAATAGTCTACGCATTCGTAGCTGTTTTCTTCCACCAAATGCTCTACTTTATGAACTTCGTGCCACGTCTACCGAGTGTCTCAATACCTTCAATCTCAGTCAAAAAATAAGTCCCTCTGGTTGGTGTGCTAGAGGGATTTCTTCTTATTCGCCGTTGCTGTGGCGTCTGGCTAATATTTTTTCGAGTGCTTCGTTTATTCGGCGTGCAATCAGCTTTTTTGAACTTGGCGATAACCTGGACATCACCTCTTCTTTTAGGTCTTCGGTGAACTGCCTGAGTTCATCATCTTCAAAACTCAGGCTGCCTGTTTTCCCTCAATTACGGCATCTAATGCCCTCCTTAAATAATCTTTTATATCGACTTCTGGGTGAGCATCCAACCATTCTCGTTGCTCTTTCGTCACCTTAAAACTCACCGGAACCTTAGCTAAACTGCCCTCTTTAGGTGCAAACCTGCCTTTTGCGTCTCTCATAATGATGTACTCCTGCCTCAGTTTACTTTAGTATACCACGGATAACTGGTTTATTGTTGTCACATTTCTTTATATATTCCTTAGTAAACCGAGGTATACTAGGGATATAAGGAAAGAGAGAGGTTCACAGATGGCACGTATAGAACGAATCAGAAACAAAATTCAGCTAGCCAAAGAAAATATCCAAGAATTCGAGTTCCACTTCAATCTAGTAGTCCAACAAGTTGCTGCACTACACGATGAACTTACGATTCTCGAAAATCAAATCGACGAAACAAACAACGTCCTTCGGCAATGGACAACCACAGACTGATTAAGGAGACACACAAATGTTGACCACACTAATAACCACAATAGTTCTAGGTTTTGTAGCACTAGTCGTGCTGGATTTCATAACTGGATTATGCGACCTATTCTTCTATGCCAAGACACACTACGAGCTTAAAGATTTCAACAGCAGTTGCGACGTACTTTCTGAAAACTCAAGCTGGTATGGACGCACCTGTTGGATGTCAGTTAACCAACAATTACAGGTTGCATAGGAGGTCTTATGAAACTTATAGGTTACGGGAGAGCATCGACTTTCGGGCAGCAGTTAACGAAAGAGGTGCAGGAAGAAAAAATTAAGGAGTACTGCCAGCTTTATGGACACGAACTTGTTGATTTCTGTTATGACCACGGTTTAACAGGTAAAAACATTAATAGACCTGCGCTCGATAAGGCGTTAACAGCTTTAGAAAATGATGAGGCTGAGGGTGTCATTATCTTTAAGCTGGATAGGCTAACACGTAATGTTAAAGATTTGTGTCACCTAATTCAAAACTACTTCGCAACGAAATATACTCTCATTTCAGTTAGCGATCTCCTGGATACGAAAACAGCTAATGGACGGCTCATAATTAACGTTCTAGGCTCGGTAGCCCAATGGGAGGTAGAATCCACCATTGAGCGTACTAAGTCTGCTCTAGCGGCTGCTAGACGTCAGGGAAAGCATCTCGGTAAAGTGCCTTATGGTTACAAGCTTACAGATGGGTTTCTTGAAGATTGCGACGAAGAAATAGAAATAGTGACTCTAATGCAGTCGTTACGGATTGAAGGTAAATCATATCAAGCTATAGCGGGATACCTTAATGCACAACAATTGATGAACAGAGGAGGGAAGACATGGAAAGCTAGTAGTATCCACGATATTCTGAACAGGAGCAAGCTGGCTTAATTAATGTAAACTTTTATAGCTAAATCGCTCTTAAGTCTACATTTACACCACACTTATATTTAGTAGGTATACGTTTATTCGTTAGTCAATCGGAGCGGCGGGATTTGAACCCACGACCTCCACTACCCCAAAGTGGCGCGCTACCAAGCTGCGCTACGCCCCGGACATAACAATTCATAAAATTTGAATTGTTTTAGTCAACCCAATGATTTTAACAAGAAGCCCTGGAATAATCAACTAGTCTACTGAAAAAACTTTCAGCATTCCCGCAGCTTGCAATAAACCCCCAACAGCAGCAGCGTTCCACTTGCCTTCTGCACAACGACCTGTGTTCAGAATAAAGCACAAACTGTAAGCGTGGGGATAACCTTCTACTTCCATCCACAACAAATCACTTTCGGCTTCACAAGCAATTTTTTCTTCATCCATTAATTCTGATTTTATCTGCTGCATTGTGTCTGCTAACTGCAACAGTAGCCGACAAAAATCATTTAACTCTGCTTGCGTTAATTCGATCGCCCAATCATCTGTACCCACTAAACCCTTAAACTCTGGCGCTGATGGATTCCAACCAATACGCCAACCAGATCCACTTTTGATGACACGTTCCATACATGAGTTAGTAGTTAGTAGTAGTGATTATTGTCTACTAACTAAGTATCTAAACAAAATTAGCTACACATTCTCTATACTGTTGCCTTAACCACTAACCTAATTTTGGCTGTAAGCATTAACTAATGCTTGCACTAAAGCATTTCGTTGCTTGCGGGTGAGACGACGAATAGCAGCGCGATCGCTTTGAAAGGGATTTTTCTTTAAAGTGTCATGACCTGGATAGGATGAATCGTACATGACTTCGTTGGCATTCAGGTAATCAGCCAAAGTCAATTTCCAATCTAGCCGATAATTTGGCGCACGTCCTTTGAGATAGACGTGATACTGAATCAGACGACTAACTAGGGTATTGTTTTCGGCGACTTTCCCTGTTTCTTTGCTGATGTACTGGTTTTCTTTTGGTAAATCAGGTAGTTGTTCATACACCTGCTGCCAAACATCACCTGATCTAACATTTTGAGCATAGGCAGGTGAAGTGGAAAGTAAATTAGCATAGATAGATTGGTTTTGATCTAAGCTTAAACAGAATATACCTAACACTAAAATCAACCCCACCCCCCTAAAATAGTGGGGAGTAAATAATGCTTGCCAAAGCTTAAGCATAGTACGCCACACCTTACTAAAAACTCATTTATCTATACTTCTCCGATAATTTCTGGTTGAGTCAGTTCGTCTGACATCTCAATAATTGCTCTTAACACTGGCTTCATCATCATATCATCGTTACTCTCGAAGTCTTCGTAACGCCGACGTTTAGCGCGATTTGCCACCTGAACCGTAATGCGGTAACGATTTGAAGCTGCACTAATCAAATCTTCCGCACGATGCATGATTTGGGTTGGGGTTGTCTCGAATTTAGAACGCTTTAGCATATTTACTGGTTCTTTGGGTCTTTCTTAGTTTAGCAGTATTGTCAGATATTAACGATAAACTAAGTCTGCGTTCCCCGACGGTAAGCACAGTTGGTTTGTGTAGCTGCGACTGATCGTCGCCAGGTATTTGTAAATTTTTGGGAATAATTTAGCAGAAACATTGCAGTACTAAATGTCAATATCGCAATCGTATATGATTTGTGAAAATCTCAGAGCTTAGATCCTCGACAACTCTTGCAAAGTCGGGGATCTTGTCTTTCACTAATGATTTAGGAATGCTATAAATTTGTTTTATTCGAGCAGTATTGGCTTTGATCTTGCCTTTTAAAATTAGTTCGTATCTATGACTACATTATTATTTAATAATTTTATTAGTCAACAGATAGATACATTCTTTTTCAAAAAACAATCATAATACTTGAGGTCTATGACCCTAACAAAGGCATTGTTGTTTCTACCGTTGTGATTTTGCGATCGCGACGGTATTTTTCAGTTTTTCAGGCAATTCTTGGTATTGAAATCAAATAAGTTATTTGTTCTCAGCTATCTCTGTTCGTAAAACTTGATTTAGTAGAATTTTTACGATTTGATTCAACTTTAATTATTTTGTGTGCATTGCTACACAATTATTTAATATTTTACTAACCAATTGGTAGATGTTTATTATCTGAAAAATTCAGATAATATTTGACGGATAGATAAACTTGTTTATCGAAACATCCCTTAACTTAGATTAGAAGGCATTATTCCTCAAATGTCGTGGTTTTATAACTACGACATTATTCTTATTAACGCGATTATGTACATTTTTTGAAAACTATTTTGTATCTGTAGCTACGCGATTAATTAATATTGTCACTAACGATCAATAGATGAGTGCGATCGCCTGCTGCTTTTTCTAGCTGACGACAGATATCAAGGTAATTTTATGAGGCAGAGTTTACAGCATTAGGTGTTTTTGATTAATTATTGCAATTATTGTAAAAAAAAAGCGATCGTAGTGAGTTCCGTATACGCGATCGCTTCAATCACTCCTAGATAGGAGTCATCAATAACAAAGATTATATGTATTTAATGCCATTAATGATTGCAGTGGCAGCCCCCTCATACCCCTAACCCCTCAATGAGGAAAAGATCATCACCAAAGAATTTTAGCAGTAGTAAAAACTTGAAATGAAAACCGAGCGCATAAGGGAGCAATTTCATGCTAGAAATAAGAAATTCCCTCCCATAAAAATATAGGAGGGAATAAGTTTGCAATGTTGAAGATGTGACAGGTCAAGCAACAAGTAACATCAGACCTAATCTCAATAAGCTTACTCAATCAGAGTAAGGAAGTTCTAAGGGTTTTATAGGCACTTGCAGGCAAGTTAATTGCTATAAAAATCCCCCCTGTTGGCATAGGAGAGAGGAATCTTGACCGAAAATAATTATGTATTTAATAAATTTAGTTGATAATCATAAGGAAATTATAAGAGTTTTATCTGAAAACAAAAAAGTCTAATACTGATAGCTTAGTTTTATCAAGTTGAGAAAACAGAGTTTTGTCGTAGCTGTATTGATTATGTGGACATGGAGTGAACACTTTTGCAAGCCAATAGAACGAACTATGTTTTACCTCAGCAGTTTTGTTCGCAAGCACCAATATTCACCCAACTACTAGAACCATCTTGCCAATGCTCCTTTTTCCAAATAGGAGCATTGTGTTTGAGAGTGTCGATCGCATAGCGACAAGCTTCAAAGGCCTCCGAGCGATGAGGACAACCCACTGCTACCAAAACACTAATTTCACCAATTTGCAAATGTCCAATGCGATGGTGGATAACTACACGATTTACATCAGTCCACTTTTGCCGAATCTCGGTAGCAATTTGATAGAAAACTCGCAAAGTCATTGGTTCATAAGCTTGGTATTCTAGGGCAATCACTGGTTTTCCATCAGTTTGATTGCGAACAGTACCACTCATCACCACTATTGCTCCATTTGCTGGATCGCTAGCTAATTGATAGACTTCCTCAACTAGCAATGGTGCAAAGGTAATGGCAAAGCTATCTTCAGATTTTGGTTTGATGGGAAAAGCAAATGTTGTTGTCATAGCAATAGGATTGGGGATTGGGGATTGGGGATTGGGACAAGGGAGCAGGTAGACATGGGGACACGCGGAGAATAACCAATGCCCAACGCCCTAACTACTGAACACTAAATTTTGATGCTGAAGATTTATTGATACGAGCTTATTTTCATCTAAAGTCCCATATTTGCGAGCATGTGTCAGCTTCGGACAAAATTCATCTATAAAAAAAATGCTTACATAATGCACAAATTTGCAACTTTTTAAGTATTATTACTCAATTTAGTTTATTATTTTGTCATCTTCCTTAAGGCATATTACTATAGGTTAAGTGACAAAGTTGGCTAATTATCCTTTATTTTAGATGACTAAACAGTAACTTGACCTATATATCAGCTAAAGTAATCACTTAGTATCAGCAAGCAAATTCCCGTTGGGTTATTTATCTATGGCGCTTGCAAAGACACTCATGACTGATCTCCCTCTTTCATTTCTTACCGCCCTACTTTAGTCATTTCAAAAACAGCATTTTGCAAGAAGGTAAGCCGTAAATCAGTAATAGTGGGAAAATATCTCATGAAAACTTTAGTGCCTAATGATGAAGTGAAGAGGCTTGAAGCTCTTCATGAGTATCAAATTCTAGACACTCTACCAGAACAAGTCTTTGATGATTTGGCATTTTTAGCGACTCAGATTTGCCAAACACCGATCGCTTTGATTAATCTCATTGATGCCAAACGTCAATGGTTCAAAGCCAAGGTGGGACTGTCTGTAGAAGAAATGCCCAAAGAGATCGGATTTTGCCCTTTTTGCGTAGAATCACGTGATATTTTAGTTATTCCAGATACTTTTGCCGATGAACGATTTGCCACTTCACCTGTAGTGACTTCAGAACCATACGTACGATTTTATGCTGGTGTGCCTTTGTTAGCACCAGAGGGAGAAGCCGTTGGGACTGTATGTATAGTCGATCATGTTCCTCGTGAGATTACCTCAAACCAAATAGAAGCACTACAGGCTATTGGCCGCTTAGTTATTAGGCAATTAGAGTTACGGCGAAATCTCTCCGAATTAGCCAGTATCAAGACTGAATATAAACAGTCACAAATAGCACTACAGCACAGTGAATGTACTCTCCGTAGTTTCTTTGACAGTGCGCCCATGATGATGGGAGTCGTGGAACTTCAAGGTGATGATATTGTGCATATTTCTGATAATGCCACTAGTGCCAAATTTTTTGGACTGACTCCAGAAGTGATGCAAAATCGTTTTGCTACTGAGTTAGGTATCCCGCAAGAGTTTGTAAATGAGTGGATTAATTATTATCGTGAAGCTGAATATACTAAATTACCTGTCAGCTTTGAATACGCTTACAACCATCCCCAAGGTAAAAAATGGCTGAGAAGTACAGTTTCATCAATTGCTGCATGTTGCGGTTGCACTTCACAATTTGCTTATGTAGTAGAAGACATTACTGAGCGCAAACTTGCCGAAGAACATCTCCGTTGGCAAGAAGCCTTATTACGTTCTATGACAAGGGTTGCACCACTAGCATTTTATGTTGTAGATAATTTTACAGATAATATCCTGTATTTTAACGATCGCTTTTGTGAAATTTGGGGTATCCAACACCTCAAACCATTGATGGAACGTCGCCAATTAAAAAATCAAGATATCATTCCTGATTGCTTGCAATTAATATTAGATATTCCTGCTTTTGCCGAGTCCTGTAAACCTTTGCAAAGCGAAGACAACCAATGTGTTGTTGAAGACGAAATTTTATTTACCGATGGACGGACTGTGCGACGGTTATCAACTCAAGTTCGTGATGCCAATAATCAATATTTTGGACGTTTATATATTTTTGAGGATATCACAAAGCGCAAACAAGTAGAACAACAAATCCGCGAACAAGCAGCATTATTAGATATCGCCACTGATGCCATAATCCTCAGAGATTTATCTCATCAGATTTTACTGTGGAATAAGAGTGCAGAAAACCTTTACGGCTGGCGATTAGAAGAAGCTATAGGTAAGTATGCTGACGAGCTTTTATTTAACGAACCATTATCACTACTACGAGAAATTCATAACACAGTTTTAGAATCTGGTTTTTGGCAGGGTGAATTACAAAAAATTAGTAAATATGGCAAACAAATCATTGTTGAAAGTCGTTGGACACTGGTAAAAGATGAGCATCACCAACCAAAATCTATCCTTGTTGTTGACACTGATATCACTCAAAAGAAACAACTAGAAAAACAATTTCTACGCGCTCAACGCATGGAGAGTATTGGTACTCTTGCTAGTGGTATAGCTCATGATTTAAATAATGTCCTGTCACCAATTTTGATGTCGGTACAACTGCTGCAAATGAAATGCCAAGATCGACGCGATCGCCAAATCTTATCAATAGTAGAAAATAATGCCAAACGTGGTGCAAATTTAGTGAAGCAAGTACTATCATTTGCCAGAGGAATAGAAGGCGATCGCACTGTTTTGCAAGTCAAGCACCTGATTTTGGAAATGAAGCAAATCGTTGAACAAACATTTCCCAAATCAATTACTGTCAACACCGAAATTCAATCAGATTTGTGGAATGTTTGTGGAGATAGTACCCAACTGCATCAAGTACTAATGAACTTGTGTCTTAATGCTCGTGATGCAATGTCTGCAAGTGGAACTTTAACAATTTCTGCTAATAATATTGTCATTGATGAAAACTATGCCGAAATGCATCTAGATGCACAAGTAGGTTCCTATATCATTATCAAAGTTGCTGATACAGGAGTCGGCATTTCTAATGAACTATTAGACAGAATTTTTGAGCCATTTTTTACAACCAAAGAATTTGGAAAAGGTACAGGACTGGGACTGTCCACGGTCATGGGTATTGTCAAAGGTCATGGTGGTTTTATTAGTGTTTCTAGTACTATTGGTAAAGGTACAAAATTTCAAGTATATTTACCAGCAGTTGAAACACACACAAAACCACCGTCAGAAAATTTGGAAATGCCAAGAGGCCAGGGACAGTGGATTTTGGTTGTAGATGACGAAGCAGCTGTCAGAGAGATTACAGCAACTTCTTTAGAAAATCACAACTACAAAGTTATAACTGCTAGTGATGGTATTGAAGCTGTAGCACAGTATGCCCAATACAAAAACAAAATCAGTGCAGCAATTATAGATATGATGATGCCAAATATGGATGGCACAACTACTATTAACACATTGCTAAAAATGAATCCGCTTTTACGTATTATTGCTGTCAGTGGATTGGCAACATGTGAACAAATTTTACTCAATAACAAGACAACCCATACAGTTTTCTTACCCAAACCTTATACTGCACAGGAATTATTGAAAATATTACAAATGATTTAGGAATACTACATCAGCAGGTGTTGATGCACCCAAAGAGCAACTTGAGTGCGATCGCGTACGTCTAAATTCACAGAAAATATTGTCAGATAGGCATACCCGACATCTCCACGAGATCCGTTTTACTGTGGAGAGCATCCCAATTTTTAAAATACCTGGCGATTAGAAATCGCGGCTACAATTAGTCCGCCTGCGCGGACTAATTGTAGCCTGCGTAGGGCATCTATGTTTGTGTAGCTGCGACTTTTAGTCATCAGGGATTTTAAATAAAAATTGGGATGCTCCCTACTTATGCCTCACAGCTTATACCAATTTTCTTCTGTGAAGCTGCACATTATTTTGACCCCTCCCAACCTCCCACCCCCTTTCATCCCCCCTTGCCAAGGGGGGACAGAGGGGGGTTCGCAGGCGGTGGGGTTCTTTATATGAGTCTTCACAAAGAAATGGTATTACCAGCTTTAGTATCTGCTGCTACTGGGCTTGTGAACGATAAAGCTGAGAACTTGGCACTGTTTGATGTTGTCAAAGCCAACAACACGGATGAAGCAGTTGCCATACTGAGAACGACAAGATTGTACTTCGCTCAACACTTCTTGAGTACTTCTAGCACTGAACAAAGGCAGTTTCCACAATGTCCAGTAGTATACAGTAGGCTCAGAGGATTCGTTGAATTCGATCGCTGGAATGTAGCCTTGATTCAGAATGTATTGAATCTGCTTGGAAATTTGAGCATCGGTGAGGGGAGGAAGGTAGGAAAGGGTTTCGTAACGACGCTCTTTTGGTAGAGTTTGCATAGCTAAATGATAATTATTGCGGTTGACATTAGTTATTCAGTTATCAGTTATGGTTTGTTAACTGTTCACTGTTCACTGTTCACTGTTTTGATCTGAAGTTGCTTGCTGTTCTGATTCGGCGCTGGGGTTGGATTGGTTTAACTGCGTTATCCGCTCAAGATGCTGGCGGCGGTGTTCCATATTGGCTTGTAAAATACCAGCACGAACCATTTCCGGCAAGAATTCGGTTATTTCCTCCGCTATGTGTTCTCTGACTGTCATGATCCGCAATGCTAAATCCGGCTTTTCTCGGAAAAGTTCTTCAATGTAAGCCTCTCCGTCCTGGATTTTATCCTGTGCAGAAAATTTATGCAGCCAATATGCCAAGGGAGGATTGGTTTCACTGAGTTGAGCCAACACCGTCCTAACTGCCTGATAAGTCAGGTAGCTTTGCAGCGTCTTGGCTGTGTCCTTCGCAATTTGTTTCAGATTCATGCTTGACCCCAGCCCCTAATTAAGTAAAAAGTTAAAAGTTAAAAGTCAAAAGAAGGAAGAGTGATTTTCTTTTACCTTTTATCTTTTTACTTTTTACTTGAAGATCAGACGGTATCCATGGCCTCGAACTCGAACTTAATTTCTTTCCACAGTTCGCAAGCAGCAGCCAACTCAGGAGACCACTTAGCAGCTTCACGGATAACGTCGTTACCTTCGCGAGCCAAGTTGCGACCTTCGTTACGAGCTTGAATACAAGCTTCCAAAGCAACACGGTTTGCGGTTGCACCAGGAGCATTACCCCAGGGGTGGCCGAGTGTACCACCACCGAATTGTAGTACGGAATCATCACCAAAGATTTCTACCAATGCTGGCATGTGCCATACGTGGATACCACCAGAAGCAACAGCCATTACACCAGGCATAGAAGCCCAATCTTGAGTGAAGTAAATACCACGAGATTTGTCTTGCTCAACATAGTTTTCGCGCAGCAGGTCAACGAAGCCCATTGTAATACCGCGCTCACCCTCTAGCTTACCGACCACCGTACCAGTGTGAATATGGTCTCCACCAGACATCCGCAGAGTCTTAGCCAAAACGCGGAAGTGGATACCGTGGTTCTTTTGACGGTCAATTACTGCGTGCATTGCTCGGTGGATGTGGAGCAATAGACCGTTGTCGCGACACCACTTAGCCAAAGTTGTGTTGGCGGTGAAACCTGCGGTTAAATAGTCATGCATGATGATAGGCATTTTGAGTTCTTTAGCGAACTCAGCCCGTTTCATCATTTCTTCGCAGGTAGGAGCGGTAACGTTTAGGTAGTGACCTTTGATTTCGCCTGTTTCTGCTTGGGCTTTGTGAATTGCATCAGCTACAAACAGAAAGCGATCGCGCCAACGTTGGAAAGGCTGGGAGTTGATATTTTCGTCGTCTTTGGTGAAGTCCAAACCACCGCGCAAGCACTCGTATACTGCGCGTCCGTAGTTCTTCGCAGACAAACCGAGTTTGGGCTTAATCGTACAACCCAACAAAGGACGACCGTATTTGTTTAATTTGTCACGCTCAACTTGGATACCGTGGGGAGGGCCTTGGAAAGTCTTGAGATAAGCTACTGGAATCCGCAAGTCTTCCAGACGCAGCGCCCGTAAAGCTTTGAAACCGAATACGTTACCGACAATTGAGGTCAACATATTGGTTACAGAGCCTTCCTCAAACAAGTCTAGAGGATAAGCAACGTAAGCAATGTACTGGTTGTCCTCACCAGCAACGGGTTCGATATCGTAACAACGACCTTTGTAGCGATCTAGGTCGGTCAGCAAGTCAGTCCATACGGTAGTCCAAGTACCAGTGGAAGACTCAGCCGCCACAGCAGCACCTGCTTCTTCGGGGGGAACTCCAGGTTGGGGAGTCATCCGGAATGCGGCCAGAATATCTGTATCTTTAGGTGTGTAATCTGGGGTGTAGTAAGTTAGTCTGTAATCTTTAACCCCGGCTTGATACCCAGATTTTGTCTGAGTCTTCGTTTGAGCGTAAGACATAATTCCCTTCCAAGAAGTCACTCTTTCTACTTACAAACCACGCCGCGTGCAACCCCCTCTAACTTTGGCTGTTTCCCCCAAACAACAAAAAGATTTGGAACATCTTCATGTGTTTAGGTTGTCTTTGACTAAAGTTAGTGGTTTTTTGACTTAGGAGATTTGGTGGAAACCTTCATAAGTCTGTAATGGAACATTTACCCCTAAGAATTTTGGGGAAATTTTCTCACCAGTGTACTTGCGTTGTAGGCACACACTATTGTACGGTGTTATGTTCCCCTTTTTCCAGGAATAAAATTTTATTTACCTAGCTGTTGCTTGCACTCCCCTAAATTTATTCTTAACTTAAGGCAGTGGTGAACTTAAGACTGCAATTGCACACCACGTAATTTGTAACTTGTTTCACAATATATCAAGAATGTAATAAGTTATTCTTTGGAAGTTTTTAACTTTTATATTTGAATTTCTTATTAAAGAATCATTTCAACATTATGTTACATATGCTTTACAGAAACTCATTATCAGTTATATAAAGCAATCTCAAAACTCTCAGTAGTACTTATCCACTGGCGATCGCTCATAATTGATACATTGATACAAAGTTACCAAAGATAATATTGTTACATTTTGTTAGATTTTTCGGTTGTGCGATCGCTTGCTGTGTTTCAGCGATGCAAAATCGATTTCCAACTCACAAAATCCTCACATTCTTTACCTATTTTTAAATTAGAGATTATCTGCCCTAGTTCAACTTTAGGAACATTTACCATGATTCCTCGCAGCCACATTCGCAATATTGGCATTTCCGCCCACATTGATGCTGGAAAAACCACTATTTCTGAGCGAATTTTGTACTACACGGGCAAAATCCACAAGATGGAAGAGGTGGGTGGTGATGGTGATGGCGCGACGATGGATTACATGGAATTAGAACGGGAAAAAGGGATTACAATCACTTCCGCAGCAATCACCTGTTTTTGGAACGACACACAAATTAATTTAATTGATACACCTGGGCATGTAGATTTTACGATAGAAGTAGAACGTTCTCTACGAGTATTGGATGGGGCAATTATGGTGCTGTGTGGTGTAGCTGGTGTGCAGTCTCAGTCCATCACAGTCGATAGGCAAATGAAGCGCTATCGCGTGCCACGTATCGCTTTTATCAACAAATTAGATAGGATAGGTGCGAATCCTTGGCGTGTAGTTGATGCACTGCGAGAAAAACTTGGTTTAAACCCTGTGGTGCTACAACTACCAATTGGTTTAGAGGATAAATTCGAGGGTGTGATCGATTTAATCGAGATGAACGCCAATTACTTTACAGGAGAAAATGGCGAAAACTGGCAGAAAAAAACCATTTCTGAAAATTTACAGCCACAAGCACAAATTGCACGGGATAAACTCCTCGATCAAATATCCATGCATTCAGAAGCAATGATGACAAAGTTGCTAGCTGCTGAAGAAGTACCCAAGCAAATGATTTGGGATACAATTCGTCAGGGAACTCTGAGTTTGGAATTTACACCTGTGTTTATGGGTTCGGCGTTCAAAAATAAAGGTGTGCAAAACTTACTTGATGCGATCCCATTATATTTACCTTCTCCTCTCGAACGAGGCGCGATCGCAGCAACGAATGTCTCGACCGACACACAAGTACGAGTTCATCCCGAACCACAAGCATCAGTGATAGCACTAGTATTTAAATTAATTGAAGATGAATTTGGTCAACTAACTTACACCCGCCTTTATTCTGGCACACTCAAGCAAGGCGATCGCCTTTACAATAGCCGTACCAAAAAACAAGTCCGTATCAACCGACTAGTAAGAATAGAAGTAAATAAGCGACAAGAATTAACCTCTGCTGAAGCTGGGGAAATAATTGGGTTAATGGGGATTGAATGTGCATCAGGCGATACTTTGTGTTCCCCTGGTACAAATCTTTCCCTAGAAGGAATATTTGTACCAGAACCCGTAATGGCGATCGCTATCACCCCCAAAAGCCAAGAAGATATAGATCATATTGCCAAAGCCTTGCACCGTTTTGTGCGCGAAGATCCCACCTTACACGTCAGCACAGATCTAGAATCTCACCAAACTTTAATGTCAGGTATGGGTGAGTTGCATCTGCAAATATACTTAGAAAGGATGAAACGAGAATACCACGCCGAAGTTTATGTGAGTGCGCCTGCGGTAGCCTATCGGGAAACCATCAACCAGTCTGCAAGTTTTGACTACACCCTCAAAAAACAAACTGGCGGTACTGGACAATACGCCCATGTGAGAGGACGCTTGGAACCCTGTGCAGAACCTTTTATCTTTGAAAACCGAGTTGTTGGCGATGCAATCCCCACCCAGTATATTACCGCTTGCGAACAAGGATGTATCGATGCCCTGAAAACAGGATGGCTAAAAGGATATCCAATTACAGGAGTCAAAGTAATATTAGAAAGTGTTTCGCACCATCCGATTGATTCCTCAGAAATGGCTTTTCGTTTTGCAGCAAGACTTGGGTTTGAGGAAGCTTTTGCAAAAGCCAACCCAACTATTTTAGAACCGATGATGTTGCTGGAAGTGGAAACCCCAAGCCAGTTTGTAGGAAGAATTCAGGGTAAATTATTATCGCGACGGGCTTTGTTGCTGGGTTCGCAGACACGAGACAACGATGTAGTCATTCAAGCAGAAGTTCCGTTAGCCCAGATGTTTGGTTATTCCACAGAATTGCGATCGCTTTCTCAAGGAATGGCTACTTTCTCCATGGAATTTGCCGAATATCGACAGGTATAGGGATCAGTTAACAGTTAACAGTTATCAGTTATCAAATTAAACTGTTAACTGTTAAATGATTCATTCCCAATCCCCAAACTCAGCAACCAAGAATTATGTGGGATGCACTACACTTAATTAAGAAAGACCAGTGTAATTTCTGTAGTTGTCAGGTGCAAACTTTTTTTGCCAGTCTATTCAACCAAAATATATTCTGTAGGCAAGAAGCACACAAAGTAGCTGAATTGTTATAAAAAAAGTTTAAAGGAGATTAACCAGCCTCAAAAACCTTAACAAGAGGATGATCTTCTCCTGCTGTCAATAAACACGCTCAAGTTATAAGATCCTTGTGCAATCTCAAAAACCCGAAAAACTTGATTTTAATAGCGAATACCCCTGTCCCTGTCGTCGTCGGGGACGGTTAATTCCGATTACCCTCACAGAAGCGTTTGGGTGCGATCGCTGTCAACAAATCTTTGTAGTGGAAGATAATGGTTATGTGCTAGAACAGCTTTCTACAACCTATCCCTATAAACGCGCTTGGCGCTGGACAGGTTCTAGCTGGCAAGTAGTCCATCCGCGTTTAGGAGAAAGCTATCTACCAGTAGCACTTGGCATTATTTTCGTGCTAGTGATTATATGGTTGCCGTTAGCACTACGCTTGGCCAGTGGTTCTAGTATAATCGCTTGGGCAATGGTAGCAGTACTATTGGCAATTCTACCCGCACTGATGGTCTGGCTTACTTACAGACGTTGATTCAATGACAGTGGATGCTTTTGATCATAGCCCTGAAGCAATCGCCAGCACTAAACGTGCCTACGCTGCTTCTTTAAAGTTAGGAATTACCAAAGGGATAGATCGCAGTCGCGCCGTATTGGCTATGGCAGAGGCGATCAAACGTTCTTTTGACGATATTCTCGAAGCCAATACTTTGGATCTAGAAGCTAGTCGGGAAATGGCTATACCAGATTTGATTTTGGACTGGCTGAAGCTAACCCCAAGACGTCTGGAAGCAGCTGTAGAGATTTTGCAACGACTAGGAGAACTATCTGATCCACTGCGGCGAGTGCGTAGTGCTGACTACCAACTCGAAGATTCTCAGACCTATACGCAGCTAACACCTTTAGGAGTGATCGCGTTTATTTATGAAGCGTTTCCAGAGTTAGCGGCGATCGCAGCAGGTTTATGCATCAAAACAGGTAATTGTTTGATCCTCAAAGGTGGTACAGAAGCTAGTCACTCGAACGCGGCGATCGCTGAGGCTTTACAAGCTGGGATTGCTGATGCTGGTTTATCGCCTGGCTGTATAGAATTAATCCAGACTGAACATGGTGCTTCTATCCGTGATTTGGTCAGCCAAGACCAGTATTTAAATTTAGTCATTCCCTACGGACGTTCCAGTTTAGTACAGCAGGTAGTGCGGCAATCTACAGCACCAGTACTGAAATCAACAATGGGTAATTGTTACCTGTATTGGTCACTCAATGGCAGCTTGGAAATGGTACGTTGGATAATTGTCGATAGCCATTCTAGCCAACCAGATCCGGTGAATGCGATCGAAAAAGTCTTGATTCATCGGCAAGCTATGCCATCATCTTTAATTACCCTGTGGAACAGCTTACAAGAAAAAGGTTTTGCAATTAAAGCAGACGCAGAATTAGTAGAAGCTTTTCCCCAGTTACAAATAACTAAAGATGCAGAATGGGGAAGCGCTTATTTAACTAAAACAATTGCCTTTAAACTAGTGGATAGCTTAGAGGGAGCGATCGCTTGGATTAATCATTACAGTAGTGGTCACGCCGACTGCATCGTCACAGAATCTTACCAAGAAAGTCGGCAATTTGCCTTGGGAGTCAACAGTGCTTCCAGCTACATCAATTCTTCTCCCCGTTTCACCCGTAACCCCGCACGAGGAGATGGGGTATTTCTTGGTATGTCCAACCAGAAAGGCCATCGACGTGGCTTTATCAGCTTAGAAAGCCTAACCACGGTTAAACATATCGTGCAGGGAAATGGACGGTTCTAGCAAATGGAGAATTGGGGAAGGGAGTATCCTAGTTCCCTATTTTCCACAGACTTTGTGAAAAGAGTATTAATACTAACAGTTGAAATCCCCACCAGCAAAAGAATCTTCTAGAATGAGAGAGTGATTGAGTACATATACCAAGGAGGATGAAATAAAGCATGGCTGGTGGCGAGTCTCAGGCCCCTGTAAGTCTGTCAGACAGAGAACTGCAAATTATCGACTTAGTGGCCGCTGGCTTAACTAATCAAGAAATTGCAGCAAAGCTTGAAATTAGCAAGCGTACGGTTGATAACCATATCAGCAACATTCTCACCAAAACTGGTACAGACAATCGAGTAGCTCTTGTTCGCTGGGCTTTGCATTGGGGCAAAGTCTGCTTGAATGATGTAAATTGCTGTCCTTTGCCGAGTCCGAATATGACCGAACAAAATTACTAGTATGCTGACAAACCCATTTTGATTGGTTTTTGTTCATTTTTCTCCTCACGCCTGATGTTAAAGTGAGAACCTTTCAAAATTCAGCGCTACAGAGTACTGGAACATGGGTGAGGAGTAGGGACAGTTTTCCCCAACAATGAGAAAAATGTTTGCCAGGTTAAGCATCCCAATTGTAAGAACGAGGGTATTGGACATTTATTGGGGTATGGGGTATGAGCCATTGGGAATTACTATTACCTCTAGCACCTAGCCCTTAGCCCCTAGCTAATCAATTTTGGATTTTAGATTGACCGTAAACCTCAATCCAAAATCCAAAATCCAAAATCTCAAATTGCCACAGTCAACAAAAATTAGCAATAATCGCTAGGCTCAAAGGTTAAATTTGAAGGAAATATATATTGCTCCATTATCTTAGGGAGCAGTGCTGTTATGAATAATTTTGCTGATACCAAAATAGATGGGTTTCCTTTTGACTTATTTAATTTTGATTTAACAGCACCTCAACCCACCTTAGATGCTGATTTACTCAAACAGTTATCTTTTATTCCAGGGTTGAAAGAAATTCTCATGCTGCGGCAAGTTCATGCTTTAGAACATGCTACAGTGTGGCTTCTGAGCGAATCAAAAGTTACCCATCCTTCACCTTTTATCTCCAATCACATTCAAGTAGATAACAATTCATTTGGTGGTTTGTCTACAGAAGAAGGATTCTACCTCTACGGAGATGTAAATATTAGCGACTTGCGACGTGCAGCCACACTTGCTTTACATCGACTGATCAATGGAGAATGGGATTTAGCCGTACATCCCCGTTGTGGTACAAATGCATCAGTTGCAATGCTATTGACGGCTGGATTTGCTGTGAGTATGCATGTATTGCTACCACTAGGCATAATAGAACAACTTTTAGGTCTAGGAGTGGCAGCAACAACAGCCGCAGAATTAGCCCCTGATGTGGGTGCTTTAGCACAAAAATACCTAACAACTGCCATTCCTTTCAATTTAAAAATTGAAAACATAACACATACACCGGATTTGTCGGGACGGGAAGCATATTTTGTTAAAGTATGCTGGCGGGAGTGAGGGACAAGGGGGACAAGGGGGAAACTAATGACAATTGACCATTGACCATTGACCATTGACAATTGACCAATTTATTAATGAGAAAGCTTTACTTTTTACTTCCGGGGACAGATAGCAAGTTTGCTTGTGGTGGTCTTTGGGCAGAATTAAAAACATTTAATCTTGCCAAGGAAGTTTGTCATGCTGATGTTGTCACTTACCGTCAAAGAGAGGAAGGGAAACTCTTTATTGATGACTTGTTACAAGAGAAAAATTTAGATGATGTGATTTTTGTGATTAGTTGGGGCTTTGATGTTGCTCGACTTGCTAGTAAGCTTCAGCAATATAATGTTGTTTACCATGCCCACAGTGCAGGTTATGGATTTAAATTACCTGCAAGTATTCCGATTATTAGTGTCAGCCGGGATACGATGGGATATTGGGGGCAATCTTCACCTCATTCACTAATATATTATTTGCCGAATCAAATTAGTAACGAATTTAAAAATTTACATTTGCAAAGAGATATAGATGTATTAGTTCAAGCTCGTAAATCTTCGCAGTATTTAATGCAAGAATTGATTCCAGCTTTGCAAGAAAAATGCCAGGTATTTGTTGTTAATTCCTATGTAGAGGATTTACCAGGACTATTCAATCGCGCGAAGATTTACCTCTATGATTCTGCTGAATACTGGGCGCAGCAAGGCGTAAGTGAAGGATTTGGTTTGCAACCGTTGGAAGCTCTGGCTTGTGGTTGTCAAGTTTTTTCTAGTATTAATGGTGGTTTATCTAATTACTTAGATCCCGGTTTTAATTGCTATAAAATAGCTGGATATTCAAAAGAGTATGATGTTCAACGTATTTTGAAGTTACTGAATAATTGGACACCATCGTCATTATCTGAAGAGTTTTTGGCAGAATACAGATATGAAAATATTATCAAACGTTTAGAAGTGATTTTAGATGAGTTAAATGATTTTCTTGATCATAAAAAAGATTATGTTGGTAATATTAAAAATCTGACAAGAATGCGTTTGACTAAATTGCGCTTGCAAACACTATTTAATAAGGTGAAAAAGAAGTATTTCAAAGTTTGATAATTGATTATTTATGTAATTGACCGCAGGGATAAAAATTGAGAGAGCCAAATTCCCGATTTCTTTAAGAAGTCGGGGATCTTGTTGTTTACTATAAGCATGAATTTAAATTAACCTGAGTTCGATAGATTTCATTAGCTCAACATCCCACCCTCAAATAAATAGCTGGCTCATAGCCCAATACGGTTCAGATAAGACCAAAACCTTTATTAGGACGATAATGTAGAGACGCACCATGGCGCGTCTCTACACATCACTAATTTCACTAAAAATCCTTAACTGAACCGTATTGGCTCATAGCCAACAGAATTTTACCAAAACTCGTCAATCAGCTTTACCGAAAAATAAAAAAACCACCAATTTCTAAAATACCTTTAATTTCACCATCTTTGTTAAAGTCGTAGCTCATAATTTTTACTCCAAGTTTGTTGAAAGTTTGTATCGATTTATCTCACTTCCCATTTTGCTGGATATACAAAGGTTTGACGGAGCTGATACCGCTCTCCATGAATTTGCTTAAATATCCAATAAAAAAGAAGCAAAATTTCTCCAAAATAAGGGAAAGTTAGTGCAATGAAATATGGAATTATTGCATCTGAAGAAGGACTCAAAATTGTTGAAAATGCAGCTATTTTATGCACGATTACTACCAGAAAGCCTACTACAAAGTAGAAGTTCTATAACATCAAATGTTCTATGATAAAACCAGAAATTTCTTTCCAGTTATTTTTAATCCAATCTGACAAACTATTTGCTAAAGTTCGCAAACCTAAATCACGCAAAAATCGAAGAAATGAATTAGGTGATTTAGCAGCAGATTTCTTAGCAGAATAACTAGCGTTTCTCGCAGCATTCAAAGCACGATCAAGATCATTATTATGAGACATAGGATTTAAATGTGAATAACTTCTGCGACACAGTATATAAGCAAGTAAAAGAATCAATTAAACGGATTGAAACTATCTAACCAACTCTTTCCATTACTTACTTTCTCACTATTACGTTTCTCAAGTGCATCAAGCACAACCTTTGGTGTATATTCTTTGTATGAAAAGCTTTTCAGCCCATTAAAAATCCAGGTTCTTTCTTCAGGGCAAGAATCAATTATAGTTGCAAATAATTCCTCAAGTTTATAACCAGTTTTTGAGGAATAATCAATCAATTTGATATTCTTTTTAATTACGCCAAAAAGCTTATCTCTTCTATCCTGAAGTATCACTTCAATATTGTTCTTTTGCTCTTCAGATGGAATGTTATATTCAATCTTCCAGTTAAGTGGTTCAACAAGGTCAATTTGGTTTAGTCCAAATACTATTTTACTGTGGAATTCTTCAAGTTCTTGCAAATACCTTTGGTCTAAAGCTATAGCTCTATTACGAGCCGTCAAAACCCAAATTATAACGTCACACTTACCTAAATTCTCTTTATACATCTGGAGATATTTAGGATCAAGGTTAATATCTTCACCTAGACCAGGAGCATCAATTACTCTTAGTTGAACCGGAGAATTTTTAATTGTGCTATTAGTAAGCGTAAGTTCAATATCTTTCTGCTCAAACTCTTTGGTACAAGCAACTGTGTCACTAGTTGCCAAGTTGGTTTTAAAAAGTCTGTTAATTGTTGACGATTTGCCAACACCTGAGACTCCAATTAAACCGATTGTAGGAGGGTGTTCTTCCAATTCCTGTTTAATTTTTGGGAGTGCTTCTTTTAATTGTTCAATTTTTTGATTCATATCAATTTCCTTTTGTTCGGTGTTATTTCAATCATGTCTGAAGTGAGAAAGAATTTTGGTTCAGGTTTTGGTTCAATATGGTTGTTGAAGGAGAGCCAGAAATTGATCCAAATTTCAAATTTTCAAAAACATTCTAAATAAAACCTTCTTTTCTTATCTCACCCGCTTGCTACTGTTTTACCTTGTGGATCTTTGGTTGAATGAGATGGATCAAAATGAACTTCAACCCTTGTGCCACACATCCTCAGAATCTCAATGTCGAAGTAAGAAACTTTCTCAAAAATTTTGATACTGCTTCCTGTCATATCATCTATTTGTGAGTCGTAAAGAGCTTGCTGCAAATCACAATAAGGCTCTATCGATTTATCTCACTTCCCATTCTGCTGGATATACAAAGGCTGAACAGTCCTGATATTGATCTCCATGAATTTGCTTAAAGATCCAAGAAAAAAGAACCAAAATTGATCCAAAATAAGAGAAAGTTAGTGCTATAGAATATGGGACTTATCGCATCTGCACAAGGACTTAAAACTGTTGAAAAGGCAAGACTTGCAAAGGGTTGGGCGCGTCAAGCTTCTATTTGGTATGGAGAAGCACACGTTGAATTACCGACATTGAAGCGATTTTTGGCGGGTAAAGTGGCAGTTCGCCAAGAAAATTTCGAGGCTATTTGCAAAGCCGTAGGAGTGGACTGGAAGCAGATTGTAGATTGGGAAAAAAGTGGCCAAAACCGAGTTGAGGACAATTCTGATATAGCACAGATATGTCTTAAGGAAGATTGTAATGAGATGCATGATGTGCAAATTTTCTATGGTCGGGAACAAGAACTTGAAAACCTTAAACAATCGATTTTGCAAAATAGATCCCGTGTAGTGACACTATGTGGTCAACCGGGAATTGGTAAAACTGCTTTGGCTGCAAAATTAGCAGAAGAAGTGAAATCTGATTTTGAATATTTTAGTTGGCGATCGCTTAACGATTCAGTAGCACCAAGTTTGTTAAAACTGCTGTCAGGTTTGATTAAGTTTCTATGTAGCGAAGAAGAGACTGATTTCCCTAGCGATGTTGATGAATTGATTGACAAGTTGCTCAACATTTTTAGCAATCACCGTGTTTTGTTAGTGCTTGATGGTTGGGAAAACATATCGCGAACTCAAAGCATGGAAGGTTCCCAAACAGATTATGAAAAATATAGCAAATTACTCAAACGAATCGCAGAACGAAAGCATAAAAGCTGCGTTGTAATTACCACTCAGGAAGAACCAAAGGAATTATCGTCACTCCAAGATACCCCATGTGTAAAAACCAGATTGAAGGGTTTAGACTTTCAAGCAAGTCTGAAAATATTGAATGCTAAGAAGCTAATTTTTGTACCACAGCAAGCAGAAAAGTTAATTAATGACTATAACGGCAATCCATTAGCATTGAATCATATTTGCGAACATATTCAAAAAGTATTTGCAGGAAATGTATCGCACTATGAAACAAAATATACAATTCTCTTTCCATTAGAATTTGAAACTGCAATCAATAAAAACTGTGAGTTTTTATAGCGGTTCTCGCTCAGATGAGGTACATTCTCAAAGTTGAAATGATTTATCTATGAAGTCTAGCTATACTTCATTAGCATAGGAAACGCTATATCAGAATTGGAATCTTATACTTTACAAATTATCGCTACCGAATCTATACCAATAGAGTATGAAAAATTGAACTTACAAATACAGAATAATTTTGACGTATCAAATTCAGATTTACAGATTGCTTTATCGTCACTTTTTGAGCGTTCGTTAATCGAAAGAAACTCTCAAGGTATCGCAATGTTTTACAATCTCCAACCTGTGATCAGAAAGTGTGTCAGAAAGTTGCATGGAATTACGTAGCTTACTTTAAAATATAGAACACTAATTAGATATTGGATTGTTCATATTTAAAAAACTGTAAACTAATGAGCAAAAGATAATAATTTTAGTATCAGTATAGACATGCTAATTCTATAAAATCTACATATACCTTAAGTATGAGTTATTGCATCAATCCTAAGTGCAGACAACGTTACAACCCAGACGAATCGGAAATATGTCTAAGTTGTGGCACTTCATTACTGATTAACAATCGCTATCGCGTAAATAAGCGTATAAAAAGTAATCAATCTGTTTGTACTGAAATATTTGAAGTAAAAGACTTGACTCCAAAGGATAGTGATGAAAAGAAGATTCTTAAAATAATTTATGATGATGATTCCCAAAGAGATAATGGCGAAAAAAAGTTTACCATTTTGACTAGATTATTTAAACGAGAACAAGATTTTTTAACTGAAAATAGAAATCCAGGTATCCCTCTAGGATATGACAAATTTTCTTTGACGTTGAGCAATGGGAAAGAAATACATTGCTTAGTTATGGAAAAAGTCAAGGGGATAAATCTAGAAGAATGGGTAGAAAACAACGGAGCGATTACACAAGAACGGACTTTGAGATGGCTGAAACAAATAGTTGATATTCTCGATTTTATACATGAAGAGAAAGACTTCTTCCATCGAGATATTAAGCCATCAAATATTATGCGGCGACAAATAGATCAAAAATTAGTGTTGATAGACTTCGGCACGGTAAAAGAAATCTGCTTTAATCAGCATGGATCACAAATAACTACACAGATAGGGACACCAGGTTATCAACCACCTGAACAAAGTCAGGGACAGGCAGAAAAAAAATCGGATTTCTACGCACTTGGTAGAACTTTTGTGTATTTATTAACAGGTAAACAACCGCGTCAGATGGAGACAGAAGGAGCAATTTACAGATGGTATGAACACATCAATTCTCCCATTTCTCAGTCACTAATTAAGTTAATTAATGACTTGATGGAAGAACATATAAGTAAGCGTCCTGAAGATACGCAAACTATTTTGGCACGCCTCGATCATATTCAGGAAGAAATTGCAAAATTCCCATCATCTATATCTTCTAAGGTTGTGTCCCAAACTCCAACTAATCCGCCTCAACATAGAGTTGCATCTTCAACTCCAACTAACCGACCCCAACTAGAAAATCAACAAAGACGGGATTTGATAAAGAGTGTAGCTATAGCCTTTGGAGTTATTGGAATAGCATTATTGATTCCATTACTCGTTGGACGAAATAACCAAGCTCAAAATAAAGATATACCTATTATGCCTCTAACGTCCCCTTCTACAACTCTTCTCTCAGAAGGTTGTGATTTTAAACTAGGAGATAATATCAGTTGTGGCGAAGAAAGTTTGATTTCTCAGAGTGGTCAAATGAAAGACCCTCCCCAGGAGAAAGTCCAAGGAATGGGTGAAATCAAAGAAGGTAACTACAGTAAAGCACAAGAGTTACTTGAAAAAGCTTGGAACCAAACTTTTGAAGATGGAAAACCAGACCCTGAAACTCTAATTTATCTAAACAATGCTAAAATTCATAACTTGATTAATCAACAAAAAAATTCTCAACAAAAGATTTATACTATAGCAGTAGCCGCTCCCCTAAAATACATAAAAGAAGAATCAGACATTTTTAATCAAGGCTTAGAAATGCTGCGTGGAGTTGCTCAAGCACAAGATAAAGTGATAAAAGAAGAAGGGATATATTTGCAAGTTGCGATCGCCAACGACGCAAATAATATAGAAAAAGCACCTGAAATCGCCGAACAACTAGGCAAAAATCAAGATATTTTAGGAGTTATAGGACATTATTCTAGCAGTATCACTCAAGCTGCACTTCCAAAATATCAAGAGAATGGATTGACATTAGTTTCACCAGCAAGTACTTCAGTAAAATTATCTGGTCAAAAAAACTTGTATCGTATTGCTCCTGATGATGCTGTGGCTGGTCTGGCTATTGCAGAGGATCTAAAAAATAAGCCAAATCCCCAGATAGTTGCAATATTTTGGAGTAAGGGTGAAGCATTTAGTGAATCTCTCAAAGGAGAAGCAGAAAGAGGATTAGGAATTGACAGGGTTGTTAACTATAACATAGAAAATAGCGAAATATTTAATTTAGCAAGTGATAATTTCAATGTAGAGAATGCCCTTAATGAAGCTAAAAAACAAGGAGTAACTGCAATTATTCTTATTCCTGATGGTGGTCAAACTAAAGCTTTGACCAACGCATATGCTGTAATTCAAGCAAATAAAGACCCCAATTTCATCTTTATCGGAGGAGATACTCTCTACAATAGTCGCACGATAGAAAATGTAAAAAAAAATGCGGCAAAAAATCAGCTTATAATAGCTGTATCATGGCATCCGTTGAATAACGAGCTATTCTCTAAATCCACAGAAAAGTTATGGCGGACAAAAGATGTCAGTTGGCTAACCGCTACAGCCTACGATGCTAGCCTTGTACTAACTGAAGCTATTAAGCAAGACCCCAGTCGAAAAGGTGTTAATAAAATTATATCTGCGGCTGGCTTCAAAGTTAACCAGGGTGCAACAGGAGAAATAAGTTTTAATGAAAGCGATCGCACCGATCCTAAAAGTACTTTAGTCAAGGTCTTACCCTATTGCCAGCCAGGGTCAGGTTATCGTTTTGTTCCTGTTAACTATCCCAAAAAGTGTATTTCAAGCTAAATTTACGCAGATACAGGGGAGCATGTGACTTGCAACATAAAAATGTCCTCATTTGTACTGATAATATTTATCGAACTCAGGTTAGATTAAATGTAAGTCATCATTGACTATTTCTCTGACTTTAGCCGCAGAATCTTGTTGTAATGCTGCTGTGATGATCGCCTGTGCTTTTGGTATAGTCAATTGAGCGATCGCACTCTTAAATCCAGGAATCGCTTGGGGATTGAGACTCACTTCATCTAGCCCCAAGCCTAATAAAATTGGTGCTGCTAGGGGATCGGCGGCGATTTCACCACATAACCCCACCCAGATACCAGCAGCATGTCCAACTTCGACGGTTTGCTGGATCATTCGTAATACTGCTGGGTGCAAAGCATCGGTTAAATTTGCCACTTTGGGATTGGTGCGATCTGCTGCCATGATATATTGACTCAGATCATTAGTACCAATACTGAAAAAGTCTACTTCCCTAGCTAACTGGTCGGCAATAGTGACTGCTGCTGGTACTTCTACCATAATCCCTATTTCCATGTCTTCATCAAAACCAATATCAACTTGACGTAGTTCTGCTTGCACTTGCGCTAGTATTGCTTTTGCTGCTTGGATTTCTGTAAGAGTCGCAATCATAGGAAACATGATTTTGATTTGATAGTGAAGGCTAGCCCGTAAAATAGCCCTTAATTGAGTTTTCAAAACTTGGGGACGATCCAAACAAAAACGAATTCCACGCCAACCTAAAAAAGGATTAGTTTCTACACCCACACCTAAATAAGGAATTGACTTGTCTCCACCAACATCGAGGGTACGAATAATCAAAGGACGATTATCTAAAATTTGCGCGATCGCTTGGTAAACTTCTAATTGCTGTTCTTCAGTAGGAGCGATCGCACGATTAAGATAAAGAAACTCCGTCCGCAGTAGTCCGACACCTTCTGCACCAAAATTCACAGCTTGTTGTGTATCATGAACACTGCTGACATTAGCGAACACATTTATTCGGTGGTGATCGCGAGTCATACAAGGCTGATGAGCAATATTGATTATTTGTTGCTGGATTGCGTGTTGTGCATTTTGCTTCGCTTGAAGTGCTACCAGAGTTTCTGCTTCTGGTTGTACCCAAACTTTACCCATCTCCCCGTCAATAGCTAACTGTGTACCATCGTTTAGCTGTAGTATTTCTAATGGTAAGCCAACAATTGCTGGAATACCCAAAGAACGAGCAAGGATGGCTGTATGGGATGTAGCACTACCACCTGTGATACAAATACCCAAAATCCTTGTCGGATCTAAGCTAGCTGTATCTGAAGGAGTCAGATCAGCCGCTACTAAAATAGCTGGTTGGGATACATCCACAATTGTCATTGGAGTCCCTGATAATACCCGTAATACTCGCTGTCCCACATCAACGACATCAGCGATTCGTTCTTGTAAATAAGGATCATCAAGATGGCGATAGTTATTTGCTACCTCATTAATTACTCCTTGCCAAACAGCTTCCGCATTGAGGTGCTGGCTCAAGATACGTTCCTGTGCAGTTTCTAGCAAAGTTGGATCTTCTAAAAATAATAAATGGGCATCAAAAATAGCAGCTTCCGCATCACCAATTTGAATCGACGAGTGCGACAGCAAAGTTTGAATTTCTTGTTGGGCAGTGTGCAGTGCTATTTGTAATCTTTGCCACTCATCGTTAGAGTTTTCTATGTGATAATGCTGTACTTCTTCGAGAGAAGTCGTTTGATTCGAGCTTATGGGCGTTTTTCGATAGCGAAAACAAGGTGCGATCGCTACTCCACCAGAAGCGGGGATACCTTGGAGAGAGGAGAGAGTGTGGGAAGTGGGGGGAGTTTGGGGAGTGTGGGAAGTGGGAGGAGGAGTATTTTGTTCACCGAAATTGGTGGTAAATAGTGTTTGTAATGCGGCTAGTGCTGCTTCTGCGTCAGTACCAGTGGCAGTAATGACAATTTCGTCTCCTTGACGTACTCCTAACATTGCTACTTGGTTGATACTGTCAGCGCGGACAAATTCGCTAGATTTAGTAGCATTTTTGACTTTTATTTGGGATTGAAATCGAGCAGCACACCCTACAAATTGAGCTGCGGGACGGGCGTGCAATCCAAACCTATTGCTGACTCTGAGCTTAATTTCGTTTGTCTGTGGCGTGTCATGAGTCATTGGTTCTTCACTAATGACAAATGAGAAATGACTCTCATCCAAACCTAACTGAGTTGCTTTTGCTACTAATGCTCCCTGTGCTTCTGCGATTACCTGTTGCATGTCATTACCAGCTGCGGCTGCAACTACTGCGGCGATCGCACCTTCAACTAGAGGCGCTGCACACAAATGTATTTGCTGTTGTTGTTCAAGTGGGAGGAACTCTAGCGCCATTTCTGCACTCATCAGGGCGCTACCGAGATCCATCAGCACCAACACACCATCATCACTATATACAGATGCGATCGCCTCATAAACCTGTATTGCATCCGTACCGAGAGGATTTGCGGGATCATCAATTCCTGCTGCGACGGCGATGGGAACATGATCTTGAACCATCTGTACTGCAAGTTCTCGCACGCCTTCTGCTAGCCGTTTGCTGTGAGAAACAATAACAATTCCAATCACGGAGACACCGTTAATTAATTGCGGATTGCTTTCTTCAACCTCATTATCAGGGGTAACTCAAATTTTTGGGTGAATTTTCAGCAAACCGTAATCTAGCTTGAAAATGGGGATCGGGGATAAGGGATCGCTTAAGAGGTTTTCATACCCCTTCCTATTCAACCCCGAAGAAAGATGATGGTATCCGCTTATTTGTACGACTGCTGTATGCAGGAATGCAAGAGTGATGCATTCCCGTGTCCTCACACTGCCCTCACCTTTCCATTTTCTCTTCAGAAGCAGCCTCTGGTGGCAAATTTGCTAAAAATTGTTGTAGTCTCATTCGCTCTATGTAAGGCCAGCCACCCTCTGACTCAATATCTTTAAGTAATGAGTACAGTGCTTGACGATTATTAGGCAAATTATTCTGAAAAGATCCATCTCGAATCTCTCGGTGTAATTCTTCCAACTGTCTTAATAAAGCCAAAAGAGCAATAGTATCTCCTTGACAAAATGCCACTGCATCATGTACGACGCTCACGATGTCTTGTAATTTACAAGATAATTTCTCTGACTCAAAAATTCTGCTTTGATTCATGCGAGCTTCTATAAACTAGACCAACTCAAATTTACCGAAGATATTTTACTTTCATTGTTTGCTAAAAGACGTGTTTACGGAAAACTCAAGAAAATATGCTTTTAAGTTGCATAATTACCCTTAATTTAGCTCTCCATTAGCTTATGCAAAGTATGTTGCTCTGAATTATAAGTTACAGTAGAGATACTCAGTATAGCCTGTTGGGAGCTAAATGCGATCTCAGCATTTTTGATAAATACATGGTAAATGTGAGATCGCTTTGATTTTGAGTTAAAAAAAATCGTATGATCTGGCTGATGATCCCCCATAAAAATATGGGCTGTATGTAATGGCGGCACATATATCACAAAACGACAAAGGCGATACCACAAAAGTAAAAATACTGGCAGACTCACGGACAGTGGGTGATCACCCAAACAAGTTGTATTAACCATATTACAGTTGTTTACAACTTGACAAAGCCGTCCAAAGGTCAAAAACAGTATCTTCATTTGTAGGAATCTGCTCAAGTTACTGTGTATCGGGGTGTACTCATCCATAAACACACCCTAACTTTAACCAAATGCCGCCAAAAATGAAACTGCTAGTTTTTGCTTGTCTTTGAGATGCTTTCCTAATTGGATGCTGTGTCTTGGCTAGTCTGATGTTTTAAGCTTCAGGCTCAACAAGTAAAACTTTGAGTTAATTGCAGTTTTACAACTTAAGATATCAATTTTTGACATTGAGGTTGACCATGAGGTTTCGCGCTGTAATTGTTGCACTCTTGGCTTTGTGCTTGGGGTTACTAACTGCTTGTAGTGAGGGTCCTACTGCTGGTAGTACGGATTTACTCACCTACGATCAAATTAAAGGAACTGGTCTGGCGAACAAGTGTCCCCAACTCACAGAAACGAGTCGTGGTTCTATTCCCATTGATGCTAGCCAATCCTACGTCATAAAAGAACTTTGCTTAGAACCAACCAATTTCTTTGTAAGAGAAGAACCTGCTAATAAGCGTCAAAAAGCTGAATTTGTTGCAGGTAAATTAGTAACTCGCAAGACCTATTCGTTGGATCAAATCGAAGGCGACCTAAAAATTAATTCTGATGGTAGCCTTACCTTTGTGGAAAAAGATGGCTTTGACTTCCAAGCTACTACCGTGCAATTACCTGGAGGTGAGCGAGTACCTTTCTTGTTTACCGTCAAAGGTTTAGTTGCTCAGTCACAACCTGGTATGACCAGCATTAATACCTCAACAGATTTTGAAGGTGCTTTTAGAGTTCCTTCTTATCGTGGTGCTACCTTCTTAGATCCTAAAGGTCGTGGTGTCGCCAGTGGTTATGACAATGCTGTGGCTCTTCCTGCTCAGTCTGATAATGAAGAGCTTCTTCGCGCTAATGTTAAGCGTGCTGATGTTCTTGAGGGTAAAATTTCTCTTTCTGTAGCCAAAGTAGATAGTTCTAGTGGTGAAATTGCAGGTACATTTGAGAGCGACCAACCTTCTGACACTGATTTAGGTGCTGGTGAGCCTAAAGATGTGAAAGTTCGTGGTATCTTCTACGCTCGCTTGGAACCAGCTCGTAGCTAAATGATTTTCATTATAAAACTTGAGTTTTACTCAAGATGGCTATTGTTATGGTCTTTGTGGCGATCGCAATAGCTAATCCCTAATCACCCTTGTAACATTTATTCTACAAGGGTGATTTTATTTAAGTATTTTTTCTGGTCAAAATTTTCTTTCTCTAATTGCTATCTCTTGAAACTCAGTTTTTATATATACTTCATTTTTATCTTTATTTACTTAATTTAAGTACAATCTCGGTTTCAATTCAAGTAAAAAATTTTATATGTTTTGTATGTGTTTGAAAAAACAGTAGGTCATACCAAAGTTAACTAAATAATTACTCTTTTCGCTGATTTAAATCCTGTCTTCATTGTCATACTCCTAATAGCAGACACTTCACGACTAATTCTTTGTGTCCGCTATGGGAGTTAGTTTCCATGTCCGTATTTTTGATTGAAATCTTTAAATGCACGACATGCACAATTGGAGCTTGGTTCAGCAGTGAATAACTGTTTGTTTGCTAAGAAAAACAAAATGGTGCTATGCCAACTACACTCACCCATGAACTGAAGCATGAAATCTTACAGTTGCTACGAGAATATCAGCAATCTCGTTCGGCAAATGTTCGTAATCAACTGGTAAAACTCAATTTTGGATTGGTAAGAAAAGAAGCTCACTATTGGATAAACCAGTGCCATGAAAGTTATGAAGATTTACTCCAGGTCGGCTGTCTCGGTTTAATTCGAGCAATTGAAAGATTTGAAATTTCAAAAGGTCATGCCTTCAGTTCTTTTGCCATTCCTTACATTAGAGGAGAAATTCAACATTATCTCAGAGATAAAGGTGTTACCGTACGGATTCCCCGACGCTATCTAGCAATACAACAGCAGGCTATAGGAGTGTCACGTTCTTTCCAGGAAAAATACAATCGCCAACCAACCGACGCAGAATTAGCCGCAGCACTGGAAATTTCTACCCAGGAATGGCAGGAAATTAAATTGGCATGGATAAATCGCGCTCCTTTAAGCTTGGATGTACCAGTCCAGGATGGAGAAGAGGGATCTACTTGCTTGGGAGAATTAGTTGTTGATCATCGCTATCGTAGTTTTCAGCTAGCACAAGAAGATCAAATTCGCTTGCAACAAGCACTGTTCCAGCTCGAAAAACGTACCCGTGAAGTCTTGGAATTTGTGTTTTTACACGATTTAACACAAAAACAAGTAGCAGAGCAGCTAGGTATTAGTGTTGTCACTGTTTCTCGCAAAGTCAAAAAAGGGCTGGATCTGTTGAAGCAGTCAATGAGTGTCGCAGAAGATTAAATGCTAAAACTTAGGTTATAACGGTATCAGATTTCACACTTGCTTTAATTTATAAACATGTTTAATTTGATACGTAAGTTTTTCTTGGTGAAAGAGAGGGGCTGATGGGTATAAATTTAAAAATATTAGTTGCAGCCATTTCTGTTTTAGCGATCGCCTCCTGTGGTTCTGAAGGTGAACAACAATCTAGTAATCCAACACCAGCGCCTAATACATCAGCAAAAACGCAGAAACTACCAGCACAATCATTTAATAACCCTGTAGTGCCTGCTAAAGCAACTTCATTCACTTCTGCTTCTACTGGCTTGATTCAATCCACAAATGCGAAAGCACGGATAGATATTGTTTCAAAAGGACGTAATGACCCGTTTGCTCAAATTGTTGGACAATCTCCCTTAGAAATAGCGAATTCTACTACCAGAATGCGGACTGTCCCCAGATTACTACCTTTACCAATTACCAACACTAGAGCTAAATTAATAGCGACAAGAACACCGCAAAAAAGCAGTGTAGTGTTAAATGCCAAATTAAATAAATCAAAAAACAATATCAACAAAGCAGTTTCAAACAAAAATCTTCCAAAATTCACTCCTGTCTTACCTAAACTCATACCCCCGGTTGTTCCTGAGCAACGTTTAGCATCTGTATTACCACCACCACCACAACCAGATTTAGCCAAGGCTGTTTTTGTGAGTGGTGTGGTTATGGTTGGTAATCAACCCCAAGCTATTATCAAAGTACCAAATGAGCCAACTAGTCGCTACGTACAGGCAGGACAGCGATTAGCAAACGGAGTTTTAATCAAACGTATTGAAATGAACGAAGGTTCAGAACCAATCATAATTCTGGAACAATATGGTATTGAAGTTAGCAGAATGATTGGTGAAGCACCTGCTAGCAGTCCACCAACCGCGACAACAACCACCACTGCTAATCCTGTTTCAGCAGCATCACCAGCCTCTAGTCCAGTTGATATTGGTTCTTCGTGAACTACTTAGCTTAAAAATGGGTGTGGGGATGTAAAGGTGTAGGGGTATAGGGGTGTAAGAAGAGTCATATTTTTATTCACGCTGGTTTAAGCAGTCCAGTGCTGGTTACTTAACAGGATAAACTAGAGTGCGGGGCTTCTGTCGCAACTAGTTAAAAAAGATGAACACAAAAGAAAAGGTAGAATTTACTGATTTACCTCTGGCAGTTTATCGTGAGGTAGCAGCTCATCTACGGCAAGTGGAAGGAGTGGAAGTAGAATTGATTCCGCAATCTTCCCCACAGTTTGATTACAATCAAAGCCAAATTGCTGGTTTGTGGATTTCAGTTTCTCCTGACTCTAGTTCTGTTAGTCAGCAAAGAGTGGAACAAATTTTAGCTTACTATCGTGATCGTTATATGTGAGTTGAATCAAATTCAAAGCATCGCATCTTGGGTAAAGTTTCTCTACCCAATTTTTTTATGTGTTGGAAAACTTGATTGTTTTTAGGTTGCAAAAATACCTTAATGCACACAAAAGTGACAATATTTTGCAAAAAAATCTAATTTCAATAAAACTTGACTCGATAGTAGCTATAATTTTGGTAGTGTCATGTTATACGTCAATTAATTAATATATTACTTTTTTTATAATAAGGCTCTTTTAGTTCGTGACAAGCGAAATAGTTATTCCAGGGAAGCAATCACTTAGTTCTTTTCAAAAAGTATTACTAGAAACGATTCCTCATATACCTGGACATGGAGGAAGGGATGTAATATTTGCAATAGACCTAACAGAAAGTGTCGGATATAACGATGAGGGACGTACGCGCTTACGTCAGATTATTGAAGATAGTTTACAACCAGGTGACTCTGTTTATATTGTCCCCTTTGCCAGAAACACAATTATATCAGATACAGGATCGAGTGTAAATCCATTAGGAACATCTGTACATATTTCTCATAAAAGTAAAGAAAATATTGATCGAGTTTTAAAGAAAATTCCTTTTGCATCTGATCCAAATCACTACGGAACAGATATCCAACAAGCTGAATTAACTATTTATCAAGGTGTAGCACAACTCAATCAAAATCGTTTACAAAAAAATCAACCAATCAAACCGCAATCTGTGGTTTGGCTTACCGATGCACCTTTACTTACAAAACCAGGTATTACTTCAGAAATTTGGAATGAAACTCCTGGTGAGAGTCCTTTTAGGGTAGATAATTCTCCAGAAAGTCAACAACGACAAGCTTGGATTCAAACATTACCTTTGAAAGAGCGATCGCTCTTGATTAAAACTCAAAATAACAAACAATACACACTCACTATAGTAGATATTCCCCCGACAGTACAAGAACTTTGTACACCAGCACCAGGAGATCGAGAAACTTGTCTAGTAAATTCTTATTTATTTAAGCAACTTTGGCTACCTGGCTTAATTTCATTATTAATATTTACCGGATTTGTTTGGGGAATCATGAAATTGTACAAGCTTCAAAAAAAATGGGAATTAATCGTAGATTTTGAAATCACAGAACAACCAGAAGATCAAAAATGTCGATTACCCAACAACAAACGCATTGCGATTGGTGAATATGATCCTAGCTGCGTAGATTCCATTGATTGTCCAGGAGCAGAAGTGAGAGGATATTTAGAACGTAAAGGTGAAAATCTTTATCTCACACCGACAAATGATGCGCCAATTTATTTAAATGGTCGCGAAATCAAATCACGCGCTCTGATATCTAATTCTCGATTCCGAATAAATTGTCCTGATGCTCGTAACCGTGAATACGAAATAGTAATCAAAATCAATAAATAGCCTGAAATATTAGGTATAAATTCTATGATTAATATCACTGGTAATGAACTTCAATATCGGGGAATTAACCGAACAGTATGTATCGGTTTAGGTGGTACTGGACGTGATGTATTGATGCGAATTCGACGGTTAATCGTAGACAGATATGGAGATTTAAATAACTTACCAATTGTCAGTTTTGTTCACATCGATACTGATAAAGCAGCAACTCAAGTAACTGGTATTCGTACAGGAAGTATTTATCATGGTGTTGACCTCAGCTTTACAGAAGCAGAAAAAGTCAGCGCCACTATGTCTACTAGCGAAGTTACTATGTTTGTGCAAGGACTAGAACGGCGCTCTGAGTATACTCGTCATGGTCCCTATGACCACATTGGAATGTGGTTTCCCCAACAGTTAATTAGAAATATCAAAGCTGTAGAAGAAGGTGCTAAAGGTATTAGACCAGTAGGCAGATTAGCATTTTTTCATAATTATCAAAAAATTACTACAGCAATTGAAACAGCAGAAAGACGGACTAGGGGACATGAGCCAATATTACTAAAAACTGGTTTAAAAATTGAACCGGGACTAAATATTTTTGTTGTAGGTTCTCTGTGCGGTGGTACAGGGAGCGGTATGTTTTTAGATGTTGCTTATAGTCTCAGACATCTTTATGTAAATCAAAATGTACAGATTGTCGGCTATTTAATAATTAGTCCACAATTATACGGCAATACTCCTAGCATGAGTGCCAATACTTATGCTGCTCTTAAAGAACTAAATTATTATAGTATCCCCAGTACAAAATTTGAAGCTTGTTATGACATTCAAAATCTAGTTTTTGTTCAAGAACGTCGTCCAGCCTTTGACTATGCTTATTTAGTTTCTCATCAAACTGGGGGTGAATATCAAATTTTAACTCAAGGTAAGTTGTGCAATGTCATTGCTCACAAAATAGCTTTAGATTTTTCTGGTGAATTAGCACCGATAGTTAAAGGAAATCGAGATAATTTTTTGCAGCATTTAATTCAGTGGGACAAGCATCCTCGTCCTAATGGTCAGCGCTATTTAACTTTTGGATTATCAGCAATTTATTTTCCTCGCGATACTATTGTGCAAATTGCTTTAACTCATGTGAGTTTACAACTAGTAAAATTCTGGTTAACTGGTGAAGGTCAAAGTCCAGACCCTGTGACTTTACTAGAAAGATTTATTCTTCAATATCGCTGGCACAGTGACTTAGCAAAAAAAGATGGTATAGTTACTAGACTTACAGAGTCAGTGCAAGAATCGAACAAAAGTTTTACTAACGCAATCTCGGCATGGAGAACTAAGTTAGAAAAGCTAATTACTAATTGTCAAAATCGAGATGACCGCGATAGTGTTCGTCAGCAGTTGGGAAGGGAATTTCGTGAACAATTTCGCAAAATTCAACCAGGAGAAACAGAGAGTAGTAGAGGAATTTGGTTGACAAGGTTATTACAAATTGCTCCAAATATTACAAAGGAGCTACAGTCTAATATTGATGATTTCATTATTCAGTTACTCACACCTAGCGATCCTAACTTTTCAATTAAAAGTAGTCGTGATTGGCTAGATATTTTGCAATATGAATTGAGTAATTATCTCCAGAATATCCAAGAAGAAATGATGAGGTTTAATGGATGGAAGACTCTTGAAGATGTAGAGAGAAAATGGCGCAATGCAGAACAAGTAATAGAAGATATTGAGCAAAAACCAAGTATTCCCTTTATTAGTAATAAAAATAACCAAGTCCAAGTAGAAGCGAAAAGAGTCGTAAAAGAAGTTTGCGATTTAATTAAACAAAATTTTGACTTTGCAGTCCTTCAGGAAGCTTTGCAAGTTGTCACTAATTTAGAAAAACACGTTCAAGAAAGAATCACCTTACTTGCTGCGTTTAATAGCTTAGTAGAAAGTTTGCACAATATTTATGAGAAACAAGAAAGAGATTTAAAACAACTAAATTTTGATGAGATGAGCGGTGAAGCTATCTTTGATAGCGAAGATGTTGAACTTTGTTATCAAACTATGTTACCAAAAGACGATTTTCGTCGCCAACTAGTATTAGCAAGTGCAGAAATTACTGAACTAACTGGAAAAGGACAGAGTTTAGCAAGTTTTGTTGATCGCGATCGCGCAATAGCACTCCAACTTCAAAAAGAAATTGATGTCAATGTTGATAAATTATTTGCTCCTCGCTGTAGCAATATCGTTAACTCTGTAATTAAGCGGTTCATGCAAAATTATTCAATTTCTGCGCGTTCAACTCGTTTAGCACAAATTATGCAGGAAGCTGAACCACTGCTGAGTCTAAATTTAAGTGATCCTTACTTTCGTGATGATCCTGCTAAAAGTAGTCAACTTATAGGATTTAAAGATGTAGATGAGTTAGAAGTACAGCAATTTAAAATCTTATTGGGGAAAGATTTGGGAATTGCTGGTGACAAATTTAAACCCACCCAATCTGATGATGAAATTTTAATTGTGAATGAGTACGCTGGTTTTCCTCTGAGATTGATTAGCAATCTGGAGAACATGAGAAATCCTTACTTGCGCGAACTTAATTCTCCCACTTCTTTTCTCCATAATGATTCTCGAATTTCTTTCCCTGATATTGTCCCCCCTGATGTCAGAGTTATCGAAGAATTAGAGGATGTTTTTTATCCAGCTCTTGCTTTTGATTTATTACAAGAAAACCAGGAAAATCATGAATTAGAATTTCAATATTATGATAGCTTGCGTGATATCTATAATACTGCATCTTTGAGTCCAGAATGGAGTCAAGCATTAGAAGAACTTTCTAACCGCAAGGACATAAGTACAGAGTTACATAAACGTTTGGATAATGAAATCTCTCGGATAGCAAAACAGCCAGAACTTTGGGAAAGCGAATACTTACCGAAGTTGCGAGAGTTCGTCAAACAAATTGATGAATTACCAGAAGACAGTCCAAATTACCCTTATAAAGCAACAGTTGTAGGAACACCCTATAGCAGCGATCCTACAGCAAAAGAAGGAATTATTATTCGTTTTCGGAGAAAAATGGATGAGCGATTTAACTCTACTGCACAGCGAAGTTTTGCGCCTACAAATACAATAACTCAGAAAGCTATACCTGGTGAGATAATTATTGATTCATCTGGAGATTTCAACGATAACAGAGTCAAAAGGCGTTCCGAACTAGAAAAATTAAAGCAGGATTTAGAAGAAGGATTTTTAACAACAGAAGAGTACGAAAGAGAACGGCAAAGAATATTTAACAAATATCCATTGTAATATCATAGCTGTCAAAACATCTGATTATCCTGTTTTTCTTTATACAGTTTATTGAACTGTCAATATTAACTTTATATTTAAGTAAGTCGGTGATTATACATCAAACTATGTTGAGTAACATAAAACTATTGAAATAAGTTCGTAGTAAGGACTTTAGTCCTCACTACAAGTCTTTGGTTATTTGCAGTTTATTACTTACAAGCTAACAAGGTTATTTCATGCCACCAATATCCAGTACCCTAATAATTTTATCTTTCATATTAGTCATTTTACCCTCTGTGTTTGTTATATTTTTACGAATTGCTCTTTATAAACATCTGACCTTTTTAGAACAGCGAGTTAGAAGATTAATTAATAGACAAGAACGTGGACAACAACCGAAAATTATCGAAGATTTAGAAAGAAGATTTGCACATGCAAGTAAAAATCTAGATCATGTTAATACTACCGCATTAATTGAAGATGCTTATAGTCGAGAAAAAATACGTTTCATTACTTGCGAGCAAATTGATTATTTATGTCGAACTTTGCCAAACTTATTACTAGCTTTTGGTTTGTTTGGCACTTTTGTGGGTATTACATTTAATTTATATACGCTTGGTCAAACCATTAATCAAACTGACGCTACTAATGTTACTACCTTGGTTGCAGAATTAGAGAAACCACTCCAAGGTATGAGTATAGCCTTTGTTAGCAGTTTGATAGCGTTATGTTTTAGCGCTTTACTAACAGTCATAAATTTATCTAGAAATACAAATTTATTAAAATACCGCTTAATTAGCTGCTTAGAAGATTATTTAGATAATATTTATCAACCTCAAGTCCAAGGTGACACTCGTCTTGATAAGATTGTGAATAGAATGGTGTCCCAACAGGAAAGATTTTTAGCTAATTTTGGTAATACAGTTCGCACAGCAGTAGAAACATCATTAGGAAAAGTAACACAGCAAATAGCAGATAGTAATAAAGAGGTTGCTGATTTAGCTAAACAAGTTTATGAGAGTTTTACACAATCTGCTGGAACCATATCTGCTGCTGCGAATGAGTTTAAGTTCACTATTGAAGAATTAAATCAAAAAGCAGATATATTTAAACAAGCTGCTGATACTTTTGATCAAAGTCAGTTTCCGGCAAAATTATCAGAAGCTACAGCAGATTTAGCTACAATACAGGAAAATTTTTCTCATTCTACCGTTAGTTTAGCCGAAGCAACAACAGCTATAGCTACAGTAGTAAAAGAGGTTCAGAGTTATAGTCAAGAATTAATTAATCTCGGCACAGAAATTAAAGAGATTAATGCAACTTCTGTACAAGTGTTAAATTTGCATCAAAATAATCAGCAATCTCTGAGTGAGATTATTCCCCAACTGAAACAAGGAGGAGCGAGTTTTTCAAAAGCTGTTAACAAATTGGATAAATTAGAACAGAGAATTACTAATGATGCAGAGAGTTTAGAACAACTCATAGATAATGTTAAAACCTATACTCAGCAAGTAAATTCAGCAATAGAAATGACAGGCGATCGCTTGATTTCTAATTTATCTCAACAACTAGGTACAAACCAGAAACAAACTCAAACTGTAATTGCTAATTTAGAAGGATACGCCAATCAATTGAGTGTCAAATTAGACACACTTACTTTAGACATGGTGCAGTTAATTAAAGACAATAACGCAGGTTATAAAACAGTAGGAAACAGTCTCATAGCAGGTGTAAATAACCAGACTGTAGAAGTTACAACAAGTATACAAGAATGCATCAACAATCTCAAAGATACTAAATTTGAAATTTACAGATTGAGGCAAAATTTGGAAAAAGTTTTAGAAAAAACACCAGATACATTAGATGGCTTGAATAAAATTTAAAATAAAAAAAATAAGTTTATGTCTAAGCGATCGCGACATTTTAATGAACATGAAGACCTCAATATTTGGCAAGCATTTACTGACTTAATGTCTAATGCTTTCCTGATACTTTTGTTATTACTGTTAATAATTAATGTTAAATATACAATTTCACAAATATCAAATAATAAAGAAACAGGTACACCACCTATTTTTTTAATCAAAGACGAAAATTACAGATTTGAGCCTGGTAGCGCGGCAATTCCTCCAGATATGCTGAATTATATTAATAATAAAATTGTGCCTGGTATTGAAAACACTACAAGGAAGTATAAGATAGACACTGTAGAAATTATTGGTCATACTGATGAGCAATCTATTGGAAATGGTATAGCAAGTAATCTAGACAATAATTTAGAAGCATTCGCTAGTGACAAAGGTGCTGTCGTCACCCTAAAACCAGGATCTAATGCTGATTTAGGGTTAATGCGTTCTTTAGCAGTAGTTAAAGAACTCTTGAAAATTCAAAAACAAAAAGGTCGCATGTCAGGAATTAAATTTCGTGCCTATTCAGCAGCACAATTAATATTACCAAATGGAGAATTTGCCCCTATTCCCAAGGGAGTGCGTCAACCAGAAGCAACACGGCGACGTATTGAAATTCGCTTTACTCGCTTGGGTGAAGTGCGGGAAGTTAATTGAAGATAAGGATTTCCGTCATGAGATGCACTCGCGTTCGGGAATTAACTTGGGAGCATCCCAATTTTTTCAAAATACCGTAAAGCAAAGGGTTTAAACTTTGCTAATAGCGCAAGTCGTCTTCAGACGACTTCATAAAATCAAACAGTCTGCTTCAGCAGACTTGAACTATGAGACTGCGATTGAAATCGCAGGCGTTTTTTGAACATTTGGGATGCTCCCATTAACTTAGCAGTGACGAAAAGTTTCGCCCTATTTTTAGCTAGCTAAGATGACTTGGCTGCTACTTAGGGCAGTTGATACCCGTAAAGAATCACTGAGGATTCTTTAAAGATAGTTTCAATTTCCGAAACGAAGGTGACAAAAGCTGTAGGAAAAGAGTAGCTTATTTGATAATAACAAGCGGCACTCAGCAGCTATGGTAAAAGAATTAGCAATTCGCACCAATGGACTAACTAAGCAATTTGACAGGCACGTTGCCGTTAATAATGTTGATTTAGAGATTTATGCAGGTGAGGTGTATGGCTTAATCGGCCCCAACGGTGCAGGTAAAACGACTCTCATTCGGATGTTAGCAGCAGCAGAAGAACCGACTACGGGTGAGATTTATATCAATGGCGATCGCTTGTTACGTGACCAAAGTAACCCGACTCTTAAGCGTCGTCTTGGTTACTTACCTGATGACTATCCTCTGTATGAAGAACTAACAGTCTGGGACTACCTAGATTATTTTGCCCGTTTGTATCGTTTGCGAGAACCACGCCGAACAAAACGTCTACATGAGGTTTTAGAATTAATACAGCTGGGGAATAAACGCAATAGCTTAATTTCCACTTTGTCACGGGGGATGAAACAGCGCCTGAGTTTAGCGCGTACCATCATTCATGAACCAATTTTGCTGCTGTTAGATGAACCTGTTTCAGGACTCGATCCAATTGCAAGGATGCAGTTTCGAGAAATCATCAAAGTCTTGCAAGAAGCGGGAATGACAATCTTAATTTCTTCCCATGTTCTCAGCGATTTGGCAGAATTATGCACTTCGGTGGGAATCATGGAACTTGGTTATTTAGTAGAAAGTGCATCGCTACAACAACTCTATCAACGTCTTGCGCGCCAGCAAATTGTCATCTCAACTTTAGCAAAGCAAGAGGAACTGCTAGCAGAACTTAAGAATAATTCTTTTGTGGAAGAGTGGGAAGTCATAAGTGCCAAAAATAGCGTGCGGGTGAATTTTTCTGGTCAGCAGGAAGACTGTGCTAATTTGTTGCGATCGCTGATCCAAGCTGACATTCCAATTAGCGAATTTCACTGTACCCAAGAAGACCTAGAAACTATTTTCCTCAAGCTTGGTCACAAACAAGCATCTTAGTCAATTGTTATTATCCGCATCCCCCTTGTCCCCGATCCCCGATCCCTAACCTTGGAGTTTTCACCTATGTTGCTCAATTTTATGGATAAAATAGGCGACTGGAATCCGCAATTATTGCGGGAAATTAAAGGTCGTCTGAAAGTTTTTCCTGTGGCGATCGCCTGTATTACATCTTTAATTGGTCAGTTGATATTGTTTCTATATCAGTTGCGGGAAATACCAGGCGGAAAATATCAAATGTCTGGTACTTATTGTCGCTTAGGAGAAGCTTATAAACAACAACTAAATGATATTTACCCACAGATTAGCAAACTGCAACAACAATTATCTTGGCTAAACAAATCAAAAAATTATGATGCATCAGCAATTCAATCTTTAACACAACAAATAGATCAACTTAAGGCTCAAGAGAAAAACATTAATAACATTTTGTACAATAAGTACTGCCCTCTTGAACAAATTAATATGCAACAGTGGTGGCGAGATCATTGGGAATATATATTCCTATCACTGACTGTCATTTTCATTTTCACACTGCTAGTTGCAGGTACTTATTTACTGATTAATAATTTAGCTCAAGAAGAAAATCGGGGTACATTAAATTTTCTGCGTCTGAGTCCCCAGTCGGAAACAAATATTTTGATTGGTAAAATATTGGGAGTTCCAATATTAATTTATCTGACAGTTGCAGTCGCAATTCCTTTTCATTTATTAGCAGGTCGTGCTGCCAATATTGCCTTTAGTCACATTTTGAGTTTTTATGTCATTTTAGGTGCTAGTTGCTTTTTCTTCTATAGCACTGCATTATTATTTGGCTTTATTAGTCGTTTATTCAGTGGATTTCAGCCTTGGTTGGGTAGTGGCGCAGTTTTAATTTTCTTGTTTGTGACGATGCAATTAGCATCTTCTGGACCATACTTGGATAATGCAGCTGCTTGGTTAAGACTGTTCAGTCCCTTTGATATGACGGCTTATTTATTCCCCAATTTATTCCGTAGATATAATTGGGAATTACTCCAACAAATACAATTTTTCTACCTACCTGTTGGAAAAAGTCTTCTTGGTTTACTGGGTTTAAATTTAGTCAATTATGCTTTGTGGAGTTATTGGGTATGGTATGGATTAAAGCGCCGCTTTCGTAACCCAAATTCTGCAATGCTAAGTAAGGGTCAAAGTTATTTACTTGTTGCTTATTTGCAACTTATTCTTTGGGGCTTCACTCTCCAGTATCTCAAAAATTATCATCATTACTACTCCAATGGAAACCCTGCTCCTGCTTATTACGATTTAAACTATCAAGTAACGCAAAACTTCCCTGTGATAGTGTTTTTTAACCTGCTGTTACTGTTTGGTTTAATTGCGATTCTCTCACCACATCGGCAAGCAATTCAAGATTGGGCTAGGTATCGATATCAGAATTTTTCTCAACGTAAAGGATTTTGGCAAAATTCTTTATTACAAGATTTAATCTGGGATGAAAAAAGTCCAGCAATAGTCACAATCGCAATTAATCTTGTGATTGTGACTATTCCGTTAGTTACTTGGATTTTAGTTGCACTTTCTTTGCAGGCGAATAATAAAAATAGTTTAGACTGGTTAGTGAACGATGTTGGTCGCTTCAAAGCAATTTTAGGTGTAGTTTTGTTTATCTGTATGGCGATTATCTACGCCACAATCGCGCAAATAATGCTATTGATGAAAACTTCTAAACGTGCTGTTTGGGCGATTGGAACTGTCGCTACAGTAATGTTTTTACCACCCATGTTTTTAGGAATGCTGAGTCTGAATCCAGATAAACATTCTACGTTATGGTTGCTTTCGAGTTTTCCTTGGGCGGGGTTAGAATATACGACGAGTACAACTGTTTTTATTGCTCTTTTGAGTGAGTTGAGTATTTTAGGATTGTTAAACTTACAGTTGAAACGTCAAATCAAAATAGCAGGAGAATCTGCTACTAAAGCTTTGCTAACAAAAAGCTAGTTTTGTGAAGTTCGTAGTAAGGACTTTAGTCCTTAAGATTTAAGCGCTTACTACGAACTAGAAAAAATTTACTTAACAAAATACACTTTAATTAAAGAGTGTCGCCATGCTAAATAATTTTCTAGATCGATTGGGAGACTGGAATCCACAATTGTTGCGCGAACTCAAAGGACGTTTGCTACTACGCAACATCATACTGACAATGATCATTTCCTTCGGTAGTCAATTTTTGCTATTCATAGCTTTTAAATCTCAGTTACCAATTTCCCAAGATAGATTTCTCAATAATTCTAATAAATACTGTACAGGCAAACTCTTATATGGATTACCGAGATGTTTATCAGATGAATTTAGCGATACAATCATCAATTGGCAGTTGTGGTGGCTAGATTTATTTACATGGTTGAGTATTTTTGCCTGTTTTAGTCTTTTGGTGATAGGAACTTATCTACTCATTAATGATTTAGCTAATGAAGAACGACGTGGAACGCTGAATTTTATTCGTCTGAGTCCCCAAGAATCTCAAAAAATTTTAGTGGGAAAAATGTTAGGAGTACCAATTTTGCCTTATCTGGCGATCGCTTTGGTAATTCCTCTACATTTATTATCAGGATTAGCCGCGAATATTTCCTTGGGATCAATTTTAGGCTTTGATGCTGTTGTCTTAGCTACTTGTTTTTTCTATTACAGCGCTGCGTTGCTATTTGGCTTAGTTGGTTCTTGGTTAGGTAGTCTTCAAGCTTGGTTGGGTAGTGGAGTTGTTCTTGGTTTTCTACTACTAACTAAGCAGTCACTAGTTTCTGTCTCAATTAATTCTGCGTTTGTTTTCTTGAGATTTTTTAACCCATTTTACTTTATTCCTGAGTTATCAGGTAGTAATGATTTTACTTCTGGATATGAATGGACTAATTTTAATTGGTTTGTTTTACCTCTAGGAAAAAGTGACATCATAATTACTGGTTTAGCAATTGTAAATTTATTTACTCTAATATATTTTACTTGGCAAGCTTTACAGCGTTGTTTTCGTAATCCTAACGCTACTATGCTGAGTAAGCAACAGAGTTATTTACTTACTTTTTACTTCACGATTTCATCGTTAGGTTGTGCGAATTGGCAATCAATTATTTGGGATAATGCTCATTATTCATCGGCAATGAAAGACGAGCTAGCTTGCTTATTATTTTTACATTTTTGGCTGTTTTTGTATTTAATTGCGGCTATAACTCCTCATCGCCAAACTTTACAAGACTGGGCGCGCTACCGTCACCTTGCTGAGCAGAAAAGTCTGGGAAATAGCTACGTAATCAAAGATTTTATTTGGGGAGAAAATAGCCCTTCTTTGGTAGCGATCGCATTAAATGCAAGTATTGCTATAACTTTCCTTAGTTCATTAATTCTTCTGGCTAACAATTATTCTCAAACCAAAATTAGTGCTATTTATGCTCTCATTTTGGCTGGTAGTTTAGCTATGCTTTATGCAGCATTAGCCCAACTTATGTTACTTAAAAAAACTCGACATCGGATATTTTGGGCTGTTGGTAGTCTTGGTGCTGTCATTGTTTTGCCAGTATTCATAATGCTTATGTCTTGGTCTAGTTATCCTGGCAATAGCAATTTCATTGGGTTATTCTCAGTAGCAGCACCGCTTCTTGCTTTGTATACACCCGACAGAGAGTCATTATATTCTCTCGGAGTGTTATTTGTAATTTTTGTGCAAGTAATGATCTCAGGATTAGTGATATTACAGTTGCGACAACAATTGCAAAAAGTAGGAGAATCTGCAACGAAGGTGTTATTTGCTCCCCAAAGTAACCGCAGGTAATTGAACACTCACTATAGTACCTGTCGCTATGTCAGATTCAATAGATAATTTCCCACCATGAGCATTGACAATACGTTTGGTAATAGCAAGCCCCAACCCAGTACCACAAGCTTTTGTAGAAAAGAACGGCTGGGTTAGCTTGCAAAGAACTTCTGGAGGAATTGGCTCACCACCATTCCAGACATTAATAGAGACGTTATCTAAAGACGAACTGTCTACTTTCCATTTAACTACATCTCCTGCTGAGACTGCCTCACAGGCATTACGGACAATATTAATAAACACTTGTTTTAACTTATCCTTGTCACCCAAAATTTTGACTGTTGATGACACCGGGATAAATTCGATGTGTCGCGATCGCGCTTCTGGCATTTCGCATATTGATATCAATAACTCACGAATGAATTCATTCACATCCAATTCACACAGGTGCAAAACTTGGGGTTTGGCATAAAGCAAAATTTCACTCAGCAGGTTTTCTAAACGGCTAGCTTCGCCTAGTGCTAACGATAATCGCTCTTGAGCAGGTTCAGCCAAAATCGTTTTTTTGAAATACTTCAATCCCATGATCATTGTAGTTAAGGGATTGCGAATTTCATGCACAATCACCGCAGCAAATTCGCCAATAGCTGCTAATCTTTCTTGTTCTACAAGCTTGGCTTGCGCTGCTCGTAGTTCTGCTGTGCGTTTTTCTACCTCAACTTCCAAAATATGGTTAAATTGGCACTGCTGCTGGTAAAGATGATAATGGTCGATCGCTGTGGCTGCTCTTTCTGCAAACAGTTCCACAATTTGGACTTCTTGTGGAGTAAACTTTCGTGATTGTCGATGAAAAGAGCAAACAGTACCAAATACTTGACCTTCAGAAGTTTGCAATGGTATCCCTAAATATGCTCGATAACCTGGTGCAGGTTTACCGTACTCTGGATTAGCCACAGCATCTTCAACAGCTAATGTGCTACCAATTTGAATAACTGTAGCAATTAACCGACCATGTAGTGCATAAACACGAGGAGCATCTTCGGCCATTTCCAGACTACTCGCGAGAATAGTTTCAAAACCCTCTTGGCAAAAAGTAACAACTGTCCAATCAACTCCAATCAGTTCGCTGACTCCACAAGCAATGTTGTGCAAATAGCTACCTAGTTCACCAGTGCGATAGTTCAAAGAGGACAAACGTACTATTATCTGCCGCTCACGTTCCCACGGTTGATTTTGCAACAACATTTCATCTTCATTGGCTTTGTTCATGGATAACAATTTCGTGGTGAGCGCAAAATTGAGTTTAAAAAGAAACTGATAGGTTTTGCGTGTTCGCAGTTTTAGGCGCTTTGGTACAAAAATTTTACTAGTTATCTCTGTTATCTGTATACGTAAATTCTCAAAAAATTTACACTCTAATACAAAATTTTATACATCACGAACTGCAACGTTAAAATTAGCTGAGAAAGTCATAAAACTTTTCTAAATCAAATATAAGTTTTCTAGATGGGAATTTTTAGCTAATTATCATCTGTAGACGAATTCTTCAAGCAACAATAAATTTAAAGCTCAGAACATAATTTTCAAAATCAATTGATGTTGTAGTGAGGTTTTTTTCATGAGTTTGAAATATTTATTATTGCCAAGTATAGCATCTCTAGCAATAGTTATTTGTGCGAGAGAAGTTCAGTCTGCTGAAACTTTTATTGCTGTGAATACTCAAACACAGCCTGTAATTAAGCTAGCAAAATCTCAAGTTTCAACAGTTACAAAATCTGGGAATTTTGTCTCTGGAGAACACACCACTCAAGGCACAGCTAGGATTATTACAAAAAACGGTAAATCCTTCCTAGAGCTTGAGCAGTCATTTAAAACTTCCAATTCGGGACCAGACTTAGTTGTAATTTTGCATCGTTCTGATAACGTCATTGGTTCAACCAAGCCACCATCATATTCCTTAAAAAAGGGAGATTACGTAATTCTTGGTCGCTTACAAAAATTTAGCGGCGCTCAAACTTATGCCATTCCTGACAATATCAATTTAGCAGAATACAAATCTGCTGTTATCTGGTGTCGCAAGTTCAATGCTACCTTCGGCGCTGCCAAATTGAGCAATAGCTAAATAATCAACACTCAAGAATTAATTACAACTTATAAGGATTAGAAGGAGAAAATTTATGAAGTTAGAAGGTAAAGTCGCTTTAGTTACTGGTAGTAGTCAGGGAATTGGACAGGGAATAGTTCTGCGTCTTGCTCAAGAAGGAGCGGATGTTGTGATTAATTATCGCTCTCACCCGGAAGGAGCAGAAGAAACCTTAGCAAAAGTACAGGCGATTGGTGGTAAATGCTATATGGCTCAGTGTCCTAACTCTCACGGTTACACAATTCAGGCAGACTTAGGTAGCGTGTCGGAGGTGCGCCAATTAATTGCAGATAGCATTGACCATTTTGGTAAGCTGGATATTCTAGTGAATAATGCCGGGATTGAAAAACACGCACCATTTTGGGAAATCACAGAAGCAAATTATGATGCTGTGATGAATGTCAACTTAAAAGGTGTGTTTTTTGCTACTCAAGCCTTTGTTCAACACTTGATGACCACCAAGCGTCCTGGAAAAATTATCAATATTAGTTCGGTGCATGAAGAATTACCATTTCCCAATTTCACAGCTTACTGTGTTAGCAAAGGCGGAATGAAAATGCTCACCCGTAACTTAGCTGTTGAGTTGGGTGCTTTGGGTATTACGATTAATAATGTCGCCCCAGGAGCGATTGAAACTCCAATTAATACTAAACTATTGAATGATCCAGAAAAATTGGGTGCGCTGTTAAATAACATTCCTCTTAATCGTCTTGGTCAACCGCAGGATGTAGCCTCTCTAGTTGCATTCCTAGCTTCATCTGATGCTGACTATATCACTGGCAGCACTTTCTTTGTAGATGGTGGGCTACTTTGGAACTATAAAGAACAGTAGATGAAGGATGAAAAATGAACTTTTAGCTACGCACTAACAACTATTAACAACAGAGCTATTATGACAAACGCCCCTCTGTTTATTCCTGTCATTTTGGGTACTCCCCGTCAAGGTCGCCAAAGTGAATATGTTGCCAAATTTATTGTCGAACAGATTGCGGTACGAGATGACGTAGATACTCAACTGATTGATATTCGCAATATTCCAATTACTACTAATGACGCGGGTGAATCCATTAAAGACCCTCAGTTCTCCGCCATAGTTGAGCGGGCAGATGGATTAATTATCGTTGCACCAGAGTACAATCATGGTTATCCGGGTTTGCTCAAACACGTACTTGATACATGCTTGAAAGAATACATTCATAAAGCCGTTGGACTGTGTGGCGTTTCCGCAGGACCTTTTGGTGGTACACGGGTGATCCAAAACTTACTACCTGTGATGCGTGAATTAGGGCTAATGACGATTTTCTATGACCTTAACTTTGCCAACGTCCAAAATTTGTTTGATGAGTCTGGCGATTTGATTGACAAAGCAACCTATATTCGCCGCCTGGAACGATTCATGAACGAGTTAGTTTGGATGTCAACAGTACTCAGGTATGGGCGACGAGAAGTCAACCTAGAGAAGAAAGACAAGACTCAAGTTAATCTCCATGCTAGCAAACCCTGTCCGGAAATTGCTGCTCGCATGGGTGCAGATGCAATGGATACCGTCCTGAATATTAGTAATAATTCCCAGACTGGCAAGGTGGAAACCAGTTTAGAAGAATAAAAGGTGAAATGGAGTTTTAAGTATTACTATGAACACCTTACGTTATCATATCTCGAATCCTTGATGGAAGCTGGGGGGCTAGGGATAAATATCCCTAGCTAGTGTTAATAGATGAACGGGAAACAGGGAATGTTAGAAAATATTCGACGAATTCAGAATCCTATTCTTAGAAGTTTTGCGACTGCAAGTATTACATTTTCAGTAGTCACCATAGTTTCTGGTGTGGCTATTGGATTAATCAATCCTAAAGATAAATCTGCTGGTCAAGTTGGTGTTTATTCTTCACTATTAGGAACAGGTTGTGGTGCTATTTTTGGCTTAGTTTTGACAAGTAAGGCAAGTAAGAAAACATCTGTATCGACAGAGAGCATATCCAATAGTAATATCTGGAAAGATTGGCGAAATTTTGTGGTTGTTCGCAAGATTAAAGAAAGCGAAGAAATTACCTCTTTTTACTTGCAACCAGAAGACAAAAGCGAAATTCCTAATTTTCAACCAGGTCAATTTTTGACTATCAAACTGGATATTCCCGAACAGGACAAACCTGTAATTCGTACTTATTCTCTTTCTGATTATCCTGAGCTTTGTACATATTATCGTCTCTCGATTAAACGTGAACCTGCTCCGAAAGGGTTAGATGTACCGCCTGGTACAGCCTCTAATTTTATGCACGATCGCATTCACGAAGGTTCGCTAATTCCAGCTAAACCGCCAAACGGCAAATTTGTTTTGGATGTGCAAAAGTCCATTGCTGCGGTACTAATTAGTAATGGTGTGGGGATTACTCCGATGATGAGTATGGCAAAAGCCGTAACTCGTCTGAACCCTAATCGCCCAATTTGGTTTGTGCATGGTACTAGAGATGGCAGATTCCATGCTTTTCGTAATGAAGTGAGTGAGTTAGCTCAACAAAATCCTAACCTAAATGTGCATTTTCGCTACAGCCGTCCTACTGCTGAAGATGAGGGACATTATCACAGCGTTGGTTATGTTGATGCTGCTTTAATTAAAGAGTTAGTACAACAAGAAGCTGAGTATTTTCTGTGTGGTTCTCCATCTTTTATGCAGTCGATTATGCAAGGATTGAAGGAATTGGGAGTACCTGAGAGTAGAGTTTTCTTTGAGTCTTTTGGTAAACCTATGCAAGTTGTATCCGGTAGTCAATCTGCTCCTGCAACTATAGGTGAGGGAGTGGAGGGAGTGCAAGAAGCTGAGATTGTCTTTGCAAAATCGGGTCAAACCCTAATCTGGAACCAGAGAGATGGCAGTATTTTAGAATTTGCCGAAGCGAATGATATTAATCCTCCGTTCAGTTGTCGTGCGGGTATTTGCGGTACTTGTATGTGTAAAATAAACGCAGGTGAGGTTGCTTATCAGGAAGAACCAACGGCTGCAATTGATGAGGGTTCGGTGTTGATTTGTATTTCTCAACCGGGAAGTTCTAGGGTAGTGCTGGATATTTAGCGCTTGTTCAAAGCTTGAATACCCCTAACCCTAATGCTTTCATCACTCGCTGTCAAATCTAGGTAAGTTAAAGAGCGATCGCATAATTGCAACTAGAGATTTTTTTATAAGTCAAGATAAGTTTTTTCTGTTTGCTAAGATATGGTACCACAATGAAATGCGAGATTTTTGGAGCAAGTACAAGCGATCGCTAATCAGTTATTAGTTATCTTGACAACTGTTAAAAAACTATTTTTACACCTAAATCTTCTAACATCTGCTCAAGCAAATCTTCCATCACTTCCTGGTTCATTTGTTTCATCAGTGGTGGACCGCAAAGAAACTCTTTAATTGTAATTTTCTGTTCTCGAAAATCCTTCACAAAATTGCGAATATTAGCAATAACCTCAATTTCAGATTCAACTTGTTCTAACATCTGGTCTATCGGATCAATTCCTTCTTTAGCGACTTTGCGACAATCAGCAACTATCATTCCTTCTGGGGTATTTTTGACTAAACGCAGTTCTCTTTTAATAGTGTCATATTGTGTTTTGAGGAATTCTGTTTCCTGCTCTAAGCGATTGCATTTGCGGGTTAAATCATCTTCATTGTTGCTATCGACAGATTCTCCCGCTTCATGTTGTTGTTCAATCTCTAAAAGTCTAGCTAAATCACCCTCTTGATAAGCTTTATTAATTTCCTTCATGATTTCTGTATGACGCATCTGCGTCTCATCATCAGTGACCTTATCAGGATGAAATATTTCAGCTAATCTCAAAAATGTGTTTCTAATTTTTCTCGATTCATCAGATTTACTTTGAGGAATAAATTCTGACTCTTGTTGATGCTGTTCGCCGCTATTTTGAGAAGAACCAAAAAATTCATTTTCTTGTTCATCTGTTTCAAACAGTTCATCTAGTTCTGTGTCTGAATCATCGCGATCGCGTCTTGGACTGATGATTCCCATCATCTGAAGATTTCGGTAAATTCCTTCAATATTTTTCTTAGTCTGTTTACCGAACTTTCTCGTGGCAAATATTTCATCAAATAAACTATGGATTTCTTCGTCTAGTGCTGCAAGTTTTTTAAAGCTGGGAGTTCCTCTATGAAAGATATCTGTGGCAAATGAGCGCATTTGCTCAACAAAATTATTCAGTTCTTTTTGTTTCCTCTTGATCTGTTTGAGCAGCCATTGATGTTCTTTCTCTAGCGCTTCTATACGAATATGGAGCGATGAAAGAGCTAGTGTAGTTGTGCTAGTAACAGGAGATGGGGAGGAGGTACGTCTAGCCATAAAATAAATAGGTTAAATTCAAGTTAAAGACTACGGTCATTAAATTTATATTTCATAGTTATAAATTCATACTTTATAATTCATAATTACTAAACTTGTTTTTCTACCTTACTACTTTATGACACTATGTAATTCCTGAGAAGTACAATCTTGAATTTTTTTATTTTTATTTCAGAATCAAGCCAATAGCACGACGGATATAGGCTGAGATTGGTTCATTTGTAGGTGTGAATACCATTACATAAAGCATGATGCCGCTAATAATATCAAAAACTAAATCGCTATCTATATCAGTTTGAATTTCTTGTCTGGCTTTAGCGCGCTCAATTACAATATGAAAATCTGCTCGTCGTGGTTGTAAGTATTTTTGCCAGTAGACTTGAGCAAAGTTTGGATTGCTAGAAGCAGCACTGATAATCATAGCTAAAATTTGCCGACTAATAGGCGTCAGGGTTGTTTGCACAGCATTTTCAATGATGGAGTCCAAATCACCCCAAAGTGTTCCTGTATCTGGAATTTCTATCTCTTCACGAATACTTTCAATTGCATCTGCAACTAGTTCTTCTTTAGAGCGGTAGCGTCGGTAGATTGTAGTTTTACCAACACCAGCATGAGTAGCGACCTAGTGCAACCTCAAGGTTTACTATGGTTGTATAGTTCGATATTGGCAGTATTGCCACGATTATTACCAGAGATAGTTTTAATCTGGATCAAGAATCGTGGTAGGAAACAATATTGGCCATATTTTGATTACGAAGCGTTATTTGAGCGTTCTTTATTAGAAATTCGCCAAGAATTTGATCTATTTCAGGACTAAACAAACTTATGAAAGGCAAACATATTTTACTGACAGGTGGTACTGGTGGATTGGGTTTAGGTGTGACACCAGCAGTTTTAGCGCAAGGTGCAGCAGCAATCACAATTCCTTATCACAACCCGCAAGAAGTGGAACGCTTAAAAGGAATTCTCTCACCTGCTGATTTTGCCAGAATCAATTTTGTCTCTGCAAATTTAGTAGCAGAAGCTTCTGTAGAGAATATTATCAACCAGATGCAAAAAGTAGATGTGTTAATTCATCTGGTGGGTGGGTTTGCGATGGGAAAAACCCATGAATACAGCTTGGAGAATTGGAAACAAGATTTTGATTTAAACCTGACTACAACTTTTTTGGTTTGCAAACACAGTCTAAGGAGAATGTTAGAACATGGCTATGGACGGATTGTGAGTGTTGGTTCAAAAGGTGCAGCAGAACCATCTGGACAACTCGCAGCCTATTGTGCATCCAAAGCTGGTGTGGTTGCATTAACGAAAGCGATCGCAGACGAAACAAAAGGTACTAATATTACCGCAAATGTCGTCCTTCCCAGCATCATTGATACTCCCACAAACCGCGAATCTATGGGTGCAGAAAATGCTGATAAATGGGTAAAAGCAGAATCCTTGGCGCAAGTGATTTGTTTTTTAGCTTCAGAAGCAGCCAAAGATATTCGAGGTGCTGCGGTTCCTGTTTATGGCAGTATTTAGAATAATCTTACGTACACCTCTGTTGGGTGAGAGATAGCATAGGAAATATTCCATAGCCGAAATCCTAAACTCTGATACAACCTTGCAGCTATTTCATTCTCTTTTCGATAACTGGTCGCAATGATCTCAACATGTTGGTTTCATACCTCAATTCACTTTACTAAGTGACTTGATTGTACTAAAAGGAGAGTGGCGATGAAAAAAGTAGCGGTGTTTGGCAATACTGGAGGCGGTAAATCAACTTTAAGCAAAAGATTATCCCAAATCACTGGTTTGCCACTTTACATTTTAGACAAGATTCAATATCAATTAGGGGGTATTGAGGTTCCACAGGAAGACTATAAGCACACCCATGAGAAAATTTTGGTTACTGAGCGTTGGATTATTGAAGGGTTTGGTTGCATGGAAACCCTCTGGCTACGACTGAACGAGGCGGATACTCTGATTTTTGTCGATCTACCGCTATATGTGCATTTCTGGTGGGTGACTAAACGATTAATCACAGGTCGCTTTAAACCGCCAGAAGGCTGGCCGGAAAACAGCCCAATATTGAAGAGTTCGCTTACTAGCTACCGCGTGCTTTGGTTATGTCACAAATATTTGACCCCAAAATATCGTGAGTATATCGAGCAGGCTCAAAGTACCAAAAGTGTTTATCACATTCGATCAACTGAACAGATTTCCCAATTTTTTGAATTAATTGAAAATAAGACCAAATTTGAAGATGATGTATACTTTAAACGGGAAGAAACTGAGCTTTATTAAAACTCTGAAATCGCAGCGTAAGCAAGGAATTTAATTCATTTATCACCAAAAAGCCTGCCTGATTCTGGAGGGGACAATGCAAGTCGTGCAAAGGCGAGGCAGTGAGTGCGTTGCTCTGGTCGAGAGAGTTGTAGCACCTGCCGCTAGGGGAGGGTATCCCAAAAGTAATCAAGTGTGGAGTTGTAACCTCTACTCTTGTTGGTCGAAAGACCTGCAAAAGCAAGCAACGACCGTGAAACTAGAATCCCCTGCGTTCTAAGCATAGGGAGTATCAATTAAACTAAATTTGTAGGTCTTTGAGTTCTTCAACTTACAGGAGAAAGCACAAATGAATGTATTTGGTGTTGGTCTGCCGGAAATGGCTGTAATTATGGTTGTAGCGCTATTAATATTTGGTCCGAAGAAATTGCCAGAAATTGGTCGGAGTATGGGAAAGGCGATTCGTGGCTTCCAAGATGCTTCTAAGGAATTTCAAAATGAGTTTCAAAAAGAAGCAGCTCAGATAGAAGCAGCTGTCAAAACTACTGCTGAACTCGAACCAAAGCAGTTAGAAGCACCTACAAAGGAAGAAGCGTAAAGCCAGTTATCAGTTATCAGTTACCAATGATCAGTTAATTTAGACTTCATATTTCATACTTCCAATGACAGAAGCTACTGCCAAAACAACTTTGGTGATTCCCCAATTAATTGTTGGGTTGGGGAATCCAGAACCAAAGTATAATCAAACACGCCATAATATTGGTTTTGCTGCTTTAGATGTTCTATCTCGTTCTTGGCAGATTCCTCTGACTGAAAATCGTAAGTTTCAAGGTGAGTACGGTGAAGGTATCGCACCAACAAAAGACAAAATCCGCTTGCTGAAACCACTCACTTATATGAATCGTTCTGGACAGGCTATACAAGCTGTGGCTAGTTGGTATAAGTTACCACCTGAGTCTGTGTTAGTCATTTATGATGAGATGGATTTACCCCTTGGGAAAACTCGTCTGCGGTTGTCTGGTTCTGCTGGCGGACACAACGGAATGAAAAGTGCGATCGCACACTTGGGTACACAAAATTTTCCTCGCCTACGCATCGGTATTGGTAGACCTAAAAATGATACTAATTCTCATGAGGAAAATACTGTGTCTTATGTGTTGGGAAAGTTTTCGACAACTGAAACTAAGTTTGTTTTTGAGGTATTAAACTTTGTCTGTGAATGCGTAGAATTATGCCTCAAACAAGGAGTTGAAAAAGCGATGAACCGTTGTAACAGCAATGATTATGTCTATCCTGAGCCTGGTAATTTTAAGTAAAATTGCGTCTTTCTATGACTGAATTTTTACTTATATTTTCTAGACAAAACCGAATAAACTTTATTCATTAATTGTAAAAATAGGTGACTGTGTCTTTTTTGATGATTGGGTTGATGGGCAGCAATTCAGCTCGCTCCATCCAACCGCAATCGGACACTCGGCGCGCTCCGCAACTTGGCAAGTATATTATTTTACACCCTTTTTTTTAGGGGGGGTGGTTCTTCTTGCTTATTTTTTTTCAAAATGATAACGGAGGCTCTGTAGCTGTTTTAACATTAATCTTGTCAAGCAACGTCAGTGCCGATTTTTTATTTAAAACGCCGCTTACGTCGAGCAGCCACTGCTTTGCGTTTGCGCTTTTCTAAAGGTGTTTCAAAATGCCGATGATACTTCACATCAGCCAAAATACCAGCTTTGGAAACCTGGCGCTTAAAGCGCCGCAGAGCTGACTCTATTCCTTCATTCTCTCCTAAAACCACCTGGGTCATTCTTTGTCCTCATTATCAATCAATATTTATCCCATTGTAATGGCTATTGGGAATTGGGAATTGGGGATTGAGCATTGGGAATTGGGCATGAATCAGTTATCAGTTATCAGTTTAATTTGATAACTGATAACTGATTAGTTGTCCCCATTTCCCAATCCCTAATTAATCTCTATAGCAAGAGCTAGTTGATAAAGTTGACGGCGGGGTAGGGAAGTTGCTTTTGCTAACTCTCGGCTAGCTTGCGATCGCGACATTCCCTGAACAATGAGTTTTTTTAGTTCAGCTTTTAATTCTATATCCGATAGCACTAGTTCGGTGGGTGGGCTTCCTGCTACAACTAAAGTGTATTCTCCTTGGGGTTCTTTTTCGCCACAATCAGAAAGCGCCTGTGCTAAGGTTCCCCGCCAAAATTCCTCATAAAATTTAGTTAACTCCCGTGCTAACACGATTTGGCGATCGCTTCCAAAGATATCTGCTAAATCTTGTAAAGTATCTAATAAACGGTGGGGAGATTCATAGAAAATTAAAGTACGGGGTTCTGTCTTTAAAAATTCTAAATGTTCTCGTCGCCCTTGGGTTTTTGCTGGTAAAAATCCTTCAAACACAAACTTATCAGTTGGTAATCCTGCTGCACTCAACGCCGTAATAGCAGCATTCGCACCGGGAATTGGTACTACAGAGATTTGAGCGTCAATACACGCTTTGACTAATTCATACCCAGGATCGGAAATACTTGGCATACCCGCATCTGTCACCAAAGCGATCGCCTTACCTTCAGCCAGATGCTGTAATAATTCTGGGATACGGCTATTACGATTATGTTCGTGGTAACTAATTTGTGGTGTTTTAATTTGAAAATGCTGTAGCAACTTCCCCGTATGGCGTGTATCTTCAGCCGCAATCAGATCCACTATTTGTAAAATTCGCACTCCCCGGAAAGTCATATCTTCCAAATTGCCAATCGGTGTAGCGACGATGTAGAGTATTCCTGGTTTTGGATCAGTTTGCATGAAAAGACTTTGTTGGTGGTTGATGGGTAATTAATTGTGTCTGAGTACTTAGTTGATGCTTGGTGGTTGGTTAGAACAAACAACAAATGACAAATGACAAATGACCAATTATGCCTTATTTGTAGGTTTAGTAACCCTCGATCTAATTTACCTTGCTCAATCTCCCCCTCAAAACAATCAAAAAATAGTTGCTGCTGATTATACTGTTGCCGCAGGTGGCCCCGCTACCAATGCTGCTGTTGCTTTTAGCAATTTGGGTAATCAAGCTAAAGTGTTGGGTATAGTAGGTTCTCATCCAATGACACATTTAATTCATGGAGACTTACAAAAATATCAAGTAGAAATCACTGATCTTGATCTCACTACAAGCAGTCCGCCGCCAGTTTCTTCTATTATTGTTACCCAAGCTAGTGGCGAACGGGCGGTAGTTTCGATCAATGCTGTCAAGACTCAAGCCAATACCCAAGCTATCCCACCAGATATTTTACAAAAAGTTGATATTGTCCTAATTGACGGACATCAAATGACAGTAGGAATAGAAATAGCTCAAACAGCAAAAGCTAACAATATCCCTGTTGTTGTAGATGGTGGTAGTTGGAAACCTGGTTTTGACAAACTTTTACCTTTTGTAGATTACGCCATTTGCTCTGCTAATTTTCATCCCCCCAACTGTCAGACTGAGGAAGAAGTCTTTAACTATCTGCGTCAACTTGGTATTCCTCACATCGCTATTACCCACGGTGAAAAACCGATTAAGTATTTCATACAGGAAACGGGTATAAGTGGTTTGATAGACGTGCCAAAAACTACTGCTATTGATACGCTAGGGGCTGGAGATATTTTACACGGTGCTTTTTGTCATTACGTATTGCGGGAAAATTTTCTTTATGCACTAACATCAGCAGCGAAAATAGCTGCATTTTCCTGTCGATTTTTTGGCACACGTCGCTGGATGGAATCTTTTCAATGATAGGGTTTAGGGGAGAGGAGGGTATTTGGGGTGTAAGAGGAAATAAAAGTTTTTCTGAAAATCATATCTTTTTAAATACTCCTACACCCTTATACTCTTATCCCCTTATCCCCTTACCACTTTAAACCCCCAAAAAATATAGGAAAAAATTAATGCCAGACTTAAAAGAAATACTTAAACTCACTCGTTCTGTTGGTTGGGGTGCAGCAGATATACTGCGGACTTACTACAATGGAACTCACAAAAATTTAGACGTACAGTATAAAGATAGTGATCCTGTGACTGCTGCTGATTTAGCTGTCAATCGCTTCATTTTGGAAAAGTTGCAAGCAGCTTTGGGGAATGAAGATTTTGCCTATATTAGTGAAGAAACTTATAAAGAAGAACAAACCAAGCACCCAACTTCTCAATGGTCATGGATCATTGATCCTTTAGATGGTACACGAGATTTTATCCAAAAGACTGGCGAGTATGCCATTCATCTTGCGCTAGTGCGGGAACACCGTCCAGTGTTAGCAGTGGTAGTAGTTCCAGAGCAAGAAAAATTATACTATGCGACGAAAGGTGGTGGGACATTTGTAGAAATTCGCGATCGCCAAACTACCCCTCTAAAAGTTTCATTACGAGAACGCATCGAAGATTTAACCCTAGTTGTTAGTCGTTCCCATCGCAACGACAGACTCGAATATTTACTACAACATTTACCTTGCCAAAATCAAAAAGCTGTCGGTAGTGTCGGCTGTAAAATTTCAACTATTGTAGAACAACAGGCAGACATTTATATTTCTCTCTCTGGTAAATCTGCACCCAAAGATTGGGACATGGCTGCACCCGAATTAATCTTAACAGAAGCAGGTGGTCAGTTCACTCACTTCGATGGCAGACCATTGCAATACAACACCGGAGATATTAATCAGTGGGGTGGATTATTAGCTAGTAACAGTCAATTTCATGAAATACTTTGTCGCGAAGGAGAAAAGATATTAGCAGAGTGGGAAAAAATTAAAAGTTGAGGTGATGGAGATTGGGGATTAGGGGGACAAGGGGGATAAGGAAGCAATGACAAATGACCAACTAACAATTAAGAATTCATTTCATTAATTGAGTTGCAGCTTTCATAATCTGAGCATGATATTCAAAAGGTAAATTATCAACAGAGAGGCTTGGTACTCCTTTAATACCGTCAATTGCAGCCCCATGCTTAACAATTGATTCCAAAATATAAAACTCTGTTTGGGAATTTAATCCAGAAATAATTGCTAATTTCAAATCAGGGCGAAGTAAAGATAAAGCAGTTAATAAACCAGTTGCTCCCCAATTAGATACACCACAAACGATTAAATAATCACAGTTAACAATACAAGCAATTTTCTCACCATGCTGAATATGTTGACGAATCACATCTTTAGGAATATTGCCCATTCCTAATTCATTTCCACCATCACCAATCCCCACTGTAATGATGTTTTTTGATGCAAATAAAAGATGTAAAGGTGCAGTATAAGCTGTAATATCTTGTCCTTGCATATTGCGGACAATGCCATCATAACTAGGGCCTGGTCTTTCGATAGAAATAAGATGAGAAACAGGTGTTTCTAAAGATTCCCACAAGTTCAGCAGTGAAGAAACCGCTTGCTGATTTTTTGTCGCTTCTACTGGCACAATATCAAAGCAAATTTTACCAGTAACTCCAGCTGCTTGCAATGCTATTTTGACGGTACGGAAGCAAAGAGAGTCAGTGACAATTCTTACAGATATACCTGCCCTGATCAAACCTGCTGCTAACAATGCACAGCCAATTGGTCCATCAGTTTCAGGTGCAGGAGGATTACCATAGGGAAGAAAAAAACCTGTAATAATTGCCACATTAGGCTTTGGATGTTCTGCGATCGAACGAGCAGTTTTTAGTAGTCCTCCCCTAGTTGCTTCCACTAGAGGCTGAATTCCTCTACCAACATCTTGCCCACAAATAGATTCTAGTTGAGCAATTTTGTTGATGATTTCTTCGCTTTTTCCTTTAATGTTTAATTTTTCCTCCATTTTAGAAAAAGATTCATTCATCTTTTATATCTGTGATCAACATATGTCCAGGAGCATGAGTGATTGCTATCTCTGGTTTCGCTTGAACTATTGCTGTTTGCGTCGTCACACCACAAGCCCAGAATACAGGAATTTCGCCTTCTCGAATGGTAACTGGATCACCAAAATCAGGAGAGTTGATATTTGCGATCGCGATCGCACTCGGATCACCCAAATGTACTGGCGCACCATGGGATTTTGGAAAACGACTGGTAATTTGTACCGCACGAATAGCATCCGCAGGTGACAAAGGACGCATGGAAACTACTAAAGGCCCAGAAAATACTCCAGCTGACATACAATCCAGGCTAGTTTTATACATCGGTACATTTTTGCCTTCCTCAATATGTCTCACAGGTACACCCGCACTCAACAGCGCTGCTTCAAAAGAAAACGAACAACCAATCAAAAAACCAACAAAATCATCACGCCAAAATTCTTTGATATCTGTAACTTCTTCTACCAGTTCACCATCACGAAACACGTGGTAACGAGGTAAATCTGATCTAATATCAGCACTAGGCGCAATTATGGGAGGTTCCGGATTCCCAACTTCAGTGACATCCAATAATGGACAAGGTTTGGGATTGCGATAACAGAATAATATAAAGTCAAAAGCAACAGACTTAGGTAAGATGACTAAATTAGCTTGCACATATCCAGACGCAAGTCCAGGAGTTGGGTCTTGATATTTTCCATGACGACACAGTTGTCGAATTTCGTTTGGTGTTAATAATTTATTCATCAGTTTCAAGTTACTATCTAATTTAGAAAATATATAGCAATCCTAAATCATTCGTGAAAATATTTATTGATTTTATTGACAAAGAAAACTAATATGAAAAATAAAACTTTATTTCCAATTGCCCTGACGGCTATACTCTTAGTAGTTTTTAGCTTTACTATCAATAATAATTGGGATATATCTAATTTTGTCATATCGAATCAAGCACAGCAAGAAATTAAAATTTCTGGTTACAGTAGCGTTTATCCAGCGTTAAAGGTATTAGCTAGTGCTTACGAAGCCAAAAATCCTACTACCACAATTTCCATACTAACACCTACTAAATCAGAAGCAACTATTTCAGGAGTTAAAGACGGATTGTTAGATATTGGAACTCTAAGTCGGGAATTGAAAATAGAGGAAAAAGAAGGCAAAATCGAGTATTACTTACTAGCAAAAGATGCTCTTTTAATTGCCACTCATCCCAGCGTCACAGATATCATGAATCTGACTACAGAGCAATTGAAGGGAATATACAGTGGTAAGATTAAAAATTGGAAAGAGTTAGGCGGTTTTGATGCTAAGATTGTTGTTTTAGATAGAACAGAAAACGAACCTGCTAAGTATTTATTGCGTAAATATTATCTTGGTCAAGATCTGAAAGTTTCCTCAGAAGCAATTGTTCTGCGTAATGAAGATGAAGTAATTGCAGCCATCCAAAATATACCTTATAGTATTGGTGCTTTTTCTTTCGCTTATGCAATTTCCAACAATTTACCAGTGAACCGCCTTAGCTTGAATGGTGTGGAACCTAGTATTAAAAATATCAAAAATAATAAATATCAAATGCTCAGACAGATTGGAATTACTATCAAAAAATTACCTGCAAAGCCTGTACAAGAGTTTGTCAATTTTGCTACGAGTAAAGTCGGAAAAGAAGAATTAGCAAAGTATAGTTTTGTTGCATCTACAGAAAAATTATAGAGATCGTCATTTGTCATACTCTACCTTGAAGCCGAAGAAGGCGCGTCTATGTTGTTTGTCATTAGTAAGGATTTAAATGATATTTAATTTTCGTGATATGGTTCTGTTTCTCCCCACCGACTTACTTTAAATAAATAAAAATAGCTGCTTGGGAGTTCCATGATGATGTCTGCTTCACCATGCATAGTCTCCAATATGATAAGCAAACGTGAGGTTAGACAGTCGCTATAAACTTACCGCAAGGAGGTTGCAAATTTCGTTTCTTATCCTCAAGGGATTTTATATAGTTGCAGATACCGGGAAAAACCAAGTATTCATCAGAATTAGAACAGCGATCATTTTTCATAACCAAGCTCTGACTTTCGTTAGAGGGATAATTATTTTTTGAAAGTTAGTCTTATATTTGTGTTCAAAAAACTCTCTTGGTTCGCAAATGGGTTAGTTTTTATGAAAATTCATCACTAACCTATAACTCCCAATATTTAGCTAATTCTACTTAGAAGCTAAGTTCAGTTTATAACAGTCTTAGCTAAATTTGGAGTGAGCCAATTGTAGCTATCTCAAAATTATGAAAAATTAACTCACGGAGTATAGTCATGACCAATTTGATTTCTAATGCGATCGCTCGTGTCAATTCTTTGTTGAAGGGACTTCAAGTGAAGCGTTTTTTGGCTGTTGTAATGCTTGGTGTTCTTCTGCTAACTACCAATACCTATATCACTCCTGGTGACAATAAAGCTTTAGGTAAGGAAGTTCGCGATCGCGCCCATTTGAATGATACCCAAAGACCAAGAACAACAGGCGAATGGCAGAAAGAAGCTGAGGAAGTAAAAGGTAATCCTGGTGAAAGACTCAAGAGAATTGGGGAAGATTCCGCAGAAGCTTTTAGAGATTTTGGCTCAGGTTATGTAGAAGGCGCAAAAAGAACTACCAATCAAGTAAAAAATAATGCAGCAGACGCAGGTAAAGATATTTCTAATCAAGTTCGACCTTAAGTATCTGCTGAGATCGCGTAGTTCTAACAGGCGATCGCATTTCTTGTTTCTCACCTAAAGTACACCTTGAAATTGAAATAAATTTACTTCAGTTCTTCAAACAACTTAGACAATTTGTGATGGAGATTTTTGGTTAGCGGATTTTTTACGCTAACCTTTTTTTTATTTGTCCAAAGCACCCCCCTGGTTATACCCACTCTGCTTTGAGATTCACTGAATCTACTAATACCATTTCCGTTAATCACGATACACATAAATTTTGTAGAGACGCGATATATCGCGTCTCTACAGGATATCGCATCTCTACAGGGTCTGTATTTGTATCAGATTTTTTGTGAAATGGTATAACTATGAGCTACCTCAGAGACAGGACTAAAACTTGATGTCAAAGTAAGAGTATCGAGTTTGGATATGACTCATGACAGCTTCCCAACATTTCTCGTCAAAGAAGGTAATTAGTCAAAAAACTATCGATCTCGTCAAATTTACTGTCCCCGTCCTCAAACAAAACGGTCAAAAAATTACTAATCGGATGTACGAAATTATGTTTCACAACTATCCAGAAGTGAAAGCACAGTTCGATATGTCCGCCCAAGCTAATGGTACTCAATCAGCTAAACTTGCTACCGTAGTTTGTAGCTATGCCACTCATATCGACGATCTCCAAGCATTAAAAGCAATAGTAGATAAGATTGCTCATCGTCACGTTCAAACCCACGTTTTACCAGAACAATATCCTATCGTAGGGGAATGTTTATTACAAGCAATTCAAGATGTTTTAGGAGATGCTGCAACTGAAGAAGTCATGACTGCTTGGACTGAAGCCTATCAAGTATTAGCTGAGGTTTTTATTAATCGAGAACAACAAATCTATCAAAGTGCTTTGAGTTGAGAAGTTAAGAGTCTTTGGTCTTTGTTTAGTTGCTACTGTACCTGCATACAAAAATTTCTTCTAAACATCATATTTACCTTGGGCGATCGCATCTAATTTTGCCTGATCTAGCACTAGAATCTTGCCACCTCGATGGTAAGTAATGATCGCTTGAATTTGTTTGAATAGTCGTACACATTCTTCATACGTAATCCCAATACTGCCAGCAATCTGGGAATATGGTAGACGCGATCGCAAGCATAATCCTTGTTCGGTAACGTCCGTTCCCTGTGCGATCGCCGCGCTTTGGATGAATTGCGCCAACCGCACAATCGCCCGCTCCGAAGCCAATCCATGCACAACTTGATGGAGATGCTGAAGGCGCTCATTCAGGAATACCATAATCTGCAATGCAAATTCTGGCGTTTTCTGAATTATCTCCAGTAAGGCAGTACGTTTGATCGTGAGAATCTGACAATCCTGTTCAGCCACTACAGTTGCTGGGGCTATACCATTACCGAATAGTGCAGGCGCAGCAAATAGTTCTCCAGCAGGTAAAGTCCGTAAAATCGTTTCTTTCCCCGTGGTAGCAGTTTTCTTGATTTCAATTCTGCCACTGAGAACCGCAAAGAGTTGAGCAGGTAAGCGATCGCCCTCATGCAGAATAATTTCTCCACGGGAATATTTCCTGATCACAGCATAAATTTGTAACTGTGCAAGCTGATCGAGATCTAGTGCAGAAAGAAGTGAGATTTGTCGTAGTTGTTCAACTGTAACTCGCATCGTTGAACCGCCCTGCTCAAGCTTGCTTAACTTTTCCTTCCCCAATTTAACGTTTTCTGATGAGCCAAAAATGAGAGCATTGCATCAAAAAAGGTTTTTTGTACGTTATTGATTTAGGCTAATTCTTAAAAGTATTATGAGTTAAGATTTACAGGCAAATCCTCTGTTTGAGCGATCGCGCTGTAGATTCGTGATCAAATCTTGAATTTATAATTTCTACATATGCACTGAGTTGACACAGTGCATGTTCTGGTGTAAGATGCACAAACTTATTACCATCCATTGTCACCATGATCATATAAGTTTTCACAGTCATCAAGGCTACTGCAACGGGGTTGTAAGTTATCAATAGCACGAGACTGAATGACTTTTCCGTTCTTGATTTTTACATGAATCTCTTGTTCGTACACTGAACCAAAGCCCATGTGAACATAACGAAGTAGTTTACCTTGAGGAATCTTGATCACCCCACTGAACCAGTTAGCAGGAATTGCAGCTTTGCCAAGCATTTTGTAAAGACCAAATATATCTACTAGATATAACTGACCATTTTTGATTTCCCAAGTTCCGACGTGGAACCGCCAGCAAGTTGTTGAGAATGTTAAGGGGCTATCATTATCTATATTTATATCTTGATCATTTAACTTCATCACTTTAGGCTTTTGCTCAAGCAATTGTAGACGAAATGTCATTGGGATTATTTCGCCATTAAAGATTAGTCTCTCACAAACTTGAGCTGTCATATATCGATCTCCTCTTAATGATCTCTGCGTGCTTATAGTTAAGCTACATGCCCATCTACAATAATTCCTGATTTCGATGGAAATTTTCTCAAAAATTTTCAAGAATGCCATTATAGTTATAGTACTAACATACTGGAGATAGAACTACGGTTTACGCACGTCCTCTAGCACGCCTAATAGAACAATTGCAGCGCTTACCTGGAGTGGGGCCAAAAACTGCCCAAAGACTAGCGTTGCACATTTTGAAACGTCCAGAAGCAGAAGTAGAAGCTTTAGCACAAGCTATGATTGAAGCCAAAAAGCAAATTGGTTTGTGTAAAGAGTGTTTTCATCTTTCTGCTGAACCTGTTTGTGAAATCTGTCGCAATCCTAGTCGAGACAACACTACTATTTGTATAGTAGCAGACTCCCGTGATGTGATTGCCTTAGAAAAAACTAGAGAGTACAAAGGTAAGTATCATGTCTTGGGTGGAGTAATTTCCCCGATTGATGGTATCGGTCCAGAACAATTAACAGTTCAACCTTTAGTGCGGCGAGTCAGTCAACAAAAACCCAAAGAAGTCATTTTAGCAATTAGTCCGAGTGTAGAAGGAGAGACAACGACACTATACATCGGTCAGTTACTCAAGCCATTTACCAAGGTGACACGGATTGCCTTTGGTTTACCAGTAGGTGGTGATTTAGAGTATGCTGACGAGGTAACGCTTGCGCGAGCCTTGGAAGGACGGCGAGAGTTGGATTAGATTTTTCAGTGATCAGTTATCAAATTAAACTGATCACTGTTAACTGATTTATCCCCAATCCCCATTACCCCTTCGCCTTTTATCCCCTCCAGAGGACCCCTACCTTCCCCTTATCCCCGATTCGCTCAAGCTCCTCGGCTTAGTTGTAGGCTTTGTTGTTGAACCACTTCTTCATATAGCAGCTCTAACTGAGCAATATTACCTCTAAGAGTGTAGCGTTCTAACACTCGTTTTCTAGCTTTTTGCCCTAGTAAAGTTGTTAGCTCAGGGTGATCTTGGAATAATGGTAGTAAGGTTCTCAGTTGGGGTCGCACTGATTTAGGGTTAATAATTACACCTGCTCCTTTTTCTAATACTTCTCCATCAGCTCCAACATCAGTTGCTAAACATGCAACTCCACAAGCCATTGCTTCTAATAAAGATAAAGATAAACCTTCTACTAATGAAGGTAAAATATATACATCTGCACTCCGGAGAATCTTGACGCGCCGCTCTTCATCAGCGACAAATCCTAACCAGTGAATGCCATTCTCGGAGTTATAAAAAGGTTCTAAAGAAGACTTGAGGGGGCCATCCCCAACTATCAGCAACTTGCTTGTTGGTGCCATTTCTGATTGCTTCCAAGCACGCAGTAGAGCTTCAACGTTTTTTTCTGGAGCTAACCGTCCTTGGTAAACAAACAAGCGATCGGCATCAAATTCTGCTTTAACTTGAGAAATACCAGGAGAATATTTATTAACATCCACGCCATTGGGTATGACAGCAATATTTTTTGACGGTACACTCATGCGTGCTAATAATTCACGCTGAATTTGGGAAAATACAATCACGCGATGGTAATTGCCTAAAAAGGGCGCGTAGAGTTGATAAGCCAATAGTTGGGTTCCTGATACTAGCTTTGCTCCTTTACCTGCAAAGGGTGTGTGGAAAGTCGCAACTAATGGTAAATTTAGCTCCTCACAAATTTCTGGCAAAACAAAGTCTAGGGGAGATAAGGTCAGAGAAGCATGAACAATGTCCGGTTTAATCCGCCGTAGCGATTGAGTTAAAACTTTAGTCGCTTTGAAAGTGGGAATGGTGTAAACCTGGGACTTATAAATGAAGGGTAAAGGGACTTCTGGACAATTTGGCCAGTTGTCGAGCTTGGACTCTTCTTGAGCGAAATGCAGGAAGCTAACTTCGTGTCCCTGCTCTAGTAAAGCATTCGTAATCTCTCGACTGTAGGTAACATTGCCACAAAAGGGCGATTTTTTTCCAATCCAAGCTATACGCATTCTTTATTGATTAATTTATGAGAAAAGCGGGTTTAATTGATCAGCTTTTACCATTATTCTGCTATTGTGTGTGATTTTGCTTTTTTTTTGGCTTGTTGATTTATCATAAATCACAGCCAGCACCCACTTAACACACAAAAATTTATGTTTTTTATCAAAAAATCCTTGGATTTATTTATTTTGTTTATGAATCGCTTTTGAGATATGTGAACTGACTACAAACTAACTAGACGCTAAAACTGCGCCTAGCTGATGTAGACATGATCTCTGTGGTAATATGCAAGATTTCATTATGCATTTAAGCTTAACACAAAAGCCTTAATCCACACTAGAGAGCGAAATATACCAGTTTAATAAACCACCTAAGAAAACGATCGCAGCTAATCCTAAAAATACAGCTTGCAAACCAACAAAAGTTTCTGCTACACCTGCTAATGCTAAGGGCAAAGTAAGGGCTATATTGATGACATTATTTTGTAAACCAAAAACCTTACCACGCATTTCTGTAGGCGTTTCTGTTTGAATAGCCGTTTGCATAGGTATACCCACTAACGCTCCGAAAATACCCAAAGTCATTACTAAAGGTAAGACAGCCCATAGTTGTTGTGTAAATATCGATAAACCAATCAGGGATGCAACCATGCCAACACAGCCAATTAGACTTAAATTAGTATAAGAGAAGCGTTGCCCAAACTGGCCTAAAATTACTGCTCCAAAGCCAATTCCAACACCACCAGATGCTAGTAAAAAGCCAAATTGTTGTGGTTTTAAGTTAGGAATTACTTCAGCCATACGGACAGCCAGAACTGTTAGCGCTGCAAACACAGAAAATAAGATAATTAATTGAATCAGAGCGTTGCGAAGGCGATGATTTTTCCCTAGATAACCCAGACCATCCCGCAGATCTGCAAAAATGTGTGAAGATTCCTTTGTGGGTGCGTGGGGTTTTTCGTTGGTTACTAGTAGGAGCAAAATTAGTCCAGCGATCGCATAACTACCACCGACAACTATTTCTTTACCAAGTCCGTCACTACCACCAAGAATTAACCACAAGCGATCGGCTGCTGCTAACAGTGGTTCACCAATAGCGAAACCAACAATCACCGATGCCATCATTGTTGTAGTGTAAAGAGAATTCGCTGAGAGTAGATCTTTCTCTTTTACCACTAAAGGAATTGCTGCTTGTTCGGCTGGTGCAAAAAACTGTGTGAGTGTCGAGACTAAAAAAGTAATCCCCAGAATGATCACAAAACCTACAGGTAACATGGCGATAGGCTGCCAATCCTGAGTTAACCACAGCAGTGAGGGAATAACCAAAACTAGGATACCGCGCCAAATATTTGTTCCCACCAGTACCATCTTTTTTGACCAACGGTCTACAAACGCACCAGCTAGGGAACCAAACAACACAGCAGGTATAGTAAAAGTCATCATCAGTGCTGACACCCAAGCACTAATAGTTTGAGCGCCTGTCTGAAAATGAGTATTGATCAAGGCGATCATCAGTACTAGATATACTTTATCTGCCAATTGACAAAAGACTTGACCACCCCAAAGAGCTAAAAAATTAGGGTTTTTCAAAACTGGCCAAAATCCATATTCTTGGGTATCTTTAGAAGTTGCTTCTGTGTCTACAGGTTTATTTTCTCCATCTGGCTTTTGAGACACAGCTGCATTTGGTTGATGAAAGTTGGCTTCCTTTGGTACATCGGTTTTGGCTACTGGTGATGTACTATTTTTATTTTTATCTTCTTGAGAAACATCTTTTGCAGACATTTCTTGGCGATGAATTTGATTTGATGTGGTATCGCGAACCACACTTAGGTGATTTTGTGATCTAGGGGTTGATGTTGTATTGTGTTTTTTAACATGGCTTGGTGATAGTGGCAGGATTTTTTTATCCAAATTAGACGATTGCATCATGGTTAGCAGCAAAATAAGAGTCAATCAAGGCAGCAGAGCGAATAGGACGACCAAAATGATACTGAGCATACTGACGCAAAATTTGCTCAACAGATAACCAGCTATTTTTTTCGGCTGCATTTAGCATTATCTCTGATTGCGACAGCTGCTGGAGTATGGTTAATTCTTCAGCATCCAAGCGCTTAGAAAGCGCTGGTATTTCTTGTCGATAGCTGATAGTTTCGTAGACTTGGGGTTTAGGGGTATGAGAGGAAATGCTATATCTTACCTTCTCACCTTCTGCTACTTTCTTACTTTCCCCTTCCTTCTTCAGGCGTTCCCAAGCTGCTAAACAAACAGTTCCACCAGCACTTACACTAAATCCGACTCGCGAGTGGGAGTCTTGAAAATCTGGTTTCAACGTGCGTCCAGTTAAACAACAAATTTGTACTTGTGGCGTCAATCCCGCCAGAGCCAAAAGCTGAAATACACCATGTATCAGATGGGCTACAACACTGGATGTATCTGTGTTAGGTAAATTTTCTATCCGTGCAAGATGTTCATTTAGTAACTCATACAATTCTGTTTGGGGTTGTTCACTTAAAGCCTGACATAGTGCAATTTCGGCTAAGTATTGGCTGGCTACTAATTTTACCAAGTCTTGAGCCAGACGGGGGTAAGATTTTACAGTTTGTGCTTGTGTAATTTTATCGAGCGATCGCCCCTTGGCAATTAATAATTCATTAACTACAAACATTGCACTCCTACCACCCAAGCTGGAGTTGTGTTTGCGAGAACCAGGAGCAATGACACGAATCAGCCCAAATTCTTGTGTCAAAACTGTCACAAGTCGATCTGACTCGCCAAAAGCCTGAGTTTTAAGATTAATACCAGTTGCTTTATATGTTTTACTCATTTGTCATTTGTTATTTGTCCTTTGTCTTTTGTAAAAAGTAGCTAGCAATTATTAATCAATGACCAATAACCAATGACTAATGACTACTCTTTTCCAGCGTATCGCGCTGTTTTAGTAAATCGACACTATAAGATGTTCCCAATCTCGTAGCACCCGCTAGAATTAAGTCTAGGGCTTGGTCAATAGTACGAATACCACCTGAAGCTTTAATTCCAACTCTTTCCCGTGCTACCTCTTTAATCAGACGCACATCAGCCACTGTCACACCTCCATTCCAACCTGTACAGGTTTTGATGAAAGCTGCTCCTGCATCCATACATATTTCCGTAGTTAGCTTTTTCTCGGCATCCGTCAGTAGGTTAGTTTCTATTATTACCTTCACTAATTGCCCAGTTTCTTCGCAAATCTCAGCAATTTCTCGATGCACTTCCTCAGTTTTACCAGCTTTTAACCAACTCAAATTGATTACTACGTCTAATTCAGTAGCACCATTTTCCACTGCTTCTTGAGCTTCATACAATTTCACTGCTGAAGTCGTCGCTCCAGTAGGAAAGCCTATTACTGTACAGATTTTCGGCGTTTTATTATGGAGTAATTCAGCTGCAAGGCGTACATAGCTGGGGTAGATACAAACACTTGCAAAGTTAAACCTTTGTGCTTCTTCACACCATTGTTCAATATGCTCAGTCGTAGCTGTGGGTATCAGCAGAGTGTGATCTATATATGGCGCAATATCAATATCATGATCTGGATATTCTGCTGCCATCGCTTTATTACCAGTAATTTGTTCTAAAAAATTTATAAAACTTTAAGACTATTTTAATAAATAAATCTACAATTCTTAGCATTTTGCCGGAAAATCAGTACTGCTTTGCCGAGACTATAGTAGAGACACAGCTAATTACATCTCTACTGTTGACAATTGCAGGGGTATTGTGAAAATCATAAAAATTCCAAAATATAGCAGTTCTCGGTTGTGTCCAATATGTACCCCACCCCTTAATCCCCTCCCCGCTTGCGGGGAGGGGAGGTTTTGCGTCAGCAAAACCGGGGTGGGGTTCCGACTGTATTGCAATCGAGTCAGAAGTGCTATAGTTTGAGCTAACTCCACAAGAAAAAAACACCAACCACATATACAAAAACGCCTACACGGCTTTCAGAAAGTTCACTCCGTATAGGCAAATTTTGTTGGCTTGGTTAGAACTTGCAATCACCAAATCTAAGCAACTGTTTCAGCAGTAATCATTTTTTCCTCAGCAACTTCTGGTAACAAACGCTTTACGCTTTGCTTCACAAAACCTTGCAAAAATCCCATTTGTTGGTTCTGCTGAAATACTTTTTGCAAAGTTTGTCCTAGTATCTCAATATTAAATCCATTGGCTGAATTTACTGCGACTTCTTGTTGTTGGAAATATTCTACTAAGCTAAGTCCAGCCAAACGTGTGAGATAAGCTGCACTCACACCTTGAACTGCACCACCTGCAACGTATGTGAGAGCGTGACTCTTGAGAACAGTACCAATAACTTTACTAGAAAGTTCAACTAAACCGAGTTTTAGCATCAAGCTACCCATTTCCCCAGCTACGGTTTTCGCCTGTTCCAGGGAGAATTTTTGCTGATAAATATTACCTAAATCTACAATCATTTGGGCATTAATTGCCGCAGTCGCCAAAATATCCAACGCGGGAACTGGGTTAGCAAAAGCAGCAGCAGCAGCAATCCACTGATATTGTTCAATCACTGGGTTAGCGCGATCGCATCTGACTTGATTCAAGTAATTTTTAGCTTCAGCTTTCAGCAACAGTGCTTTTCTCATCGTAGTCGCCCATACTAACTGCTGTCCTTGCTGTGCTAAAGTTTCACCTAGTTGTTGTGTCAGTTGCTCAATTTCTGGCGCTGGTTGTTCCATCCACTCTTGCACAGAACCATCATCGTTGTGCTTGCGGACTTTCACAGGAAGGGGAGAAGTTGAAGTCGCTACTATGCTCTGTTGCATTCGCTGTTTTAAAGCCAGCAATATGCTAGCGCGTTCATCTGCCAAATATTGATCTTGTTTATTAAAAACCAGCATCAGGCGGTGTTTTTCTGCTTGTAGTTGCTGGATGGTTTGAAATTCTGTATCTGTCAAATCACCGTTTGTGAGGAACAGAATAAAATCAGTTGCTTTTGCTTGTGTTAATAAATCTGCATCTGAATTTTCGCCTGCTTCTACAAACAAAGGCGCTATCTCTTGCAGACAAATTTGACGTCCTATTCCTGGACGCCAGTTAGATTTTAATACTTGAATTAAGCTGGTTTTACCCACCGACTTACCGCCAGTCACAGCTAGATGAATTTCTTGTCTATCTAATTCGGTATAAAGCTGAGGAATTTTTTCTCGTAATAGAGACGTTACATGTAACGTCTCCACATTATTTTCAGCTTCACTTGCGAGATGATTAATTACAGTTTCAGTTTTAGCGATCGCACTTTCTACAGTTTCTCGATCCACAGGTAAACTATCGAGTATATGCGAATCCTGTTTACTGCGATTTTGCTTTAACAACAATAAACCACCACCAACCAATAACAAACTCAGGACACTATATTCTCCCAGTTGCACGATCGAATCGTGCCAACTTTGTAAAATCCACAAAGAGAACGATAGTCCTAGTCCTCCTACTAATATTGGTCGCTGCAACTTCACAACCATGATTCACCGCGCTTTTTGGATTATTTCTCCTCCAGAATAGATCAAAATTTGCTTCTGGGAATTGAACTGGCGATACAACACAATTTTCTTTACAGCAAAACAACCGATTTTGATCCCTCCGAAAAATTAAGTTACATTCTTGCGGCTTTAAAATCAAAAAAATGCGATCGCTTTTCTCAAATGCCAGCCAAAGACTTGTACCATGACCCCAAGCAGGAGGTTATCAAACAATGGATAATTCCCAACTATAGCGGTTCTCATTTGAATCAAATACACCTTAAGAAGTAAAAAGTAAAAATTAAAAAGTAAAAAGATAAGACCTCTTGCAAAAATATTTTTACCCCACCCTAACCCTAAGCGTTTACGCTTAGGGAACTAAATCTTCTCCCCGTAAACGGGGCTGCGGTGTACACAGAAGTCTTATAAAGTTGCCTAGTAGCGTTTTGATCCCCCCTAACCCCCCTTAAAAAAGGGGGAACTAGAATCAAAGTCCCCCTTTTTTCTAGCGTAGCGGCGCGCCAGCGCGGGGATTTAGGGGGATCAGAGGATTTATGTGTACACCGCAGGCCTCGGAATTTATTCCGAGTCTCATAGCGCAAGTCCTCTGAAAAAGAAAGTCCGGATTGATTGGAGACACCGGGGTTCTCTTCCGATTTATTGAAAATTAACCGTTCTCCCACAATTGCTAAACCAAATCCAGCACCCACTAAACCCAAAGTTTGAATCATTTTTCGTCGCGGTACTGGTGGGATTTGAGGAGGAGGTGGTGGAGGAGGTGGCGGAATTAATATTTGCAGCGCTTCTTGTGCAGTTTGATAACGCTGACCATGATTAGATCGTACCATGTTGGTTAAAACCGACTGTTGATTGGTAATGTCGTCCGTTTTAGAGGACTTAAACTATTAGCCGGTGAACTTGAGTTCAGGGCGGTTTACGTCTAGGCTAAAATAGCCTTGTAAGTATCCAAGCAAAATTAATTACACATTCTTCATTTTCCCGTTCCCTGTTAAGAGTTCCCTCACCTCCACGAATGAATTTAGTTTTGTGCGACTACTTATTGTGACCTATGTGTTGCAATCATTCGCATTCCCGCAGGTGTCGCTACAGTTAAACCCCGACGCACTGGGCGCACTGGACGTTTATTAACTAAAGCAACTTGATAATGAGACACAATAGTTGCTAATACTAACTTCATTTCATACATTGCAAACGCCAGACCTACGCAGCGACGATTCCCACCACCAAAGGGTAAAAACTCATAAGGTGAAAATTGTCTTTCTAAAAAGCGTTCTGGTTTGAATTGCTTTGACTGTGGGTAGACTTGTTCGCGATGGTGCGCCATGTAAATACTCGGAACTATAACCGTACCCACTGGCAATTTATAACCGATAATTTCAATGGGAGATTTGACAACTCGAAAGAAAGCAGTCATGACTATTGGGTAAATTCGTAAAGTTTCTTGACAGACTGCTGTGAGATAGGGTAGCTTGGCGATCGCATTTGGTTCTGGCTGATCTCCTAAAGTCTCTAATTCTTGCAGTAATTTTGTTCGTACTTCTGGTAGATAATCAAGCCAGTAAAAAGCCCAAGTCAAAGCCGAAGCAGTGGTTTCATGACCTGCAATTAATAGTGTCATTAATTCATCGTGTAACTCTTCGTCTGACATCCCTTCTCCGTCAATATCACGCGCAGACATCAATAAACTCAGGATATCTTCGCGATCTTCAATAGATTCCGTCCGACGTTGACTAATTAAAGCATAAATAATCTCATCAATTCGTTGTTTGCGCCTTTCCATTATTGCCCAAGGACTCCATGAGCCATAATCTTTTTGTAGAAACGGAAAAAAGAAACCAGCTGACATTAAGGGAGCGCTTACAAATTCTAAAAAATCAGAGACCAATTGCTGGAGTTCTTCTAAACGCTGTCCTTCTTCCAAACCAAATACTACCCGTAGAATAACCCGCAAGGTGATTCCTTGCATTGAAGCGCGGATATTAAACGGTTTTCCAAATTGCCATTTATCACTTACCTGTTGAGCAATTTCACGGATAGTTTCACCATAAGCACGCATCCGATCGCCATGAAAAGGAGGGGCTAAGAGTTGACGTTGGCGCTGGTGGCGATCGCCATCTTGTAAAAGTACAGAGTAATCACCAAACATAAATCTTAACACTCGATTTCCTCTGCCCACTTCAAAATGGCTAGGATTGGCGGTAAAAATCTGCTCTAGTGCTTCGGGTTGACTGAAGTAGATTAGAGGAGGATTATTTTTGTTCTTACCCCACAGAGTAAAATTGTCTCCATAAACTTTGGCAAAATCTTCAACGTATTTGACTGGTTGAAAAAGCAATTTCAGTCGTCGCTGTAATTGAGGTATGTTGGGGCTAACTGGGAAATTTTGAGTTACTGTCATAGCTACTTTTTTCTACTTTTTTATCCAGCACTTCTCATCTATTGTGACAATTTCTCTTCCCTAATCCCCGATTCCCGATTCCTGTTTCCTGTTCCCCATTTTCAAAACAGTCTACTCTCAGTGTCACACAACGCGGTATATTCGGTGAAGAGAGCATCGTGAAATTAATTTGTGCCTAGAATTATTGCTATCCTCAACGGTAAAGGGGGAGTTGGGAAAACAACCACCTCAGTCAACCTAGCTGCAACTTTTGCAGAAGCACAAAAAGTTCTTCTGGTAGATGCAGATATTCAAGGATCTGCTAGTTGGTGGTATAGGCGTAGTCAAAACGGTATGGGATTTGATCTATCTCAGGCGACAGATCCCCAAAACTTAGCTCGTCTGCGTAAGATAGAAGGATACGATTTAGTGGTGGTCGATACACCTCCAGCGTTACACTCTACAAGCTTAAAAGCGGTAGTTGCGATCGCAGACTATTTAGTTTTGCCCACACCGCCAGCACCGATGGATTTAGCTGTTCTAATTGATACAGTTAGAGAAGCAGTCACTCCTGTGGGGATTGCCCATCGAGTGCTTCTGACTAAAGTAGATACACGTAGTTTGGGGGAAGCATTGGAAGCACAAAATACACTCATACAGTTGGGGATTCCAGTTTGTAATGCTTTTATCCGTATTTACAAAGCTCACGAACGAGCAGCACTAGAGGGTGTGGCGATTACTAAATGGCGAGGCAAAAATGCAAATGAGGCACATTCAGACTACCGCCGCGTAGCTGAAGAATTACAAAGTGACTGGAGAAAATAGAAATCATGGCTACTAGAAAACGTGTTGCCGATGTATTACAAGAAGAAGCGCATAAAATATCATCACCAGAAATAGAACCAGTAATTGATGTTGCTGCTGAGGAAGTAGCAGATGAAACTAACTCAACCGCAGAAGAATCTGCTGCTAAAAATAAACGCGCAACTTCAACTAAAGCTGATTTAGACACTACCATCAAACAGTTGCAAACATCTTTGGAAGAGACACGCGAAAACGAAGAAAAATTCCGACAACAACTGAGTGATTTAGAATCAGCTTTATCTGAAAAAAATACAGCTATCAAGCAGTTGCAGAGTTCTTTAAAAGAAACACAGCAAAATCAAAAAAATTTGCAAACAGAAATTAGTGATTTGCAATCAGCCTTATCTGAAAAAGATAAATTAGTGGAACGTCTCACAAAAGACCTCGAAGAAGCCAAGCAAGCTGCTGTACAACTTGCACAAGCTAATTCTCAGCTTACAGAAGAGATTAATAATTTAAATAAGTCTAAAAAGGAAAAAGAAATTCCCAAAGCATTAACCTATAGAAAATCACACTACGCACCTACACCTACACCACAACGAATACCACCTCAACCACCTACCGAACCCGCAGATAATTCTAATCAAATGTGGTTACTTGATTAAAGTTCACTTAATTAGGTAGCCGTCATGAGGTGCTTACACCAAAAAGAATAAAAACCTCACTTCCTTCCCCTTTCCTTAGCAAGGAGAGGGGTGTCCGATAGGGCGGGGTGATGAGGTTACTTTCAAGTTAGATTAGGTGTAGATAAACGTAAATGTAAATATATAAATAACTAAATTATAAAGTAGAATTGTAAGTCTACTTGGCAAAATAAAATACATAGCTGGAATTGCTATAGCTGAAGACCACAGGAAAATTCGTTATGTACAATTTCTTACCTTTTGCTTACTTTCAAGATAAATTAGTACCTTTTCAAGAAGCAACTATTTCCATTGCTACTCACGCTTTACATTATGGAACTCTCGCTTTTGGTGGAATGCGTGGTATTCCCGATCCTGAAAACTCCGCACAAATTTTGCTATTTAGACTAGATAGTCACTGTCAAAGATTAAGTCAAAGTGCCAAATTCTTGCACTATGATATCTCAACCGAAAAAATCAAAACAGCCATAGTCGAATTCGTTCAAAAAAATCAACCTATCAATTCTTTCTATATTCGTCCCTTTGTCTTCACTTCTGATTTAGGGATTGCCCCCAGGTTGCATAATATAGATAGAAGCTTCGCTATTTATGGATTAGAATTAGGAGATTATTTATCACCTGAAGGAGTTAGTTGTCGAATTAGTTCCTGGTGTAGACAAGAAGATATTAGCTTTCCATTACGAGGAAAAATTAGCGCAGCTTATATTACTTCTTCTCTCGCCAAAACAGAAGCAGTTGAATCTGGTTTTGACGAAGCAATTTTAATGAATTCCCAGGGGAAAGTTAGTGAAGCCTCTGGTATGAATATTTTTATTGTGAGAAATGGCAAAATCATTACCCCTGGCTTTGAACAGGATATTTTAGAGGGAATTACACGAGATAGTGTGATCAAAATAGCCCAAGATTTTGGTATTCCAGTAGTGGAACGTCCTGTAGATAAATCTGAGCTTTTTATTGCTGATGAAGTATTTTTATGTGGTACAGCAGCTAAAATTGTACCAGTCAAAAGAATTGAGAATTATTATTTATCAGAACATCCACCAATTGCTGAAAAGCTTAGAGATAAATTAATAGCAATTACAGAAAATCGAGATCCTAATTACCGCGATTGGGTATATCCAATTTCTCTGAAATAGAGTGAGATAACATCAATTTTATAATCTTCAAAATCCAATTTTTTTGTGCTTCAGCGCCTATCCTATGGCTAGGCGCTAATACATATAGCGTTTTTCAAATAAATGAAGTACACGTGTAGGAGCGTAGACACCCTTAGAGGTTGTTTGAAAAGTGATTGGCTGTAATTTTAATTACATTATTACCCCCCTTATAAAGGGGAGAAATCCGGTTCCCTCCCCTTATAAACTGCGGTGTACACATAAATCTAGGTTGAGCGCATCTGTATCGCCTCGGAATAAATTCCGAGTCTCATAGCGCAAGTCCTCTGAAGAGGACTCAAAAAAAAGTTTGTTCCAGTCCACTTGAGTGGACTTTCGCTATGAGCCTGGAACTTTAGTTCTAGGCGGGATACAGTTTCAACATGAAAAATTTTGACTTATGTGTACACCTCCCCTTGGTAAGGGGAGGTTGGGAGGGGTTAAAATAATGTGCAGCTTTACAGAGAATTGGTATAACCTGCGTTTAAAAACTTATTAAACTTTCTGTTAAAACTTTCCTGTCAAGAGTCTTCACGAGTAAGTTAATAAGTCAAACCGAATTTCTATATTTGATTACTAAATTCTAAAATATGCTGTGCAGTAACTTGCGGTTGCTCTAAATGAGGGATATGACCACAATCTTGAATCCAAATTAACTTACTATTAGGAATAGCCCTGTTAAATCTTTGAGCATCTTTAGTACCTAAAATTCGATCAGAATCACCCCATAAAATTAGTGTTGAGGGCTGAATTTCTCCGAGTTTTTTAAATCTAAAAGCAGTGTAACCACCACTTTTAGTAAACGCAATTAAAGCTTGTTGCCAATTGGGACATTCTAAATGTAAAGCTGTACACAACTGAGCATCTATCGTAGCTAGGCTTTTATTTTTATATGCAGCACGACTAATACTTTGACGTACTTTAGGATTACGCAAAAATTGAGCTGCTAAATAATCTAACGGTGGAAACATATATTTAGCTAACGGTGAACTACCTATCAAACCAGCACTATCAATTAATACTAATTTTTTGACTATTTCTGGATAGGTGAGTGTAAAATCAATCGCCGTCGCACCACCCATAGAAGCACCAACCAAAATTATCGGTTGATCAATCAAGGTTTTCCAGAAATGATAAAGATGAGTTTTTATTTCTGCTGTACCAAACTTGATTAGTGCGGGTCGATCTGTAAACCCAAAACCTAACAAATCTACTGCCCAAGTTTGATGTTTTTCTGCCAATAATGGGAACAAACGACGATATTCCAACACAGAACTATCGAAGCCGTGAATTAAGAGTAACGGTGTTCCAGCAGTACCACTTTGCACATAAGTTGTGAGAATAGGTTGGGAACTTAAGGGAGTGGCGATCGCTATCTGTTTGATACTTTCAGCCAGAGTAATAGAGGTAGATTCTGTAAGCTGCCTAATTGCAGCAATTTCAATCCCTGATTGGGACTCAGACTGAATCATCTCCACCTCCAATTCATGTCAAATTCCAAGCGATCGTAGACTGGAGACTGGGAACCAGGAAAGAATCTGCTTAATTTTTTAGTCTCCAGTCATAAACTTCATTACAATTTCTAAACATATCATAAGAAAACTACAACTGTTGTTGGTCATTGGTCATTGGTCATTGGGAAAAGACTTGTTAAATAATTCTCCCCACACTCCCTTGTCCCCTTATCTTCCCAACTCCCCCAACATCGTAGAATAAATATCACATCTGCCCAAACATTTGGAGAGTCGAGCCATGCCATTAGCGGTTGGAGTGATCGAAACTTTAGGTTTTCCCCCTGTATTAGCAGCAGCAGACGCAATGGTCAAAACTGCTGAAGTTACCCTTGTATACTATGGTTTAGCAGAAAGCGCTCGTTTTTTAGTCGCGGTGCGAGGACAGGTTGCTGAAGTAAAAAGAGCAGTTGCAGCAGGTATAGAAGCCTGCGATCAGGCTCAAGGTGATGGTGGTCAGCTGATTACTCATTATATTGTTCCCAACCCACCAGAAAATGTAGAATCTGTTCTACCCATACATTTCACCAGAAAATCAGAGCCATTTCGTATTTTCTGAATAAGTTCCCAAATTATCCAGTTTACTTATTAGTTGGAATAATAAAGATGATAGATTTAACTCTATAAAATATGTATGAACCTTCGTACAATTAGTTGGTAGCGCCACATACTTTTACTGATATAGGAGACAACCAATGCCACTACAGGCAGTTGGATCAATTGAAACTAAGGGTTTTCCTGCCGTATTAGCTGCGGCAGATGCGATGGTGAAAGCAGGTCGAGTCACTCTCGTAGGTTATATAAGAGCTGGTAGCGCTCGCTTTACTGTGAATGTGCGAGGTGATATTCAAGAAGTGAAAACTGCGATCGCTGCTGGTGTAGAAGCAGTAGAGAACGTTTACGGCGGTGTCCTAGAAACCTGGGTCATTATCCCTCGTCCTCACGAAAACGTCGAAGCTGTTCTACCAATAGGCTATACAGAAGAAGTCGAGGAGTATAGATTAGCTGTGGAAAATCCCATTATATCCAGACGTAGTAATCTTTAATTTATAGATGTAAAGCAACTTTTACTGGTACAAGGTGGGGGTACTTCACAGTTCAACATCTAGAGTCAACAGTCTACAGTCCGAGTTCTGATTACTGTTGACTTTGCTATTGACTAATTTTATGGTTAATGCATAGTTCTATGTAGCGCTACAAAAGTTCAAAATTTTTATAAAGACATTCAGTAGTTTTAAGTTTTGACCATTCAATTAAAAGTACCCTAGAGGGTACTATGAAACTTTTGATCGCTTTTTCAGAATAATTTTGTATGGTATTTTCTCTCAAATTATTTTGAGCGATAAGGTCATGCTGCTTTTACTGTATTTATGTATTTTTACTAGATATTTAGTTGCTAAAAATACATATTTTTTGGTTTTTCAATAAAGTAAAATTTTTCGTACCTTAAAAATACTAGAGTATACTCCACAGGAGTGAAACTAAATGAGCAAAAACTACGTCTAGGCATTAGAGCAAATATGGTTGCCAATGTTAAATAAGGCTAAAGAAGGCTAAGTTCTAGTCTTTAAATAAGCATTTATCAGCATGATGTCTGAATTGAGAAATAAGTGGAGTTTACAAAAATTAAATATTCGAGTGACGGGGGAAATTGCCAAAAGAGCAGGATTTCCGAGAATATGAAAATGAAAATATTATGAAAAAGCAGAAGTAACTGCATAAAACCAGTGAGGCAAAACGTAATAAAAGTAGAACCACGTAGATGTTCAATCAGGACATCATGCTATTGGGAGCAACTACCAGTCAAAAAGTTGAGTGAGGTAAAAAATGGAGGTTGTGATGCAGCAAACTTTAAAACAGGGTTTCGGGGAGCGCAATCTCACTATGGCTTCTGAAGCGGATAAGGTAGCACAATTTTGGCGTAAACGGCTGGAAGTTGAGTGTCCACAACAACCCACAGCGAGTAAAGAAAGCATTGTTCGCTGGCTATTAGGCAGCAATCAACAGCGATTTGAAGATCCAAAACAATCAGATATTCTTAAACAAGCAATGGAGTATCGCTGGAAGATTTTAAATCAGCGTTATTTGGGTAAAGGACGAGAAGCTGCTTATAAGAATTTACTGACTCGCTTGGGAAGTCTAGTCACATTACGAAATAAAATTCAGACATGGGTGGCTTTAAGTCGCGATCGCCAACGCTCAGTTTTGGATGTATTGCAAGAAGTCATTCAAGAACTGCTGCAAAGCGATAACTACATGCAACAGCAAATGGCTTTGATCTCGGAATTTACAACCGATCCTCGCTTACGGAGCGCTCTGCTATTTGCCAGTGTAGAAGAATATTGCCTGCGACCAGTACGTAATCAACCTCTACTAGTTTATAGATTTGTAAATTTTTTACGTCGTACCCAACGTGGTGGCTTAACCCAAGTACCTGGTGGTGATACGGTGAGGCTAGTCTCAGAAGAGATCCTCGCTGACGACAGCGATAATCGAGTAAACTTAGTAGACACCCAAGCGATCGCAGAATATCAAGAAGCACAAGAACAAGAAGAACAACAAACCCTGCGACATTCTGTCAAGGACGAATTTGAAAATTACTTATTAGAAAATCTGGGACAAGAAGCAGTAGATTGGTTACGGCTATACTTACAAGGTCAATCCCAAGATGCGATCGCCAAAAAATTAGGTAAGCCAATCAATGTAATTTATCGGTTGCGAGAAAAAGTTAGCTACCACGCGGTGCGTGTTTTTGCTCTCAAAGACAAACCAGAACTAGTCGAATCCTGGCTACAAACATCATTAAAAGAGCATAATCTGGGACTGACACCAAACCAACTTCAGCAATTTCATGAAAAATTGACCCCGACTCAGCGACAGGTTCTAGAACTACGACGAGCAGGCAATAGTATAGAAGATATAGCGAAAAAATTAAAACTCAAAACCCATCAAGCAATGGGTGAATGGACTAAAGTCTACTTGATAGCTCAGACCTTGAGAAGCGAAGAGTAGGGTATGCAGGATTGTTGGTTGTTAATTGCATAATAGGGAGTTTCCCCACTACTATATGACTGTAGGGTTAGTTACTCCCAACGATAAGCAATAAACGACTACCAACTGCTAGCCATTTACTGCTAATTGTTACCGATATTGAATCCAGATTAAGTTTAGGCTTATTTGTAGCTAATTTAACTTTTATTTATCTAAATATCATGATGTGTTTACTGCCAAAAAGTTTCTGGGCAGAATAGGATATACAAATATCAAGCAATCTAAGCCTATGTTGTCTTCAAAGGACAAATCAACCAATACAGAGTTTAGCGATCAGCAAAAAGTACAATCCGATACACAAATACTATGTAAGCAAGGAATAGAACGCGAGCAAGTATTCCAGCTGATCGAGAATTTTCTGTCCTTTGAAGCTTGCCTATACCATCAAGTTGTGCCATTGAAAATGGAAGATAACAGCTTGTTGTTAGGTATGGTCAATCAAGAAGATAATGCGGCATTAGATTACGTTCATCGTATCTTGTCTTACATCAACTGTACATTAGTACTTAAAAATATTACAGGCGATATTCACCGCAAAATACTTTCATCATACCTAAACTACAAAAATACATCTCACTCAGCAACCCAAGAACAGCCAGAACAGCAATCAACATCCACTCCCCAACCACCAACGAATTCAAACTTGACTCAAACTGAAAATACTCTCCTAGAATTAGATTCTTTGCCTAACCCACAAGCAAATAGTATGTCTCATCCTGTAGTCGTTACAAATCCCCATACAACAGAAGCAAAACAAACAGAACAAGGGAATTATCATGTTGTAACCACAGGAAACTTACCGATTTTATCAGTCCCAACGGCAGAAGAATTCTCTCCTGTAGAAACACTGTTAACCTTACCACCAAAAAAATTATTAGAAGAATTATTGGGTAGGGTTTTAGCAGGAGGAATTGGTCGGTTGTATTTAGAAAGACTACCTTACACAGGCAGAATTCTGTGGAGTGAAAATGGAGTTTTGCAATCAGTATTAGAGAAAGTACCTCTATCCGTTTTTCAAGGAGTCATGAATGAGTTGAAAAGATTTGGTTCTCTTCCTGTAATCACGCTTGCAGAACCGAAACAAGTCGAGAGAGAATGTCTATATCAACAAGATCGTTTATTATTACGCTTGCGAGTTATGCCAGGTATGTACGGTGAAGAAGCTACCCTTCAGGTACTACGAGGAGCAGCGTTAAAATTTTATCAACAACAACAGTTAACCCGTCTTAGTCGTGATGCCTTAAGTATCTCTCAACAACTTAGCTATAAATTGCATGAATTACAAGAGAGAATATTAGTTAGCCGCAATGTTAACTCTAGTCAGATAGAGTCTTTCAATGCTCTCAATAACCTGTTGCAAAATTTAGATCAGCATATTAAGAAACTCACTATCGAAAACTCAGAACCACCGACAAAATGAGCGGAGCGTAACGACGCAATCGCAAGCGTTAGAGCTAAATCAAATTGACTCACCAGAGCATAAATATTTTTGCCTAAGTACTTAGCAGTCATAAATTATTTGTATTTGTAAAAATTCACACTCAAGATCCCCGACTTTTACCCTCCGGGTAAAAGTCGGGGATCTTGTTGTTAACTAAAAATTTAGGAATGCTGTAGCACACCTTGAATTTAACTAATATCTTTTTATCGACTACTTAATAAAAATGCGAATAACTATGTAATCTCACTACTTTCCAATTCATTCTTTTCTTTATTTTCTTTATTCTCATTATTTTCTGTAGATTCTTCTTTAACCCGACGTATAGGAACATTGGCGATTAAAGCGCTTGTTCGCTGATTGCTTTCTAAAGAAAACTCTAAACCCTCGGTTTCGATTTCGACATAGCGACAAACAATATCCAATATTTCTTGCCGCATTTTTTCGATCATTTGGGGGCTTAAATCAGCGCGGTCGTGAGCAATTACTAATTGTAGGCGACGCTTAACTTGGTTGCGACTGTTAACGTCAGAATTACGAGTAAATAATCGTTCTAGAAGTTCAATGATCATTGCTGCTAAGTATGGACAGATGGAGAAAACATCAAATTATTTTTGTCCACAACAATCTTCTGAGACGAGAGAAGATGCTGTCGTTGGGTGAGTCGAGTTCAAGAAATTCGACGGTTTCACCTTCCAATCTGCGAGCAATGTTATCGAATGCGGTAGCCGCTAAAGAGGGAGTTTCTGCTAATACTAAAGGTTCGCCGCGATTGGTAGAGACTATAACGCGCTCATCATCCGGGATCACCCCAATTAGAGGAATTGCCAGAAGTTCCTGAACATCATGCACAGACATCATATCATTTGCCCGTACCATTGCGGGTTTGATCCGGTTAATTATTAAATGAATGCGTTTGACACCTTGTGCTTCTAATAACCCGACGACGCGATCAGCATCTCGGACAGAAGCAATTTCAGGTGTAGTAACAATTAATGCTTCTTTGGCTGGGGCGATCGCATTTTTAAACCCCATTTCAATACCTGCGGGACTATCAATAATCACATATTGATACTTTTGTGCCAGTGCATTTACCAATAGTTTCATCTGATCAGGAGTGACTGCATCTTTTGTACGGTTCTGGGCCGCAGGTAACAAGACTAAGTTTGGTTGACGCTTGTCTTTTACCAATGCTTGTTCGAGGCGACACTCCCTAGCTAAAACTTCTACCGCCGTATAAACAATGCGATTTTCTAGTCCTAGCAACAAATCTAGATTTCTCAAGCCAAAATCTGCATCAACTAATGCTACTTGACGCCCTATTTTTGCTAAAGCCATGCCTAAATTGGCTGTACAAGTGGTTTTACCCACGCCTCCCTTACCGGAGCTAATCACAATAATGCGAGTCATGACAAAAACGCGCTCGATGATGTTTCTGTAAATATATAACAATAGAGCTTTATGGCTCTTGGTTGATCCGATTAAATAGGGTCTTAGAAAAATCACTAGCCCTACCGATACGAATTCCTCGTGGTGTCACGTATGCCACTTCGGGATAAAATTGCATCGGTGATTTTTCTGGCGCTCTAGCAACAGCATCTGCGATCCGCAATTGGGTTGGTTCCATTTGCAAGGCCATAATCAGACACTCACGATTACCCCCAGCACCAGCATGAGCAATTCCTCGGAGACGACCCCACACGAGAATATCACCATCTGCAACTACGATACCACCTGGATTTACATCTCCTAAGATAATGACACTTCCAGGGTGGCGAATTTCTACACCTGAGCGCACTGTCATCTCTAGATAAAGAGCATCTTTTGAGGGTTTGTTGCTGACTTTAGAATTAGAAGCAAGGATATTTTCTCGTTGTATTTGTTCAACAGAGTAGCCAGCAGTAACTGCTGCGATCGCAGTTTGGCGACGACTGGTAGCAACCGATTTCAGTTGCATTTGCGCTTGGCTCAAAGATTCGGCGAGTTGTTGCAGTTGTCTTGCATCTAAAAGCCGATCGCTTGCTACTAAATGCACAGGTGTATTCGGTGCGGTCAAGCGATCGCTACCATGAAGTCGTACCTTTAATTGTTGCCAAAGATCATTCCAATTTCGTTCCGAACCAGACAGTTGGGATTCTGTGGGCAAAATTAATAAGAATTTTCCCTCCTCTGTTTTCATCTGAATTTGGATATTCTTCTTGACCCCATTTTCTGCTGGAGGTGATTTAGGCAACTCTTTATGCAAGAGGTCAACATGCAATTGTGCATCCACAACTGTATCAGACTCTACACTAGCAACAGCAGAATTTGATTCCAGTTCACCGGAGACAGAATTGGACTTTAAATACAGCAGAACAGAATTGATCTCCGCTTCTGGAAGTATAGAAGTGGACTCCGTATCATCAACAACAGAATCAGTCTCTGTAACAGTATCTTGATCTTGATCAGAAACAGTAAACTTTACCTCTATATCAGAAAGGCTGGAGATTGATTCTGCATCATCAACAGCAGAATGTGACTTGAGATCGGGCATAGCAGAATCAGAAGTCATGCAACACTAGCCTAAAGAGAAAAACTGAGCAATTAACAATCTTAAATTATTTGTCTTTGATACTGAGTTGTTGAAAGTTGTAAATTATCAAACACAAGTCAGACAGAACAAATTCCTGTCTTCAGAAGCTCATATAAATGATAGATGTTTACCCTGGCTTGGTATAAGAATTTAGCACAAATTCTCTTAAGAATTTGGAAGCACGATTTGAAACAAACTACTGAAATCGTGGCTCCAACAATTGTACAACGCGATTTCTACAGAATTATTTGCAAAACTGGTTCATCCGCAACACCTCTGTCTGCCTTCAAGGGAAAGGGAGCATCCCAATTTTTTCAATATACCGCGCTTGGGTTTAAACCGTTAGCCAATAGCACAAGTCGTCTCAAGACGACTTCATAAAATCAAGTAGTCTGCTTTAAGCGATTTCAATCGCAGGCGGGTTTTTTGAACATTTGGGATGCTACCAAGGGAAAAGGGAAAAACATCTCATTTCCCAAAATTCTTGATATAAATAAATCCCTTTGTTATGGGCAGAAAGCTTATGGGCTTTTCTTGTCTGGTCGTCGAATGTATCAGACTTTATAGTGAAACTGTAGAAAATATGTGTAAATTTATTTAACAAAAGCCTCTTGTTCCTCCGCTTAAATACGAATTAAGACAGCTTATAATGGTAATTTTTATTTTATGAGTTGCACTAGCAGTTCACTTTTTGTCCAAATTCCAATAATATAAGTTCCTGGTTTCAAAGGATTTTTTGTCCAACAAGGATTATAAGTAATGAGATTAGGTTCAACAATCCACTCATGTTTATTATACTTTTCCTGTTTTTCATCTTTATCTATAGTTCTTGTAAGCTTGAAAACGCTGGTAGCTCCGGCTCATGCTCAGATCAGCCCTCCTGCTGATAGCTTGGGACAAACCAATCCTCCAGAGCTTGATCACCTAATTTCTAAAGCAAACAAATACGGCAAAGTCAGAGTCATCATTGGTTTAAAAGCAAATTTTATACCTGAAGGCAGGCTAGCAACAACTTTAGTTCCGAGTCAAAGAACAGCGATCGCTCAAATACAAAATGTTGTCTTGACCAAACTTTCAGCTTATAATCCCACTGCCATCACCAAGTTTAAGACAATTCCTTATTTTGCTGCCCAGCTCAACGCTCGATCTTTGGCACTTCTTCAATTTGATCCCAACATCGTTAGTATTCAAGAAGACATAGCTATACCAACGACGCTGACAGAAAGTATTTCTGTGACTAGAGCTAATAAAGTTTGGGAAAGTGGATATACAGGTGCAGGGCAAACAGTTGCTATTTTAGATACAGGTGTAGACTCCAGCCATCCTTTTTTAGCAGGTAAGGTGGTTTCAGAAGCTTGTTACTCAACAACTGATTCAGCCTACCAAAGTGCAAGTTTATGCCCAAATGGATCGCTTCAACAGGTAGGTAGTGGCTCCGCAGTTAATTGCGCCACTAGTATTAATGACTGTAACCATGGTACTCATGTGGCTGGAATCGCTGCGGGTAAAGGCCCTAACTTTTCTGGGGTTGCCAAAGACGCTAAAATCATTGCTATTCAAATCTTCTCTCGGTTTAATTCTGCTAGCCAGTGCGATCCAAATCCATCACCCTGTGTCTTGAGTTATTTGAGTGATCAAATACGAGGTCTAGAACAGGTTTACAATCTCCGTTCCAACTTCACAATTGCAGCAGTTAATATGAGCTTAGGAGAAGGTAACTATACGAGTAACTGTGATACAACCAGTAAAGACCTCAAAGCAATCATCGATAATCTTAGCTCTGTTGGAATTGCTACTGTGATTGCTGCTGGAAATAACGGTAGCACTAATGGTCTGAGTTTCCCTGGTTGCATCTCATCAGCAATTAGTGTCGGTTCTACCAAAGATGGTAGTTCTGTCGGTGCTGTTGATGAAGTATCGAGTTATTCTAACAGTGCTTCATTTCTATCTCTTTTGGCTCCAGGAGAAGCAATTTACTCTTCGATTCCGGGTGGTAGTTACAGTAACTTCTACGGAACTTCGATGGCTGCTCCCCATGTCACAGGAGCGTGGGCTGTTTATAAGCAGAAGAACCCATCAGCTACTGTAGCCGATACTCTGACAAATTTTCAAAACACAGGCGTCTCCATAACTGATCCTAAAAACGGCATTACAAAATCTCGTATTCGTCTTTGAAAATGACGAGTTGCAAAAGCTAGTTTACGAGTTGCAAAAGCTAGTTTACGAGTTGCAAAAGTTAGTTTACGAGTTGCAAAAGCTTCGTTTGCGAGTTGCAAAAGCTTCGTTTGCGAGTTGCAAAAGCTAGTTTGCGAGTTGCAAAAGCTAGTTTGCGAATCACAAAAGTTAGTTTACGAGTTGTAAAAGCTTCGTGTGCGAGTTGCAAAAGCTAGTTTGCGAGTCGCAAAAGTTAGTTTACGAATCACAAAAGTTTAGTTTCTCATATTTTGCATCAGCTTTTCATCCCGCCAATAAATAAATTTATTGGCTAATAGCTAAAGTCAGATAAATCTGACTAGGAAAGTGTTTGAGTCCGTTTGAACTGATATCTTGCACCTGGCGACTAGAAGTCGCAGCTATACATACAAAACCCACCTACGTGGGTTTAAAACTCTTGATTTTGGGTTAGTCCGCGCATAGGGACTTGGTTTGTGTAGCCAAGCCAGTGCGTCCTTGGGGGTATTTACTCTTGACTCAACCTTTGAAATACAGTTGCCAAGCCATTAGCATCACCAACATTACCTGGAAATAGGACAACTGGCAAATTTGGAAACTGCGGATGGTCAGCTGGAGTCCGTACCATTGAACAACCGGGTAAGATTTGACCGAGTAATCGGGCTGAAGTCAAGGCTAATCCTGTACTCAAGACATCGTTAGAAGTTATACCACCTTTACTAATTAAAAATCCTAAATCTGCTGGCAAACCTCGGACAACATCCATCAATAAACGGGAAACTTTAGCCCCAAATTTTAACCGTGTATTCACATCTTTAAAAGTAAGTTCTTGGCGACTAGTGTAAACTACTGGTGTTTTGCCGCTTGCATAAGCAGTGTGAACATTTTCGAGGACTTCGCTTAACAATGTGGCAGATTGATCGACATCATCCAATAAACGCGCCACTTCAACTTCAACCCCGAATGTACCTTCTGCTTGTAGTAGTGCTTCTAGCTGCTGAGTTGTTTTTTTGACATGAGAACCCACAATCACAGCCCCTGGTTTGCCATTGCGTACATACTCAGCCATATTTTCCGGTGCGATCGCTTGCTCAGGTAAAGCAGCCAAAGCTGTTAAAATACTGGCAGCACTGCGAAATAAAAAGCGTTTACCTTGACTTGCTGCTGCTAAAACATCTTGAGCAAAACGATCTAAATCCGCTTGAGTTTCTCCATCTACAACACAGCACTGATTACCACTCAGGCTCATCAAGGCTTCTAAACTGCCATTACGAATATCTGCAAGTAAAAATCTTTTTACGGAGTCTGCATGAATCCGTCCTTGTGTTTTTTCTTCTACATATTTGGGTAAGTAACTGTGATGGTAGCCAAAAACAGAATCACGGGCAAACTCTGTTTCATGCACAGGTTTAGGAACACCATCAACAATTAGATAATGTATGCTGTCGCGGGTAATACGTCCACCTTCAAAAAAAGCCGGGACGAGAAAATGAGCATCAAAAGGGCCGAGTTCTTCAGCAATCACATCGGTTTCAATTGGGTAGTGTCCTCGCAAAGTCGAGTCAGAACGACTGACGATCAGAAATCCTCCCATATCCCCCCCGACATTCAAATCTTTTCCTTGTCCCTCCACCGCTTGCGGGGGAGTAGGAGGGGGTGAGGGGACAACCGCTAAAGCTGCTTGCAAATTCTGACAAACTTCTGTGGTGACAGAAGCAGCCGACTCAGGCGGTAAGGCTCTAGTATTTGTTAATACAAAGAAAATTGGTGCATCGTCTTGCAATCCCATGCGTAAAGTATCCACATCCCAACGCATAAGTAATAAACAGCTGTGGACTGTTTGTGAACCAGTTGGATCATCATCAAGGACGATTATTTTTGGCTTTATGATCATTTTTATATTAAGGGAGCTACTAAGTAAGTCAACATAAATAAAGCTAACTCGTTGGGGTCGTCATTTGTCCCCAACTACTTACTGTAATTTTCTTATCTGGCTTTGTACATCTAAGTCAATCTGTAATAATTGATTGAGAATTTGAGCATATTCCCCTGCTGAACTGCTAACTTGCAAAGCTTGGAGATTAGCTAAATTATTGACAGACAACTCTTGTTGCTCAGTAAGCGATTTTTTATTATCCCTTAATAGTCGCTCGATTTTCAAACCACGAACTAAATCTTCTCTCACCAATTGCAGTGCAGAAATAACATTTTCTCGATCATGACTATTATTTTCTGGGTTTTCTGAGATGGCTTGCTGGTCAAGATTATCTACTGCTTGCACCCCTGCATGATATTTATCAACTTCATTTAAAATAATTATTAATGATTTGGGATAACGAAAACGTCGCCACAACCAACGCCCAACTACCACTGCGATCGCTACGACAATTAGTAAGATAATTCCTAAGCCAATTTGGGAACCCATTGTCAGAGTAATTAACCCATAAATTAATGCGGTAATTAACAAAATCAAAAGCAATGTTTCCCGCACTTCTTTGAGTAGAAATGCAAATCGCTGTTGGCGATTAGACATCATCGAAGGTAGGAGGAAAACTTCTGGTTTGACACCAGTTAAACGTTTCAATTCTCCCTTAGTTATTTCCAAGCCTAGTAAGTCAGGCTGCACAGAGATACTCCTTTGCAGTGCAAGTCGCGTATATATGGTAAAGGTAAAAAGAGATTTTGCACCAGGCGATTAGAAATCGCCGGGATACCTTTGATTTTTGTTAATCCGTGTCTTCGGACTTAGTTTGTGTAGCCACAATTTCTAATCGCCGGGATACTTTCAATAACGTCAGCTATTTTATAAACCAGAGCTAATCCATAATCAGATTTATCTCGATTAACCAGTGCTGCGATTGTTGTACCATAACCCGCCAGTCTTGGAAAATGAAATGCAGCGACTGAATATCCTGGCCCTTCCCCTGTATGTCCTTTAACCTTTCCGTGTGAAGACTCTGTATCTACAAATAGCCCCAATCCATATCCTAGATTTTCAAATAACTTATACTTTCCGAGGTTGTGAATGGGGCGAGACATTTGCTCAACGAGTGACAGATCAAGGATTTGACCTGTAAACAGCGCGTCTATAATTTTTGCAAGTTCTGGTGCAGTTGAGATCACGACACTATGCGCGACCCACGCTGGATGGTAAATGCGGGTCATATCTTGCAGTTGATCTCCACTGAAAAAAGCGGTATATCCTGGCGTAAGTTCATCAACATCGTATAAAGTTGTTGGAACAAAGGTTTTTTTCAAAGACAGAGGACTGAAAATAATTTTATTTAAGAGCTTCTGTATCGATAAACCTGTTGTTTTCTCAAGAATACATTTGAGTAACAAATAGCCGATGTTTGAATATGCCCATCCTTTACCCGGTACAAATTGTAGTCCTTGCCTGTAGGCAAGGTCAAGAAATGCTTCTGTTGACCAAGGATAACTGGGATTTGCTTTGATAGCCTCAGAATATGCAGGTACACCACCGTAATCTGGTAATCCGCTAGTATGACTTAAAAGTTGGCGAAGTGTGACAGAGAGATCTAGCGGAAAATCAGTCAAATAATTTTGCACAGGCGCATCCAGTTCAAGAAATCCTTCGCCAACCAGGTGCAGCGATGCCGTTGCGATCAAAGTTTTAGTGATACTGTAGATGTAGAAATTAGCATCTGTGGGCAGTGATACCTGATGTTCGTGATCTTGATAGCCAATGCCTGTTTCAAGAAAAGCCTGACCATTGATACGTATAGCGATCGCAGCACCAGGAGTCTGAGATTCACTGAGGGACTGTCCGACAATTAATTTGAGTTGCTCTCGAAGGTCTTGCTCCACAGTAAAATACCTATAATACAGAGCAGTTCAGTTTCTAGTTTCTATGGTAGAGTTACGTCGCGATCGCCCACAAAAATTCGCTTGAGCAGACTGACAAAAGATTTTGGTGTGTTGCAAAGAGTCTTCGCAGGTTAGTTTTGGACAGACTGTTTTAGATATTGGAAAGAGAACAGATCATCTTGCGATCGCAGTGGGAATATAAAATGATTAATTGGACATGATATGACAAGTCTTTAATTGTCGTGCGCGAGTAGAGGACTAACTTAACTTCAAAGGTAAACCATCTTGAAATACTAGCAATTCCCCCGGTTTGATGGGTGTCCAAACTTCGTTGTCGGTGAGAGGAGTCGTAGCAATCACAGCAACGCGATCGCTTGGAGTTGTCAATTCACTAAAATCTACTGTCACGTCTTGATCAATCAGGTGAGCAGCAGCAAAGGGGGCTTGTCTGACTATATAGCAAAGTTTTGTAGAACAGTGAGTAAAAAAGTATTCGCCATCTGATAACAAGTAATTAAAAACACCCTTTGTCGAAATTTGATCAGTTATATCTCTCAAGACAGGATATATTTTTTCCAGAGAGGGTCTACCTTCAGGAAAACTTTGACGTATGGTTTCTAAAATCAAGCAAAAAGCTTTTTCACTGTCAGTATTGCCTACAGGTTGATAATATTGCATACCCGTAGGATTGAATTCTAGTAAATCACCATTGTGAGCAAATACCCAATATCGTCCCCACAGTTCCCGACGAAAGGGATGGCAATTTTCGAGAATAATTTCACCTTGAGTTGCTTTGCGAATATGGGCGATTACATGGGTGGAGTGAATCGGATAGCATCGGACTAATTCTGCTATGGCAGAATTTATCGAGGGTTTGGCATCAATGAACATTCGACATCCTTTACCCTCAAAAAAAGCAATACCCCAACCATCGCGGTGATCATCAGTTTTTCCCCCCCGTGCCGCAAAGCCTTCAAAAGAAAAGCAAATATCTGTGGGAGTATTGCAATTCATTCCTAGCAGTTGACACATGGCGTATTTGTGGACTCAACCTGTTTGAGAATAGGATAATGCAAACTGCCGGGGCTAAATCTGAAGCTTTTCTTACTTTCTCCCATTGATTGGAGCAAAATAAAAAAATGGGAATAATCTTTGACATCTCCCCCGGTTGAAACACGGGGGATTCTAAACTGATGTTGCTACGGGGTCTAGAAGACCCACTGATGCCATCCGGCACGCTTGGCGAACGCAACGTTTACGATATGATTTGGTTAATCCC